>CAUVKI010000001.1:0-127891 GCA_963552605.1 uncultured Tissierellia bacterium
TTAAAAAAAACAGAAATCTTTTGGCAAAAAGGATTTTTTTTTTTTTCATCATTTTCTTCTCCGTAAACCCTTTTGTTTTTGGTAAATTTTTTTATTACCCCCCCCCCCCCCCCCGCAATTTTAAGCGCTTCGATAACTTTTTGTCGTGATTCCTTGTGAATTTCATCATTCCAGTCATCTCCATGCACATAATATTTGGGCTTCAGTTTTTTTATGTTTTCTATTCCGTAAACATCTTCCTGTCTTACAACTTTTGAAACTCCTCTTATATTCATCATAATTTTTTCCCGCTCCGAATATTTCAAAAACGGAAAGCGTTTGTATGATGAAATTGCCTCGTCCGAAAGCAGCCCTACGGTAACCTCTCCGTACTTTCTCGCTTCTTCTATGATGTTGATATGACCGTGATGAAGAATATCCACCCCCATAGGAACATAAACCATAACTATCCCTCCAAGCTTTTCATAAATTTTTCTTTCATTTCAAAGGTTGAAAGAGTTGGTCTTCCCAAATTCTTTCTGGCTCCTTTTTTTACTCTTATCTCCAAAAAGATTTTTCCATTTCTACTTTCAGAAAGAAAGTTTTTTAGCGAAATCTCATCGGAAACACTTTCCGCATAATCATAACCTAAGGCTTTTGCCGTCTCCTTAAAAGAAATATCAAAACCCTTTGTAGGGAGTCCTCCCACGGAGTCGTGCGCTCCGTTATTAAAGACGATATGAAAAAAATCACTCAAATCGGAAGCTCCTATTGTGCTCATAGCCCCCATATGCATTATTAAAGCTCCATCGCCGTCAAGCACCGCAATTTTCTTATTTAAATGATTTTTTGCAATCCCGAAAGCTATCATTGAGCTATGTCCCATAGAACCGACAGTTAAAAAATCTCTGTCGTGAATTTCTTTTTTTCTCTCTCTTATTTCAAAAAGCTCTCTGGAGATGTGACCCGTGGTGGAAACAAACCAAAAATCCTTAAGATTTTCCACAACGATTTCTATGGCTCTTTCCCGCTCCAACTTGTACGGAGATTTTTCGGGAGTGAAAACATATTCATCAAAAGTATTTTTTTCAGCTACAAATGCAAAGGATTTTCCCGTAGCTTTCATCTCCGAAAGTTTATAACTCAAAATCTCGGAAAGTTCCTTTTTTGTAAACTCACTATTTATAACTTTGTATTCAATTCCCGCCGTGCTTAATAATTCCTCGGTGACTAATCCCTGTTTCTTGTGCTGGGGCTCATCTTTAAGTCCGGATTTTCCTCTATAACCTATCAAAAACATTACGGGTATTCCATAAACCATAGGGTCAAGGAGCGAAAGAATAGGATTTATCGCATTGCCTATTCCCGAATTTTGCATATAACAAAGTGCAGGCTTTCCTGTGGAAAGATAATGCCCCGCCGCCAATGCCACGGCATTTCCCTCATTAGCCGCAATGAGGTTTTCACTTTCAAATTTGAAATTTATATAATTCAAAACCTCTTTAAGAAAGGAGTCGGGTACTCCGGTATAAAAATTTATTCCGTGTTCCCTCAAAACTCCCACGAATTCTTCCGCAAGCATCTTAATCCCCCTTTTGCTCTTTGAGCCGCCAAGTTTTATCGAAAAAGTCATCTGTATCCAAAATTCCCCTTGCAGAAAGTGCATCAAGTTTTTGTCTTAAATTTTCAACACTTATTCTTATGTCTTTGCCTTCCAAAAATTTGCACACATCTATCAATTCATTTTCGTGAATTGGAAATTTTTCGGAAAGATTTGATATGAAATTTTTGTCCGAAGTCTTTGCCATACGGGAAAGCTCGTCAAACGGGTTTTCGGAATTGGGAGCTGTGGTGTCCGCCGCACGAATTCTGACATAAGAGGTTCTCCCCAGAGAAGAAGAAGAAACGAACACATCCCCCGTTTTAAGATAAGGAAGTCTTTTGGTTTCATCGTCCGTCAAATCCGTTTCCTCTTTTATAGTCTGAATATCCGAGCTTCTTACCGTTCTGAATATGAGCTTTGTGTTAAGCTGTGCGGAAATCGTTTCATCAAGGAGAGTCGGACGCTGTGTTGCAAAGATTAAAAATACCCCGTACTTTCTTCCCTCTTGGGAAATTTCTTTCATTACGGTTTTTGCAGGAGAGTCGTATCCTTTGGGGGCGAAATTGTGTGCCTCGTCGGTTGCTATGACGAAGGGCGGAAAACAATCCGCAGCCATATTTAAATACGACCCGTCTTTATAATCTCGTCGCTTCTTATAGAAAAAATCCAAAAGATATGTTGCAAACACCTGTATCATTCGAGTGCTTCCCTGTATCACCACAAGCTTTCCTTCAGAAATTCCGTCTATTGAAGGTTTAATATCCTTGTAAAATATCCCGTCTTTTTCCAATCTGCTAAGTCTCCAGAATATGCCGTTCACTGATTGATAAGGACAGGTCTTTGCATACTTTTTATAAATCCCGAGTCTTATCTCCCACGCCGTTTTTGCATCAGTGGAAGGGGCAGTTTCCATTCTTTCCGTTATCTCCTTTTCCCCTCCGCACGCCTGCGCTTCTGAAAGTTGTTTTAGCAGATTTTTAAATTGTTCAAGAGTGAATTTTTGGTTAAAAAGCGAATCCACTGCTCCGCTCATAGCATCGGTGATGGGACTTGCCGCACTCAAAAGATTTTTCAAATCATTTTTTTGCAGCTCCTTAAAATCGACCCCGATATCCCTGCCTATTTGGAGCTTTATAAAAGTTTCAAGATAAGGGCTTTCCACACCGTTTCTCATAGAAGAGAAGTCCATTTCGTAGTGAGGGTCCAATACCACGGTGGGTATCCGCTTTTTCATAAGCTCTTCCAATATCACTCTTAAGCCGAAGGATTTTCCCGAACCTGAACCCCCGAAAATTCCGATGTGAGGGTATTGGTGAAGAGTCCTGTGAGGAAATATATACGGCACATCTCCCTGCGGTTTGGTTTCGCCGTCCTCGAAAGTTTCCGCCAAATTCTTATATTCCTCCGGCATTTTTTCAAAGAGGGAGTCCGTGTTTTTTATAATTCCGAAAAGCATTCCTTGCTTCGGAGGGGCTTGCACAAGAAGTGACTTTACCTCCGAAAATTCCGGCACTCTCACTTTTGCACCGGTGGTTACAGGATATAGTGTTTCATTTATGAATCTAAGCTTTCCTATATATACGGTTTCTTCATCTATCCTATATCCCAAACTTGAGAGAGACTCCAGCACGGAGCGATCCACAAAATCCTGCGACACTCCCAAGGGGAGATATCTGTTAAAGGTTTGAGCGTCCACAATTTCCCCGACGATATCTCCCTGCACATCTTCCACTATCAAATATTCGCTCATCTTGAAATTTCTGTCCCTTGAGCCTATAAAAACTTCTCTTGCCGAAGTTATCCCTGCCACCTGCATTTCCATAACTCTCACCTCTAGCTTATAGTTATGATGTTTTTGAACAATTCTTTGCTGGAAGAAATTTTTTCACCACTTCCAAATACGGTCAAATTATTCTGCTCCATCGCTTTCCTATATAGCCAAGCTCTCTCTCTGATTTTTTCATTGTCCACATTCAGTATTTCATAATTTATATTTTTAAAAGTATAATCGCTCACACACGAGAGTATTCTAAATAATGCCACCTCTCCCTTAACCCTGTCGGTCATTGCGGGATTTCTTGCATTCATTGTACCGATTATGTTTTGAGTAAGTTCTTCTTTGGAGAGATTTATTCTTTCGAGTTCATCAGCCATTTTATTAAACACTTCTATCGTGCGTTCAAGATTGGGATCCCGATAGGAAAACAGAGCAATGGCATTTCCGTCAACGGTAAGCCCTGCGCCGTATGCTCCGCCCATAGCCCTGATGTTATTGTGAAGATAATCAAGCCCCACTAAAAATCTTATAAACAAATCCACTCCGTTTATCTCCTCACCCAGTGACGGAAGATATGCCGCCTTGGAAACGAATTGAACCGAAGAGTTGATTATAATTCCCTCGTTTTTTTGAGCAAGCTTGATTTCAGGATTGGCTTCAGGTTCTCGGATTGGATTGCTTCTAAGAAACTCAACAAGCCTTGAACCCAGCGCATAATAATCTTTTCTCTCGCCGGTGATCATTCCCATCGTATTTGAACGTATTCCGATTAAAAGTGCTGCTCTGCTCAAATTATGAGAGATTTCATCGAACATATCGTCATATTTTTCCAAAAGCTCCTTTATGAAGAAGTAAAAACCTATTCCTCCGGTCATATCCGACAAAAAAGCGGTTTTGGAAACATAGCTTTTTGCTCTGGTCATTGCGTAGGAGTTTCCGCCCATAATGAAAAAGGTTTCATATCTTGATTTCATCATCTGCAAAAGTTCAAAAATTCTTTTTTTGTTATCCCATTTCGTGTAGGATAAAATTTCCTTAAGCAAAGGAATGACTTTTTCTATATTTTCCCTTAATACCTTTCCGGATACATTAAAGAAAGCCATTTCATATTTATGGCGCATATGTTCAAAGCAACTTACGGAAAATCTCAAATCTCCAAACGAAAGATATACTTCATTGGATAACTCCTGATAGGTGTGATATTTCGTGTCCAAGCTACCCAAAAGTGAAGCGGCAAGAGAAGCATATTGCAAATCTTTCAAACGATAATCCGCAATGTATGTGGACATTTTGAAATATGCTATGCCCGATGTGAAAGCTTCGTGGTGAAAAAACGGAGCATAACTTGTATCATAGGGGATATATGGAATTACTCCCATCTCCTCCGATACATCTGACAGTGCCAATCTGGGAATGGTGGAAAGAGCCTCGGGAGTGTCGGGTTCTTCCTGCATCTTTTTTAAGTCGTCGGCTTTTTTTATTATTGTCAGGAGTTCTTCTTCCGACAGGGAATCCTTAAAAATCTCCAACTTTTTTTGCAATTCAATATCTTTGTTCGCAGTCAGCCCCTCTTTCGGAGCAACCTCCACCCAAGCCGCATCGGGGTTATCCAAGATGCGCTCCCTGATGATTTTTTCAAAGAAATCAGTTCCTATCTTTTCCCTCAGAAGCTTCAAAGGTTCATCGGTCTTTAGAATGGAAATGGGATCTGCCCCGAAAATCCAATGATCCATTACCTCTATATAGTAGATAACGCCCTTAGTGTGAAAATCCGCTCCGCCCTCTTTCAGGTTAAATTCTATCTTATTCAAAGACGCCTCAAGGAGTTTAAGGTCAAGTCCTTCTCTTACAATTTTTTCCAGCACATCTCTGATTAAGCCCTTTATCTCCTGAAGTTTTTCCTCTTTCACATTTTTAAGCACCAATCCGAACATCGGCTTTTGACTGCTTTCCGATGCACTGTATAAGTCTTCGCAAAACCCTCCTTCCAAAAGAGTGTTCTTAAGAAGTGCCGCATCCGAATCCACCAACACTTCATCTAAAAGTGAGAGTAAAAGAGCATCAAACACATTTCCGTTTTCTCCAAACGAGCAGGCAAACGAATAAAAGGTTTTATCTTCAACTCCCTCTCCCTCGGATACATTATAAAAATCTTTGTAATCCACAGGAGCTTTTAATTTTGATATCTCGGGAAGCGTCGAAATATCGGTTCTCCTGTCAAAATGACTTAAATATTCCCTGTCAATGTATTCCAAGTAGTATTCTATATCCAAGTCGCCGTATAAAAACAGGTAGCCGTTTGAGGGGTGATAGTGTTTCTTGTAAAACTCCTTAAACGCTTCATAGGTTAAGGTGGGAATTTCATAAGGGTCGCCTCCGGAATTGTATGCATAAAAACTCTCGGGAAAGAGTGCACTTAGCATAGCCTGACCGACTACCGCCTCCGGTGCGCTCATAGCTCCTTTCATCTCATTATAAACCACGCCCGAAATCGTCAGAGGTTCTTCCTTCGAATGGATTTCATATCTCCAACCCTCCTGCAAAAAAATCCTTTCATCTTCGAGCAGCTTCGGAAAGAAAACTGCGTCCAAATATGTGTCCATTAAATTTCTGAAGTCTTTTTCATTTCGGCTCGCAACGGGATAAATGGTTTTTTCGGGAAAGGTCATTGCATTCAAAAAAGTTTGAAGCGAGCCCTTCAACAAATCCATAAACGGTTCTTTCGTGTGATATTTTCTGCTGCCTGAGAGCACGCAGTGCTCAACTATGTGTGCAACTCCCGTGGAATTATTCGAAGTGGTGCGAAAGCCCGCCGCAAAAACTCTGTTCGGATCGTCGTTCTTCAAAAAAACGAGCTTCGCTCCCAAGCGTTCGTGTTCATAATAAAAGCCCTCTGAGTGAATTTCTTTAATATCTTCCTTTTTAATCAAGTTAAATCCGTGCATATTTTTCCTCCTTATTTTGCTCGTCTTATCTTTACAGATTGCATTCACCGAGGATTATTCTATCAAATCACATTGGAACAATCAAGAAAGCAAGCAATCGAATAGGCACTGTTTCCCTTGTCGTGGATAATTTATGAAAATAGAATTGGCTTTTATAATTAGTTAATGATACAATGACCTCCATTGCAGGGGGATGATAAATAGGAGACAATGAGATGATATACAAAAATCCAAGTAGGTATAAGAACGGCGACACAGCAAGGCTTTTTAGAGAAATCTAAGAAGCCTTTGTAAAGATTTTGACTTTAGGAGGTTCGTTTATGAAAAAATTTCTAGTCGCCATTGCGGCTCTGATTTTTGCAATGAGCTTCTCTGGCACTGTTTTTGCAGAAGAAGAGGTTTACTATCCGGGAAGTTGGAAAGAGGTAATCGAATACTTTAAGAGCACAGCCGTAAATTCCGAAAGGAAAAAACCGAGCTTTGCGGAGTTTTTTTACGAAGCGATGGATTTGCTCGGATATCACAGGGTGTCTGAAATTGAGAAAATTGATGGATTGTTTGAAATCATTCATCCTGAAATAAGCTTTAAAAGCAGAGGCAAGAATGATTTTTACAGAGAACTTCAAGCTCGTGTGAGTGCCATTGATGAGAAGACTCAAAGAGAGTTTATTGAAACTTTAAAGAAGTGTTATAAGGTTTCAAGAGATGAAAAGGACTCGGAAAATTTTCAGCGTATTTTTAAAATCGCCGTTAATGCAGGATTGCTCTCCAAGGATGAATTGTCCGAGGCAAAAAAGTTTCACTCGACGAAAAATTTTAAAGACCTCAATAAATTTCAAGTACCTTCGTTTATGTATCCGATAGAGGATGAAGCCGAAAGTGAAAAAGTTGAACTTTACAAAAAGCAAAGCCTTAATGAAATGCTGGAGAAAAAGGCGGCTTTTGATTTGTTTAAGGAAGGGTTTGTGGCTGAATTTTTGAATGAAAAAAAGTTGTATGATAAAGAATTGATATCTTGCTTGAAAAATCAAGGCGTATCTTCGCTTGATTTTGATTCAATAAAACCTCCGAACCGAATGGAAGCTTTTCAAAAGCTTTACGATGAGGCTTTAAAGACAGGTTTAATTGACAAAAGGAAATTACACGATAAAATGACCACTTATTACCTTATGAGTTTAGCTGAGAGCTTTGAAATTTGCGTTAATACTCTCAGCGAAATTATGGAGAAACGTTTTTTTGATGAACTTAAACGGTTTTATTCGAGTGGTGATTTGAAGAGTCTGAGGTTGGACACTGCTTTTAATGTAGCTTTAAACAGTGGAATTCTTTCGGAGGATGAACTTTTAGAAATAAGATCTGAAGCCTTGGGAGCAGAGAATTCTGCAGAGTTGTTTCTAGAAAAAATTAAGCCCATAGTCGATGAAAAGAATCTTTTTTATCGCGGGTACAACAAAGAAAATCGCACTTATTCAGGATATCATGATGAGGCTTAATACAGATATTATGGATACAGTCCTTACAATGGAAACATTTACGACGCTCCATATTATTTAAACAATCCTTACGTTAATTGCTATGGGTATGCTTGTGACTTCCCTAAATTTGTTAATCCCGGGTTCACATCGGGAAATTCGGTAATAAAGAGTTTTTACCCAGAGATTGAGTTGGTCTCTATTGAAGAGATAAGGGATTATGCGATTCAAGATTTGCAAAATTTCGCGAATTTCAAAATTTTTCCGTGGTATCTTTGGGCAAGGGTTACCCATAATGAGTACGATGTTCGCCTTGGAGAGGTTTTAGTTGCGGTGAAGAGCACGCTAAGTCGGCGTGCTTTTTTTTAGAAAAAATGCCTCTCCGAAATAATTTCAGAATGAAAAAATCCGTGGTGTTTGCGCTTGCAAGAGTCGTGAATAGTACAACTTTGATTATTGTCCTATGTCACTTAGTGCATTTGTCGAGGCAATCAAACAACAGCCGATAATATTTTGATGATATAATGAGAGGTGTGGAGGGACTGACAATGGATAAACTTCTGACTATATATCATGGCTCTCAGCAAATTGTTGAAACACCAACCTTCGGAGAAGGCAAAAAGAACAATGATTTCGGGCTGGGCTTCTACTGCACCAAAAGCAACGACCTTGCAAAGGAATGGGCGGTTTCGTCTCTGCAGAACGGCTTTTCCAACCGATACACTCTTGACACGGAGTTTCTGAACATTCTTAAGCTTAACAGCCCAGATTATACCATACTCAACTGGATAGCAGTCCTTGTTGCTCACCGGCTGTTTTCCATCAAAACACCCGTAGCGAGAAGAGCTAAATCCTACCTGATTGACAATTTTGGAGTCAACGTCAATGCTTACGATCTAATCACGGGCTACATAGCCAATGATTCCTATTTTGATTACGCCGAGGCGTTTTTGAACAATGCGATCACCGTGGAGCAGCTTTCGCACGCAATGCAGCTCGGCAAGCTCGGCGAGCAGATCGTTATCAAGTCAAAATTCGCTTTTTCAAAAATCAAGTATGAGGGCTTTGAGACGGCGGAAAAGGATACCTACTATGTTCTTCGAAAGGCAAGAGACAGTGACGCCAATCAGACCTATCTGAACATCCTTGAGGAAGAAGCGGATGGTCTGTATATACAAGATATAATGAGAGGAGGCGTTACAAATGATGACCCGCGCATACGGAGAAATCTATCTGAGTAAGGCACAGGCGGCATTGGGTGATGCCTTTGACTACGCGGTAAACGCTTGCGGAATACTCGGCGAGGATTTCGTTAAGCTCTTTATCGTAAGCACAATAAGCCAGCGCATGGAGAATGGTGAGCCATCCATCCTTGCGGGTAAAAGCGGGATAGAGATTGCCTCAGATGTGGCGCTTGAGACCACAGGAAAAATCCTTGACGCAGAGCCTGCGGAAATCTTAAGCCGCTCAAGGGAATACTGGATCGGATGGGCTGTTGCCTATTATCAGTGGTATTCAACAAGAAGCTACTCTGAGATATTCAAAGCTCTTTCATTTGATGAGCTTCAGAGAATGTACTACACACTTCATGAAGCCGACATTTCCAAATTTGCTGACATTGCGGACGAAAGGATTAGAGAATACTTCAAGGATACCAATCTAAAACGCATCCGTACCGCCTATGGATGCACACAAGCCACCCTTGCAGAGCAGTCCGGTGTGGCACTCCGCTCCATTCAGATGTACGAGCAGCGCCGAAAGAACATCAATAAGGCAAGCGCAGAAACGTTGTACCGCATTTCAAAAACGCTGGGCTGTGCCATTGAGAATCTGATAGAAAAATAAGAAGGTTTAAATTGAGGAATTGATTCAATCCCAGCAGAAGGAATACTACGATGCTCTTGGTGCCGCTGACAGGCAAGCAGACAGCGCAGGATTTGTGGAACTGATGCTTGAAATTATCAGAGACAGCCTGAAAGAAGTGACGGTTGTTGGTCGCTCCACCGACCAAGATAACGACCAAGTAACCGACCAAAATAAAACGCCGGTTGAGCGTCTGCTCTTTGCTCTCGGCAATGATACGATTTCCGCTTCGGAGCTTATGGAGCGGCTCGGTCTTTCACATAGACCGACCTTCCGTAAAAACTATCTGAATCCGGCTCTGGAGCAGAATATGATTGAACGCACGATTTCTGATAAGCCGAATAGCAAAAATCAGAAATATCGGAAGTATAAGTAAGTATTAACTTGTAAACATCTACAATACAGTTCAAGCTAGTGTAAACGCCCTCTCGAAGTGAATGAGTGTGTTACTATCGTAATCGTTTTCGGCAGGTAGAAAAGTTCAAAGAATACAAGAAAACTGGGCATTTACGTGGTTGATATTTTGAGATTTTTTATGGTATAATGCTCGCATATCAAAAAAGGAGTGTGATATTATGGGTTTGATTAAAGCGGCAATGGGAGCTGCGGGCGGAGTGATGGCGGATCAATGGAAAGAATTTTTCTATTGCGAGGCGATGCCTGTGGAAGTTCTGATGCAAAAGGGAATGAAAAAAACTTCCGGACGCTCTTCAAATAAAAAGGGCTCGGATAACATCATCACATCAGGTTCGGTTATAGCAGTGGCGGACGGTCAGGCTATGGCGATTGTGGAGCAGGGAGAAATCGTTGAATTTTCGGCTGAACCCGGGGAATTTGTATTTGACTCCTCTACGGAGCCTACGATTTTTGACGGCAAATTGGGAGACGGTATTAGAAAAACTTTCGAAAGTATGAAAAAAAGATTTGCTTTCGGAGGGGAAGCTCCAAAGGATCAAAGGGTTTATTATTTTAATACCAGAGAGCTTACCGGGAATAAATACGGCACTCCCTCTCCCGTACCTTTCAGAGTTGTTGACGCAAGGGCAGGAATTGATATTGATGTGAGTATAAAATGCTTTGGCGAATACAGCTACCGCCTTTGCGACCCTATGCTCTTTTATAAGAATGTGGCAGGGAATGTGGCGGACGAATACTATCGGGACGAACTTGACAGCCAGCTTAAAACCGAATTACTTACGGCATTACAGCCGGCTTTTGCAAGACTTTCGGAGCAAGGGATAAGGTATTCATCGGTAGTAGGACATACTATGGAGCTTGCAGACGCATTGAATGTAATACTATCTGCGAAATGGAAAGATCTCAGAGGAATAGAAATTGTTTCTTTCGGAGTGTCCAGCATTAAGGCGGACGAAGAAGATGAAAAAATGCTTAAAGAGCTTCAAAGAAATGCAGCTTTTACCGATCCTACCAGAGCGGCTGCACATATGGTCGGTGCTCAAGCTCAGGCAATGCAGGACGCTGCAAAAAATTCGGCGGGCGCAATGACCGGCTTTATGGGAATGGGTATGGCACAGGGCGCAGGAGGAATTAACGCCGCAAATCTTTTCCAAATGGGAATGCAAAATCAGGCACAACAGCAACAGCAGCAACAAGCTGCGGCGCAATCCTCTTCAGGTTGGGTTTGCCCCAAGTGTGGAAATCACGCGGAGGGAAAATTCTGCCCCGATTGCGGAGAAAAGAAACCCGAAAGCGGAAATTGGACTTGTCCGAGCTGTGGTGAAAGCAACAGCGGAAAGTTTTGCTCACACTGCGGAGGAAAAAAGCCCGGCGGATACAAATGCGACAAATGCGGTTGGGAACCCAAGGATATGAATAATATCCCCAAGTTCTGCCCCGAATGCGGAGATCCTTTTGACGATAAAGATATGGTCTAAACCGAGGGAGTCTTGTTATGGCAAATCAAGCTACTAACTATCAATGCCCCGCCTGCTCGGGTCCGGTGCACTTTGACCCCAAGCTTTCAAAGATGAAATGCGACTACTGCGAGTCCGTCTACGAGGTTGAGGAAATAGAAACTATCTATGCCGAACAGGCACAGAAAGCGGCGGAAGCTGCAAAAAATACCGACAGTCAAAAAGACGAAAACGGCTGGGGAGAAAACGCACAGGGTATGAGAGTGTATAATTGCCCCTCGTGCGGAGCGGAACTCATTACCGAAGAAACCACAGCCGCTACGAACTGCCCCTATTGCGGCAATCAGACGATTCTTGCGGGGCAAATTTCAGATGAAAAGAAACCTGATATGGTAATCCCCTTTGAGTATGAGAAAAAAGATGCAAAAAATGCACTATCAGACCTCTACAAAGGGAAGTTTTTGCTTCCGAAAGCATTTATTGATAATAACCACATTGAGGAGATTAAGGGAGTATATGTACCGTTTTTTCTCTTTGACAAAGAGGCGGACTGCGACTTGATCTTTGAGGCTACGACCAGCAAAACCTATCAAAGCGGCGACTATGAAGTAATTGAAACCGACCACTATGAAGTTCAAAGACAGGGAAAAGTTTCTTTCTCTCAGATACCCGCCGACGCCTCCACACAAATGCCCGACGGACATATGGACTCAATAGAACCTTTTGACTACACAAAGATTAAAACCTTCTCACCGAGTTATCTTTTGGGGTTTTTGGCAAATCAATCAGATGTGGAAATGGAAGAATGTGAAAAGCGTGTGGACAGTCGTGCAAAACAAAGTGCCATAGACGTAATTCAGAGCGACATAACAAATTACGACACCGTAACCCACACGGGAGGAACGGTAAATTTAAGCCGAAAGAATGTGAGTTATGCAATGCTTCCCGTATGGCTCCTCTACACAAAGTGGGAAGGAAAAGATCACCTTTTCGCCATGAACGGACAGAGCGGCAAGATGATCGGGGATCTTCCCATAGATAAGAAGAAAGCAGCCCTTCTCTTTGTGGGGGTTTTCGTCATTACATTTTTAATTTTATCTTTTGTTATGAGGTGAACCGTATGAAGAAAATTTTACTCATCGCACTCTGTTTTTTTCTTATTACATCCTTCGTTTTTGCAGAATCGGAATTGGAAACCTCGTCCGAGGGGGGAGGAATTGGAAAACCTCTTTTTATATCTCTTGTTGTTGCAGGTGCGGTTACGGCATTTTTTGTGATACAAATAACCTCCGCACGGGGGAATTTGAGAGGGGAAGCCTCCGAGTATGTAACCGGTGAGAACACTTTTATCACCAATCGCTCGGACAGGTTTTTACGCACAACCACTGTAAGAAATAAAATAAAGAAGGATTAGATCTTATTTCGGATTTCGTGATATAATCCAGGTGTTCACAATAAATTTTATGAAACAGGAGGGAATTATATGTCTGATTACGGTTTGCCGAGCATTTCGAGCGGGGGAATTTCCAATCTTCGTCTTTCATCGGTGCAAGGAGCGGTTGGATTGTCGGTTATGAAAGAAGCTATGGAGATTACTGAAATTGAAACTTCAATGTTGAATGAGATGATGTTAAAAATGCAGATGAATTCAGTAAATCCTTCGGTTGGAGGAAATATAAACATCAAGTTTTAATTGGAAAAGCTCTTGATGAAAAATCAAGGGCTTTTTTTTAAACAAAAATCATAACAAAGGAGGATATTATGATGGTATATGAAATTCCAAAAACTTCTGAGGATTGGATAAAAAATGAACTGAAGAGAAAATATTCTCCTGACAAATCCGAAGAGAAGTATGCGAAAATTATTAGAACCTATGAAAACTTTTCAAATGACGCTCCAAGCATTGGAGGAAAATATAATCCTATGTCTAAGAACTTCTACGGTGCGCTCTCCGCTTTTGCTTATTATGAATGTATGAACCGCAATATGTCACCGAATGAAATTATGGATATGTGCTTCGGAATGATGATTGGCGACAAGAAAGGCGGTCAGCTTTCCAAGTTTAATCTCAATAACAGGCTGGTGCGAAAATTTTTCCACGGGCTTTTCGGACTTAGAGCAAGAAAACTTAATAAACACAAAAAAGACGGTTCGTGGAATAATACATGGGGAATGAAAATAAATCCGCTTAATCACAGGGAGGGTATAAGCATTCACCTTGTCGGATGTCCGATTGCCGATTTTGCAAAAAATAATGGCTATAATGAGCTTATGCCCTATTTTTGCGAGACAGACAAAGCGGTTATGGAACACTTGGGAGGAACTCTTTACAGAGAGCATACTGTTGCTGACGGATATGAAGATTGTGACTATTGGATTAAAAATAAAGAGGGAAAATAGTTTTTCCTCTTTATTTTTGCCACTAAAGTAAACTTTCTATCAAAACATTTGATTTTAAACTTATGTTCAGAATTAAATTATAGAAATTTAAATAGGTAAAATAATGCGTTTCAATCAAATAAAATTGAAAAAACAAAACTATGTTCTGCTATTATTATGTTCAGATGAAAGAGGATTTGACGCTACCGCTTCACGCAGTTTTTCGCTATCCACGTGAGTATAAATCTGAGTAGTTGCAACCGAGCTGTGTCCTAGGATTTCTTGAAGAGATCTGATATCCACATTCCCGTACTTATACATAAGAGTTGCGGCGGTATGTCGGAGCTTATGAGTTGAATATATGGAAGGGTCAAGCCCCGATTTCGAAATATACTTGTCCACAAGCCTTTCAATAGAACGTCTTTCCAATCGTTTTTTATGAGTGCTTATGAATAGGGGATTTCCGCTTGAAATATCTTTGGGAGTAGGGCGTACCGAAAGATAGTCTTTTATAGCCTCTATGCAAGCCTCATTAAGATATATCGTCCGCTCTTTATTTCCTTTTCCGATCACGGAAAGCGTGCCGTCATCTCGTATCATAGAAACATCTATTGACCTTAATTCCGAAAGTCTTATACCGCAGTTTAAAAATAAAGAAAGAATACAAAAATCCCTTTTTCTGAAAAATTCATTTTTTTCACTCTCCACGGTTTTTAATAAATTTTGAGCCTCGGAAAGAGTCAGATAAGACGGATTTCTTGTTTCCAATTTTGGCGACTCCAACTTTTCGGTAGGATTTTCTTTAAGCACTTCCGCAATTTTTGTAAGATACCAAAAAAACGATCTTAATGCCGAAGTTTTTCTGTATTTGGCTCTTGATTGGTTGCCGCGTTTTTTATCCACATATGCAATATAAGCATGGAGATCTTTAAGTGATATTTTCTTTAGAAATAATTCATCTAAATCCGCTATGACAATTTTTTCAAATTCAATTTCTTCTCCCACGAGCCTGTAACGGATTTTTAGAAATCTCAAAAAGATTTTTAAGTCCAAAATATACTCATCGCATGTGGATTCGGATAAGCCCTTTATCACTCGTATGTAGTCATAATAGTCCTCTAAAAAAAGAGGTATGTCTTTGTGCATTTAAATCCCCCTGTCACAATATAAAATTAGTCACAAAATAACTATTTTGTGACTAATTTACTCCGTCTTTATTCTTTTGTCAACCCTCTATACTTTGCGTAATAAAAAAGATATTGCTGAATTATCCCGGCATCATTCGGAAAGAGCGGAAACGGATTTTCACCCCCGAAATCTTCATCTATTATTCTTTTAATCCACACATCTATGGGAGCGCGCTTTATTCTTCCGAAACCGAACAGCGAAACACAGTTCGCCACCTTATCCCCCACACCGTGAATAGAAATCAAAGATTTATGCAGAGTCTCGTCGTCATAATTTTCCATCTCTTTTAAGTCAATTTCTTTTGATAAAACTTTTTCTATTGCGGATAAAACATACGGCGCACGATATCCCGTTCCCAACTCTCTAAGCTCTTTTTCGGTCGCTCCCGACATTTCTTCAACGGAGGGAAAACTGTTTAATTCGCATACCTTATGACCATAAGTTCGACAAAGAGCCTCAACGGAATTTGCGATTGCCGGAAGGCTCTTTCTTTGAGAAAGTATAAAGGTGATTAGAGTTTCCCAAGGGTCTTGTCTCAAAATTCTTATTCCGTTTGCAAAGTCTACAGCTTTTTTTATTACGGAATTTTTTTCTGCCGCCTCTTTTCTTATGGAGGAATAATCCCTCTCAAGGTCAAAATATGAAATCCACACCTTTTCCCATTCGTCAACCCCACAGGAAACATCGAATTTATTGCTTCCCAATTCATGAATTATTATTGAATTATCTCCCGTTATAAAGCGAAATTTTTTCTCTTCAATTTCAACAGCACGAAAACACTGCCCCGAAATAATGATTTTTTTCAAAGAAAAATCATCTTCTATATTTAGAATCACTCAAACACCTCTTACTCTGAATTATTTTTCCGTGATGATAACTCAAAAGAACAAAAAAGAAAAGACTTTTTGTGAATTTTCTAATTTTGCCGGGAAAGTTGAGTTTATAATTTTAATCTTTCAAAAATTGGGTAAAAGGTGAAGGTAGATGTTAAATTTTAATTAAAAGAGAGGAGAAAAGATATGGAAAAGGATTTGAGAGAGGGACTGCGCGCACAGATGGTATTTGAGATGGACAGCGCATATATTTATCTGGGAATGGCGGCGTGGTTTACCAACAATAATTGGAACGGATTTTCTAAGTTTATGTACCGTCAGGCAAAAGAAGAGGTTGAACACGCGATGAAGATTTATAAATTTTTGGGTAATTTGGGGTCGGAGATTTTCTTTGATGCTCTCAATGCTCCAAAGAGGGATTATAAATCGGTTGAAGAAGTATTTGAAGCGGCATTTGAACACGAAAAACTCGTCACATCAAATGTAAATGCCCTTTACGAAAGAGCCGTTTCGGAGAAAAATTATGCGGTGGAAAGATTTTTGGGCTGGTTTGTGGAAGAGCAGGTGGAAGAGGAAGCGACATTTAGTGATATAACAACAGTGCTCAAAGGTATAGACGGAAATTTCAGCGGACTTTATCTCTATGATAAGGAGCTTGGCAAAAGAGAATAGTTTTTACCCATTTAAAAAAGCCCTCGCTTTACCACACAGTAAAGCGGGGCTTTTTATTTTTTTGTTTCTTAAACGAAGCGGAAAAATTAGCGACGGTAAAACTTCATATTGTTGTTGATGCAAAATAGGAATTTGGTTGGAATGTTTTTTTTATGCGTTTGTCGTGGTGAAAATTAAGAAATATCTTGACAATAAAAAGAGGCTAAGGTAGAATCCACGTGTGTTGCGAAGCCCCGGAAACTTTTCAGCACAAGAGAATGGAGGGTAATAATTGAAAACTACATTGGCTACAACAGCTTCTGCAAGAGAAAATCGCAGATGGCTTTTGATTGATGCAAAGGATTTGGTGCTTGGAAGATTGTCATCAGAGATAGCGATGCTTTTGATGGGAAAAAATAAGCCCACCTATACTCCGCATATTGATACGGGAGATTATGTGATAGTGATCAATGCGGACAAGGTTAAACTTACGGGAAAGAAACTCGAAAAGCAATTTTATGTGCATCACACTCTCTATGCCGGAGGCAGAAAGGATATTCCTTTTAAGAGGGTCTATGAAGAACATCCCGAAAGAATGATTATGCATGCCGTAAAGGGAATGCTTCCGAAGAGTGCTTTGGGAAGACAGATGATAAAAAAACTTCGTGTCTACAAAGGATCTGAACACGGACACGAGGCGCAAAAGCCTGAAAAATATGAATGGTAAGGAGGAGTTTGAATGTCAAGTCAACAATGCTTCGGTACGGGCAGAAGAAAAACTTCTGTGGCAAGGGTTAGACTCCTTCCCGGCGGAGGTAAAATTACTATCAACAAAAGAGATATTGAGGAATACTTTGATTATGAAACTTTGAGAACCATTGTCAGAGAACCTTTAGTTGCGACCGAATCTCTTTCCGCTTTCGATATAATTGCAAATGTGAAAGGAGGAGGCTTTACCGGACAGGCAGGTGCTATAAGACAGGGAATTGCAAGAGCACTTATTGAAGCGGATCCGGATTATCGTCCCGTCCTTAAAAAGTCGGGATTTTTGACAAGAGATCCCAGAATGAAAGAAAGAAAGAAATATGGTTTAAAAAAAGCGAGGAGAAGTCCTCAATTTTCAAAGAGATAGTTCAGGAATTAAAAAAATCCCTCAGATTCAAAAAAATGCTGAATCTGAGGGATTTTTTTGATTTATTCTTCGGCTTCCTCGGAATTTTTGTCGTTCAAAGGCTTCATCGTCGGGAATAGGATTACATCTCTTATACTCGGTTGATTTGTAAGGAGAATTATAATTCTGTCTATACCTATTCCCAAGCCTCCTGTGGGAGGAAGCCCGACTTCTATTGCATTTAGGAAATCGGAGTCCATAGGATGAGCTTCGTCATCGCCCAAATTTTTCTGAGCCACCTGCTGTTCAAACCTCATTCGCTGGTCAATCGGATCATTCAATTCGGAGAAAGCGTTTGCCACTTCCCAAGTGTTTATAAAGGCTTCAAAGCGTCTGGTCTTTCTCGGGTCTTTCGGATCTTTTTTCGCAAGCGGAGAAATTTCCACCGGGTGTCCCGTTACGAATGTCGGCTTAACCAGTTTTTCCTCACAGTATTTCTCAAACATCTCGCTTATGATATGCCCCCGCTCAAAGTTCGGTTCAATTTCTATTCCGTGTTCTCTCCCCACTTTTAGAGCTTCTTCCTTGGTATTTATCTTTGAGAAATCCACTCCTGAATACTTCAACACGGCTTCTTCCATATCTATTCTGTCCCAAGGAGGTGTGAGATCGATTTCCTTTCCCTGATAGTTAATCTTACTCGTCCCCAGAACTTTTTCAGCTGCAAAGCTTATCAAATGTTCAGTAAGATTCATCATCTCGTCAAGATCCACATAGGCTTGATATAGTTCAATGTTTGTAAACTCAGGGTTGTGTTTATAATCCATTCCTTCATTTCTGAACATCTTTCCCAGTTCGTAGACCTTTTCAAAACCTCCGACTATAAGTCTTTTTAAGAATAATTCATTTGCTATTCTCAAAGACATATCCAAGTGTAAAGCATTGAGGTGCGTCAAAAACGGTTTAGCTGCGGCTCCCCCTGCCACATTTCCGAGAATAGGGGTCTCCACCTCCAAAAATTCTCTATCGTCCAAAAACTCCTTGACAGCTTTTATTATCCTGCTTCTAAGTATAAAAGTTTCCCGAACCTCCGGATTTACTATTAAGTCAACATATCTTTGACGATAACGAAGATCCGGATCCGTAAGCCCGTGAAATTTTTCGGGGAGGATTTTAAGAGATTTCGTAAGAAGAATTATCTCCGACGCTCTTATTGAAATTTCCCCCGCCTTTGTTTTGAAAACGGCTCCTTTCACTCCTATGATATCCCCTATATCGAGATAAGAAAGTTCTTTGTACTCATCTTCTCCCAGAGTATCTATCTTTGCAAAAATTTGAATTCTTCCCTGAGAGTCCAAGATATCCAAAAAACATACCTTGCCGTGTCCTCTCCTTGACATCACTCTTCCGGCAACGGACACTTCTTTTTCCTCAAGCTCCTCAAAATGTTCCTTAATTTCCATACTGTGATGAGTGAAGTCATACTTCTCATTTAGAAACGGATCTTTGCCTTTATCCTGCAATTCCTTAAGTTTATCCACACGGATTTTAATCATTTCGTTTTGGTTTATTACTTCCGACATTTTTTCACCCCTATCTTTTCACGGATAATATTTTATAGGTCAAGGTCTCTCCCCCCGGGACGGGAACTTTTATCTTTTGTCCTTTCTTATGACCGAGGATTTCTTTTCCCATAGGAGATTCATTGGAAATTTTCCCCTCAAAAGGATCCGCTTCCGCACTCCCCACAATCATAAATTTTTCCTTTTCTTCGGAATCTTCCGCTTTCACTTCAACTATGGAGCCGAGCGACACCACATCTTTGTCAAGCGAACTTTCCTCGATTATTTTGGAATTTCTTAACATATTCTCAAGTTTCAGAATTTTTTCCTCAAGTTGCGCCTGATCATTTTTTGCCTGGTCATACTCCGAATTTTCGCTTAAATCTCCAAATTCAAGAGCCTGCTTTATCCTTTGAGAAATTTCTTTTCGTTTGACACTTTTCAGCTCGTCAAGCTCATCTTCAATTTTTCTGAAGCCGTCTTCCGTCATAAATACTTCTTTTTCCGGCATTATATCGTCCCCCTTATAAAAGTTTTTATTCTTGATAGCACATCATCATAATCTGTAAGCCTTATAACCTCCGAGCGCATCTTTGCCGCACCCGGAATTCCTCTAAGGTATTTAGGAAACTGCTTTCTCATCTCAAGCACTGCCATACGCTCGCCTTTCTCTCTTTTCATATTTTCATAGTGAAAGTATATTGTCTTATAAAGCTCGTCTTTTGAAATCTCAACCCTTTCAAGATCATTAGCTGTTTTTAGAATATCACTGAAAATCCACGGGTTTCCTATGGCAGAGCGACCTATCGCCACCCCTTTGCAATTTGTTTCATCAACCATTCTGAAAGCGTCTTCGGAATTTCGGATATCTCCGTTTCCGATTACGGGAATGGAAACTTCATCGACCAGTGCCTTGATTTTTGTCCAATCGGCAAATCCCGAGTAAAATTGTTCCCTTGTGCGTGCATGAAGAGTAATTGCCGAGACTCCCACTTCTTCAAACATTTTACCTAAAGTCAAAAAATTTTCCTCCTCCGCGCAAAAGCCCAGACGCATTTTGCAGCTTATCGGCTTATTTGAAACCTTCACGGCTTTTTCAGCAATTTTCGCTGCAAGGTAAGGATTTCGCATAAGTGCGCAGCCGTCACCGTTTTTTACGATTTTGGGAGCGGGACACCCGAAATTGATATCAACAAAGGAAAATTCTTCAATCGGGTTTATCACTTTTGAAATCACTTCGGAGATTACATCGGGTTCATGCCCGAAAATCTGAACCGCTTCTCTGCCGTTTTTTCCTTGAGGCTTCAAAAGAGCAAGGGTTGACTTGTCTTCGTGGAGCAGAGCATTTGCATTTATCATCTCGGTGGTAGTAAGACCTGCCCCAAAGTATGTTGCAATTCTTCTAAAAGACAGATCGGAATATCCTGCGAGCGGTGCAAGCAAAGCAAATGAAGGCAAAGAAACTCCCGCTATCTCAAGTTTTGTATTTCTCATAAAGGATTCTCAATCCGTCCATCGTCAAGTTTCTGTCTATGGTGGTTATGTGTTTGCTGTTTTCGCATATCAACTGCGAAAATCCTCCGGTAGCGATAATACTCACCGAGTCGCTCTCAAGACTCTCCTCCTCCAATATCTTTTCAATCAGGTGATCTATAAGTCCGGTAAAACCGTATATCAATCCCGACTGCATTGCGGAGACCGTACCTCTTGCCACGGCTCTTTCAGGTTTTGATATTTCGACGTTCGGAAGCTGTGCAGTCTGCGAAAAAAGAGCCTCTGCAGAGATTTTTATTCCCGGCGCAATCATTCCTCCCGAATATATTCCCTCTTCGTTTACATAATCTAAGGTTATGGCGGTTCCGATATCCAAAATGATAAGGGGCGGCTTGTATTTGCTAAGGGAGGAAATTACATTTACCAATCTGTCCGCACCCACCTCGGCAGGTCTTTCCATATCCATTTTTACATTATACGGCACGGCTTCTCCGGCAATCAGAGGTGAAATCCCCGTAGCCTTATACAGTGCATTGGGAAGAGTATGCATAAGCGGAGGAACTACGGACGCAATTAAAATGTCTGAAATATCTTTCGCTTCTATGCTGTGGAACTTCAAAAGCTGGGAAAAAAGCATTCCGTACTCATCAGAGGTTTTATTGAGGTCAGTTGAGATTCTCCACGAGTTTAACATACTCTTTCCATCGTAAAGCCCCACCACGATATTTGAATTTCCTACATCAATTGCTAACAACATACTATCACCATCCAAAAAAGTCGTTAAAAAAAAACTCTAATTAAATTATATTGCAAATCTTCACATCATTCAAGTATGAATTATTCTAAAAGCTTACCCTCCCGCATCTCCAAAATCAAAACCTTATTCTCAGAGGGAAGCAGTGAAAGCTGATGAGTTGATATAATAGCCGCCGTTGAATGGGATTTCAAATCCATAATGAGAGAAATCACATTCTCGGCATTTTGTTTATCCAAGTTTCCCGTAGGCTCGTCCGCAAGTATTAGGGACGGTTCTCTGACCAATGCTCTCGCAACTGCCACACGCTGTCTTTGACCATATGAAAGATTTTCAACGGGAGTTTTTATCTTGCTCGCAAGTCCGACTTTCTCAAGAGCTTCCTCAGCCCTTTTTTTTATGTTTCCAAGTTTAAGGAAACGAATTGAAAGCATTACATTTTCCAATGCGCTTCTTCCATCAAGCAATCTGAAATCCTGAAAAACGGGAGCAATCTCCCGCCTAAGCCTTATAATCTCCGAAGCGGAAATTTTTTTCATCTCCCGTCCAAGCACTGTAAGTTCTCCTAAGGAGGGTCTTAAGATCCCCATAATAAGATTTAGAAGGGTGGTTTTTCCGGAGCCGCTTTCTCCAATCAAAAATCCAATCTCTCCCGCTTTCAATTCAAAAGAAACCTCTGAAAGCCCTATAGTGCCGTTGGGGTAAGTATAGCAAAGATTTTTTGAGGTAATCATCTTCAAAACGCCCTAAAAAATTTTCAGGTAAATAGTCATAATACCTTTGTCGGTTTCTACCGATTTCATTCGATAGCCCTCAAGAATCGGAGTAAAGTCGAACAGAAGATAATTCTTCTTGGACATTTCGGAAATGGTTTCACCGGTGAGAGTCAATCCGAAAAAAGAACCTCTCGTGCCCTTAAATCTCATTTTTTCACCCGACTCCACAACAAACATACCCTCAAGCGAAAGTTGATACTCTTCTGAAGTAAGTACCACCGAATTTTTTTTGAATATCATTTTAACTCTCGGCACATCATATTTTTCCAAAAGCTTATTCATCTCCCTATCCTTAAGGGTTCCTGAAACACCTTTGAGAGAAACGCTGATGTTTATCATTTCATCGGGAAAATATCCGTTTGAGAGCAGCTTATTAAATTCCACCGTGAATAACTTCAAAGTCTCTTCAAGGGCATTTAGCTTTTCTTCAAGTTCCTCCAATGTTGACTCGTACTTCTCTCTGTCTTCCCTCAATGCGGATAGAGCCTCTTCGTTTTTCGCAATGGCTTTTTCCAGCTGAACCATCTTATCATCCACCTCTCGTTTTTTCTTTTTTATATCTTCAAGCGTTCTTTCTATTTCATCTTTTTGATTTGCAATATCAATCTGTTCTCTCTTAAGTTCTTTGAGCATTTCCGAAGTGCTTTTTGAAAATTCCCGAAAGATATTCAGTCTGAAAAGCATCTCTGAAAGATTTTCGGAGTCCAAAAAAAGCCGAAATAAATTCGCCCCTCCTCTTTTTTGAAACCCTCTTAAAACTTCCGAAAGTGATTTGCTATGCTCATCAAACTTGAGCTTTGACACCTCCAGAGCTTTTGAGAGATCAGATTTTTTTTCCTCTCCTTTACTGATATCTTTCTTTAAGTCTGCGGTTTGCTCTTGGAGGTTTTTTATCTCCTGCCTTTGAGAAAACAGCTCGTCAAGAATTTTTTTCTCAGCCTCCGAGATATTTTCACCCTCTTTCGCATCAAGCGATACAGAACTTATTGCAAAGAAAAAAAACGCGCACAAAAAAAGTGCCTTTTTCATACTCTATCCTCCAAAATTTTTTGAGCAAATCTAAAGAAACGGTTGTGTGTGAAAGTTGCCTTGGGGATTATATCATTGTATGAAATGAAATCAAAAATTATTTTCAAAGCGTGTATGTAATATATGCTTTAAATTCTAAACGGCATTTGAGTCAGCTACTATTTTTTTTAATCGAATTTAAAATTCTCAGAAAGATATATAGTATTAAATCAAGTGCAATCAATACCAAAAATATTTTATAGGTTTCCGACTGCGGAGAAAAAATTCTCTTGTTAAAGAGCGAGAGAAAAAGACATAAAAATAAAAACGCTAAAACCCTATGATGTTCCTTTAAATAAAAATTCATATAAACTCCACCTCCCTTATCCAAAACTTAGGAAATTTTGCTTTAAGCACAGAAATGTCGAGACTTTTGAAAAGTGCGACCAAAGTTGCGCCCGAACCGCTCATAAATACTTTTTTTGCTCCAAAAAGTGTCAGTTCTTCGGAAAGTTTTGGAAGTGATTTATACTTATTAAAAGCATAGTGTTCCATCAGGTTTAAGTTTTTTGCGTCGGGAATTTTTCCCAATTTAAGGCTTTCTGAAATCTCGTCAATATTTATTTTTCCATACAGCTCATTTGGAATTGAATTGTATGCTTCTTCTGTTGAAATTTTAATATCTGGATTTATCAACAGGATTTTATATGAAAGATTATTCTCAAAAGGACTTAGTTTTTCCCCTATTCCTTTTGCTTTGGCTGTTGAATATCCCGAAATAAAAAATGGCACATCAGCCCCGACCTTCCTACCCGAATTTAATAATTCATCTTTTGTTAAATTCAGATTGTAGAGTTCATTCAGTGCAAAAAAAGTTTCCGAGGCGTTGCTGCTTCCTCCTGCAAGTCCCGAAGAAATTGGGATTTCTTTTTTTAATACTGCACGAAACGGCAGCTTAAATCCAAAACTATCCTCCAAAATTTTCTGCGCCTTGACCATTAAATTATCTTCAAGTTTCAAAGTCTTAAACTGTTCACAAATTATTTCCGTGCTGTCGGATTTTTCAAAAAAAATTTCATCTCTAAGGGAAATTTTTTGAAAAATCGTATCTATATTATGATAACCGTCCTCTCTCTCTGAAAGTATATCCAAGCCGATGTTTATTTTTGCATATGAAAATCTTTTCATAAATCCTCCTAATAAAAAAGGCATCAGCCAAGCCGACGCCTCAGTTCTGCTATATAGTCTCTATTGCTTCCTGCTTTGCGAGCACCATAATCTCCACCGTTTTCGTAAGCACATCGGAATAAGTGTAAGAAACCTTGCGATCCGAGTCCTCACTTCCCTCAATCCGCACCACAAAGAGGCTCGGATAAACGGACTCTATAACGCCCCTTTTTTTCACGATTTTTTTTCTGCCTTTGTTGGCGCGGATGATAATTCTCTTGCCGATGCAATCTTCGATATCTTTGCGAATACGTCCAATCATATCCTGTTCCAATTCAACCACCCTCTCGTGTAGAACATCACGTGCCAATCCTACCATACAGCAATCAAATTGTCAAGAAATAAAGTTAGACGAAGCTACTCAAGAACTAAAACCGAATTTTTCAGTTGCAGCATCGTTTATCTTTACGATTATTTTTCTTCGTACTACCATTACCACATCTAAAGCTAACTTAAGCGACCAATCTAAAGTCGCCACCTTAGAGTCCTTCCGATTTTGCAATCACTTTATCTTTCTTTGTAAATTCTGTCAACACTGAAACTTTTTTTGCCCACGAAAATCAATTTTCAAAAAAAACAAAAATGATATATGATACCTATGTATGAGGCATATAAAAGAACAAGCAAATTTTTGATGGAAAATTTTGAACAGGAGAATAAAATGACGATAACTTCAGGATTATTTACTTTTGCAATAATTTTAATTCCCTTTGCAGTCGCAATTTTTTGCAGTAGAGCCGAGCACATAAAAATATTTTTTATAAGCCTTCTTTATGTCTACTCTCTCTATCTCTTTAAATATGCCGTATTTCCGATCTACTTAAGCGACACTATGAAAGCTGCTATGCAATTCGACTCCGATGCCGCTTTGAGTTTCGGAAAAAATTTGAACTTGATTCCGTTTCTTAAAAATTTTTATCCTATGGACTTTATGCTAAATATAATAATGACACTCCCTCTGGGAATTCTTGCACCCTGCGTGAAAAAAGATATAAAACTTGGTAGTTTTTGTATTCTTACGGGAATTATTTTGGAGCTGAATCAATTTCTTCTGGCTCTAATCCAAGGGTTCACATTCAGAGATATAAATATAAACGACTCAATTGCGAACGCCTTGGGCGTTTTTATCGGACACCTGATATTTAAGATTTCGGTTGGAGTGCTTCTTAAAGTGCCGAGGGAAAGAATGCCGAGTTTATTTTTGTCTTTTAGGGAATATTTTGAAGATGCGGTTTAGATTGCATCTTTTTTATTTTTCCTGCATTATGTGATGGACTTAGGGTATAACAATCGCGCAACAACTATATTAATGAAAGGAGCTTTGAGCTATGAAAAAAACAAGATTGGTATTGGTATTGGCTATGCTTTCGTGCGTCGTGATGTTGGGATTTTTGAAAGTCAAGCCCGAGAGCGCAAACAAAGCTGACGGAAGCAAAGTCAAAGTCAATGAAAAAAAGGTTGCGGATACGGTAAAGGCGAAAGCTAATAAGGATTTACGAACCATATATTTGGCAGGAGGCTGTTTTTGGGGAGTTGAAGGCTATTTTAAAAAGGTTCCCGGAGTGTATGACACGACTGCGGGATATGCAAACGGGAAAACGAATAAGACCGACTATCATAAAATAGCCGATACGGATCATGCAGAAACCGTAAAGGTTGACTATGATATATCAAAAATTTCTTTGGAAGAAATTTTGCTTCATTATTTCAGAATCATCGACCCTAAATCCGTGAACAAACAAGGAAATGACAAAGGCAGACAATACAGGACGGGTATATACTACGTTAACGAAAAAGACGGAGAGATTGCTCGGAAGGTTATCAGATATGAGGAAAAGAAAATCGGAAAAACTGCCGTGGAACTTCAAAAGCTGAATAATTTCATCAATGCCGAGGATTATCATCAGGATTTTTTGGAGAAAAATCCCGGCGGATATTGCCATTTAGATTTGAAATTGGCACAAACTCCTCTTTTCGGAAAGAAATACGGCATAAAGAGCAAAGAGGAGCTTAAAAAAGAACTTGACGAGCTTACGTATGACGTGATAGTGAATGCGGGAACCGAAAAACCTTTTTCAAGCCCCTTGAATAATGAATACAGAAAGGGAATATACGTTGATAAAACTACAGGCGAGCCGCTTTTTTCATCAAAGGACAAATTTGAATCGGGTTGCGGTTGGCCGAGCTTTTCAAAGCCGATTTTAAGCGGAAAATTAAAAGAGCTTTCGGACAACAGTCTCGGAATGAACCGCATTGAAGTAAGAAGCGGAAATTCTGATGCTCATCTGGGGCATGTGTTTGAGGACGGACCGAAGGAAAAAGGAGGCTTGAGATATTGCATTAACGGAGCAAGCCTGAGATTTATACCGTACGAAGATATGGATAAAGAGGGATACGGGGAATATAAGATTTTATGTGAGTAATTAGTGCGGTTATATCTATTTTGCAACTACAAAAAAGAGTTAGGCAGATCAACTAATGATTAAGCCTAACTCTTTTTTTAACCCGAAAAGGGTTTGACCTCGAATAATTTTTGGAATAGGGCAATTATAAAATTATCCGAAGTTCCTGCGATATAATCCAATATCACCCGAGAGTGATCCGATAATTCTTCTTCCGTATATATGGAAGTATGCTCCAAGGGAAGGGCGGAAAAATTTTCTCCATAATAGTTGTAAAGAGTAGTGATAATAAATTCCGCCTTTCTATCCTGACTTTTAATAATCGGATTGAAATAAACATTTTCAAATAAAAATTTTCTAAGCTCCATCATTGAGGAATAAACTTCTTCGGACATTGATACCGTTCCAATTTTTTTTGAATGGGAAATCAAATCCATAATCATCGAGTTTATTCTTTCACTATGACCCTCCCCGAGGGTTTCGGTCAAAGCCTTTGGAATGTCCGAAATTTTCATTATACCTGCTCTTACCGCATCATCTATATCGTGATTGATATAGGCAATGCGATCCGCAAATTTCACAATCTTGCCTTCTTCCGTATATGCCTCGTTGTCCCCCGAATGATTTAAAATTCCGTCAAGCACTTCCAAAGAAAGATTAAGTCCTCTCCCCTTCTTTCGCACTTCCAAAAGTTCTACAACTCTTATTGACTGCTCGTAGTGCTTAAATCCGAGGGGACTCAACTTATCCAAGACCCTCTCTCCCATATGCCCGAACGGTGTGTGTCCCAAATCATGTGAAAGACAAATTGCTTCCACCAAATCTTCGTTGAGCCTTAAAGCTCTTGCAATGGTTCTCCCTATTTGAGAAACTTCCAAGGTATGCGTCAGACGGGTGCGGTAATGATCTCCCTCCGGTGCAATAAAGACTTGGGTTTTATGCTTAAGACGCCGAAAAGCTTTTGAGTGAATAATCCTATCCCTATCCCTTTGAAAACAGGTGCGAACCTCATCGGGTTCTTCAAATTTTTTTCTGCCTTTGGAATTTTGACTCATAACTGCAAGGGGAGACAAAAATTTTCTTTCAATAGCTTCCGTTTCTTCTCGAATAGTCATATTATCCCCTCATATCAAGATAAATATTCTCCCCGAAATCCTCTCTTAACTTTGAGATAATAATCCCTGCGGTTTCCTCTACTGCCTTGTGCGACACATCTATAATCTTACAGCCCAGTTCACGCATAAGTTTTTTTGAATACTCAAGCTCTTCTTCAATACGGGTTACCTGAGCATATGACGCTCCATGATCAAGCCCCAAAGAAATCAGCCTTTGTTCTCTTATCTCGTTAAGTTTTGAGCTGTTTGCAATCAGACCGAAAATTCTCTTGGGATCTTTTTCATATAGTTGCCTTGGAGCCTCAACTTCCGGCACAAGCGGAAGATTTGCAACCTTAAAATTTTGATGGGCAAGATACATACTCAAGGGAGTCTTTGAAGTGCGGGAAACCCCGATAAGCAAAATATCCGCTTTGCTTATTCCCTTAGGATCTTTTCCGTCATCGTATTTTACCGAAAATTCCACGGCACTGACTCTGCGAAAATATTTATCGTCAAACTTACGGATAAGCCCTGATTCTCTCTTCGGCGTTTCATTTAGGAATTCTCCTATGGTTTTGAGAGCATCTCCCAATAAATCCACATGGGGTATTTTATAAAAATCCGCTCTTTTATTCGTATAATCAACAAGTCGCTCCGACACCAAAGTATAAAGACATATTGAGTTTTCTGGATCCGCTCTCTTAAAAATATTTTCAATCTGTTCTTCGGACGCTATATAAGCTTCTCTTACTATATCAAATTTTCTTTGATCAAATTGGCTGAATGCGGCTTTCGCTACAATCTCTCCCGTTTCTCCGACGGAGTCTGAAAGTACATACACAACTACGGAGTTCATCAGCCTACCACCTTGGAAAAATCACACAACAAATCAAAACTTTCCCTTATAGTCTTTAAGAGGGCAAGTCTTGAATTTCGAAGGTTTTCATTCTCCGTCAGTACCATAACATTATCCATATAATCATTGATCGGCTTTTCCAATGAAGCCAGATTTTCCATAACAAATTCATAATCCGACTTCACCAAGGCTTCGCTTATTTCATTTTCTTTAGATTTGAATTCCGAAAGTAAAATCCTGTCCTTTTCTTCAAGGACTTTCTCATCAAAGTCTTTACTCTGTGCCTTATCAGTCATTGATTTTATCCTGTTATAGCCCGACATAACATCTGAAAAGATTTTCGATTTACTTTTTTCCTCCAAGAATACTGCCCGACTTCTAATCTCTAAATAGGTCGAAGGGAGATCTATCACGGCTTCTATGATGTTATGACTTATGCCCTCATCGGATAAAATCGTGCGAAATCTTCCGTCAAAAAACGCTTGAATTTCCGCGCTAATTTCCTTGTAATCAAAGACCAGACCGTTAATATCAACGTAAGCATAAAGAGAATCCATTATAAAATCTTCCAAATGCAAGGTGATATTCTTATCAAGTAAAATATTCAAAATACCTATCGCCGCACGGCGCAGCCCGAAAGGATCGGAAGAACCCGTCGGCTTAATCCCCACGGCAAACATTCCGGAAATGATGTCAAATTTATCAGCAAGACTAAGCACGGTGCCAATCGTACTCTTTGGCAGCAAATCTCCTGAAAATCTCGGAAGATATTGCTCAAAAACAGCCTCCGAAACAACTTTGTCCTCACCGGATTTTTCGGCATAAATTTTCCCCATAGTTCCCTGAAGTTCCGTAAATTCTTCCACCATATTAGTAATCAGGTCAGCTTTTGACAAAAATGCGGCTCTGTGAATATTTTCCATCTGCTCCTTTCCCAATGAAAGATACTGCGCATACTTTTTGGAAATTTGTATCAACCTCTCCACCCTTTGGTGGAGCGATCCCAGCTTTTCATGGAAAGTAACCCTTTTCAAATCTTCCACATAATCCTCAAGGGATTTGGATATATCCTCATCATAGAAAAACCTTGCATCCTCAAGCCGGGGATCTAAAACCTTTTCATTTCCCTCTCTTACAATTTCCAAAAACTCTTCTCCTCCGTTTCTCACACTTATGAAATAGGGAAGAAGTTTTCCGTCGTCATCAAGCACCGGAAAAAACCTAAGATGTTCCTTCATTGGAGTGATGATGACCTCGGGAGGAAGAGACATATATTCTTCTTTGATTTTTCCTGAAAGGGCCGTCGGATACTCCACCAGATAATTTATCTCATCAAGTAGCGCCTCATCTTTTTGTGCATTTCCTCCATGCTCTTTTGCGGCTTTATCGACTAGGGATTTAATCAAAGCCTTACGCTCTTTCGGGTCTGCAATAACAAAGGCTTTCTCAAGTTTCTCCTCATATTCGCCTGTGTTAAAGATAGTTACCTTTCCCTTTGAAAGAAAACGGTGTCCATAGGTGTCGTTTGAAACCGGAATTTCTTCAAGCTCCAAAGGAAGCACTCTATCATCAAGAAGAGAAAGCAGCCACCTTATAGGTCTTGAAAACCTGAGATTTTTTCCTCCCCAACGCATTGACTTCGGAAATACTATCGAGCGAATTGCTTTTTGTGTTTCAGACTGCAAAATCTCTCCGAGAGATTTATTTTTGACCCTCACTTTGCCATAGACATAAGAAATTCCCTTTATTTCACGAGTGAATAAATCATCAACATTCAATCCCTGTGAGCGCATAAACCCCTCCAAAGCCTTTGAAGGTTTGCCGTCCTCTTTGTATGCAATACCCTCGGAAGGACCTTTTACTTCGGAAAGTTCCTCAACACTATTCACTTCCAACCCCTTAAAAATCAAAGCAAGCCGTCTGGGCGTGGCAAACTTTTTAATCTCATTGAATGAAACTTGATTGTCTTTCAAATTTTTATCCAAAAAATCCGAAAATTGCTCCAATGCAAACTCCACCTGATTTGCCGGCAATTCCTCTACACCTATTTCTATAAGATAATCAGACATACAAATCCTCCGACTTTTTAATTAGCGGATACCCCGCAGCTTCTCTGTTTTTTAAGTATAGAGATGCGACTTCTCTTGCGAGTTTTCTCACTCTCCCTATATAATGACTTCTCTCAGAAACGGATATCGCTCCCCTTGCGTCCAGTACATTAAAGACGTGAGAGCATTTCAAAACATAATCATAGCTTGGATATACCAATTTTTCAGCCGTCATCTTCAACGCTTCTTCTTCATACATATCAAAAAATTGGGTAAGAGTTTTAACAGTGCATTTATCAAAGCTGTAGACGGAATGTTCATACTCCGGTTGTTTGAAGATATCGCCGTAAGTGAGTTTTTCATTCCATCGGATATCGAATACATTGTCCACTTCCTGTATATACATGGCAATGCGCTCAAGCCCATAGGTAAGCTCCGCCGACTCTATCTCACAGTTTATTCCTCCAAGCTGCTGAAAATATGTGAACTGAGTTATCTCCATAGCATCAAGCCACACTTCCCAACCCAAACCCCAAGCTCCAAGAGTAGGAGATTCCCAATTGTCCTCAACAAAGCGTATATCGTGTTTAAGAGGATCTATCCCTATTGTCCTTAAACTGTCCAAATATAAATCCTGCACATCTTCTGGAGAGGGCTTTAAAATCACCTGCAATTGATGGTGTTGATAAACTCTGTTCGGATTTTCTCCATACCTTGCATCTTTGGGTCTTCTGGACGGTTCAACATACACCACCCTCCAAGGTTCAGGTCCCAAACCTCTTAAAAAAGTATGAGGACTCATAGTCCCCGCCCCTTTTTCCACATCATAAGGCTCCATCACCACACAACCCTTTTCGCCCCAATAATTCAGCAATTTCATCATCAAATCCTGAAAATACATCTATTCCTCCTTAAGTTATGGTCTTTGAAAAATGCTGTTGTCTATATAAAAAGCTTAAAAGCTCTTCGCTTTTAATTTTTGCTATCTCAAACTGATAAAGCAAGTAAGCATTGAGCAGAAAAAAAATCCTATATGAGAACTTAATTTCCCCCAAATCCGCAAATCTGGACACTATAAGATATTTTAAAAAATCAATCTCCCCTTTAGATATTTTGAAGAAAGCATTGCTGCATCTGTCGCACGACAATCCGCCCTCTTTCACATCAAAAATCCAAGAGTTTGAATTTATCTCACCGCAATGCACACATCTGTTAAGCTCCGGTCTCACTCCCAAGATACAGGCGGATTTTATCTGAAAAGCAGCCACAATATTTCTTGACTTATTCTTCTCCAGCACCCTGAATGCCTCATAGAGCATTTCATACATCTTGGAATTCTCATATTCCTCATATAAGAGCAGTTTATCGCAAAGCTCCGCCATATAGCATGCTGCGGCATAGGTTTCAGTGGAAGATCTCAAACCGTAAAACATCTCCTTGATTACGGCGGAAGACGGATAACAAAAATCCCTGCCCCTATAAAGATTAAACTCCGAGCAACAAAAAAGAGAAGCGGCACTCCCCATTCCGGATTTAGGACGCATCGCCCCTTTAGACATCAATGTGAGCTTCCCGTGAAATTTGGTAAGCACAGTAAGGATTTTTCCGGAATCCATAAACCTGCTCTCCCGAATCACTATTCCTTCATCTCTGATCATCTCTGTACCCGAATGCGGAAAGTCTTTCCGCCTTATTGCGCCAATTTTTTGCGGTCTTTACCCAAAGCTTGAGATGAGTTTTTTTATCCAAAAATTTTTCTATGTCAACTCTTGCCCTTATTCCTATCTCCTTAATTTTTTGAGCTTCTTTCCCTATAATCATTCCCTTATGAGATTCTTTTTCGCAATATATCACGGCCTCAATGGAAGTCGAATTGCCCTCTTTGAAATTTTCTATTCCCACGGCAATCCCGTGAGGTATTTCTTCCTCCAAAAGTTCAAGAGCTTTCTCTCTTATAATCTCGGAAACTATAAATCTCTCGGATCTGTCCGTAATCATATCTGAGGGATAATAACGAGGACCTTCGGGAAGCAGCTCCCTTATCTCACTTTTAAGTTTTTCTATTCCCGTTCCGTCTTTCGCCGACACACCTGTGACGGCACAAAAACTCATACCCTCAAATACTTTGAAAACCTCTTCGGTATTTTTTGCCGTGTCTATCTTATTTATCGCCAAAATTACGGGGGGTACTTTTTTTGAGGATTTTATCAGCTCCATAATCAGATTATCCAATCTTCCCAATTTCAATTCAGGTTCGACAACATAGCAAATTACATCCGCTTCATTCAGGGATTTCTCCGAAACGGAAAGCAAAAACTCTCCCAATTTATTTTTAGGGATCTGAATTCCCGGAGTGTCCACATAAATCAACTGACCGAACTCGTCCGTATCTATAAATTGTATTGCATTTCTGGTAGTTTGGGGTTTATTTGAAACAATTGTCAGTTTCTCTCCCATAAGCCGATTTATAATCGAAGACTTTCCCACATTTGGTCGTCCTATAAAGTATACATATCCCGATCTAAACATATTCACCCTTTTCTAAGCTATCCCAATGTCGAAAACACAAGCAACGCAACGGCAACTCCCAAAAAACCTCCGAGCACGACCTCGCTTAACGAATGGATTTCACTCTCCACCCTGCTCTCTGCAACCAATGCCGCCATAAATATAACCATCGCCATAATTAAAAAGTTGCGTGCTATGAGCGAAACCAATGTGGCTATGCAAAATGCCACAGCGGAATGTCCGCTTACCTGCCCGCCCTTAAAAAAAGTGCCGTGCTTTGAAAATTTAGCCTTTATCCCGACAACCAAAAGTATCACCATACAAAACGAGATAAAGGTCAAATGTGTATATGACTGCTTTACTCTTTCAATAACAGATGTGGAAAGTTCTCCCACCCTGTCAAAGAAAAGCAAATACCCCACCAAAAGAGCGCAAACCGACACCACAAGCACAGCTCCTGCGGAGATATCCTTTATTGTACGAACCAAAGGATTATAATCCGGACTTACCAAATCGAGTATCTTCTCTATGCAGGTGTTAAACATCTCCGCCATTATGACCAAACCGCAAGTAAGCACCAAGGTTATAAATTCCATCCGGCTGAGATTAAAAAACATAGCCGAAAACAACACCAAAACGGTCGCCGTATAGTGTACTCGCATATGTCCTTCAAGTTTTATGGCTTTGAGAATACCTGAAACGGCGTGATTGAAGCTTTCAATCTCCTCACGATTTTTCACTTAAAAATCTCCAGCTCTTTCATTATTCGTTTTTCACTAATCCTCATCTCTTCCTTATCCTCTTCAGTAATATGATCATATCCCAGAAGATGCAGCAGGGAATGAATGACCAGATATATAAACTCCCTTTTAACGGAATGACCGTACTCTTCAGCCTGTTCTTTGACTTTATCTATTGATATTACAATATCTCCGAGCAAATTGTCATTTTCAAACTCTCCGTTCCACAGAGGGAAAGACAACACATCGGTCTCACTGTCCACCCCTCTGTAATCCCTATTCAATTCATGTATCACCGAAGAGCTCACAACTGTAAGAGAAATTTCCAAGTCCTCATAAACACCCTCAAGTTTCAATCCGACCGAAAGGGCATTTTCAATATCCGACACAAAATCTTCCAAAAATTCATTCGTATCATTTTGAAAAATCAGCCGCATTGTCGCTTCCTTCTTCATACCTTTCATAAGCTTCTATTATCTTCTGAACCAATGAATGTCTTACCACATCAAGTTTTCCGAGTTTGACAAACTCTATCCCCTCAATACCCCTCAAAATATCTTCTATCACAATCAGTCCGGATTTCTTCTTATTAGGCAAGTCTATTTGAGTGATATCTCCGTTTATCACGGCTTTTGAATTAAAACCGAGTCTTGTGATAAACATCTTCATTTGTTCTCTTGTGGTGTTCTGTGCTTCATCAAGGATTACAAAGGAATTATCCAAGGTGCGCCCTCTCATATAAGCCAAAGGGGCTACCTCGATAACTCCTTTCTCCAAAAATCTCCCCACCGTTTCAAAGCCCAAAAGTTCATACAGTGCGTCATAAATCGGACGAAGATAAGGATCCACCTTTTCCTGCAAATCCCCCGGCAAAAATCCCAAACTCTCTCCCGCCTCGACCGCTGGTCTTGTGAGAATTATTCGACTGATTTCCTTCTGTTTCAATTTCTTTACCGCAACCGCAATTGAAAGAAAGGTCTTTCCTGTGCCGGCGGGACCTATTCCGAAAACTATATCGTTATTCTCAATAGCGGAAATGTATCTTAGCTGTCCTAAGGTTTTCGGCTGAACGGGTTTTGCACTGTTTGAAACCACTATCACTTCCCTGCTTAATGAAGAAAGTTTCCCACCCTCTCCCCTCTGAACGACTTCCATTGCATAATTTAGGGTTCGAGAATCCAAGCTTTGCCCTGCTTCCCACATTGCTTTCAGTTGGGCTATAAGTTCTTTGCCGTTTTTTATCTTGTCGGTTTCTCCCACGATAACGATACTTTTTTCTTCCAGAGAAATATCCACTCCGAGGGTTTCCCGTATGATATCCGCATTTTTGTCAAATTGTCCGAAAATATCCCGTGCGATTTCAAAGTTTTCAAATGGAATTTTTTCTTTCAAATATTCATCTCCTTATCTTTGCCTTTGGCTTTCCTAAAACCTCCGTATAATAGAAAAGTCTGCTCCAGTTTTTCGTCGGTCTTCTGCTCCTTATGGAAACCTCGGGCTTGACCTCTAAATTCAAGGTTTCTTGTTTTCCCTCAAGAGAGGGGTGAAGTCTCGGATCGGACATCTCATAGTCGTTATACACAGCTTCTCCGCTTTTTAGGGGAAGACTTTTAATTTTAGGAGGTTTCCTAAACTTCGGCCCTGAAGGATCTATAAGGTCTATTTCCGAATAATTCCTTGATTTTATATTCCTGTTGGGAGTTTTTTTGCCGACAACAACCAATACCGCAATGGTAATAAAAAAGCCTAAGAAAGTTGAAAAAATGCCACTCATCGCTATTCCCTATCTGAGAGAGCCTGCATGGAAATCGAATGGCGCATTTCCGTGTCGGATTGGATATTCTTCATATTGAAATAATCCATAGCTCCCATATTCCCATCAGAAAGAGCTTTAGCGATAGCCGTGGGAACCAATGCCTCCGCTTCCACAACCTTTGCTTTCATGGCCTGAACCTCGGCAATCATTTCCTGTTCTTTCGCCACAGCCATTGCCCGCCTTTCCTCGGCTTTTGCCTGAGCAATCTTTTTATCCGCCTCAGCTTGGTCAGTCATCAACTTCGCTCCTATATTTCTTCCGACATCAACATCTGCTATATCTATTGACAATATCTCGAAAGCCGTTCCCGAGTCCAATCCCTTTGACAAAACCGTTCTCGAAATATTGTCAGGGTTCTCAAGGACTTCCTTGTGAGATGACGAACTGCCTACCGTAGTGACAATTCCCTCTCCCACTCTTGCGATAATAGTTTCTTCCCCTGCACCTCCGACCAATCTTTCTATGTTGGCTCTGACCGTCACTCTGGCTTTGACTATGACTTCAATTCCGTCCTTGGCAACCGCTGCAATGCTCGGAGTTTCTATCACCTTGGGATTGACCGAAACCTGCACTGCCTCCAAAACATTTCTTCCCGCCAAGTCAATCGCAGCTCCTCTTTCAAAGGATAGAGGTATGCTTGCTCTCTCTGCGGCAATCAATGCGTCCACAAGAGTATTGATATTTCCCCCTGCTAGGAAGTGAGCTTCCATATCCTCAGAATTTACGATAATTCCCGCCTTAGTCGCCTTAATCATAGGATTGACTATCTTTGAGGGCGCAACCCTCCTAAGCCTCATTCCGACCAAGTTTCCAAAGCCGATTCTCACTCCTGAAAATATAGCGGTAATCCACAATCCCACCGGAATAAAAGTGAAGAAAAGTATCGCCAAAATTATCAGGAATAGTGTTCCTCCAAAGTTTAACAACTCTACAATCATATCATACCCTCCTTACAATTATTATTGCCCCTGTAACTCTTATGACTTCCACAACGGTTCCCCTCTCTATCATCTCTCCCTCGCTTGAGGCATCATACTTTTCTCCTCCCACCATTATAAAGCCCGAGGGCTTCAGATCTGAAAGCACAATCCCTCTTTTTCTCAACAGTTCCCAATGCAAAGGATTTGACGTATATCCCGCTTCGGTTCTCTGCTCTGCTTTAAGTATCAAACCGTCCCAAAATTTTTCATTCATATCGCACCTTTTCGATACAAAAATAACCCGGAAAACCGGGTTACCTTATCACCAGCTCTAACGAAGTCGGCACCTGACCGACTCCCAAGTCTGCTCGCAAATCGACACTGTCGCACATTCGGTTTTCTTTTTGAAATCCCTATATGTCTGACCTAAAATTTTGCTCTTTTCTTTCTTCTGGCTTCTTCGGCTTTCTTTTTGCGTTTAACGCTGGGCTTCTCATAATGCTCTCTCTTCCTTGCTTCTCCGAGAACCCCCGAACGAGCGCACTGCCTTTTGAATCGTTTGATGGCATTATCCAATGTTTCATTCTCGCCGACTTTGATCTCCGTCATCTTACTCCCTCCTTTCTTTTAAGAAGGATTCACTGCCGCGAGCAATTCTATCACAGATTTTTACTTTCGACAAGTAATTTTGTGAAGGTGATATTTTTAAGCGAATTTAAAATTTTTTCTCACAGCAAAAAAAACAGCCCTTCGGCTGTCCTCTATTCTATTTCTTTAAAAGTTTTCTTCAAAGATTGGGAGATCATATGCTCAAGGCTTAGATGAATATCCTCCACTATCCCATAGTTGTCGCACGGAATGTGAATGGATAAATCCGCTTTTTCTCTAAGCTTGCCTCCCGAAAATCCCGTAAAGCCTATGACAAATCCTCCGTTCTCCTTTGCAGCTTCCACCGCCTTTAAGATGTTGGGAGAATTTCCCGAAGCTGAAAACGCAATCAAGAGGTCGTGGGGATTTAGGTGGGCGTTAATTTGATCCCAAAATATATTTTCATAGCCTATGTCATTTCCCAAAGCGGTTATAACGGAATTATTGTCCACGAGAGAATGAGCCTTGAAACGGGGTTTACTATGATCCTCAATAATTTTTAAAAGATCACAGGCAAAATGCGATGCCGTTGCGGCACTTCCTCCGTTTCCCACGATATATACCGATTTGCGATCATGATACGCTTCAATCAATTTTTTCTCGACTGCTCTTACCGCTTCCAAATCCAAAAGTTCCAAATGTTTTATCAAAGCGGATTTATACTTCTCCATATTATGCCCTCCTATAACCATTCGCTAAACGCCAATACATTTTCAAAAACCAAATCCGCATCATAGGGATTCTCGAGATCTCCTATGAAAACCGAAGTCAGTTTCGCTTCTTTTGCGCATAGAATATCTCTTTCGGAATCTCCCGCCATAAATGAATTGGAGATATCAATTCCTATCTCCCTGTTTGCCAAAGCGATAAGTACGCTTTTGGGTTTTCTGCAATCACAGTCCATTACATATCTTTCACAACAAGGAGAGCTTTTAATTTCTCCTTTGGAAATGTGCGGACAGTAGTAGACATAATCGAAAGCTAATTCCCTTTTCATAAATTTATGAATTTCCCTTAGGGTATCCTCTGTCATAAAACCTCTGGCAACCGCAGATTGATTGGTTATTACCACTACCAGAAAACCCTTTTTGTGGAATTTTTCCACAGCTTTCTTTGCAAAGGGAAATAACCTCAACTTTGAAAAATCCGTAACATAACCGGTATCCTCGCAAAGCACTCCGTCCCTATCCAAAAAAATCGTTTTCTTCAATCCTTACCTCTTCATTTTCCCAAATACTTAAACCAATCCTTTGTGGCTTCTCTTATAGACTCCTCGTCCCACACGGGAGCTTTTTTCCAATAGTCGATATTTTCAAGCACTCTCTTTACGCCTTCCTCAAATGAAACGGAGGGTTTCCAGCCAAGCAGATTTTTAATCTTTGTGGTATCTCCGAATGTGACATCGGGCTCGCCCGGACGCTTGGGGATATATACCTTATCCCCTCCCAAAAGCTCACACAGCAAATTTACGCTGTAAGTGTTTCCGCTTCCCACATTCATAGCTTCACCTTTGATGTCGGAAAGAGCCGCCATATAAAAGGCATTAGCCACATCGGAAACATAAGTGAAATCTCTGGTCTGAGTTCCGTCTCCAACCACGGTAAAAGGCTTTCCGGCAAGTTTTTGCCCCAAAAAAACTCCAAACACCGCACCGTAAGTACCCGAAGTTCTTGAACGGGTTCCATAGACATTAAAAAGCCTTAGGCTTATAACAGGCAAATCGTAAAGTCCACCGTAATGAAGCACAAGTTCTTCACCCAGTCTTTTTGTAAGAGCGTAAGGGTATTGCGGACGCATCTCGGCGGTTTCCTTTGTAGGATACTCATCGGGTATGCCGTAACTTGAAGATGAAGCCGCATAGACAAGTTTTTTTATATTCCTGTTTCTTATGCACTCAAGCACATTAAATGTTCCGACCACGTTGGAGCTGAAATAATCATCAGGTTTTTGAATTGACGGAACAATATCCGCCAAAGACGCCAGATGAAAAACATAATCCACATTTTCAAAATAAGAGTCGATGGAATTTTTATCCCTTATATCGCACTCAATAAGTTGAAGTCCTGCGTCTCCTGACAGATGCTCCAAATTTTCCGCTCTCCCCGTACTGAAATTATCAAGCACAACCACATTATGCCCTTCTTTGAGCAAACGCTCCGTTATGTGAGAGCCTATAAAGCCGGCTCCTCCCGTCACCAAAGATTTCATATTCTTCTCCTTACTAGTAGTTCATCAGGGTCTGTACAAATTTCAGATAATTAACCCTTGATATGAACTCTTTATTTCCTATTATGTTTGACGCAATCGCCCCTGCAACACTTCCCATAAAAGTTGTAAGCTTCATAGGAGCTTTGAGTGCCGCCGCAAGTGCACACAGAGAAAAGAATGCATCTCCCGCACCCACGGTATCTGTTATATTCAAAGTGAAAGCGGGGCATTCATAAAATTCGCCCTCATAATAACCGATCGCTCCCGCAGCACCCACGGTAAGCAACCCCGATCCTCCTAAATGTTTCGCCATATCTTCCAAAGCGGATTTGGCTTCAAACTGATAAGCGGGTCTTGCAAGCTCCAGTTCCTTTTCGTTCATAGTAAAGACATCGGCTCGGGAATACTTTGACATCAAATTCTTTCCCAAATTCGATGAATTGGTCTGGCAATTCACCGCCAAAAATTTTGCTTCTTTCTGCAAAAGCTCCATAACCGAGAAATCCACCAATCCGTGACCGAAATCGGAAAGCACTACCAAATCCGCTTCCTTAACCTGAGCTTTTAATTTTTTTAGAAGCAAGGCTTTGCTCTTCTCATCATATGTCATCGGCTCGGGGAGATTATTAACGGAAAAAATTTTCCTAAGCTCTTTTCGTCTTACATTTTGAACCACAAATCTTCTCTTAACAACGGTTTCTCTCTCGTCACTGAAAATCAGATCCATTTTGAGCCGTCCTCCCAGCTCATTAAGCACATGGCTATGGATATCGCTTTCAGTTCCCATTATTGATGCAAGAATAACATTTTCAGAAAATGCTGATAAATGACCTGCCACTGCAAGGCTTCCCCCAAGATATCTCTCACTGTGTAAAAATTTGGTGGAATAACCGTCGTCCTTGCTCATCATCCCGTTAATCTTACAAAAATTATATTCGTCTATAATCACATCTCCGACCACCAAAACTTTTAACTTCTTCATACTCTCTGAAAGTTTTTTGATATCGGAAAAATCGAAGTCCCTTATAAGCTCGGGAATATAAGCCTTAACCTCGTCCGAGAGCAATTCCGTTTCACGGTTGATTAAATTGGTGGAACTGAAAACTTCACCCTCGGTGTAATAAACCTTTCCCCCAAATTCTTCAACAAGGCTTACTTCATTTTGAATTTCTTCCGTAACATCATCTTCTTGAACCTTATATTCCGAGCCTTTAACATAAAAATCAGGTCTTACCGTTCTTATCACATCGTCTGCGGTATAACCCTCCGAAAGCAGCACATAATCCACAAATTCAAGCGATGAAAGCACTTGTCTGCGGTCATCATCACTAAAGTAAGGTCTGCCCTCCCCCTTTCTCACATATTTCGCAGCCGTAATCGACACCACCAGCAAATCCGCAATTTCCTTAGCTTTTTTAAGGTGAATGATATGCCCCAAATGCACCAAGTCAAAGACTCCGTGACACATCGCAACGGTTTTCCCCTCGGCTTTCAATTTATCTCTAATCTTTTCAAAATCTTCTTTAGAAACAATCTTATTCATACTCCCTCTTTTCCATTGCATAACAAATCGTTTCCACAGGACTTCCCGAATACTGCCTCAGATAAAATTTATACGACGGGTTGAAATCTTTAAGCATCAGAGGAATTTCCATAATGTCCTCAGGCAGATGATAAACTGCACAAGCCACGGTGGGTTTATTTTTTGCAATCTCGTTCTTTGCACCTAGGAGAGTTTCCTTATCTGCACCCTCCACATCTATCTTAATGAATGTGGAAGAGAGTTTTTCCTTTGAAAGCACATCATCAATCGAATGGACCGCTATATTCTCTCCTCCCGTTTCCTCAAGGTGGCTCATAAATCCGCCGGATACGGACAGATACCCCGTCTTTGAATGGGTGCCGCCCTTAATTAAAATGCAATTTTCGTAAATCCCCAAACGCCTTACAGTTTCCTCCAAGTTTTTAAACACGGTTTCATTTATCTCAAACGCCACCGCTTTTTTCACTCTCTCGACCCTCTTAAGCAAAGCCTCCACCGTATCTCCCACGAATGCTCCCGCATCTATAAAAACTTCATCATCGGAAAGTCTTATTAGTCCTTTTTCAAAATACTGCTCATCATGGGGTCTTGCAAAACTTCTCAATAAATCCGGCTGATTGATAAGCCTTGAAAGAATAATAGCCCGAAATAATTTTCGGGAATTCTCATCGGCAAAAAGCTTCTCCACCGTCTCAACCTTATCAGGATTTTTCAAAATATAATCCTTACTTCGTTCATAAAAATCCGCACCTCCGACCCCGGGTGCATATGTCCCTACATACGCAAAGTTAAGATTTCCCCGAATTTTCTTTTCTACAATTTCCCGCACACCAACAATGCTTATGACATCCGCTTTTTCTCCGTTCTCAATTGCTTTTTCAATTACTATGTCGGGATCTTCAACCGACACTCCTCCCACTAAACGACCTTGCTTTCCCTTATCATCGTCCACCAAAATCAAAGTCTCAAAATTATTTTTTCTAAGGGCACTGACGGCAAATTCCGCCCACCTTGTCGCACCGTAGAGAATTACTTTTTTTTGGAGCGAAATCTCGGAGAGAGTTCTGAAAAAAACGCTCGCACTCCAATTTCCGTCGGTAATAAAAGGTAAAGCTCTTGCTAAAAAAACACTTAACGCTTCGTTTAAAGCTTCTTCGCTTACTTCTTTCGAGGAAATGAAACTCACAAACCCTCTTTCTTTTATCTTTGAAACCGCCTCTTTCAACTCGGGATCGAAGTAATTGAAATCCACCATAACAACCGGTTTGCAAAACATCGCTGATGTTAATAAAGTTTCAATCCCCCCCCCCGAAGCATTGTATGAAAGTATAAGATCTGAACCGAACTCTAATTCGGATTTTAATATGGAAGCGCATTCCTTGATATAATCGGACAAAGATTTATTAAAAGGCTTTGTCTGATAATCACGGCATTCACCAAAGCCGAGCGAATCGCTTCCGTTAATTCTGAAAATCTTCATTTTTTCCTCCGCAAACTGCGTAGATTAAAGTATCTGTTTTGTTTCTTGAATAATGACGCATATAAAAACGGTACTCGGGGCGGAGGGATTTTATATAGAGGGGAATTGCAATCAAATCCTCCGGCAGATGATAAACCGATATGGCAAGCTTGGGAGCGGTTTCGGAAATTATTTTCTCAGCTCCCTTCAGAGCTTCCTGCTCTGCTCCCTCAATATCCATTTTTATCATAGTGGGACGCTCTTCACCGTCAAAAATCTTATCAAGTTTATAGGTCTTTATTTTGAAAACCGCCTCTTCATCTACTCTCGAACGCTGCAAATCCAAACAGTCAAACCCCACTTCTCCGTCCGAGGAATACACCCCTCCGCAAAACAACTTTATATCCTCAAAGCCCCCGAACTTCCTTTCAAGTTCATCAAACACTTCCTTGTCGGGTTCAAAGGAGTAGATTTTTTTATACTTCCCGTTGCCGTTCTTAAGGAAAGCTTCAATAGTATCTCCGAGATATGCTCCGCAATCCACAAATACTTCATCTTCCGACAGGGAAATTACCTCATCGAAGTATTGGTTGTCATCTCTTAACTTGGCAAGGAGTTTGGGAGCGCACAAAAATCTGGAATATATCACCGCTTCAAAAACCTTTTTTGACTTCTCGTCCTCAAGCAGTGAGTAAAGCTTCAAAACATCAGGCACTTTTCCGAGCAGATAATCATTTGTCTTTGGGTAGAAATCCTTTTCGTATCCTCCCAAGCCGTAATTGCCGACATAAATACTCTCAAATCCCGCCGCTTTCAATTTTTCCTCTATCACTTCTTTGGGCGCCGTGAGGATAATTGCCTTATCCAAAGAAGGAGTTTTTTCTTTAAGACGCTTTAACTCATCATACGACACTATTGGTACGGAGTTTACGGTATTACCCTGCTTGTTTTTCCAATCATCACAGATTGCATAAACTTCAACCCCCGAGTTGTTCAAAATCTCAATCATCATCCCGCAATACTCCGAAGCTCCGTATATAATAACCTTTTCACCTGAAGATAGTAAACCTCTTATCTCTTCAAAATGATAAAGCTTTGAGAAATCGAGATTACCCTTTTCATCACGATATTTTTTCGTATTCTCAATAAAGTCTTTAACCAGGTTTTCATAAAACCCTAAAGGCTTATCCTCAAAATCCCCCTCAACTTCAAAGATAAGACCGTCAGCCAGACGAGCTTCATAGATTTCGGCTAAACTCCCAAGCCCATTCTTAAAATCCCTCGACACTTTTAAATAAACGGGGCATTGAGCGATTGAGGAGAGCAGGAAAGCTATCAGCGAAGCCTCGTCTCCCTCGGCATAAATTATTGAATAATGACCTGTTATATATATATATATATATGACGAAGTTCTTCAATAATCTTAAGCCTGCTCTCGAAGGATAGTAATCCCTCGGGCAGAAAAAAAGTGTCAATCAATCCCTCATCTTTAAAAAGACCTTCCTTTGAGTCGCTTTGAGCCAGCTTTAAAATCTTCATTATTGCTCCTCACTTTCCGACAGCTTGGTTCTTATGAAGAGCATCATCTTTTCCACCAGAGCATCAAAGGTGTACTTCTCCAAAGCTTTTTCCCTTACTTTCTTTGCCATTTGAAGTCTTTCTTCTTCGTGGGTAAGGTAGTATCGTACCTTTTCGATTAAGGACTCCTTGTTATGGAAAAACGCTATCTCATCTTCCGAAAAAAGTTTAGGCAAAGCCGCCATATCCTCGGCTTCGGGAATATGGTTTGCAAGATAAAACCCTCCGCTGAAAATTGTTTCAAAGGTTCTTGCCGCTGTGGATATAAGGCAGTTGCACCCCAAAGATATTTTGGAAGCCTGAAGAATTTTTGAAAGCTCTTCGCCGTTCTTTGCCGGTCCCATCGCATAGGGCTTAAACTTTTCCTGAGAAGCCCATTCATTGCCCCAGAGCTTTATATTAAATCCGGCATCAATCAACCACGAAGCCAACATATGACTATATAGGGGAATGTTAAGCCACCAATAAAGTTGTTCCGCTATTTGCTTTTGAGATTCCTTAGTAAGACCGGAAAAGAAGGAAACTTCCTTTGACAAGTAGTTGCAGGCTGCCTTTTCAGTTCGGATTAGCTCTCCCGTTTTTATAGCATCTTCACAATACTTGGTAAAAACATCTTTTAAGACTTTCTTTTCCTTTGAGTCTAAACCTTCAAGTTGTCCAAAAATCTCTTCAATCTTTTTGAAAGGATTGGAGCTGTGTTTTACAAGCACAATGTCTGCGGAATATCTTTCTCTTTCTTCCTCGGTAAGCTCATAAGGTTTGTATACAAGGTGATCGCACGGCACCGGAGCGTCCATCATCATTTCCTTGTCATATCCCACTTCATATAATCGCTCCCAAGTAAAAAATTGATTCAGGTTAAAATCCCTCTCTCCCAGTCTCTTGGGAGTCTCGGGATTCATTATGTGAGGGAGCATATCCTGAATCCAGCTTACATACACAATCCCTTTTGGAAAAAATTTTATGTCTTCAAATCGGAAGTGATCTATACAAACCACTATATCGGGACGAAATTCCGCCATAACTTTCAGTTTATAGTATATATTGGGCTTAGAGTAGCGATCTTTCTCAATCATAAGTTCGCAAGGATAGCCCAATCGCTCCGCAGCCAATTTCATATTCTTCATATGATATTGAAGTGCCGTGGAAAAAATAGTGGTATAAAACAAAATTCGTGGTGTTCCCTTTATATTCTCCGCTATCTTTTCCATTGGATCTTCATAGTATTCTTTAAAAGCCTCATATCTTTTTCCAAAAAGTTCATCCCGTTTGTTTTTGAGTTTCAGTATTTCATCTCCCACCTCCTGAAACTCCTTTTTGTTCACATCGGAACTTATACCTCCCGGAAACTCTCTTTGCTCTTCCTTAAAGAATTCTTTCAAAGCTTCTATTCCGGAGAAAATCAAAACCCTTGGATCGGAGAAAAAGTTTTTAAGGTTATCCGTCATCATTAACGCCTTTAGGATAACCTCGGAAAAATATAGCTGCAAGAAGATCTCTTCACAAATATAAAATTCATTTTTTTTAAAGGTCTTTGTAAGCTCTCTCTTTATAATCTCGAAGTTTATATTGTCGTATAACATTATCTCTTGTTGGTAGATTTTAAAGTCAAAGCCATTTGAAAGATGAAACTTTCCCTCATAAAAATAAATCAAATGATTGTCGTCTCTCCAGATTGGTCGAATGCCCAAATCGTCATCAAGATCCGATGAGATATAAACCGCCTCTTTTTCCTTAAGGAAGCGTTTGTTCTTTGAGTAATTCTCCAAGAATTCTTCTGCATTCAGGTCATAGAAAATCTTAAATATTTCCGAAAGAAGCATCTCATCTGATGACTCGTTATAAGCATTCATAAAGGATAGAGCCGCTTCAAAATATTTTCCGGATTCATAAAAGCTCACCGCTTTTTCCAATTCATTCCAAGCCATTTTTATCTCCCCTAATTTTCATTTTTTTCCTGCAACGATATGTATATAGCAAGGGGTTGGTATTGTCAAGAATTTTTGCGTGAGTCGGATCGTTTTTGCGGCACGCCTGCCTTTGTTTTTTCTTGCATTTTTTTTTGTGCTGTGCTAGAATTCACAGCAGTTGTGAATGGGAGGTGAGATTATGGCAAATATTAAATCTGCAAAAAAAAGGATTTTGGTTTCAGCAAAAAAAGCTTTGCAAAACAAGAGCAGAAAATCCGAATTAAAAACCACGATAAAAAAATTTGAGGCATTGCTGGGAGAAAGAAAGCTCGATGAGGCAAAAGAGGCTCTTAAGGTTGTTGAGAAGAAATTAAATAGAGCCGCACAGCATAATGTGATTCATAAAAATAAGGCGGCAAGAAAACTTAGCCGTTTGCAGTTAAGGTTGAATAATTCAAATTAGTCTGATACCTCCTGAGTGCAGAGTTCTGTCCTCCGGAGGTATTGCTTTATGGAGAGAAAAATGATTTTAAGCGAAGAACAGCACTTTGCAGCAAGACACACGGAAGGTCCTTGTCTTGTATTGGCTGTGCCGGGGGCCGGAAAAACCACCGTCATACTTCACAGAGCAAAATTTCTGATTGAGGAGGCGGGGGTGGATCCGAAAAATATTTTGTCCGTAACCTTTTCAAAAGCCCAAGCATCTGATATGGAAAGAAGATTTAAAACTTTTAATAAACCCTACCCTGTGAGATTTTCCACTATCCACAGTCTTGCTTTCGGAGTGATAAAAGATTATGCAAAGAAGCTCGGAGTTAATTACAGGTTGATTGAATCTCCCAAAAACCCTATAAACAAGTATTCAATTATAAGAGAGATTGTAAAAAAACAGAGCGGAGAATTTCTAAACGACGATTTGTCCGAAAGTCTTTTTGGCGGAATAGGATTTGTAAAAAATGCTATGATAAGTCCCGATGAATTTCCCAACAGCTTTGAAAGAGTTAAGTTTTCGGAGGTGTTTTATAAATATGAGAGGATTAAGAGAGAAAATAATTACATAGACTTTGACGATATGCTTTCTCTCACCTTGGAGGCTTTTGAAAAAACGGATATTTTGGACTCTTACAGATCCCGATATCCCTTTATACAGATGGACGAAGGACAGGACTCAAGTGTTATTCAGGTTAAGATTATACAAATGCTCTCAAGTCCTCTTAATAATCTTTTTGTAGTAGCGGACGATGACCAAGCCATATACGGATTTCGGGGAGCGGATCCTTCATGGCTTTTAGGTTTCAAAAACTCTTACCCGAATGCGAAATTTTATTTTATTGAGGAAAATTACCGCTCGCAAAAGAATATTGTAAATCAGCTTAACGGGTTTATAGTACGCAACAAAAGCAGGTATAAAAAAACCATACATACAAAAAAATCCGTCGCTTCTCCGATTGTGGCGGTCAAACCTCGAGATATGGAAAGTCAGTATAGGTATATAGTAGACGAAATCAAAAAAAATCCTATGCAGACGGCGATTCTCTATAGAAATAATCTTTCAGCCATAGGTCTGGTAAATGTGTTTGAAAGAGAAAAAATTCCATTCGGGATTAGGGATTTAAAATTAAAATTTTTCGACCATAGAATGCTCCGAGACATAAAAGCTTTTTTTGCTTTCGCAAGAGATCCGAAAGATTTTAATGCCTTTGAAAAAATATTCTTCAAGATGAAAGGTTATATTTCCAGAAAACAGATGAACTTTGCAAAAAATCATTCGGCAAATCTTCCCGTTTTGGATAGGATCATGGACTTTCCGAACCTCCCCGCTTTCTATAGGGAGGGGATTTCAGAGCTTAAATCCGATTTCAAAAAGCTTACAAGGTTAAGTCCTAACATAGCCATAGAGTGGATTGAATATCAACTTGATTATGAAAGATATCTAAAGGAAAATGCTCAAAATTATGAGCTTTCATTTCACAGCCTTAAACACGCTTTGTACTTTCTAAAGTCGATTGCACAGAAAACTGAAACTGTTGAGGATTTTTATGACAGACTGGAACTTCTTAAAAATCTTTGTGCAAACTCTCTTTATGATAAAGCCGAAGTAATTCTTTCCACAATTCACGCCTCAAAAGGTCTGGAGTTTGAAAGGGTTTTCATAGTGGATTTGTTTGAGGGAATTCTTCCGAACTCCGGAGCAATAGAGGAAAACCTTAAGAAAAACAGTCTGCCGCTTGAGGAGGAAAGGAGGCTTTTCTATGTTGCAATGAGCAGAGCAAAGTCACACCTCTGCCTTATTTCTCCAAAGAGTTTGGAAAACGAAGAAATTGAGTCCTCAAGCTTCCTTAAGGAGCTTATTGACAACTCCGTATCTTAAGAAATTAAAAGAGCCTGCCGATAGATTTCCCGAAGGAGGGGATTTGATGGATATTAAAAATTTGCAAAAACTGAATGCCGAAATGACGGTTGATGCAGCTCATTCAAGTCGTGCCGTTGATAAAAAAACAGTCAAGGATAATTTCAAAGTTCGTATGCAAAATATTCAGCAGGAATCGATTAGGAGCGAGCTTACGGAGTTATATCAAAAGATTGAAACACTTTCGGATAAACTTTCCGACAAATTGATGATTTCCGATTTGGTGGAATATAAACAGCTGGTAAAAAAATTTCTGCAAATATCCGTAAATAATTCCCATGTGTTCTTTAAGGAAAACTCTCTCGACCGCAGAGGCAGACATAGGGTATATTCAATCGTAAGACAAGTGGACACGGAGCTTTCGGAGCTCACAAAAGAATTCATAAATACGGAAGAAAATCGCATCTCCATTCTTTCAAGGATAGAGCAAATCAGAGGAATTTTATTGGATATTCTCACATAAAAAAAGTGCCGATAAACACGGCACTTTTTTTATATCTGCTGTTTTCTCTTTTCTATTATCTTTTGGGAAATGGCTTGAGGGACTTCTTCATATCTCAAAAACTCCGAGGTGAAAGAGCCTCTTGCCTGAGTCATTGCTCTAAGATCTATTGAATACTCGAACATCTCCGCATGAGGAGCTTCCGCTATAAGCTTTTGTGTTCCGTCCGACTGCTGTTCCATACCGAGTATTTTTCCACGTCTTTTATTCATATCCCCCATAACATCACCGAGATAAGCATCGGGAATATTTATGATATACTTTCGGATCGGCTCAAGCAAAACGGGTTTTGCTTCCTCCATTCCCTTTTTGAATGCCAATGAAGCCGCAATTCTGAAAGCGGTTTCGTTTGAATCGACAGGGTGATATGAACCGTCATAGAGTGTAGCCTTGATATTTACAACGGGAAAACCCGCAAGCACTCCATGCTCCAGACTGTCTCTAAGTCCTTTCTCCACGGCAGGGAAAAAGTTCCTCGGCACGGAACCTCCGAACACATCTTCCGCAAACACAAAGTCTTCACTTGAGGGTTCAAATCTTATATGGACATCTCCATACTGCCCCGCTCCTCCGGATTGCTTTTTATGCTTGCCTTGAACATCGGATCTTGCTTTTATGGTTTCCTTATAGGAAATCGTGGGATTTTTGAGTTCAACGTCGACTCCGAAATTGTTTTTAAGTTTTTCCACAACCACCGCCAGTTCCATATTACCCTGTCCCCCGATTAGAAGCTCGTGAGTATCGGAATTTCTTTCAATGACAAGAGTTGGATCTTCGTCTTGCAACTTTGACAACGAAGCCCCAAGCTTATCGTCGTCACCTTCGTTCTTGGGAAACACCGCCATATAGAGCGACGCTTCGGGATATTCAATGTCATCAAATCGCACGGGATATTCTTTAATTGCCAGAGTATCTCCGGTTTTTGTAAATTCGAGCTTTGCAGTTGCACCTATATCTCCGGCTGAAAGCTCCGACACTTCATCTAAGCTCTTGCCCTTCGGATGAGAAATCGCTCCGATCTTTTCAACCCTGTCCCGATTGGTATTATACACTTCCATTCCCTTTTTAAGCTTGCCTGAAATTACTTTGAAAAAACTAAGTTTCCCAACATAAGGGTCTACAATGGTTTTAAATACGAGTGCGGAAAAAGGTCCGTTTTCGTCCATCTTCACTCCCACAATATTTCCGTTCAGGGTTCCGGGGGTGTCCTCCGCTGTAATCGGAGAGGGGAAATATTTTGCAATAGCTTCAAGAAGTATCTCTGTGCCTATTATTTCAGTTGCACTTCCCACGATAAGAGGTGCAAGACGACTTTCCCTCACCGCAACTCTCAAACCTTTTCTTATGTCATTCAAATCAAAGTCTTGATCTCCGAAAAATTTATCCAATAATTCTTCATCGGATTCCGCCGCCATCTCCATAAGGCTCTCCCGAATTTCCGATACTTTAGCTCTCTTATCCTCCGGAACTTCGACAGCTCTTTTTTCCTTACCTACTCCCATATAGGCTTTCTCGTCAATCACGTCTATATAACCTGAAAACTCTCCGTTTTCAAAAATCGGCAGCGCAAGAGGAATTATTTTTTCGCTCAGCTCCGTTTGAAGTTCTTCCACCACTTTGTCGAAGTCCACATTTTCCTTATCCATTTTATTCAAATAGATATAACGGGGGGTCTTATATTTTTCCAAATTCTTCCAAGTCTTTTCCGTTCCCACTTCCACACCCGAAGATGCGTCCACCACCAGTACCGAGCCTTCAGTCGCTCTCTTTGCTCCATACATCTCGCCGTAGAAGTCATAATATCCGGGAGTGTCCAGAAAATTATACTTGTATTCCCCCCATTCTATCGGAATGACCGCCGTACTTAAGGAAATCTTTCTTGCAATTTCCTCTTTGCTGTAATCCGAAACGGTATTTCCGTCCTCTATGCGTCCTTGCCTTTTAGTTTGACCGGTGTAGTAAAGCATTGCCTCCGTGAGAGTGGTCTTTCCCGATCCCGAGTGACCCAAAAGAGCCACATTGCGAATTTTTCTGGGTAAATAGCTTTTCATTCAATCAACCTCTTTTCTGTATTTTTTCTAATTATATCACATTTTGCAGAATGAAACGGGATTTCTTTTATGGTATAATCGAAATGTAATAAAAAAATTTGGAGGTTTTTTATGGACAGGGAAAAGTTGAAAAGTATTTTTGAAAAAAAAAGTTTTACCGTAAGCTTTTATGATACGGGAGAGGATTGCAAAAAAGCTTTGTGCGATATGATACCCAAAGATAAATCAATAGCTTTCGGAGGATCGAAAACTCTGGAAGCAATAGGATTAAAAGAAGCTCTGGAGCAAAAGGGCGTTAGAGTTATTTGGCATTGGGATAAAACTCGGAAGAACGCTCTCAAAGATGCAAGGCTTGCCGATTATTACGCTTCAAGTGCAAACGGAGTTTCCGAAACGGGAGAGATTGTAAATATTGACGGAAACGGAAATCGTTTATCCGCTCTTTGTTATGGACACGAAAAAGTTTTTTTGGTGATAGGAAAAAATAAGCTCGAAAAGGATTTACACTCGGCAATCGCTCGTGCAAAATTCATTGCGGCTGTAAAAAACGGTGAGAGGTTCGGCATTAAATCCGACCCCGAAGAAAAGCCCGAAGAAAGATTTAAAAAGGTTGAAAAACTTTGCAGGATAACCCAAATTCTTGAATATGCACCCTCTATGCAAAAGACACATCTTATGTTTGTGGACGAGGAGCTTGGATTTTGATTTACTTGGATAACTGCGCCACGACAAAACAGCGTGATGAAGTGGCTAAATCCGTATTTGAATATCAGGCGAATAACTTCGCCAATCCTTCGAGTCTGCATAGTTTCGGAATGAGAGTTCAAAAGGATATTAAGTCCAAAAGGAGAGAAATTGCAGAAATATTAAACGTTTCGGAAGATGAATTATATTTCACGGCATCGGGCACCGAGGCGAACAACATAGCGTTAAACGGAGTTATTGAAAAATTCGGAAAGAGAAAAAAACATATCTTGGTAAGTCCCGTTGAACATTCTTCCGTTTGGGAGAAGATGAAGGACTTTTCAAAAAAAGGCTATGAAGTGGAGACCCTTTCGGTCGACAGGTTTGCGTGCGTAAATCCCGAGGATTTGAAAAATAAACTTAGGGAAGATACCGCACTCGTTTCCTGTATGCAGGTTAATAATGAAATCGGAACCGTAGAACCTATTGAAGAATTGGGGGAGATAATCGCCGAGAAAAGTGGAGCGGTTTTCCATGTAGACGGGGTGCAGGGATTTTTGAAAGTACCTTTATCTCTTAAAAAGAGTCGGATAAAATTATATAGTGCAAGCGGTCACAAAATCCACGCTCCAAAGGGAGTCGGACTTTTGTTTGTGGACAAATCACTTTCTATCACTCCTCTTTTTTACGGTGGCGGGCAGGAGAGAGGACTGCGTTCGGGAACTGAAAATACCTGCGGTATATTCGGTTTAGGTCTTGCCTCGAAGCTTATGGCTGAAAATTTTGAAGCTGAAAGAGAGAGGGCGTTTAAGCTTAAGGATATGCTGTGGAAAAAGCTTTCGGAAATTCCCTTTGTAACAAAACTAAGTCCCGATAAATCAAGTCCCTATATTCTTTCCATAGCTTTCAAAGATGTGCCGGGGGAGGTTTTGCTTCATCATTTGGAAAGAGACGAAATCTTCATATCCACCTCAAGTGCCTGCAATTCAAACGGCAATAAAAAAAGCCGCACGGTTTCGGCAATAAATCTTTCCGAAAACTATTCCAAAGGAGTGATAAGAATGTGCGTATCCTATGAAACCTCTCCTGAGGATATAGAAAAAGCGGCTTCAAAAATCAAATATTATGTAGAAAAGATAAGAGAGGTTGTGCAATGACCCTTTTGGTGTCTTTCAGTGTGGGAGAACTTTCTCTCAAGGGAAAAAACAAAAAAAATTTCACAAGAGCTTTGATAAAAGATGTGCATCGTGCTTTGGAAGGTATATGCATAGAAGAAATATACTATGATCAGGGGAAATATTACATCAGGGCGGAAGATGCGGATTATTCGGAGATAATGAATAGAGTTATGAGAGTTTTCGGAATTTCTTCCGTTTCCCTTTGCGTTTCAATTGAAAAGGATTGGGATAAGATAAAGGAGAATTTCAAAAACTATGTGGATTCAAAAAATCTTCCTGCCGACACAACTTTCAAAGTTATAACCAAGAGAGCGGATAAAAACTTTGCTCTTAATTCTCAGGAGATAAATCGTGAATTGGGAGGGGTAATACTTTCAGCCTTCCCCGAACTCAAAGTTGAAGTTCATAATCCCGACAAGGAATTTTTTGTGGACATAAAAAGACAGGTTTATTTTTATGACGAAAGATTTGCTGCAAGCGGAGGACTTCCAATCGGCTCGTCAGGGAGAGGAATAGCTCTCTTATCCGGAGGTATTGACAGCCCATTGGCTTTTTATCTTATGGCAAAGCGTGGATTGAAGTTAAATGCCGCACACTTTCATTCATACCCTTTCACGAGCGAAAGAGCGGAAGAAAAGGTTTTGGAGCTTTCGAGAATTATTTCAAGGTATGTGGGAGGGTTCAAAGTCTTCAGCGTGAATATACTCCCTATATACGAAGCTATAAGAAAAAATACCGATGAAAAATTCACCACCGTCATAAGCCGCAGATTTATGATGAGGATATCGGAAAAAATAGCCCTTAGAGGAGGAGCAGGGGCTTTGATAACCGGAGAGAGCTTAGGACAGGTTGCAAGCCAAACCCTTGAGGGGTTAAGTGTAACCGACGCTTCCGTTTCTCTCCCTGTTTTCAGGCCGCTAATCGGAATGGATAAGACGGAAATTATAAATCAGGCAAAGAGCATAGGAACATTTGAGAAATCCATTGAACCCCACGATGATTGCTGCTCGGTATTTTCTCCGAAAAATCCCATAACCAACCCCAAACTTTCGGATATTTTGAGAGAAGAGGAGAAATTGGAAACCGATAGGCTCATATCGGAAGCGATAGACGGAATGAAAATAATATCAATCGGATGATTAAAAACGGAGGATAATATATGAATAGGACAATATATCTTGCAGGAGGCTGTTTTTGGGGAATGGAGGCGTATTTCGGAAAAATATACGGAGTGAATGAAACCGCCGTAGGATATGCGAACGGGATAAAAGAAAATCCCACTTACGAGGAGGTCTGCTCGCACACCACCAAGTTTGCTGAAACTCTTAAACTTGAATATGATGATGAAAAAGTTTCCCTTGATACAATTCTTACTCATTATTTCAGAATCATAGATCCCGTATCCGTGAACAGGCAGGGAGGAGATTTCGGAGATAATTACCGCACCGGCATATACTATGTTGACGAATCGGCTCTCCCCGTAATCAACAAAAAAATGAATGAGGAGCAGGAAAAGTATCCAAAAAAGCTTGCAGTTGAAGTTCTTCCTCTTACGAACTTTTTTATGGCGGAAGAATATCATCAAAAATACCTCAAAAAAAATCCCGACGGATACTGCCACATAAACTTATCCAAAGCGGATCTTCCCGTTGTACCCGAGGAACTGTACAGCCGCCCGAACGAAGAAGAGCTTAGAAAAAATCTTTCGGACGAACAGTATAATGTGCTGGTAAAATCCCGCACCGAAGCTCCTTTCAAAAACGAATATGACGAACATTTTGAAAGGGGAATTTATGTTGATATAGCGAGCGGAGAACCTCTTTTTTCCTCAAGGGATAAATTTAACTCGGGTTGCGGCTGGCCCGCTTTTTCAAAACCCATTGCCCCGGAAACCGTAAACACTCTTGCGGACACAAGTCATGGAATGGTGAGAGAAGAAGTGAGAGCAAGAGTATCCGAAGGACACTTGGGTCATGTTTTTGATGACGGACCTAAGGAATCGGGAGGACTCAGATATTGCATAAACAGTGCGGCTTTGAAATTTATTCCGGAAGAAGAAATGGACGAGAAAGGCTATGGATACCTAAAGGGAGAAATATGATTTATCTTGAGAACTCAAACACTAATCCTGCGATTAACCACGCAATAGAGGAATACTTTCTGCATGAAACGAACCTTGAAGTGTTTTCGCTTTGGCAAAACGAAACCTGCCTGCTGCTCGGAAAAAACCAAGATGCTAGGGCGGAGCTTAATCTCTCTTTCATAAGAGAAAAAAAAATTCCCGTGGTAAGAAGACTCTCAGGGGGAGGCACGGTGTTTTGCGACTTAAACAATATGCAATACACTATGATTACATCAAAAGACAAGGGAAATGATAAAGACAGCTTCAAAAAATTCGCAAGTCCGGTTGTGGAATTTTTAAAATCACTGGGTATTCCTGCCACATTCACCGGAAGAAACGATATAATGATCGATGATAAAAAGGTCTCGGGAAACGCTCAGTACCATTCAGGAAAGCGTATGATACATCACGGCACGCTGCTTTTTAATGTAAATAGGGAACTGCTTGAGGGAAGCATAAATACAAGACCCATAAAATTTGAAACCAAGAAAGTGAAAAGCGTAATCTCTCGTGTAGGAACGGTTTCGGAATATCTCGGAGAAATTTCGGTTTCAGAGTTTATGCAAAAGCTTAAAAATTATGTTATTGAATATTATTCGATAACCGATGTGAGAACGGTTGATGAGGATACAATCAAAAAAGCTGAAAGATATGCAGCTCGTTTTCGTGATCCGATATGGAATTTCGGAGCGGACTATAAAAATTGGGCGGTGTATTCTGAAAAATATGACTTCGGTTTGATTGATTATAAGCTGAAAATAGAAAACGACTTCATAAATAGCATATCATTTTTGGGAGATTATTTTGAAGCCGGAAATGTAAGAGAGCTTGAAGAAAAACTTGTCGGCTCAAAATTGGAAGAAAGAGCTATAATGGAAAAATTGCAGGGCATGGACTCGGGGGATTATATACAGGGACTTAGCAACGAAATTCTAACCGATGGAATAATAAAGGCGGGGAAGAGCATAATATGAAAAGGAAACCTGATTGGCTTAAAATTAAAATTCAAGGTGACAAGACAAATGATGAAGTCGAAAAGCTCATAAAAAAAATGCACCTTCATACGGTATGCCACGAAGCAAATTGCCCCAACAAAATGGAATGCTATGAAAGAGGCACGGCAACTTTTATGATTATGGGAAGCATCTGCACCAGAAACTGCAAATTTTGCAATGTCACAACCAAAAAACCTCTTGCACTCGACCCGAAAGAACCCGAGCATATAGCGGAGGCGGTAAAACACTTGGGATTAAGGCATGCGGTAATAACTTCTCCCGACAGAGATGACCTTCCTGACGAGGGAGCGTGGCACTTTAAAAAAGTTTCGGAAGCAATCAAAGCACTTAATCCTATGACCACCGTTGAGCTTTTAATTCCCGACTTTCACGCCAAGCATGAACTCTTGGATGTGGTTTTTTCGTCAAAGCCCGAAGTTTTAAATCATAATATGGAAGTGGTTGAAGCTCTTCATAAAGATATATGTCCTCAATCGGATTTTGAAAATTCGATTGAAGTCCTAAGATATGCAAAAGAAAAAGGGTTTGTGACCAAGACGGGACTCATGCTCGGACTTGGAGAAACTAAAGAGCAGGTTATAGATTTACTAAAAAAGCTTAGAAAAATAGATGTGGATATGATTACCATAGGGCAGTATCTCCAGCCCTCGTTAAAGCACATAGAGGTTTCGGAATATGTTCACCCCGAAGTTTTTGAAAGTATAGGAAAAACAGCGAAGGAGATGGGATTTAAAAGAGTAGACAGCTCTCCGTTCGTAAGAAGTTCGTATCATGCCGACACGCTCAACGAAGATGAAAAGGAGATGTGTTGAGATGAAAAAAAAAGTTAATGAGGATAGGTCTTTTTTTGCAAACCTTTCATTATTTTTTTTGATTTTGACCGTTATAGGAATGATAGGTCTGGTAATTTTAATCTATATGTCTTATCTTCAGGTCAACTTAACTCCGAAAAAAGCTGAAAATCTCGTAAAAGAAGCGTTCGGAGAGATTATCAACGGAAATTTTGATGCCAGAAAAAAATACTTTTCAAAGAGGACAAATCTTGAATGGGACGAACTTTTGGATTGGGAAAAAATTACGGAAAACGAGTCGGAAGAAGTTCGTTCGGAAGTTAAGGAAAATCTTATAGCCAATGCAAGAAATCTTGCAGGTATCTCCATTTCTCCCGATGATCCCGACTGGTATGAAAAACTTATCACTGAACTCTATATACTGGATATAACTTCAAAAATTCAAAGCGCAAATCTTACCACCGACGCTTATTTGTCGGCGATTGAGTGCAGAGAAAATTCAAAGGAGCAGACAATCACCGGAGCAAACTATATAATGGAGGGGGCAAGCTTTGAAGATCCCTCAAAAGAAACGGTTATAACATTTGTATATGAAGCTGACGGGTGGAAAGTTGAAGCAAATGAATTTTTATCCGATGCAAAAAATCTAAGAATGAGCGTTGAGAACGCAATAAAAAAAGCGGTAAAATAAATTACCCGTTTTCGAGTTCAAATGTTAAGTGCTTATAATCGGAAATGTCTACTCCGTTTAGTGCGTAGATCTCCGCTGTATCGGCAGAAATCATATCCGCTTTTGAAAACCCCAATCGCTCTGCGCACGAAAGAACTGTTTCTTCCAAAGAACCTTTTATTCCGACATACGACTCAAGCAGCGGCAGACGGACAACCGAGATTTCCACATCGCCGAATCTATATAAGGCTCTATATCTCTCCCGAAAGTCTGTCGCAATGTATCCCAAATGATTTAACATTTCGTCGGTTTTTTTGAAATCCGACACCTCAATTTCCAATTCCTCCGTCTCTTCCTGCGAAAAAAACTGTTTGATTGCAAGAGTAGTTGAAAAATGATTTTTTCTAAGCTCTGCACATTTTTTTACCTTTTCAGAGATTTTGTTAATCAAGTCCTGCATTGAACCCGAAAGAAGCAGCTTCAAATCCGAGCTCTCATAAAGCTCCTTAAGTGAATTATGACGAGTAAACTTTCCAAATTCGGAAATCTCCTCAAGGGTCATCAAATCGTCCAATTCCTTTAAAGCACAAAGCAGTGCATCGCTATACACGGACTTCTCATTTCCCTTCAAACACCTATCCAATAGAGAATAAACTCTAAAAGAGCAAGGTAGAAAATCATATCTCTTTATTGACTCAATCCCCTCGCTCACAAATTTTGCTCCGATATACTCCAATCTCCTTTTTATCTCATTTTTATTCACATTCAAAATTTTCACTTTCATAACTCGCTCCTTTCTACAAGGATTATTTTACCAAAGAACAGGGAGTAATTGACTGCATATCTTAAAAAAAAGAGTGCCATACCATTTTCGGTACGGCACTCCTAATCTTTGAGTGGGAAGCCCGCTCTTTTTTTTATGACTAAATGTTGAATCTGGAAACCTCGTTTTGCAATTCCGTGGCAATATTTGCAAGGTTTTCGCTCGCTTTTGAAATACCGTTTATGGATTGCAATTGAGTGTCCACACTTGCCGCAGCTTCTTCGGTGGTGGCGGCATTTTCCTCAGCAATGGCTGAAAGGTTTTCTATGACTTTAATCACATTTTCATTTTCTTTTTCTATTGCTTCTGAAGTCAAATTGATTCTATCCATTATCATCTTTGAATTATCCACGGCATTAGAAATTTCCCTAAACTTCTCACGAGTCTCTTCGACCTTTTTTCCCTGTTCTTCCGTTATTTTATAGGACTCGCTCATCATATTAACTGCCGCTTCAGATTTTTTCTTAAGTTCTTCAATAACATTTCTTATCTCCGAGGTAAAGCCTGCTGACTGCTCCGCTAATTTTCTTATCTCCTCAGCAACCACCGCAAAACCTCTGCCGGCATCTCCCGCTCTCGCCGCTTCAATCGCAGCATTCAAAGCCAAAAGATTTGTTTGATCCGATATGGACTCAATCATCTGCGAAGCGTCAGCTATCTTCTCCGAGGACATATTTGTTTCATTTATCACTTCATTAACTCTTTGAGAAATAACCTGATTTTGGTTTGAAATCTCTATCAGTTCTCTGATAGCCGCACGCCCGTCATTTTTGCTCTTATCTATCAATCCGTTTGCTTCAGACAGCTGACCTAATATTTCTATCATTTCACTTAGAAGTCTTCCTGAGGAATCTACCGATTCCGCTGCACTTTGAGTGTCCTGAGCTTGAGAGGTCGCACCCTCGGCTATATTTGAAACGGCTTTGGCAACGTCTCCCGCCATTTCGGTAGTGGATTGCGCCGTGGCTGTGAGTTCCTGTGCTGTTGCGGCAGTATTTTGAGCATTGGCGTTTATTGAAGTGATTATCTTGGTCAGACTTTCCCTCATGGTCTTTACAGCTCTGTTAATCACTCCGATTTCATCGTCTTTATCCAAGTAACCTTTTCTTTCGGATTCTGTAATTTCACGGCTTACATCAAGATCGTAATCCGCCATTTTATTCAAAACACCCGATAGTAAAAGCAAAGGAGCGGACACTCTCCTTTTTAGCAGGAATAAAACCACCAAGGCAATTCCCAAAGTTACAATGATGTTGATAATAACCGTGAGAGCGGTGGAAAACCTTGCATTCTCAGTGAAAGAAGCTATCGAGTCGATAGATTGGAAAGTCCATTTGTTGGAAGTTCCCGAGGTGTCCACCGTAACAAAATTCATATAGGATTTTTTTCCGGATATCGGGGAATTTGAAATGTTTTCCGCATCTTGATTATTGTGAGTGGCATCAAGCTCTGATTTCAAAGCGGGATTTACTTTCAAAATGTCTTTGCCTATAAAATTCCTATCAAAAGAGTTTGATACGATAACTCCCGTTGTCGAAAGGAGATTCGAAAAAGAATCTTCATTGCTTTCATCAAGTTTGGAAAGCATATCCGCCAAATAATCCAAACAAACATCTCCCGCCACCGCTCCTACAGCCTTGTTTTTATAAATAATGGGAACCACATAGGTTGCAACGGAAGAACCGTCAAATTCGTGCGGTTCGGAAAGTGAGACTTTTTTGTCGTTTATCGCCTCTCTATATCCCGGAAGTTTATCCTGATCGTCAGCATCTAACACGGTTAAGGAATTGTTTTTAAAACTCACATAAAAAGCCACGGTTCCCGATTTATTTGTGGAATTTTTATGTTGAGAGTCCTTTCCGTCGTAGGCGTTCGGTTCAAAATAAATGCTCATTCCCAGGATATTCTCATTTTCCTTTACCACTTGCGATATAAGATCTTTCAAATATTCCCTGCTTCTTTGGCTCTTATCTACATTTTTCATCACGCTCTCAATAGAAGCCGACACAACCTCTGAGGAATAATATACAGACGAGAATACATTTTCAAGCTTCGCTGCAAGCATTTTATTGGTTTGACCGGTAAGCTCTTTTTGAAGTTTCATTTCATTCTGATATGAACTTACTCCGTCATAGGCTGTTTTCACTCCCAAGACTATGACCAGCATTACTGCAATAATCATACTCAGTTTAATTCCCAGACTTTTGATTTTCGTTTTGTTCATTAACTATCCCCTTTCTTCAAATAAGAAATCTCAATGACATCTTAATTAGACATCATATACCGGTGCAGAAGATTTGAATGATTTTTAATAACTTCTGTACCACTTTACATTTTCGGATAATTTAATTAGAAACACAAAGATATAGCTTTACGCGAAGTCGTTTTTTTTTTTGCTCAAATTGCTTTAAAAATAACCAAAATAACGCCATAAAATTAGCAATGAAAAAGCAGCCGTAGTGGAAAAACTTGTTGCCTTTCTCATTGCTTGGAACTATCTTTGTTTACTATATCAAATTATCAGTCAAAAATTTGGAGCCGACAGACCTTTCCCCCTTTCAAAATTTTTTATTTCTTCATTAAGGCAAGCAAGCCTCGCTCAGCCGCCCTCACAAGTCCAATATTAAAATAAATAAATTGGAATGTCAAGCAAAAGGTTTTTTTTCGTGCAGAGTAAAATCTCTGTTTAAGGATTTTACGGTGGGAAAATTTTATAGAAAAAAGTTTGATTTAATCGGGCGTTTTTTATAGAATAAAAGAGTATGGCAACACAAAAAAAATAAGGAGTGATTTTATGGGATTTTTTTCAAGATTGGCAGATGGACTCAGAGAGAAAAAAGCGCAAGGGAGGAGAGCAAAGATTGTGCTCCCCGAAGGGTCGGATTCAAGAATTGTGGGAGCGGCAATTAAGCTTAAGCAAGAGGGATTGATTGAACCGATTTTGTTGGGCAAAAAATCCTTAGTTCAAAAGATAGCCACCAATAGAGCTAAAAGTGCCTATGGAATTCATATTATAGAGCCGGCTCTCTCGCCTCTTAAGGAAGAGCTTCTTGAAAAATTATTGGAGAGGAGAAACGGGAAGCTTTCAAGAGAAGAGGGAGAGAAGCTTATCGAGGACGAAAATTATTTCGGCACAATGCTTGTCTATACGGGAAAAGTTGACGGAATGATTTCAGGTGCGATACACTCGACTGCCGATACGGTAAGACCCGCCCTGCAAATTATAAAGACAAAGCCGGGTGTGAAAGCGGTTTCGGGGCTTATAATTTTGGTGCGAGATGAGGAAGCATATTTTCTTGCGGACTGCGGAATAAATATTGCGCCGACAGATGAGGAATTGGCGGACATAGCCATATCCACTTATCACAATGTCAAAAGTTTCGGATATGACCCGGAAGTGGCGATGCTCTCTTTTTCAACAAAGGGTTCCGCAAAGTCCGACGAAGTAACGAAAATGCAAAATGCCACAAAGCTTGCTCTTGAGAAAGAACCGGGGATTCCCTTGGATGGAGAATTGCAATTTGATGCGGCATTCGTGCCGGAAGTGGCAATGCTCAAAGCTCCCGGCTCAAAGATTGCAGGAAATGCCAACACTTTTATATTCCCCTCGCTTGAAGCCGGAAATATTGCATATAAGATAACCCAAAGGCTTGGACATTTCAAAGCGGCAGGTCCCGTTCTTCAAGGACTGAATGCTCCGATTAATGACCTTTCAAGAGGTTGCGTAACACAGGAGGTTTATGACTTGGCTCTTATCACCGCTACTCAAGCACTCTATGGAGAGCAAGCAAATTTTTAAAAACCTGATTTTAAGATTAAAAAAGCACGCTAAAGGTTCGGCGTGTTTTTTTAATTTATTCATTTTGTAATATCTATGAATTAAATTAAAAATGAATTCTTGACAAATTATAGAGACATAAATACATTGCTTTTTTGAGGAGGAGCATTATATATGTTGTCCCGAGTGTGGGGAAATTATTCTTGAAAATTTTCCCGCTGAGGAAACTCATTCTCCCGAAGAGGTAGAGGAGGCATACGAAAGAGTCAATCTCTTTAAAAAATACCATAAAAATTATGTGATGACCGGAAATATCATCGGCTTTACATTTCTTTTCATACAAGCTATTCATTTTTTTGTATCTTGGTACTATAATGTCAAGCCTGTCGGTAGAGATGTTTCTCACGGAGTAAGAGGGATGTCTTTGTTTTTTCCTATGCTCATATTTATTTCGTTTCCGCTCAAGTATGAAGCTTATAGAAAAGTTTTGGGAGAGCGTGCATATGGATATGCCATAGCATTTGGTTTAAATCACTTAAGTGGGTTCTTGTGATTATATGGGTGGTATTTATGGTAGTTCACTTTATTCATTTCTATTACGCCTATCATGGGGGAAGGTTTTATGGACATGGGGAATATGCCTAGATGATTATCGGGAAACTCACCCCCTTTTATTATCTTGACCTGTTGTTCGTCTGTGCCGTTATCCTTGCAAGCGATATTGAGGATTTTTATAGGAGAAATCTTTGCGAGGATATGAGTGAGCGTTTTTCAAGGATATGGTGGTGTGATTAGATGCAAAGATTGTTTTTCTTTACGAAAAAAAATGCCGCCTCTTTATGAAAAGCGGCAGCATTTTTTATTCCCTTTCTGTCAAAGCCAAAGCCCTGTTAATTCTTTCAAGCACTTTTTCTTTTCCCAGAATTTTAAGTATAAAGGACATATCGGGTCCGTGAAGTTCTCCGGAGATTGCGGCTCTTAGCGGCATAAAAAGAGCTTTGCCCTTTATGCCCGTTATAGTCTTAACCTTGTTGATGAGATTTTTTGAAAGCTCCTCCGTTATTTCCTCCTCGGAGCTTAAAACTTCTTCGACCGCTGTTTTGAGTTTCAAAAAATCCCCGTTTTGAATTTCCTTAAGAGCTTCCTCTTCGAGAATTTCCCCCGTTCCCAAATAAAATTTCATCAAGTCGGGAAAATCCGAGAGGACTTGAGCTCCCTCCTTGACCTCATCGATAAGGGAAAGGATTTTATCCCTCTCCTCTGAAATTCTTTCGGTATCCCAAAGGTTCGCCCCCTTAAGATAAGGCTCAATCAAACTTAAAAGTTCTTTCGCCGATTTTTGTTTTATATAATGCTGATTGACCCATTTGAGTTTTTCAACATCAAACACTCCCCCCGTTCTTGAGGTTCTGTCAAATGAAAAAAGTTTCTCCATTTCCTTAAGAGAAAATATCTCACGGTTATCTTCAGAACTCCAACCCAAAAGACAAAGGTAATTCACCAGCCCTTCCGACAAATATCCGGCTCTTTTGAAATCTTCCACCGACACATCGCCTTGTCTTTTTGAAAGTTTTTTCTTATCAGGATTTAAGACGGTCGGAAGATGTACAAATTCGGGTTTCTCCCAACCGAAAGCTTCATATAAAAAAATATGTTTCGGCGTTGAGGGAAGCCATTCTTCTCCCCTTACGATGTGTGAAATCTTCATAAGATGGTCATCTATAACCACCGCCAAGTGATAGGTGGGAAACCCGTCGGATTTAATCAGCACCTGATCGTCCAAATCATTCGTGTTTATCACCACATTTCCTCTTACCAAGTCGTGAAACTTTATTTCTCTGTCGTGGGGGAGTTTCAAGCGGATAACATATTCTTCTCCGCTCTCAGCCCTCTCTCTTGCTTCTTCCAAAGGCACTCCTCTGCAAAGTCCGTCATACTTCGGGATCTTCCCCTGAATTTTTTGCGCAGTTCTTAAAGTGTCAAGTCTTTCTTTATCGCAAAAACAGTAATAGGCATAGCCGCTATCCAAAAGCTCGTCTATGTAGCTTTTGTAGATTTCAAATCTTTCGGATTGAATATAGGGGGCATATTCCCCGATACTTGTTATCTTTCCGTTTTCAAGATGAACCCCTTCATCAATTATAACCCCTGCCCAATCCAGTGCTTCAAGTAAATTTTCTATCGCTCCGTCAACAAATCTTGTTCTGTCAGTGTCCTCTATCCTCAAAATAAACTTGCCGCCCATTTTTTTTGCATAGAGATAATTATAAAGTGCAGTCCTAAGTCCTCCTATGTGAAGCATTCCCGTCGGACTGGGGGCAAATCTCAATCTCACTTCTTCCATTATAACAATCCTTCCGACTTCAAAATTTCTTTAACCTTTTCAACAGCTTCCTCCAAAGAAAGTTTAAAATTCTCGTCCATATTGCTCCTTAGAGAAAATTCCACTTCTCTTTCGGCAGCCGTTTTTCCTACCGTAATTCTCAGAGGAATACCTATAAGATCTCTATCCGTAAATTTCACTCCGGCTCTTTCATTTCTGTCATCAAGGAGAACCTCAATTCCCAGTTCTTCAAGATTTCTCTCCAATTCTTCTCCGAGAAGTCTTTGCTCATCTTTTTTCATATTCACAACCGTTATAATCACATGAAAGGGAGCGGTGGCAGGCGGCCAGATTATTCCGTTTTCATCGTGATATTGCTCGACTATTGCGGACATAGTCCTGGAAATCCCGACCCCGTAAGAACCCATCACGAAAGGTTTGGCTTTTCCGTTTTCATCTAAAAAGGTCGCATTCAAAGAATCCGAGTATTTAGTGCCCAACTGGAAAATATTTCCGACTTCTATCCCACGATCAAGCTTGAGAGGTTTTCCGGATTCGGGGCAGATATCTCCCTCTTCCACCATAAGAAGATCCTTTACAATTTCACCTGAAAAATCTCTCCCGTAGTTTACATTCTTATAGTGGTAATCCTTTTCATTGGCTCCGGCAAAAAAGTTTTTCATTCTTGAAACTCTTTCGTCCAAAATCACCCTAACTCCCAAAAGACCCACAGGTCCTATGTAGCCCGCTTCCGAATTTATAGCTTTTCGGATTTGCTCCGCATCAGCCATCTCGCAGTCAAAATCATGAACCCCCAAGTGTTTTAAAAGCTTGGTCAAATTCAACTCCCTATCTCCGGGGATTAATACCAAAACAATCTCGTCTTTTACTTTAAAGACAAGATTTTTCACAGTCATATTGCTCTTTATTTTCAGATAATCGCAAAGTTCTTCAATGGTTTTGCAGTCGGGAGTATGAACTTTTTCAAGCTCAAGGGGGGGAGAGTTTTCGTCCGCCACATTATAAATCACTTCGCAAGCTTCATCGGTTGACGCAAAATCGGAGTCTTCACTGTATGCAATTACTCCCTCTCCCACCTCGGAAAGAGCGATAAACTCGTGTGCAATCTTTCCTCCCATAGTGCCCGTATCTCCGCCTACAATCCTATACCTAAGCTTCATTCTGTCAAATATCTTTATATATGCTTCAAGCATTTTTTCATAGGATTTTTTCATACTCTCCTCGTCCTTATCAAAGGTATAGGCATCTTTCATTATAAATTCCCTGCCTCTTATAAGTCCGAATCTCGGTCTTTTTTCGTCTCTATACTTGGTTTGAATTTGATAAAGGCTTAGCGGCAGTTGTTTATAACTGTTCACTTCATCTTTAATAAGGGCGGTGAAATATTCTTCGGCGGTAGGACCCAAGCAAAACTCCCTTTCATTCCTGTCCTTTAGCTGAAACATTTCGGGACCGAAATTTTCCCACCTTCCGCTCTCGTCCCATAATTCTCTGGGCTGAACCGCACTCAAAAGACACTCGACCGAATCAATTGCGTCCATTTCCTCACGCACTATCTTTTCAATTTTTTTAATCACTCTTAATCCCAGCGGCAAATAAGAATACACACCGCTTACAGTCTTTCTCATATGCCCCGTTCTAAGCAGCAGTTGATGACTCGGTATAACTGCCTCCTGCGGCACTTCACGCAGAGTGGGTATATAATTCTTTGTAAATTTCATAAACCCTCCTAATTACTAATTATCCTTTCCGAATGCAAAACCCATTTTGTTTTTAAGACCCGAAAGCATGTCCTCAACGCTCTCCTTAGGAACGGCGGGATTATTTTTCGCTTCCTCACTTCTTATCTGCCTTAGGATATCTTTGGCACTTTCTTCTGAATCGACAGCAGTCTCAAACGACATTCCCTTAATAAGCTCCCTGACAATTTCTTCCGTTTCGGGGTTCTCTACGCAAAGGACTATTTTCATAGAATTGTTGCGTAAAAAAGCTTCCGCCACCGCCAAAATATTTTCCGCAGTCTCCCTCTTGGGGTATCCCCTGTTATCAACCCCCAGCATAGGAATGGCTATGCTTTCCAACTCAAGTTCCAAAGCTCTCTTTAAAGACGACGACACGGCGTCTCTTAATGCTGCGTATTGTTCGTGTGTGGGAGGACTATCCGCATTCGGAAGTTCTCTATGAAAAATATAATCGCACAAAAGATTATAACCCTTGGTTTCCACCGCACTCAAATTTTCCGCTTCAAGCTTGAGCTTTTCTATATCAAGTCTTAATCTTATCCCTGCAAAAATATGCAATAGCTGATCTAAGCATACGCTCTCATAGGGAAGATAGTAGCCGTTTTTTGAAAAATCCGCCGAATTGATTATTGAATCCACCTTTAGAGTTGTCAAGTCCCCCGTGAAAATTATCAGGTTGGGTGCAGTTTCCTCCAGCTTTTCCACAGAAAAAGTCCCTCGTGCCTGATTCATCTCTCTTAACAAATCATCTTGCAGACTTAACATCTGCGGGGCAAAGGGCTTGGGTTTTCTTATATTGATTAAACTGCGATAGAGTATCCATTTTTTTGCAATTGATTTCGGTATCCTTGACTTGGGAGAAAGATATCGAATCAGATACGAAAGTGATTTATCCGGTTTCATATTGGCTCCTTTCTTTTTGCCATTTTAGCAGAACACCCTTTATGTGTCAATTTCATCGAAAGCAAAAGACAGACGCTACGAATGACGCTTAATATTTTTTCGTGGGGTGTGTTGAAAATTATACCTATTATTGAACAATAGTATTAAAAATATTTGACGCTTATACTCTCTCTTCCAAATTCGTAACAAAAACCCGAGCTTGAAACGATTGTCCAAGCTCGGGTTTTTATTTTTTCCATCAATTTTTTAATCTTAACTCCAGTGAAGCCAAAACCCCTTCATCGACATTTTTAATTATAAAATTTCCGGAATGTAATCTTGCAACTTGCTTTACGAATGCCAGTCCGATTCCATAATGCTCTTCTGAAATATTTCTGTCCTTATTTTGCCTGTAAAACAGTTTCCCACAATTCTCCAACACCTCAGCAGAAAAAGATGCTCCATTATTATAGACTGAAAAGATTAACTTATTATCTGACGTTTCAATCTTTAATTCAATTTTTCTGCAATCGGTTTTTGCATATTCCCAAGCATTATTCATCAGATTTGTCATAGCACGAATCACATAATTTAAATTCATATATACATTACGACTTTCATCGGCACAGTCTATAACACTTAACACTGATTTATCTTTAACTGAGAAAAAAGATCCCTCCTTAACCATTTCTATTACTTTCTTTATGGAATAAATCTTCCACTCACTTTTATCATCATAAAAAGTTTTTGAATAATCAATCAACACATTAAAATAGTTGTTCATTTGACGACTCGCACTGATAATATCTTCTAAATACATTTTTTGCTGTTTTTCCAATTGAGTATAGAGAAGCAATTCTGAATTTCCCTGTATTACCGTAAGTGGAGATTTCAAATCATGAGAAGCCGCCGACACCTTAAATATTAAATCCTCTTTTTGTTTCTTCTCCGATTGAATCATAGCCTTGATTTTCTTTTGCATATTATCAATACGCCTGCTTGTTTCTATAAACTCCTCCAAAATTAACGCATCACTTTTTATGTCATATGATGAAAGCCACATACTCTTATGATAAACCATATCCATTTCTTTTTTTACAATCTTAAGCATAGTTCTTAGATTTAAACTTACAATCAGAATAAAGACAATGCAAATATATATCCAAGAGAACACATTTAAAAAAACAGAACTGATTACCTTGGATACAACACTTTGATCTGCTTTTATTACTTCAATAGAGAGCGTCAGCAGAGGCATCAAATACAAAATCATTACGCAAAAAACACATTGTCGTATAATCTTTACACAGGTATTTAAAACTAATCCGTTGAAATTTTTTCTTCCCTCCATTGATAACCTCCACCCCACATAGTTTTTATCGGGTTCACTCCGAAAGCCTTAAACTTTGTTCTTATCTGGTAAATATATTCTGCAACGGAATGAAATTGAGTATTTGACTCTTGAGGATAAACCCTTTCATATATCTCCTCGACTGTAAATATGCGATTGGGATTGCTTGCAAGCAAATACACAATGAAATATTCCCTTTTGGTTAATTCCAATGCCTCGTTTTTTACAAAGACCCTTCGTTCTTCAATGTCTATTACAATATCACAAAATTTTAATTTTTCTCTTTTTCCTCTTATTCTTTCTTCTCGTCTCAAGTGCATTTTTACTCTGGCGAGCAGTTCATTCACACTGAAAGGTTTCACTATGTAATCATCAGCACCTGCATTGATGCCTTTCACAACATCATTTTCCATATTTTTTGCAGTAATGAACAAAATAGGCGTATCTATTTCTTTTCTTATAGCTTCACAAACATCCAATCCGCTTATAGGCATCATAATATCCAATAGTATAAGATCGTATCCGATGAAATCACATAGATTAATATCAGTTATTTTTTGATGTGTTACTACTTCATACTTGGACAGGTTTAAAATATTTCTGATTAATCTTAATATGCTTAGATCATCATCAATGACCAATATTCTATACATTAGACAGCACCTCTTTTTGCGGATTTAAGTTTTTCATTTTATGCATCTGCTTTTAAATAATATCGAAGCTGTTAGAAGAATGACTGCCAGCCAAATTCCCTGACAAAATATTCCATTTGTTTCAGAGAGGTAAAGACTACTGTTTTTTAACAAAAAAACATTCATAGTGGAAATGCCCGGTATAAACATAAAAATAGGACTAAATTGTAATAGCATTTGCCCAAGTCCCAATAGCAAGGGAAGAAAAAACGAAATCGCCGCAACATATGATTTGCATATTATAATAAAACCTGCAGAAATAATGCTCAGTTCTATAATAGAAATATACACCGGAAAAAGTATGCTCACCAAATTTACAATTGTATTTATCGTCATAAAAAAATTAAAATAGAAACATACCGCCACTATTGAAAAAATAGTAGATATACAAAGCAGCACAACAATAAAACATATACATACCGCTATTTTAGTAATTATCGTCAGAGTTCTGTTTGGAATTAAAAGTAAGCTTGTTCGTAAAGATGAACTTTTGTATTCCTGCCCAAAATAAAGCGAAGAGATTACAACGAACCAAATCTGTCCCAAATAAAAGGCTTGCAGCAATCGACTTTTATGCTCCAAAATGCCTGCGCTTTGTGTCAGGTCTTTTAGTATACATACCATAAACGGTATAAAAAGGATTGTTACGAAAGCAGAAAATAAAATCCATTTATTATATATGACCTTCAATATTTCGCTTTTTACATAGTATTTGAACATTAGTATTTACCTCCAAGATCACTTCGGTTAAACCTTACATATGACATAAGCCCGATTGTAATAATCCAAATTCCCAAATAAAAAATGTTTTCAATAGGACTACTGCTTAACATTTCGTGTGAGGCTGCAATCAACCCATTTCCCAGAGAAACCGGCAGAAATTTACCAAATGAAAAACGTTCATTCAAAAAATTCCACACATTATATACTTGTGGAATCAAAAATAATAATGGGACGACGGCTGTCCTAAATAACGATCCCATCAAAAACGCCAGCATAGCAAGCAGAGTCCAAGCAATCACTCCTAATAAAATATATTTCCATATTGTTGCGTTTAATAAAATTGGGTGAATTGATTCCTTTCCAAGAGACAGATGTGTGATTAAAATGGTTCCATAAATGGATACGAAGGATATTGCCAATGAAAAGAAAAAAAATACGCCGATTTTTGAAAAAAATAAAATATTTTTGTCTCCTGCAATTAATAGAGAAGTGCGCAGACTATGATGCTCATATTCTTTTGCGCTATGAACCGCACCCCAAACTATCATTGGTAATAAACCGAATACAATAACATCAAATCCCAAATATTCAATCGGAGGTATAGCTTCATAATAAGCTGCTGTTTATTTCCGGTGTCGCATTTAATCCAACGGATAAAATTTGCTTGCTTGCTATATATGCCAATATACTTTGAAAGGCAAGAACTAACAATAATACTATTCTTGTAGTCTTAAGATATACCAGCTTTAAAAATTCGCTATATGCATTTTCATAAAATCTACTCATTTAGCAACCCTCCGTCCGTTAGACTAAAAAACACATCTTCAAGTGAAGATAAATCTTTTATCACGGAATTAAGCTCACCTTTCATTGCAATTATGCCATTGTTAATAATCACTACCTCATCTGCAATGGTCTCAACTTCCGACAAAACATGAGAAGACAGCAAGATTGTTTTCCCACTATTCGCCTGTTCTTTAATAAAATTTCTGAACCAACGTATACCTCTCGGATCCAAACCATTTGTCGGTTCATCTAAGATCAAAATTTGAGGATCTCCCAAAAGTGCAGCTGCAAGGCTCAATCTTTGACTTTCTCCTAATGATAAGTTTCCTATCATATGGACTTTTTTATGTTCAATACCCGTGATTTCCAGTACCGTGGAAATTCTGTATTTAGAAATTCCATTACCAGCCGCCACAATATGCAAGTGCTGATAAACGGTTCTGTCACTTGGAGATCCGACGTTATCAAAAGATGCCCCTACAATGGTTAAAGGTTTTTTTAACGCATTGTATTTCATTCCAGATAATGTAGCGCTTCCAGAATCGGCTTTATCCAGTCCGAGCAGAATTCTTAAAGTTGAACTTTTACCGGCACCGTTTGGTCCGAGAAAAGCTGTTATTTTCCCCCGCTTAGCGCAGAATGATACGTCTTTTAAAATTTGCTTTTTTCCATAGCTTTTATTTACATTCTTAATTTCTATTACACTTTCCACGATATCCCTCCTGTATCATATAAGCATTTGCTCTTTTGCCAATTCTTTGTACAATGGTATAGATTCCAGCAATTCAGCATGTGTACCGCTTCCAACAATCCTTCCGCGTTCCAGCACATATATCCTATCTCACTTAAGATATTTACATTTTAGCTATAAATTTCAGAAAATTTTCAGAATATACACGACAAAAAATATTTTTAAAATAAAAAAATTCGAGTTTGAAGCAATTGTCCAAACTCGAATTTTTTATTTTGCCTAATGGATATGTGAAAGCTCCAGTCCATAAGGATTTGCATCATATTTGCAATCTGATTTGAATGAGCCAACACGATTCCTTTATGTCCAAAATTTTGGATGCTTTGTCCATCAAAGAATTAATTTTTAAATTTCATCAAAATCAAAACGCATAGCACACGGATCCAGCCTCACATTTTTTCATAAAGCTGTTGAAAAATTTATCACCTGCTGCTATGCGGATATTATCGCTTACCGCAAACGGGATTTTCAAATTGATGTGTTGGTATCGGACGGAAAAGTGGCACAAAGAAAATACGGCGATGTCGTAATAGACAAAGTTTCTGTGGTATCGGCATTCGTTCTCGGTATAAGCCTAAGTCTTTTTATGGGGGCATTTTTTCTGCCGTTGTTCCACTTGGGAGGCAGAGAAAAAAATGAAGTGTTTTTAATTATCAGTCTTTTTTGTGCTGTATGCAGCTTGGCGGGAATAATCCGCACCGTTAATTTTTTTCTAAAACCCGAAAAAGTGTTGGGTACGAGTATTCTGCTGGCTTGTTCAATAGTTGTATTCGCATTGTCTTATCCGCTCACAGTCCGTATTTTTAAGAGTAAGAACTATTAAAAATTATAAAAAAGAAAAAACGGTTTAAATTACTGATTCGCTCGTAATTTAAGCCGTTTTTTTTGCACGGCGGCAGTGTTAAATTGGAAAAATTATTGACACGGGGAAAAAATTAAAATAGAATATGCCTGCAATTCCGAGTAAAATACTGCGAATTAGAAGGAGGCAATATGAAAAACGAATTACTGTCAATAAAAAATCTTTCGGCAGGTACGGAAGAAAGAGAGATTTTGCATGACATAAGCCTATGTATAAACAAGGGCGAAGTGCATGTTCTTATGGGTTCAAACGGCTCTGGAAAATCCACCTTGGCGAGCGTTCTGATGAATAGTCCCGGTTATGTCGTGTCAAAAGGGGATATATTTTTTGAGGGAGAATTGATAAACGACCTTTCCACCGATAAGCGTGCAAAAAAAGGTTTGTTTTTAAGTTTTCAGAAACCTTACAGCGTTTCGGGAGTGTCGGTTGAAAATTTTATCCGTCAGGCTCTAAATAATATCAAAGAAGAAACCGTTTCCGTGATGAAATTTCACAACGAATTGATTAAGGAAATGGATATGCTCTCCTTTGACAGAAGTTATGCCCAAAGATATTTGAATGACGGGTTTTCGGGCGGAGAGATGAAGAAGAATGAAATTCTTCAAATGCTTATGCTTAAACCGAAGCTTGCGATCCTTGATGAAACCGATTCGGGGCTTGATGTCGATGCTACGAGAATTGTTTCGGAGGGAATAAAAAGGTATCTAAGCCCTGATAATGCGGTTTTGATTATCACTCACCACAGAGAGCTTTTAAAAGGACTTCCCATAGACGGGGTGCATGTTTTAATTGACGGAAGGATTGTCAAAGAGGGAGATGCCTCTCTAGTCCACAAAATTGAGGAAGAAGGTTTCAGTTGGATTAAGGAAGAGGCAATCAGATGACGGAAAGAAAAAAGACTGTCGTAAATGAGGGAGACCGAGGCGTTTATGACATAAAAAATGAAGTTCGTTTCATCAAGAAGAGTGAAAAGGGGCTGACCGAAGAGATAGTAAGAATGATTTCGGAGGAGAAAAAAGAGCCGTTATGGATGCTTGAGAAAAGACTTGAAGCGTTGGAGCTTTTCAACAAAAGCAAGAATCCCGTGTGGGGACCCGATTTGAGTGCCGTCGATATAGACGAGATTACAACCTATATCCGCCCCGATGCCTCTCTTACGGACGATTGGAACAAGGTGCCCGACGATATCAGAAACACTTTTGATAAGCTGGGAATTCCCGAAGCGGAAAAGGAAGCTCTTCTCTCGGGAGTGGGGGCGCAATATGACAGCGAGGTAATTTATCACAGTATTCAGCAATCGCTCTTAGATCAGGGCGTTATATATACGGACTTTGAGTCGGGGTTGAAAAAATATCCCGAAATCTATAAAAAATATTTCGGTCTTTGCATAGCCCCCGATCTTCACAGATATTCCTCACTTCATTATGCGGTTTGGAGCGGCGGGAGTTTTGTATATGTTCCCAAAGGGGTGAATGTGGATATTCCCATTCAGTCTTATTTCAGATTGAACGCTCCGGGTGCGGGACAATTCGAGCATACCCTAATAATCCTGGAGGAGGGGAGTTATTGTCACTTTATCGAGGGCTGTTCCGCTCCCAAATACAATGTGATGAATCTTCACGCCGGAGCGGTGGAACTTTTTGTGGGAGAAAACGCCACTCTGAGATATTCCACAATAGAAAATTGGTCAAGGAATATGTATAACCTTAACACAAAGCGAGCGATTGTCGAGGCGGGAGGAAAGATAGAGTGGATTTCAGGCTCTTTCGGTTCAAAGACCTCTATGCTCTATCCTGCAAGCGTTTTGAAAGGCGAGGGAGCTTCTTCGGAATATACGGGAATTTCCTTTGCGGGAGCGGAGCAGAACATAGATACCGGAGCGCAGGTTATTCATCTTGCTCCTAAAACGACTTCCTCAATTCAATCAAAATCCATTTCAAAAGCCTCGGGTATTTCCGTATATAGAGGTTTGGTCTATGTTTCACCTGAAGCCAAAGGGGCGAAAAGTACGGTATCTTGCGAATCGCTTATGCTGGATAGCGAATCCCGCTCGGATACAATTCCCGTAGTTGATGTGAGAACGAGTGAAGCGGACTTGGGACATGAAGCGAAAATAGGGAGAATTTCGGACGAGGTTATTTTCTATCTTATGACAAGAGGTATTCCCGAGAGTGAAGCCAAAGCTATGGTTGTCAGAGGATTTGCGGAACCTGTTGCAAAGGAACTTCCTATGGAATATGCTGTGGAGATGAACAACTTAATCAATTTGGAATTGGAAGGCTCAATCGGATAGGGGGAGTGTATGATAATAAATGAGTCGAGCTATAAGACATTTTCTCACACAAAGGTGAACGGAAAAGAGGCAGCGGTCATATTACCGAATAAAGAAACTGTGGAAATAGAAGTGGAAAGCGAAGATAAAAAAACGGTAATTTTCGACTTGGAAGCCTTGGATTGCAATAATCACTATAAAATTGTTCTTAGAAAAGGTGCGGAACTGATTTTTGCAATAGTTCAAAACGGGAGAGAAGTTGAAACCCTGCTTAAGAAGATAGAAATTGAAATTGAAGAAAATGCCAAGGCGGAGGTTTTGGTTTACGAACTTGGAGGCAAGTTTTCAGCAACGGAACTCAAATGTGCATTGAGAGGTAAAGGCTCTGAAATAAGTGTTAAGGGAATTTATTTCGGGTATGGAGAAAATGAATTGGACTATTCATATCATGTCCGCCACATTGGGGAGGACACTAAAAGCAACATTCACATTGACGGAGCGTTAAGAGATTTTGCAAAAAAACTTGTAAAGAGTAATTTGGATTTTGAGGAAGGTTCAAAAAGGGCGATAGGAGAAGAAGAGGAAACGACGGTATTGTTATCCGATACCGTTGTCAATAAGAGTGTGCCTATCCTTTTATCACACGAGGACGATGTGCAGGGAAATCATGCGGCAAGCTCCGGAAAAATTGATGAGTCGCTTCTTTTTTATCTTATGACTCGAGGGCTTACGGAGGAGAGTGCAAAATCTCTAATCCTTATGGGAAAATTTGAAGATACCTTATCAAGACTTCCCGATGAAGAACTCAGAGAAAAAATCAGAGAAAAAATTCAAGAGATTGTGAGGCTTTAAATGCTTAGTCAAAGTGAAATAAAAGAAATAAGAAAAGATTTTCCGTACCTTTCGGAAAATCCTCAATATATCTATATTGACAATGCCGCAACGACCCAAAAGCCGAAACAGGTTTTGGAAGCTCTCTCAAGATACTATGAAAATTCAAACGGAAATCCCCATCGCTCCGCGCATAAGTTTGCAAATCTCGCCACCGAAGCATATGAAGGTGCAAGAAAAAAAGCTGCACTCTTTATAAATGCCTCTCCTGAAGAAATAATATTTGTGAGAAATGCCTCCGAGGGAATAAACTTGGCGGCGTATTCTTGGGGACTTTCAAATCTCAAAGAGGGCGATGAAATTCTTTTTTCAGTAATGGAACATCATTCAAACTTAGTTCCGTGGCAATTTGTTGCAAAAAAAACCGGAGCCAAACTTTCAACGCTGTTTCTCAACGAAGAAAGACAGATTACAAATGAGGAATTTTTATCCAAAGTAAACAGCAGCACAAAGCTTTTAGCAATCAGTGCGGCGTCGAATGTAATATCCACAATGCCCGAATTAAATTTCTTAATAAAGGCTGCAAGAAAAATATCTCCGAATATTGTCGTTATGGTAGACGCAACACAATTAGCACCCCACCATAAAATCGATGTAAAAAAGATGGACTGCGACTTCTCGGTTTTCAGCGGACATAAAATGCTCTCCGCAATGGGAATAGGGGTCTTATACGGGAAAAAGGCTTTGCTTGATAAGATGCCCCCATTTTTATACGGAGGAGAAATGATTGACAGGGTTACTTTGGAGGGGAGCACTTTCAGCGAAACTCCTGCCAAGTTCGAGGCAGGGACGGTGAACGTCGGAGGAGCGACCTCTCTCAAAACGGCAATGGATTATTTGGAAGGCATAGGGCTTGACAGGATATTTGAATATGAAACCCATCTTATGGATATTGCCTATGAGGGGATTTCTAAAATCAGGGGGATTGAAGTTTATTCTTCAAAAAAATCTCCCCGCACTCCCGTTCTGGCTTTTAATTTCAAAGAAGTGCACCCTCACGATGTTGCAACGATTTTAGACAGCGAGGGAGTAGCGATAAGGAGCGGTCATCATTGCTGCGAACCGCTTCACAAATTTTTGAATTTGACAGCCTCATGTCGTGCAAGTTTCTCGTTTTATAATACGGAAGATGAAATCTCAAGATTTTTGGAAAAACTCGAAGTGGTAAAGAAGGTGATGAAGATTGGAAATGAATGAACTTTATACGAACGTGATTTTGGAAGAGAGCAGAAATAAGAAAAATCGTCGGGAACTTTCGGACGCAACAATGAGCGAATATGGTCATAACCCAAGCTGCGGAGATGAGATAACTCTCTCTCTTAAGACGAAAGACGGAAAGATTGAAGATCTCTCCTATTCAGGACACGGCTGTGCAATCTCCCAAGCTTCCACCTCTATGATGATAGATCTTTTGAGGGGAAAGACCGTTGAAGAAGTCAAACTTCTTTCTGAAAGTTTTTTAAAGATGGTTAAGGGAGAACTTACCGAAAGAGAAGCACTGGAGGCTTTGGAAGATACGGCTATATTTGAAACTATGTCCAAACTTCCCGCGCGGGTTAAGTGCGCCACGCTTCCTTGGTATACAATTCTCAAAATGATAGAGAGAGGGGAGAGGGATAACCATATAAACCCCTCTTGCGTATGAAACTCTCCACCAGAGGGCGCTACGGTTTGCTTGCGCTGGGAATGCTTTCAAAAAACTATGGAATAAGAAAGATAACCTTAACGGAAATATCTCAAAATCAAGGGCTTTCTCTTTCATATTTGGAGCAACTTTTCGCCTCGCTTAAAAAAGCCGGCATAGTAAAAGGAGTGAGAGGAAAGAGCGGAGGTTATGTCCTCAAAAATCCCCCCGAGAAAACCACGATATATACTGCTTTGGAAACGCTTGAAGGAATAAGACTTGCCTGTTCAAAAATGGAAGAACCTCCATGTCTTAAAACGGGGGGCTGCATAGAGCCGTGCAGCACCGAAAAGCTTTTGGATAAAATTCAAAATGAGATAGACGAAACATTAAAAAAATACACTCTGGCAGACATTTGAAAAGGAGGCGTAATATGAAAATCTTGGCAATAGCCGTTCTTGTGGTATTTCTTGCGATAAACTCTTCAGGTTCGGATAAGAAATCGGATAGCAAATTGGATAAGAAAGAGGAGATAGTTTCCGAAAGTCTTACCTTTCAAAATGAAACCGCAAGAGAGCAAACGAGAGAAGGCGTGTTTGTAAACTCGGAGGGAGATAAGGTTTTCGTAACGATTGCGATTGAATTTCCGACACCTAACGGCTCATTTGAAATAACAAAGGCAAAGAAAGATGGCAACACGATAACTCTTTCAATAAAAAAATCTTCTTCAAAATCCACAGTGGCGCAAGTGATTACTCTAAGAAGCAGAACCGTTTCTTTCGAAAAAAAGGCACTTGGAAAAAATCCGACCTTTACAGTCAACGGACTTAATATGAGTGAGTACTGAAAAAAGGACTGCTTGAAAAAAACAATGTAATTAAAAACCGATTTTGGGGAGGAAATTTATGCGAAAAAGATTGGTTTTATTGAGTATTGTTCTTTCAGTCGGAGTGATGCTTTTGTGTGCTTGTGCTAAAGAACCCGAATCGGAAGACAATCCTTCGGTGAATGTTTCTAAAAAGGATTATTTTCCGACCGAGGACACAAAGATGGAAACAGTTTTTCCGCCGATGGTTATGGTCAATGGAAAACTATACAGTGATACGGGATATGTGAGCAGTATGGGAAGATGCGGCGTGATGGACGGAATGATTACTTCATCGGTAGACAAAACAAAAAAGCCTACGGAAGATAATCAGTCAAATTTCGGTGCGGGTTATGAATATCAATTTGTAGGCAATCGAATTGATGTATATATGAATAATAGATTTGCCATATTTTGGGAAGTCGATGCAAAGCTTGCGGGAATACCTGAAGATGTGGCTCATTTTGAGGCGGAAGTTTTGGAAGTCGGCGAAGGACGAATAAAAATTCGCTTAATGGAGCTGCCTAGGGAGTTTTGGCAGATTTTTCAAACCGAAACACCGAAAGAGTTGAAACCTATGGACATTTCTCAGGAAAATTCGGTGCTTCCGAAAGATATGACCGAAGATCAGCTTTTGGGAAAGACGGTCAAGATTTGGTTTGACGGAAAGGCTAAAAATCTTGATACTGAAAGCTCAGTTCCGATTTCTCTGGGACAAGTCTATCTAATTGAACTCGTGGGGGAGAATAAATAAGAGGGTGAACGTAAAACAAAAGGCTGAATTCAACATTTTATCCGTTGAGTTCAGCCTTTTATTTTTTTAATAATGCCAACCGCTTTTTAAGATCGGAAACAATGCGGTGCAGTTCCTATGCTTTATTTTTTGAGACATTTGATTTATAAGAATAAAACACTATAAAAGAAATTTAAATATTAGAGAATTCACAAAAAGTCTTTTATTTTTTCTTCTTTTGAGTTATCATCAAATCAGCCAAGTTATAATAAGTGGGGGTGTATAAAATGTTTAGGAGAAAATTTATTGCAGGGCTTGTCGTCTTTTTTGCAGTGGGATTTTTGTTGATTTTTCCTTTTCGTTCCGACAGTTCGGGGAAAGAAGACAAAAAATATGTGGAGGAATTTGACGCATACGCTGAATTTAACAGCAAATTTCCGGAGGTGGTTGTGAAAAAAAACTTGGACTTGAGAGATTTTCATCTTCCACGCCTGACCTTTAAGAGCGAAGATGCAAAAAAAGTTAATAACGAAGTTCAGGAACTTGTAAATAAAATAATTAAACAGCTCGAAGAGTACGATTTCGAGGGAACTTTATATGCAGACTTTACAAGTTATCTCTATGAAGATTATTTTTCTTTGTATTTTTACTGCGATTTTTTCGGAATGGAAGAGCCGATGAATTTAAATAGGGTCTATTGTTTTAAAATGCCCGAGGGAAGAATTGTGAGCAATGATGAAATTTTGAAAGAACTCGGTGTTGATGTTGATATGAAAACCGTAACGAGGGACACTCTTCTCATCAACAATCCCAAATTCTCACCCTGTTATGAGCTTCTTGATGAATTCGCTCTTGAAATGCTTGAAGAAACTTTTGAAATCAATGAGAAAGAGGATCTTTCCACCCTTTTTTTTGATAACTCGGGAAGGCTTATGATCAATGTGATAGTATCTCAAAACGGTATGCTTACCGGACATACTCAGCTTGAAGCTTTAATCAGACCGTCACTATCCAAGTAAAGGAGAAAGCTATGTTAAATTATAAAAAACTTCTTATTATCTTTCTTGTAATTCTGCTGTCGGCTTGCGGAGAAAAGGAGCCAAAAAGTGAAGTTTCAAAAAAAGAAAAGAGAGATGTAAAACTTGAAGAACTTTCAATGGAGGAGCTTAAAAACTTAGGCAGTGAAAAAGTAGCGGAGGCTTTAGGTTGCAAATATGAAGAACTTATGGAAGATACTCTTTATTTTAATCTCCAACCCCACTTTATTTTCGGAAAAGCCCTGATGACGGAAGCACACCCTGAATTGGGAAGAGCTATGCTTGCTTTGTGGTATGATGAAACGGTTAAAAATTCAAAATTTTATTTTCACTCGGACGGCACCCTCAAACTGAGCTGCAACTTGAATAGTTTGGGAACCTTTGATTTAAGTGCGGTTAAGACGCTTTCTCATCCCGAAAAGAGAATTAACTTTTTGTATGAGAATATTTGCAAAAAAATCGGAGTTGACCCTTTCTCAGACGATGCACCGTTTTTGCTTGCCGGATATTTGGGAAAAGCGGACACCTTTGAAACTCTGGAAGATGTGTTAAGAAGACAAACTATTGTCCTTATGAATTTCGGAATCGGTGATACGCCACCCTCATTATACAGATTAGACTATCCTGATGACGGGGAAAATATGGAAGGCGGAAATGCTCTGCTTTCAGGGAATGAATTTTATATCTTAATCCCAAGATATGAGCGTCAGGTTATTGCTCTCTTGAGGAAAAAAGAAGATTTTGACGGAAAAGAAATTGCTTACGGAAAAGAAGCCCCCGTTGAAAGCAGAGTACCTGTATCCCTTTCTTTCAGCTCACTTGCGGTGGAAAATTTTTTGGGAAAAGAGCGTGAGCTTAAGAATATAACTTTTTATAGAGATAAGAGGTTGGATTTTGAGCTTGAAACTGATAAAAACGGCAAGCTTTCAAACCTCCCGAAGGATATTTTGGATATCTCCGACTATGTTAAAAATTTGAATCCCATAGAGGAAGAGGATGCGGAATGGTTCTATTCCGAAATCCTCGAAGAGCTTTCCATTTTTTTGCCGAATGGACCCAGAGGATAGGGTATGTCAACAAATAAAAAAATCGCTCTTACAGCCTTGTTTCTCGCAATGGGTTATATACTGCCTTTTCTTACAGGAAATCTTCAGAATGTGGGAAAGATGTTTTTGCCTATGCACTTTCCGATCTTTTTGTGTGCATTCATATGCGGAGGCGAATACGGTCTTACGCTCGGATTGATTTTACCTCTCACAAGATCCGTCATATTCGGATTTCCAGATATATCCGATGCCTCAATTATGCTGTTTGAACTTGGCACTTACGGTATTATTTCGGGAATATTCTATTCAAAATCAAGGGACAGAAACACTTTTTCGGTGGTAACTTCTCTTATTATGGGAATGGTTACAGGAAGAATTGTATGGGGAGTGACCAATACGATAATGATGGGAATGAGAGATGAAGTTTTTACTTACAGTGAGTTTGCAAGGGGAGCTTTTATCTATGCGGCTCCGGGGATTATACTTCAGCTTATTTTAATCCCCTTAATAATGAATTTATTGGATAGATTTGGAATAATTCCCTTTCATCGGTAAAAATGTTTCTGCAAAAAAACTTGTTTTCTTTTGCTTTTAAGTATAGACTAATCCCATCTACAAAGAGTAGAAATAAAATATGAGGTGATAGAATGCCTGTGAATTTACAAGGAAGAAGTTTTTTAAAGCTTTTGGACTTCTCAAAAGAGGAGATAGAATATCTCTTAAAGCTTTCCGCAGAGCTTAAAAATTTAAAGCTCACACACACTCCTCACAAATTTTTGGAAGGAAAAAACATCGTACTTTTGTTTGAAAAAACTTCCACCAGAACCCGCTGCTCTTTCGAGGTCGCCGCTTACGATTTGGGAATGGGCTGCACTTATCTTGAGCCGTCCACTTCTCAAATGGGAAAGAAAGAGTCCATTGAGGACACTGTGAGAGTCTTGGGAAGATTTTATGATGCAATTGAATATAGAGGTTTTTCTCAGGACATAGTTCAAGAAATGGCGGATAAAGCCGGAGTGCCTGTCTATAACGGTCTTACCGACGATTTTCACCCTACTCAGATGCTTGCTGATGTGCTTACAATCTCCGAAAACTTTTTGCAGCTTAAGGGACTGAATGTGACCTATATGGGCGACGGTAGAAATAATGTTGCAAATTCATTGATGGTGGTTTGTGCAAAGCTTGGAATGAATTATACCCTTTGCGGACCAAAGGAATTATTCCCCAAAAAGGAACTCGTCGATACCTGCAAGGAGCTGGCAAAAGAAAACGGTTCAACCATAAAATTTACCGACGACTTTGACGAGGGTACTAAGGGTGCGCATGTTATCTATGCGGATATTTGGGTTTCAATGGGTGAACCTGACAGTGTTTGGGAGGAGAGAATAAAGATGCTTGAAAAATATCGAGTGTCGAAGAAAGCTATGGAAAATGCCGCACCCGATGCAATTTTCCTCCATTGTCTCCCCTCATTTCACGACACCAATACGACCATAGGTAAGGATATTGCCGAAAAGTATGGAGTTAAGGAAATGGAAGTTGCGGACGAAGTGTTTGAATCAAAGCAATCGAAGGTTTTTGATCAAGCGGAAAATCGTATGCACACCATAAAAGCCGTAATTTATTCAACACTTAAATAAATATAAAAAAAGGGAGTGCTTATTTAGCACTCCTATTTTTTATCAAAAAACCGAGAGCATTTCCCAAAACAAAAATTTTTGAAGACTCACGGTAAGTTTTTTTTCAGCAAATCCGGGATTATAGAAGATGTTAAACCCATCTTCAGTTTCTTCTTTCAAAAAACTCGGATTATCGGGACTTCCCAACGACACGGTTGGTTCAGATACAGTTCCGCTTCACGAGCAGGCTTGATGAAGATCAAGTGTTATGTTAATCTCATTTTTTTTGCGCAAATAATTCTTTGCGTCTTCTCTAAGATCAATTTTCATTTTAATCACCTCGCAACCATTCTACCCAAAAAAGAAAAAAGCACCGATTTCTCGGCACTTTTTTTTGCCCCGTCATCGACTGACGGAGCAAGGGAACATAGATTTTTGAGGTTACCAGGGGGATAACCACAAAAGGATTATATCAAAGTAAAAGAAAAATGACAAGACCTTTTAAAAATTTGACATCTATGACTTTTGCTTCATAGTTCTTGTAGCGTTTAGTACAGCCAAGATTAAAATACCGACATCTGCAAAAATCGCAAGCTGCATATTTGCAATCCCGAATGTCGCAAGCACAAGCACCATCACTTTAAAGGCGATCGGTACTGCAATGTTTTCATAGATAATCATCATTGCCCGCCTTGCCTCACGAATTGCCGAGGGAAGTCCCGAAAGCTTGTCGTCAGTCAAAAGAATGTCCGCTTCTTCCATCGCCACCCCCGCACCGGAAAGCCCCATTGCTATACTCAAATCCGCCGCCGCAATAACCGGAGCGTCATTTAATCCGTCCCCCAGATATGCGGTGGGCTTCTTTGATTTAAGTTTCAATTCCTCAAAAGCTTTCACCTTATCTTCGGGCAAAAGTTCAGCCCTATAATCCGTGAGAGCCAATTCTCTTGCAACAGCCTTTGCCGTATGCTCCAAATCACCCGTAAGCATATAAAGCCCTTTTACGCCTATATCTTTAAGTTTTGCGATTGTTTCCCGAGCTTCAGGCTTTACTTCATCGGCAATAATTATATGCCCTTCGTACTCTCCATCTATGGCTATATGAACCACAGTACCCTCTAAATGGCACGACTCCCAAGGAATGTTCAAATGCTCCATCAATCTGCGGTTCCCTATTGCAACTTCCTTTTTAAAAATCTTTGCGGTTATTCCGAATCCCGCAATCTCATGATGATTTTCTATCTCCTCGGGTTTAATTCCTCCGTTATATGCGGCGATTATCGACTGAGCTATCGGATGCCCCGAAAGCGACTCTCCGTGCGCCGCTATTTTCAGCAGCATATCCTCACCATATTTTCTCGGATGAACGGCGATAACTTTAAAAGTACCCTGAGTCAGAGTTCCTGTCTTATCAAACACTGCCTGATCCATTCTTGCCAATCTTTCTATGCTGACTCCGCCCTTGACCAAAATACCCCTCTTACTCATAGCTCCGATTACGCCAAAAAAAGATAACGGCACGGCGACCAACAGCGCACACGGACAGGACACCACCAACATCATAAGCGAACGCCCCAAAGCTTCTTTGAAGGGCATAATTGAAAACACCGTCGGAATTATTGCGACTAAGGCGGCAATCCCCACAACAAACGGCGTATAGACTCTTGCAAATCTTGTAATAAATCTCTCGGTCTTTGATTTTTGAGCTGAAGCATCTTCTATGAGCTCAAGAATTTTCATCATTGCGGAGTCTTCAAAAGCCTTGGTGGTCTTTATGGTCAGCGCACCTTCAAGATTTACCATTCCCGAAAGAATTTCATCTCCTTCCGAAAGGAAACGGGGCATTGATTCGCCGGTCAGGTTTGCAGTATTCACTGACGAGCTTCCCCTTTCAATCACCCCGTCAATCGGCACTTTTTCTCCCGGTTTGACCACTATGAGAGAACCTACCTCTACATCATCCGGATCGATTTCTTCAATTGATTCCCCCACCAAAACATGTGCAGGAGCATTTACCTCCTCAAGAAGTTTCTCAATCGAATCCCTCGATCTCCCTGCCGCATAATCCTGAAACAACTCTCCTACCTGATAAAAAAGCATAACCTCCGCCGCCTCAAAATACTCTTTAAGAAAAATTGCACCGAGGGTTGCAATGGACATAAGAAAGAATTCATCTAAAAAATCCTTGTTGCGAAGATTTAAAACGGCTTTTTTCAGCACATCAAAGCCCACCACTATATATGCGACTATGTGCAAAATATCCTTTGCCGTTTCGTCTTTTATGAGGAACGAAACGGCAAGCATAACGGCGGCAATAATAATTCGATTGCGCCTTTTCATCACCTTGCGACCAAAACGCAGTCCGGCTCGATTTTTTTAATAATCTCCCTGGACTTGTCAATTATTCCCTCAAAGTTTTCCTCAGGGGCTTCTATAACCAGTTTTTTCATCAGGAAATTGACCGTTGCACTTTGAACCTCTTCCAAATCGTTAATACCTTTTTCAATCTTTTTTGCGCAATTTGCACAGCACAAATTCTCAATAGAAAACTTCTTCTTCATCTCGAACCCTCCTATTTCACTCCATAATGTGCTCCATTCCCTGCGACATAATTTTTACAACATGCTCGTCGTCCAAGGAATAGAAAATCTTCTTGCCCTCACGACGGGTGCGGACGAGTTTTGAATTTTTAAGCACTCTGAGTTGGTGGCTGATTGCAGGTTGAGTCATTCCCAAATTTTCTGCAATATGCTGTACGCACAGTTCTTTACAACGCTCAAGCACAAAGAGAATTTTAATCCTCGTTGAATCGCCGAAAACCTTAAACAACTCCGCCAACTGTGACAAACTCGCCTCATCATCAGACGTAAGATTAAACTTTTTGCAGCGTATCATATAAACCCCCTTTCAAAAAATTCATATGAATACCTGCTCATATGAATATATCACCACACACTATTTTTGTCAACTTCTTTTTTTTATAAATTGCGAACTCCCCGAGTTTCTAAAACACATTGTGTCCACAATCTGATTATACAACACTTTTTTATTTTAGTGAAAGCCTAAGATGTATAAAAAAAGGAGCTTATATAAGCTCCTTTGCTATTTTTAAATCCGATTTATAGGGAACCAATTTCCCTCGGCTCTTTTGGGAGGTTTCCTCGCCTTTTCCCGCAATTACTATTAAGGTTTTTCCCTCGGCTTCTTCGAAAGCTTTTTTTATCGCTTCTTCTCTGTCGGGAATGATTTCAAAGTCCGATGAAATATGCTCGGCTATTTCGGCACAAATTTTTTCCACTGATTCAAAATTGGGGTCGTCCTCCGTGAGATAAACTTTTTTGCAGTATCTCCCCGCAATTTCTCCAAGCTCTTTTCTGCGGTTATACGCCTTCCCTCCCGGCACTCCGAACACGGCTTTAATTTTGTAGTCGGGATATTCGTCTCTCATTGAGGAAAAAAGTTTTTCAAAGCTCAACTTATTGTGTGCATAGTCAATTACGGCGACAGTCTTTTCATCTTTGCTTTTTATAATTTCAGCCCTGCCTTCTATGGAGGCTTTTTTTAATCCCGCTTTTACAACATTCGGAGGGATTTTTATTATTGATGCCGCCGCTATCACCGCCATTGCATTTTCTATATTGAAAAATCCCGAAATACCCAGCTCATATTCTCCGGAATATTCGTTTTCAGCTTTGACTTCAAACAAGGTACAGGTTTCCGTTTTTCTGAAGTTATAAGCGGTGAAATCCGCTCCGACATCGCCGTAAGATGAAAATGAAACCATATTTTTGCACTTTTCGGCTTCATTAAGTATTCTCTCCGAAAAATCGGAGGACAGATTTACAACGGCATTTTCTGTTTGCTCGAAAATTTTCAGCTTTGATGAAAAATAATCTTCAAAGTTGCCATGTTCCGAGGGGCTTATATGATCTTCAGAGATATTTAAAAAAATCCCGATTTTAAAATCAATCCCCAAAGTGCGGTGATACTTCAAAGCCTGAGAGGAAACTTCCGTCGTGACATAGGGAATTTTAAAATCTGCGGCGGTTCTGATATGCCTGAATAAATCAAAGGCTTCGGGAGTTGAGAGTAAGGATTTGAATTTTTCCTTGCCGTTATAAGTTTTTATACTCGATATGATTGCGGTGTCGTTTTTTACAAACTCATCAAGCACGGATTTCATCAGGTGTGCCGTGGTGGATTTGCCTTTAGTTCCGGTAATTCCTATAACTCTTATATCATTCCAAGGGCTTCCGTAAAAATTTTCCGCCAATTTAGCCATTGCAATGCGTATATCTTTAACCAAAAATTCTTTTACGCAGGGAGCTTTTATTTCAGGATAGGATTTTTCCGACATATAACAGACAGCGCCCTTTTCTATTGCGCTCCTGAGATATTCCTCTTTGAAAGTTTTTCCTTTGCATACAAAAAAAGTTTTTTGCACAACCTCTTCGGAATTATAAGTGATTTTATCTATTTCAATGTCTTCGACATCACCATAAGAAAATGACTTCAAAAGTTCTTTAAGTTTCATATTTCCCCCGATCACAAAAGTGAAATCAATCTGTATATAAGGTTTGAGCTGACCCCTGCCGCAATTCCCCCCAAGGTGTGAGCGATTATGGATTTTCCCGTAAGCTCTTTGCAGTCTATGGTTTCCATCATAACGGAACGGGTAGAGAGATATCCGCTCCAGCACATACAAAACGACGTGAATACCGCAATATCATTTCCATGCACTAAACCCTTTCTCACCATATCCGGCACAAGTCCGATTGCGGCACCTGACGAACCTAAAGCCATAATCGGAACTGCAATCGCCTCGGGAGAAGAAAAACCGAACATAATCTTCATCGGAAGGGATAATTTTTCGCCAATCCAAGGCAGAAAAGCAACTCCCTCTCCAAGACTTCCGCTGAATCCGTTTTCACCTTCTCCATTTGTCAAAAGAAACATAACGGAGCACACAATCACCACTCCGGGGATAATTGTAAGCCCCAAGTCCACCCCGTTCTTTCCTCCTGAGAGCAAAGACTCCATAACCCGTGAAAAAACGCTCCCGTTTCTTACGGCGCGAACCCTTTTGCCGACAGGAATTTTATTTTTAAGTGTCACATTCTCAATCCCGAAGTATTTTTTGGAAAAGATCAGCATTATCTTAACCGACACAATCGAGCCTATAATGGCTCCCACATTTCCTATTCCCGCCGCTAAAATCGATTTTTCCACCGGAAGCCCCATCATAGTGGTGGTTATAATCATTCCCATACCGAAAGCCGTTCCCAAATTCATAAGAGCGGGGAGCTGATATTTTTCAAAATAACCCGTTATCATAGGATCTTTAGCCAGTGCCAAAATTGCCGGATTATCCGAAAGATAACAAGTTAAAACGCCTATGCTCGACGCTCCGGGAAGCCCGTAGACCGGACGCATCGCATAGGATAAAATCCTGTCCAAAAGTGCAATAACTCCAAATTCGCTAAGGACTCCTCCCAAGGCTCCGCTTAAGACGGAAATTGCCATTATGTAGAAGCATACGTTTACGGTAAGGTCGTATGCCGTTTTCATAAGAGTTGAAATCATATTTACAACTCCCATTCTCATTCCGACGGCTCCGAAAAAAGCGAAAAATACAAGTAAAAATATAAAAACCTCGGCATTTATCGCCGGCACCAATTTTATTTCTTCTTTTTCATTAGGTGAATTTTTCATAGCTTAAACATTAAACCTGAATAGAACCACATCTCCGTCCTTCATTATGTAGTCCTTTCCTTCTATGCGAAGTGCGCCCTTTTCCTTCGCTTCCGTCTGTGAGCCGAATTCCATAAGCTTATCATAAGAAATTACCTCCGCCCTGATAAAACCTCTTTCTATATCGGAGTGTATTTTTCCTGCGGCTTTCGGAGCGGATGTGCCTTTTTTAATAGTCCACGCTCGAGTTTCATCTTCACCCGTGGTCAAAAAACTTATAAGCCCCAAAAGTTTATAACTCGCTTTGACCAACCTCTCAAGCCCCGATTCTTCAATTCCCAACTCCTTAAGATATTCCGTTTTTTCCTCATCCGAAAGCTCCGAAATTTCCGCCTCTATACCGCAGCTTATCTGTATCACTTCCGCTCCCTCGCTCTTTGCATACTCACGCATCTTTTCCACCAAAGGAAGCTTTTCCGAAAGCTCATCTTCGGAAACATTCGCCACATATATTACGGGTTTTGTGCTCAGCAACTGATATTCCCTAAGCTTAATTTTTTCTTCTTCGGAAAAGTCGAGAGCACGAATACTCACCCCGTCATTTAGAGCTTTAAGACATTTTTCTATAAGCTCCACTTCGGATTGCAAAGACTTATCGCCCTTTAAATTCTTTTTAGTCTTTTCAAGCCTGCGCTCCAAGACTTCAATATCCGAAAAGACCAACTCCAAATTTATGGTTTCGATATCACGAATAGGGTCGATATTTCCGTCCACGTGAACCACATCGGAATTTTCAAAACACCTGACCACATGGCAAATTGCCTCCACCTCTCTTATGTGGGAGAGAAACTTATTTCCCAAACCCTCCCCCTTTGAAGCGCCTTTGACCAACCCTGCAATGTCATAAAACTCGATGGTTGCATATGTAGTCTTCTTGGAATGATTTATTTCTGAAAGTGTTTTAACTCTCGCATCGTCCACTTTGACCACGCCCACATTCGGGTCTATGGTACAGAAAGGATAATTTGCCGCCTCCGCTCCCGCCTGAGTAATGGCATTAAAGAGAGTGCTTTTTCCCACATTCGGCAAGCCCACGATTCCTAATTTCATTTGCGATTTACCTATTCAAAAACTTTTAGTTAAAAATTTTTGCCTTTCATAAAGATTATTTTTCGCTTCAGGAAAGCATAAAGAATATAGCATAAAGACTTTATTCTTTCAATACGCTTCGCATTTGTTTGAGGCTTTAAATCTCGCTTAATTTTCTCTTAAATAAGCATGAGGGTTCTTTCAAATGTAGTTATATCCATATAAATTTTGAAATATAAAGCTCTCCTTATGGTTGTTTACAGCTTAAGTTTTTTCCGTTATAATGAAAAATATGGTGAAAAAATTTCTAAGATTTTTTTGTGATGAAAAACATAGAAGGAGAAGCATGAATGAGAGGAATTTCTGACAGGTATAAAAAATATTGTTTGAAATGGGAAAACAGCACGGCAAATATAGAAAGATATGCTTTCTCTCCGTCCGTTTATATCGAATTTATCGAAGTGAGCGCAACGGATTATTCGACCGGAAAATATAGGGGTCAAAATCAGTTCAGAGTTGATTATACAAAAATCGGTCTGTATGAATGTGAGTTTTCGGATCATTCGTATTCTTATCGTGGAGAAAATGAAATAACCGTACTCACAACTTCCGAAAGCGGCGAGTGGGCGACTTCCGCCCAAATTCCCACCAAGAATTATCGGGGCTGCGCTCTCGTCATAGAATACAATAATCTGACGAATAAGGATAAGGAAGTGTTTGAAACATTCGGGATTGATATATTCGGTTTGACCGAAGCGTTCAGCAGCAACCCGAATTGGTGCAAACTGGTCGGAGACTGCAAGTATATGAATATTTTTTCCGAAATGTATGATGCGAACGGAAAACAAAATGCGGAGCTTATTTTCGTCAAGGTGTTGGAATTTTTGGTGCTTTTATCTTCGGATAATAAAGCCTTTCATACCGTTCCCGAAAAATTTTATCTTCCCTCCAAGCAATTGGATTTGACCAGAGAAATTCACGATTTCCTGCTCAAGAAATATGACACAGCCATAGCTTTTGAGAAACTCGCTTCCGAATTCGGAATTACTTACAGCATATTCAATCGTTCTTTCAAGAAGATGTACGGTTATACTCCGTATAAATACCTCAAAAAACTTAGAATGAATATAGCCGCCGAGAAACTTAAAAGCACAAAGTTGAGCATAACGGAAATAGCAAATTCCGTGGGCTATGCCAATGCAGGAAAATTCGCCCAAGCTTTTAAGTCCGTACACGATAAGCTCCCCCACGAATTTAAATAAAAATAGGAATGAATTATTTTTACAGCAATGGAGCGGTTTAAAAAATAATGTCATTGTAGAATGTAGTGATTAGTTCGAACTAATCACTATTTTTTTGTGGAAATAAGGAGGAGAGAAAATGAAAAAATTCAGTCTTTTGGCAGCGATTATCTTGGTTTTTATGTTGGCAGGCTGCGGCACTGAAAAAGAGGTTGAAAAAGTTGAGAAAAATGGAGAGAAAGCTGAGAAGCTGACACTTCGTATGGGTACATTTTTTGATTTCAAATATCCCACGCAAGAGCCTTTGAGTTTGATTACAGATTTCCTTACGGGAATTGACGAAAACTTCAATGCCATTCCGAGTCTGATTAAGACTTGGGAAGTGAGCGATGATGCAAAGGAGTATACTTTGCACTTGGAAAAATCCGTGACATTTCACGACGGAACCGCTTTCAATGCGGAAGCCTGCAAATATTCGCTGGAAAAATTGGCAGGAAAATTCTATGCAGGATATGTTAATCTGTTAAGCTCGGTTGAGATAGTGGACGACCTTACGCTCAAAGTGAAGTTTGACGCTCCCCGTCTTTTCTTTATGGAGGAACTTTGTATGATTCCTGCGCTTCCTGTGGACAGTTTGGACGAGGAAGGCAATATAAAAAATTATATAGGGACGGGTCCTTATATATTGGACAGCTATGAAGAAAACACCGAAGCGAAATTGGTTAAGAATGAAAAATACTGGAACGGTGAAAAAGTTTCGGCGGTAGATATCATAAGGTGGATAGTAATTCCCGACGGTGATGCGAGAATAGCAGCTCTTGAAAGCGGACAAATAGACATTGCGGGATACAGCGAGATGGGAAGAACTATTCCCGCATCAAGCGTAGGAATATTTGAAAATAAAGAGGGCTATAAAGTGATGAGAGAAGATAAAAATGCCTATTCAGGAGTTTATTCCGTCACTTCAAATTATCTGTCCGAACCTATGAATGATGTGAATTTACGCCGTGCAGTTGCCTTTTCGATAGACAGAGAGGCTTTGGTTAAGACCGTGTTTTTCGGAGAAGCTGCACCTACTCCCTTTATGATGAACCCCAATTTTATCGGCGGTTCAAAAAAGGTCGAACCGTTTACGGCGGATATCGAAAAGGCGAAGCGGTTTCTTTCAGACGGCGGTTATGTCTTGGAAGATGATGTACTTAAAAAGGACGGAAAGGAAATATCCCTTGATTTCATAACCCTTGAGGGAACGGAGCATATGGACTTTGCCGTATTCGTGCAGTCCGAATTGAAAAAAATCGGCATAAAGGTGAATATTGAAGCACTTGAACTAAATTCATATTTTCAAAAAATGATGAATAAGGAATATGACATCGCCTTTAACAACAGCTGGTTCGCACCTACGGTGAATATAATAAGCTACCTCGGTACGGAACCTGCCGATATGAGCGGCGGCGGACTCGGATTTGCCGTAACGAATGAAGTAAAAAAACTTGCGGAAGAAATGATTGTTGCAACCGACAAAAAAGCTTTCCAAGACATTGCCGACAAGTTTTGGCTTGCAATGTATGACGCTTGCCCCTCTGCACCTTCTTATGCGTCAAGCAGAGCGGCCATATACAACAGCAAGTGGACAGGATTTGCCTATAACAGAAATATTTTTAAAATCGATTTGTCCGAAGTTATAAAGAATGATGAGTAAGGCGGTAAGACACCTTTTGTTGATACTGCCGATTTCCTTTTTGATTTCTCTTTTGTCGTTTGCACTTTTGTATTTTTCACCAAACAATTCGGCTATGGCATTGCTGAGTGAAAAGACGGGAGGTGCCAAAGTTACGGCAGAGCAGGCTGAGGATTTTGCCAAAAGCAGAGGACTTGACCGCGGGTTTTCCGAGATGTACGGAGATTGGATTGGCGCTTTATTAAAAGGTGACTTGGGGACTTCATATGTGGACGGCAAGAACATAAATGAGAAAGTCGGAAGTGCTTTTTTCAAAACTTTTGTTATGTCGTTTATTGCGGTGTTTGCCTATTCGGTATTCGGAGTTGCAATAGGCGTATATGCCGCCGTCAATAATAATGAAGTGACGAAAAAGATAGCGGACGGGTGGGCGGTTTTGTCCACCGCAGTTCCCGTTTTTTGGATAGCGATGTTTTTTGTTTGGATATTCAGTGTGAAACTTGGAGTTTTGAAAACGGTCGGTGTAAGGAGCAGTTTGAGCCTTGTACCTCCGGGGCTTCTTATGGGAATAATCAATACGGGGAATATGATTGTTACGGTGAAAGAAAAAACCTCGCTGATACTGGAAGAACCTTTTATACTGCACGCAAGAGCAATGGGACTCAATATGAGGACGATTATGATACATCATATCTTAAAAAACATAACAGGTCCCGTGATTGCCCTTTCCATGCTTGCCTTTTCCGGTTTTTTGGGGGCGAGCGTACTTATCGAGCGGATTTTTTCAATTGCAGGGATAGGTACATTGTTAAGCAAGGCAATCGGAATCAAGGATTATCCGATTGTTGCGGCAAGCGTTTTGATTACGGGAGTAGTGATATGCACTGCAAATATGTTGTCGGAAGCCCTTTATTTGTTGATTGATAGAAGAGAGGTGGGGCGGTGAAATTTACTACGGTGATTATTTTGCTGTTTCTTACTTTCATAATGGTATCGGGAATTATCCTTCCCGAAGCAAATTCGGTCGGTGATAATAAGTTCTCCGCTCCTTCGCTTTCCTGTCCGTTCGGCACGGATCAATTCGGAAGAGATGTATTTTTAAGAACCGTGCACGGCTTTCGATATAATTTTTTACTTTCAGTATCCGTCGTCATAGTTTCCTTTTCTTTTGGAATTATATTGGGTACGGTTTTGGGATATTACGGCGGATTTTTTGACGAAATCTTCCATCAGTTTTCAAATTTGATCCTAAGCTTTCCCAACATAATATTGGTAATGATCATTGCGGCGCTTACCGACTCGGATATGTTTTTTTTGCTTCTTCTCATCACCGTTTCTCTTACGATTGTAAACACGAAGATTGCCAGAGGTGAAATAAAGATTATAAAAAATGCGGATTACATCAAAAATCTTCGGGTGCTGGGTGCAAGTGATTTCAGGATAATCAAAGATCATCTTCTGATAAAAAGCTTCAAAGTCGTTGTGCCAACCTTTGCGCTTTTGGTGGGGCATGTTATCCTTTCCGTTTCCGCTTTTTCATTTATGGGGTTTGGAGTCAAGCCTCCTCAACCGGAAATCGGAACTATGCTCAACGAGGCTGTAAGATTTATGTCAATTGCACCTTGGCTTATGATACTTCCGGGATTATTTCAGTTCTTTACGATATTTTCAATTCTCATCTTGGCAAATGATATTAAAAGTCGAGCGGGGAACTTGAAATGAATGATGTGATACTTAGAATTGAAAATTTTTCGATAGAAACGACGGAATTAAAGCTTTTGAAAAATATAAATATGAAAGTCGAACGAAAATCAATATGTTGCATTGTCGGAAATAGCGGAAGCGGTAAAAGTCTTGCGGCAAAATCAATTTTGGGGATTTTTTCAGACAACCTGAGAGTAAGCGGAAATATATACTTTGATGATGAATTTCCTCTCACCGAAAGAAAACTTGAAAAGATCAGGGGAAAACAAATCGGCATAGTTATGCAGAATTGTGCCGGTTCTCTCAATCCGTTGCTTAAAAACGAAAAACAGCTTCGTCTGGTGATGAAAAACTTCCACAAGGGAAATGAAAGAGAAAGAATGAGGGAAGTTTTAGAGCAAGTGGATTTGCCCGAAAGAATATTAAAACAATATCCCCATGAGCTGAGCGGAGGAATGAAACAGCGTCTTATGATTGCCATAGGGATAATAAATGCCCCCAAGCTTTTGATTATGGACGAGCCGACCAAGGGAATGGATTTGATTTTAAGAAATCGGATTGCGGATATGATTGAGAAACTCCACAAAGCTGACGATATGAGCGTTTTGCTAATCACTCACGACTTGGAATTGGCACATAAGTTGTCGGATTATTGTTATGTTATGGACGGCGGCGAGATTGTGGAAGAAAACGAAACACCGATTTTATTTAAGCATTGCGAAAGTGCCGTCTTAAAAAAACTTATCTCCTCCGAGCAAAAGATGAGCCGCTTTTTTGAGGACTGAAAAATGTTGGAACTTAAAAACGTCAGCGTGACCTTGAAAAAAAACAAAAAAATATTGGAGAACATAAGCTTTAAAGTTGAAAGAGAAAAGACACTCGGTATTGTCGGCAAGAGCGGCAGCGGAAAATCCACCATCGCAAATGTAATCCTAAGGCTTATGCCCCGTTCTCACGGAGAAGTGCTTATAGATGGAAAATCCATATTCAAAATGAGCCGTATGGAGCTTGCAAAAAAAATCCAGTTAATCACTCAGAACCCCGAAATGAGTTTTGACCCCGATATTACCATACAGAAAAGTCTGGAGGAAGTGTCGAGAATTCACGGGATTTCCAAAAATCTCACTCCGCTCCTCAGAGATGTGAGACTTCAGGACGCAGACCTCAATAAACTGCCAAGACATTACAGCGGAGGAGAGCTGCAGAGATTTTCCATAATAAGAGCATTAATCGTATCTCCCGAAATTATCATCTTTGACGAGGCGGACTCTATGCTTGATACCGTTATACGGGTGAATTTGTTTGATATGCTGAATGAACTTAAGAAAAAACATTCCATAAGCTATATCTATATAACGCACGATATAAGGGTACTGCCTAAGATAGCGGAGGATATTTTGGTAATAGAGGACGGAAAAATTTCAGAATACGGCTCGGTGGATATCCTAAAACAGTCCGAAAACTCTTTTATAAGGGATTTGAGGGCTGCAATCAATATGAATTAGGAGGGTTTTATGTCGGAGAAGAACAAGGATTTGAAAAGTTTTATGAAACCAAGAATAATTCCGATTACAGCTTGTATTTTAGTTGCGGTATTGGGGGTTATATTCGGAGTTTTGTCATATATAGCGGTATATAAGCTGCTTATGCTGTTTTATAACGCCGAGGCGACGACAAAGAGAATTATCAATTATGTGCTGTTTATATTCTGCTCGCTTATATTTCAGCTTATATTCCACTACGTCTCTACCGCCATTTCACACAAGACCGCCTTTTCAATACTGGAAGATGTGCGAATTGCCATAACGGAAAAGATGATGAGAATACCTCTGGGAGTTGTGCAGACAAAGGGGAGCGGTTACTTTAGAAATCTTTTGATAGACGAAATAGAAAGAATGGAATATCCCTTTGCTCACGCTCTGCCCGAAGTTATTTCGGGGGTGTTGCTCCCAATAGTCGTAATGATTATGATGTTTTTTGTGGATATTCGTATGGCTCTTGCTATAGTAATTCCGGTTGGAGCGGTGCTTGTTTTGTATTTTCCGCTCTATACGGGGATTATGAACGACTTTCAAGCCGTTTACTATACTTCAATTGAGGATATGAACGCAAAGGTTATAGAATATGTAAAGGGAATTAGGGAAATAAAAATCTTCGGTCGTAATGACGATGCCTATACTAAGTTTGAACAATCAATAGATAACTATCAAAACTCGGTCTTAAGGCTGTACAACAAAATGTATTATGTAAGCTCCCCTGCCTATGTGCTGCTTTCCTCAATACTCGTCAGTGTGCTTTGCGTTGGCGGGCTGCTTTTTACGCACGAAAAACTCTCCTTTGAGGTTTTTCTGTTCACCATTTTCGTGACCTTGGGAATTGGCACACCTATATTGAAATTCACCGAATTTATGGATAATATCTTTCATATAAAAAACGGAAACCGTCTTGTAAAGGATGTATTGGAAACACCCGAGCTCACACAAAGTGAAAATGGAACTGCTCCCGATAAGTATGAGATCACCTTTGATAATGTGAGCTTTGCCTACGAGGATAAAACCGTTCTTGATAATATATCCCTCTCTTTCCCCGAAAATAAAAGAACTGCAATAGTCGGTCCGTCAGGTTCGGGCAAATCCACAATTGCAAATCTTATCTCAAGATTTTGGGAAGCGGGAGAGGGAAGCATGAGAATGGGCGGTGTTGATTATAAAAACATTTCCTTGGACAACCTTATGGAAAATATAAACTATGTCACGCAGGATACATTTTTATTCAACATCTCAATTAAAGATAATATCAGAATAGGAAATCCCAAAGCCTCCGATGACGAAGTTATTAAAGCGGCAAAAACCGCACTCTGCGACGAGTTTATTCGAGAACTTGAAAACGGATATGATACCAAGGTCGGAGATACGGGCTCGAAGTTATCCGCAGGACAAAGACAGCGTATAGCCGTTGCAAGGGCGATACTTAGAAACTCCCCCATACTCATTCTGGACGAGGCGACCGCCTTTACCGATATGGAAAATCAGAGCAAGTTGCAGCAATCCTTGGCGGAGCTTTGCAGGAATAAGACCTTAATCATAATCGCCCACAGATTGTCAACTATAAAAAACTGCGACCAAATCATTGTGGTTAATGACGGAAAAGTGGAAAGCACAGGCACGCACGATCACCTTTTAAAAACATCGAAGCTTTATAGAAAGATGTGGCAAATTTACGAGGAAAGCACAGCCTGGACAGTGGGAGGGAAACCATGATAAAGACTGCAAAACGACTCCTATCTCTTATGGGAGAAAGAGAAAGACGAAGAGTTATACTATCCGTAATATTAACACTTATAGACTTTATTCCGTTCGGAGTGCCGCTTATAGTCGCTTTCATTATGGTTGAGCAAATGATTAAAGGAACACTTCTTTCAGGCGATGTAGTTTTATATACGGTCATTATGGTCGTGTGTCTGATAATAAGGATTGTTCTAAGGATTTTTTCTCTCAAGCTTCGCGGCGGTTCGGGATATATCGCAATGTGCGACGAGAGAAAACGGCTGGGAAAGGAACTTAGGAATATCTCAATGGGGTATTTCAGCGAAAAAAATCTCGGCGATCTCATCTCCACGATTACTTCCGATGCGCTCATAGTCGAGCTTGAGGGTTTGGGCGTCATAGAAAAGCTGGCAACGGGAATACCGTCACTTGTTATGGCACTAATTCTGCTCCTGATTATGGATTACCGCATTATGATTGCCGTAATGCTGTTGCTTATTCCGATACGATTTTCGTTTAAGTATCTTTCTGAAACGAGCGACAGGCACAATCTCAACCGTCAAAATGAAGTGGGCGAGACGACCGAGGAAACTATAGAATTTATAAAAGGTCTTAAAATTTTAAAAACCTATAATATGACAGAAAGGCAATTTTATAAAACAAAAAATGCCTTTGAGAAACTAAAAAATCTCTCAATCAAAACCGAGTTTTCACACATTCCTCCTTCGGCAATCTTTCAATTCGGATTTAGAGTGATTACCACGGTGATTATAACAATGACGGCACTATTCACCCTGTCGGGCAGTCTAAGCTTTTCGGACGCTTTTTTGCTTATGCTCGCCTCGCTTTCACTTTTCGGAGCGGTTGAGCTTATGGGTATATGGAGCGTGTTTAGCAAACTCACCTCCGATGCAATAGAGAGAATGACAAATATAACAAATCTTTCAAATCAAAGCCAACCCTCCGGAGAAAGTACGATTGAAAAATTCGACATCGAATTTAGAAACGTTAACTTCTCATACAATAAAAAGCCGATTATAAAAGATGTGAGCTTTATCATTCCCGAAAATACGACCACGGCACTTGTAGGATTGTCGGGAAGCGGCAAAACCACCATAACCAACTTGATTGCAAGGTTTTGGGACTGTAATTTTGGAGAGGTGTTGATTGGAAATAAAAATGTAAAAGATATCAGGTATGATAATCTGCTCCAAAACATCAGCTTTGTTTTTCAAAATGTATTTCTCTTTGACGATACGGTGCTTGAAAATATCCGCATAGGCAGACCTCGTGCAACGAGAGAAGAAGTTATGGAGGCTGCAAAAAAAACTTATTGCCATGACTTCATTATGAAAATGGAAAAGGGATATGATACGGTTATCGGAGAAGAGGGCACAAAACTTTCAGGAGGTGAAAGGCAGAGACTGGGGATAGCGAGAGCTTTAATAAAAAACGCTCCGATTGTGCTGCTTGACGAGGTAACGGCGAATGTTGACATTGAAAACGAAGTGCAAATCCAATCGGCATTATCTACTTTGCTAAAAAACAGAACGGTGGTTGTAATTGCACATAAACTCTCAACAATAAAGGACGCGGAACAAATTTTGGTCATTGACGACGGAAAGATTTGCGAGAGAGGAACGCACGACATTTTATCCAGAAGGGGAATATACAAAAAGCTTTGGGATTTGCAGCAGGAAGCCGAAAGTTGGAATATATAGTTTTAACAATAAAAAAAGGGGACTGACTCAAAAATATGGTCTTTGAGCCTGTCCCCTCTTTCTACAATTCTTTCTTTCTAAAAGTCATAATTCCCAAGACACTGAAAATGACAGTACTCGCAAAGCCCGAAACCATACACCTGAAAAGACCCTCGGGTTTATTCCAAATCGGATTGCACACAACAGGATTGACTTCCATATAGTTGAACAAGTTGCGGGGAAGCCAAGCCGCAATATTTCTTATCGGTTCGACCTTAAGACCTAAGTAAAAAAGAAATTGCGGGATAAAAAACATAACGCTAAGCCATAAAAGAATCCCCACAGAAGTTTTCTCAAAAAACGACTTCACAAAGATACCCAAAATAAGAGCGGAAACCGCCGTGGGAAACACCGCAAACGCTTCGTTTATCATATCCTTAATTTCCACAGCCCCCTCGTGTCTTAGAAGAAGTTCCGCACTGAAAATATAAACCGCCTCTGTAATTATCAGAATCACAACCGCTGCCGTAAAGCTCACAATAAATTGCCCCACAAAAATTTTCTCTCTTGAAATACCTGAAGCAATCACATTCTTAAGGTTTCCGTTTTTCCTGTTGTCCTCATAAAATGCCAATACCACAATCAAAGCACAAACACAGAAAAACATAGGATTTGCCACGATGTTTGAATAGGAAAAAGAAGTGGTTGAGTACATAAAGGTCGGATCTGAAACCATAAAAGAATACAGCGTAAGATTTAACAAAAGTGCTAATGCCGCAAAACTAATCGCCAATATATACAGCGCAGGCGAATGTAAAATCCTATAAAATTCACTCTTAACATAATTAAGCATTTCTTACCTCTCCTTTCAAATTCATATAGTATTCCTCCAAAGAATATTGACGACTCTTAAGCCCGATAATCGGCACATTATTTTTTGCCGCCAATGAGCTGTAAGCCTCAATACTTCTCTTCGGATTGTATATGCGAATGATTTTATTCGGAAGCACCTTATACTGTTCTTTCGGAAAATCATTATCAAGCAATGCGGCATAAGTTTCCGTATCCGACACTTCAATTTCAAAAAAATCCATACACTTTCCCTTAATTTCCTCTATCCCGACTTCCTCAATCAGCTTTCCCTTGCTCATAAACCCTAATACCGTCGCCATCTGCTCAAGCTCGGAGAGAATATGACTTGAAAGCAGGATGGTAATATTCTTTTCCCGATTTAATCTGCTTAAGATATTTCTGAACTCGACAATTCCGCTGGGGTCAAGTCCGTTTATGGGTTCGTCAAGAATTAAAATTGCAGGCTCCCCAATCATCGCTATCGCAAGCCCTAGCCGCTGCTTCATACCCATTGAAAGTTCCTTACATTTACTCTTTCTCCTCTCCCAAAGCCCGACCAGCTTTAGAACCTCTTCCGTCATTTCCTTTCCGGGAATGCCTTTTAAAATCCTAAGATATTCTATGTTCTTCTCGACGGACATACGAGGGAAAAATCCTGCTTCCTCAATCATAAAGCCGATTTGTTTTCTCAACTTCTCCAAATTTTTCTCCCCCTGCTGACCTAAAAGAGATACTTCCCCCTTGTCAGTCCAAATGTGACCTGCCAAAGTTTTTAAAAGTGTGGTCTTTCCTGCACCGTTATCCCCCACCAATCCGTAAATTTCCCCGTGTTTGATATGGATAGATACCTCGTCCAGCGCAAGTATATTGCCGTAGGATTTTGAAACGGCTTTTGTTTCAATGGCATATTCTTTCATTTCGCTGCCTCCTTTTTTCTTTTCATAAGTATAACGCGGCGGAAATCAAGAAGTCCTCAAGAAACGGTCAAGAAATAATCAAGATTTTTTAAGTCTGAACCCTATTCCGTAAACGGATTGTATATACTCCTCCGAGCGGTCATATTCCCTTAATTTCTTTCGCAAATTGCTGACATGAACATTTACCGTGTGATCCGTCCCGTAATACCCGTCAGCCCACACCAGCTCATAAAGAGTTTCCCTTGAATAAACTTTCTCCGGATTTTTAATCAGCAGGTATAAAATCTCATATTCCCGAGCGGTCAAATATAATTCTTTTTCCAAAACGGTCACCTTTCTGAGATCGGGATATACTTTCAAGTTTTTATAAATAAGCACCTCTATGTCCTCACCGTTAAAATTGCTGCGCCTAATTAAAGCGTCCGCTCTTGCGACAATTTCTTCAGGTTCAAACGGCTTTGTGATGTAATCGTCCGCTCCGATTTTAAGCATCGATACCTTATCTTCCAATGTACTCTTGGCGGAAATCACCAAGACGGGTGTCTTATATCCGAGTTCGCATCTGAGTTTATCCAAAAATTTCTCTCCCGACATTCCCGGAAGCATAAGGTCAAGCAAAATCAAATCAAAAGTGTCGTTTTTCAAACAAAGCGCCGCTTCCGTTCCGGAATACGCCTGACACACTTGATAATCCTTTAATATTTTTTTCAAAAGATTATTTATTTCATTATCATCTTCAACTATCAAAACATTTGCTTTCATTGTCAAACCTCCTTTTCGGGATTATCCGATAATTTCCAATTAAAATCAAGCAAAAATGACAAATAAAAAATAGCCGAATAAACAGATACAAATCCGAAAATCCGACTATTTTTCAAACACTATTGTTTACAAACCTGTAACCGTTTTTCTTTCAATAGGTTTCCTCATTTCGATACAACAACTCGAACCGATCGTCTTTCATAGTGTAAATCCCCTCCACGTCTTCCGTCAGAAAATCCAAAAGATTTCTATCCGTTTCCGTCTCAACGCAAATTCCGCAGCTTGAACTCAAAGCTCTCGGAACAGGTCTTGTAATGTTGTCAATCCCCGTTTTTTTGAGCAGCTTGGAATAATTAAGCGCTCCGTACTGAGTAAAAAACAAAACGAGATACTTACTTTTTTCCATTGAGAAAAATATCCTCTGCGCCCTCTTTTATGCTCACAGCATAGCCGCCTGCTTCAAGAGCTTTCTTCACATTTTCCTTTGCCACATTGTTGTCCACAATCACCGTAAGCTCTTTCGGCGCTCCCTCCAAAGCTCTCCTCGTTTGAATTACAGGTTCGGGACAAGAAAGTCCTCTTGCATCCACTTCAATCATAAAAATCCCTCCTATTTCTTAATAAATCCGCTTTCCTTTTTGATATTCATAAAACCTATCACCAAAAAGACGACCAATGCAATTACCACCGCAGCCTGTCCCGCCGGAGTAACGCCTTTCGGAGATGACGCCAACCCGAAATTATGTGAAAACGCCGCCCCCATAAGTAGTCCTATCACCGTAATTGCGGAGTCCACATTTCCCTCTCCTGCAAGCACCAGCTGTCTTAAAGGGCAGCCGCCGAGCAAAATCGCACCGAACCCCACTACCACCATTCCCAAAAAATTCCACAACCCGTCGGCGTGAGCAATCGGCTGTTCAGTGAATCCCGGATTAAATTTCTGCATTGCAACATTCATAACCAATGCGCCTAAAAAGGTTGCAAAAATTCCGAATGACAGCGTGAAATCCTTAAACATAATAATATCTCGGAAGCTCCCCGCGGTACACATTCTGGTCTTTTGTGAACCTATCCCCACGATAATGCCCACTGCAAGTGACCAAAAAATCGGTGCGTGTTTCGAGCCGGGACCCTCCTGACTGAACAAAATAAATCCCGCTCCGCTCATCAGCAATATAAACAGCACAACTTGAATAACGGAAATTGCGGAACCTTCAATCACGGAAGCCTTATACGCACGTTTAAGGCTGTATCCTTTCTGCAAAAATAAAATCCCTACTCCGACTCCTGCAATAAATCCCACCAATCCGAAAATCGCATTTAAGTCCCCTCCTGCAAGTCTTAAAAGCATTCTGGTGGGGCAGCCCAAAAACACCAACGCACCTATCATTACAAAAAATCCGATTATAAATCGAATTAGCGGTGCGGAACCTGCTCTGGGCTTAAACTCCTTTTGTGCAATGGAAACCAAAAAAGCACCCAAAATAATACCTATAATTTCAGGTCTTATGTACTGCACAACCTCCGCACGATGCAAACCCAACCCTCCGGCGATATCCCGAATAAAGCAGGCAATGCAAATCCCCATATTCCCGGGATTTCCCTTTACAACCGACAAAACCGCCAGCACTCCGGTCAGAGCTCCTACTGCAACCAACTGCAATACCCTTTTTTTGTCACTCATAGACTTCCCTCCTTAATGAAATGTATTAAAGTAGCATCAACTATCAGATGCCGCTTCATTATACTACTTATCCTATTAAAATCGCAAATATTATTTGGTATAATAAGATATAGAAAGGGTGATATGAGATGACAAAAGAAACAACACAATCAAAAAGAGTTTATATGGACAATTCCGCAACATCATTCCCAAAGCCGAAAACCGTCATCAACTCTATGGTGGAGTATATGATTCAATCGGGCACAAGTATTTCAAGAAGCACTTCGATTCAGGCAAAGAGTACGGGAGATAAAATTTTTACGCTCAGAGAAACCCTCGCCGATTTTTTTAACGCCCCCGATTCGAGAAATGTAATTTTTACTAAAAATATCACCGAGGCTTTGAATATCGTAATCAAAGGTCTTATCCGTCGAAATGATATCGTTATGATTAGCAGCTTGGAGCACAATGCCGTAACCAGACCTCTTGTGCAGCAGGGAGCAAAAATTATTCCAATTCCCGTATCTGAGAGAGGTGAAACGGATTTATCCTTTGCCAAGGAACATATACCTTTGGTCAAAGCGGTATTCTGCACTCATGTCAGCAATGTTTCAGGAGATGTTGTGCCGATAGAAAGCCTTGCGGAAATGTGCTGCAAAAAAAATATACCGTTCATTTTGGACACCGCACAAAGTGCGGGACTTTTGCCCATTGATATGACAAAAACTCCAATAGACTGTCTCTGTTTTACGGGACATAAATCTCTGCTCGGTCCCACCGGTACGGGGGGAATGATTATTTCTTCCGAGCTTGCAAAAAAAATACCTCCCCTTATCACGGGAGGCACGGGAAGCAAATCTCACGAAGAAATCCACCCCAACCTTACCCCCGACAAGTATGAGGCGGGCACTCCGAATATCGTCGGGTTAATCGGTCTTTTGGAGGGGATACGGAGCATTATCGAAATGGGAATTGAAGAAAGACTCAAAAGAGAAACCGCTTTGGGAGAGGAATTTTTTGAGATGTTATCTTCTCTGAAAGGAATTGAGATTATCGGCTCTAAAGAATACTCCCGAAAACCTCCCGTATTTTCGCTTAATTTTTCCGATATGGACAATTCTGATGTGTCGTTTGCTCTTTCGGAACACTATTGTATAGATAACCGCTGTGGGCTTCACTGTGCCCCGAGAGCACATCTGACCTATAAAACCTTTCCTAAAGGAACGGTTCGTCTAAGCCTTTCGCATTTTACCACACGGGAAGAATTGCAGTACACCTTTTTCGCCATAAGGGAAATCTTAAAACACGGTATGAGTTTTAGATAACATCCATGTTTTCTTTTAAATTACAGTTGTGAGTTTAAGTGGAAGTGCCGACAAATCTAAATTGAATTTTTTAAACTTGGCTACAAAGCGGTAATTGCAGCGATAGTTCCAAATATTACGCCCGGTAAATTCGCTATCACAATAGGCCAATCCTTTTTCTCTTGAAAAAAGCCGTAACTGACCCATAAAATACAATTTATTGCGGCAACCATAGGTTGCAGGAAACCGCTTTTATTTCCATGTATGTTATTGATAATCTGAGGGAAATAGGATATATACATAAGCATGGCTGTACATGTTGCTATCCATTTTAAATAAATTATTCCGAATTGAATTTTTATTTTTTGTCAGCACTCACAAAACATATCAAGGATATTTAAGAGCCGACAGACGGAGAAATGCCTAAAAAAAACAGCTCAAATTGAACTCCTCCAAAAAGAAGGGAGGCATTTATTATAGCCCTCCGTTGTTTGATGATGAACAATTGAATATATTAGTTTTTTTTGTTTTAACTCGCATATTTCATTACATTTGCTTACAATAAATGAAACAGAAAGGAGAGGTGAGCCATTTATGTCAAACACGGTGATGGTATATGCAGGCTTAACTTATTCGTGGTATAGCACCACGGTTGGAAAAATGAGGAGATTTATACTCGCCAAGTGTAGGAGCAGATTATGTAGTAGATGCAAGGATGCAAGAATATGACGGAACGGCGGGAGCGTGGACAAGAGATATAACTGACAATGCGCACTACGCTTTGAATGGTCATATATACCATTTGAATGGTGACTATGTAAGAGTTCATTTTTCAAATGATTGGAATACATTTGTCGATGTTCAGGTGACCGGTTCGTGGAGAAGCAATTAAGGTCAAGAACTGAATTTTGTTATCTGTACTATCATAGTACAGATGAAAGAGGTGGGCTATGCAGCTGTACTTAAAACTTGCAAAAAGGAAGATCCTTTCTACATTCGTTGTAGGCGTGTTATACGATGTGACTTTGTTGTTGCTCATCTTGAGGACAAATTCCAATAGTGTTTCAAGGTAAAATTTGTGATGACGACATAAAAGGCTGCATGAGGAAGGTTGGATTAAATCCTGAAGATAGTACGAAGGTCAAAAATTTTTCGGCAGGAATGAAACAGAAATTGGGTATAGCTCAGGCTATAATGGAAAATCAAGACATAATTTTATTAGATGAGCCTTTCAACGCTCTTGATTTTCAAACAAATGTGGAAGTAATGTCTTTGCTATCCAATTTGAAAAAAGAAGGAAAAACTCTTATGTTGACTTCTCATCAACGCGAATACTTGGAGAAGATATGCGATGAAATGTATATAATTTTGGATAAAAAGATTAAGTTGTTTGATGAAGAAATAAAAAAAATGTATTTTTCAGTATTCATTAAATGTTAGTAACAAAGAAACACTGCGACAATAAGTATAGTATTAATCTTGCGGCTTTTTTCCGCAGAAACTTGTGTCGCAAGGCGCAAATAAAAAAAACCGTTTCTATCTGTCGAAACGGTTTTTTTTAATCACACTTCAAATTTTGATATCAAATCCAAAAGCTCCCTCGCAAGATCAGAAACATTAGAAGCCTCACTTGACAAATCCTGAGTGTAAAAAGACTGAACCTCAACCGAGGCGGAAATTTCTTCGGATGCCGCCGCATTTTCTTCGGAGAGTGCAGAGAGGTTTTCTATAACTCGCTGCATATTTTCCTTTTCGTCTCTCACCAAATTTAATACAGCGTCCATCTCGGAAATCCCGTCCGTCATAACATCTATTGCTTTTGAAATCCCGACGAATTTATTTTCAGTGAAATTTACAAACTCTCCTTGCTTATCAACTGTGGCTTCCATCTCGCTCATTGTTTCCACGGCACTTTGCACACTCAAAATCAATTCTTCAACCACGAGTTTAATCTCCCCCGCAAATTTCGAGGAATTTTCCGCAAGATTCCTTATTTCCTCCGCAACCACGGCAAACCCTTTCCCCGCTTCTCCCGCTCTCGCAGCTTCAATCGCCGCATTAAGAGCCAACAGGTTGGTCTGCTCGGAAATGGATTGTATCATCTGACTTTTTTCATTGATCCTGTCCGCACTTTCCTTTGTCCCGTCAATCATATCTTTTAGAGCTGATGCCGATTTTTGAGTACCCTCACTGGATTTTATAAGACTGCTTACTGCCACAAGCCCTTCATCTTTCAAATTCAGCACGGATTTCAAACTCTCACCCAACTCATTCATAAGCTCATCATTCCTATCAATGCTCAGAGCCACTTTTTTCATAGCACCCGCACCGTCTTCCGTATTTTTTGCCTGCTCGGTTGTACCTTTTGCAATCTCATTTATCGCACCGGATATGTCGGACGAAACTTTTGCGGTGGTGGCGGCGGAGGTTCTCATATCATCTGAAGATGAAGTAAGAGATTGAGACATCTCCTTTGAGCGGCAAAGAAGATTCCTAATTTCAATATCCATCTTACGCAAAGAATTTGCCATCTGTCCTATCTCATCTTTTCTTTTGAGTACTTCCTCAATCTCCTTTGTAATCTCAACTTCTTTGAAATTCAAATCGGAATTTTTATCAATAATTTTTTTCAAAAAGAGAATAGGTCGCACCACTCCTCTGTTTATATAAAGCCAAACAAACACCACAACCGTTACAAGTCCTATAATCATCGTAAAAATAGCCAGCTTCACTGCACCGAAAGACGCTTCATTCATTATGCTTCGGTCAACCACCGACACAATACTCCATGGAGTCTTAGGAAAATCCGGTATGGAAAAAGAAGTATATATCTTGTATACACTTTTTCCTGTCGTATTTGACATTCCGGAGGTAATAAAGCTCTCACCTTTTTTAATTTTTGACAAATAATCAGCTTCTCCCTTATCCTCATACTTTGAAAGAGCCCTATTTTTATCCCGCCCCTGAGCCACAATCATACCGTCATAGGACAAAACCATCTTAAAATCCTTGTCGTCCGAGTACTTGCCGACGATATCCTGAAATATACCTAACGGCACATCAACAAGCACGACGCCCACCGTCTTTTCATTCTTCTTAATCGGATATGAAACGCTTACCAAAAGAGTGCCGTCAATATCCTCATAAGGACCTATAAGAGTATGTTCACCTGATTTGTAGGTTTTTTCATACCAAGCATTTCCCTCGGGTCTTTCAAGAGTTATAAGCTCTATCTTTCCGCTTTCCTCGGAGCGATATATATAAGGCATAAATCTGCCGCTCTCATCGGAACCTTGACTGTTTACATAAAAGGAGTCATTATCGTCCAATACATTTGCATCAAATACCACACCAAGTCCGTCTATCTTTTCATTAGCCACAAATGCCCGCATCATTTCTTCAACAATCTTTCCTCTGTTTCCAAGCTTAGGTTCTTCAAGCAACTTCTCCGCCACCAAAGCTAGCTGAGAATAAACTTGTTTATAAGAAAAAAACGGCTCTCGTATCTTTTCTGAAAGCAAGGAATTTTCCTGTGAATAGGTTTCTTTCTGACCTCGAAACTCAGCCCTAAACATAAGCGTAAGAACCATTGAAAAGACCACCAGCAACACCAAAAGCAATATTCCCCCAAGTTTTAGGGTAAAATGCAGAGCAAGGCTCTGCACTTTAGAATCTACATTCCCTTTTCTTTTCATATTTCCCCCTGATATAATGCCCCCGCTATTGAGTTCAATCAAATTTCTTAGGGCTTAAGTTTTGTCTATTATTTATTTCCTCTATAATTTCATTCTCGCCGTCCTTTCCTTCCTTTAGGAAAGTAAATAATGGATAACCGTGAAACATTCCTTCTTTTACGATTATCTTAAAATCTTTTACATCGGAGCGTATGAAAGCTTTTTCATATTCTTCCGCTTCTGCTGAAAATACTTCATCTCCCCCGAAATACATTCTTATTTTAGGAAATCCTTTGTAGTCATCTTCTTTTGCACATCCCATAATCCACCTTGGTATATTTCCATCTCTATTGTAGTATTTTTGAAATCCGTCAAAGCACAACGAATCCATAAAAATGTCTCTTTTCTCTATTTCTTTCATTCTTTTTGCAGAATCTTCGGAAATAAAAATATTACAAGGAGATACAGGTATCATAAGCCCCGGCATCGGAAGATCATATAAATTCTTTACTATTGACTTACCGCACATCATAATTAAATCGGCGCCTGCTGAAAATCCGAGCCATATTATATCTTCAGAGTCATATTTTCTTAACATCTCTCCGTAAGTATCAAGAATGATTTTTACTTCATCCAAAAAGTTGTAGTCCGGATAAAGCGGATATAGCGGCAGACAAATATCGCTATCTGTTTTTTGCATATATCTTATTAGAGAATTTCCAAACGGCATTTGCCATCTTCTGCATCCTCCGCCAACCAAATATAAAATAGCTTTCTTATGGGTTTTACCGTTATTTTCCCCGATTATTAACTTAAACCCGTTAATATCCTTTTCTTTAAAATTAAAGCCTTTATGTTTTGGCAGTTTCAATCTAAACTTTTTCTGAATATCATAAGAAATTTTTGCAAATTCTTCATAAGATTCTTCTTTATGGATTTTATTTTTAATTAAATTCTTTGCAATCGGTTTTAATAAAGTGTATAGAATGCTCACGATATAACCTCCGTCAATCGCAAATAATTTCGGGACTTAAAATATGGAGAAAAATTTATAGAACGTATCTACTCTATGTATTATTTCTAAGTGCCAAGCTTGCTTCAATGCATTTATCCACAAAAACCATCTTTCCTATCGGTATATGACCGACCTTTTCCCTAAGGCGGGATTTATCTATTGTCCTAATTTGCTCAAGCAACACTACCGAATCCTTAAGCAGCCCGAATTCTCCCGCCGATACATCCAAATGAGTCGGGAGTTTCGCCTTGTTCATCTGAGAAGTTATTGGTGCTACGATAACTGTCGGACTGTATTTGTTTCCTATGTCATTTTGTATTACAAGCACGGGTCTCATACCGCCCTGCTCGCTTCCCAGCACCGGAGAAAGCTCGGCATACAAAATATCTCCGCGTTTTATAAGCATATTGCCTCCTTCATAATATCTCTGTGTGTAACCACCGCCCGTTCCCCCGTCTTTTCAAGTCTTTTGCAAAGCTCCGAGGCTATTGCAACACTCCTGTGTCTTCCTCCCGTGCAGCCGATTCCTATCACAAGACTGCTCTTTCCCTCTTTTGTGTAGTGAGGAATGAGAAAAGCCAAAAGTTCCGTAATTTTTTCCAAAAAAATCTTGGTAAGCTCATTTTCCAAAACAAATTTTTTTACAGGCTCGTCCTCTCCCGACAAAGCTTTAAGCTCGGAAATGTAAAAGGGATTGGGAGTGAACCGAACATCAAATACCAAATCGGCATCGGTTAAAGTTCCGTACTTAAATCCGAAAGAACACACATTTATGGTGAGATTGGAAATCTTCTCCTCCAAAAAAAGTTTGCTAAGCTCCGCTTTGAGATCCGCTTTTTTTAAGTGGGAAGTATCTACCAAAAAATCAGCCTGCTTCCTTATCTTGGAAAGCAGTTTTCTCTCCTTATCTATGCCATTTTGAATAAGTCCTCCCTCGCTTAAGGGATGAGGGCGTCTAAGTTCTTTATATCTGTTTATGAGCACGAAGTCCTGTGCGTCCATAAAAAGTATTTTCGGATTTATATTCATTTCTCTTAGGGAATCAAGCCCGTCAAAAAAACTTTCAAAAAAGCCCCTGCCCCTTATGTCTGCAACAAAAGCCACTTTCTGCACCGAAAATTTAGCATCATTCATAAGTCCCACAATTTGTGAAAGGAGTATGGGCGGTACATTATCCATACAATAATATCCCATATCCTCAAGAATTCTCACCGCTTCGGACTTGCCCGCTCCGCTCATTCCGCTGATTATCAAAAAATCCATAGTCACTCCTTAAAATTCCATATATCCTCTACATTTACTCCTCCGGATTCACAAATTCTTATAGCTTTATCAACCTCTCCCACTCTCATTGCGTTATGCGCATCGCTTCCCACAAAATAATCCGAAAAATCATTTCCCAGAGAAATCAAATCTTCAGATGTGAGCTTACAATGTGCAGCATTGACCTCAAGTTTTACTTTATGTTTTTTGCAAGCTTTCGCCAATTCCCTTACATCAATTTCAATTTTATCTCCGGGGTGGGTAATGCCGAACAGAGGATATCTCTCGACGGCTTTAATAAAAGCAATCGTGTTTTTTTCAATTGTGCGAAGTCTCCCCAGCTTTAAAAATTTGGACATAGGGTTCATTATGAACATCTCAACCCCGCTCATAGGATCACTGGGCATAGCCGCATAGTGATACCCCATAAGCACATAGTCCATATCCTTAAGCCAATCTTCGGGTATATCAACTTCTCCGTCCCAACCCGTAAGATTTGCCTCCATTCCCAAAATCACGGTAAGCCCTTTCGGGTTATAGTATTCGTTCACTCTCTTTTTATCGTCCAAAATACTCTGCCAATCCCTTGAATTTATCCCATAAAGTTTGTGGGACGGTCCGTGATCTGAAATTCCAAGCACCGAAAGTCCTTTCTGATAAGCCGACTCGGCATTCTCCATCATTGTGGAAATGGCGTGATGACCATAGTGTCCCACTCCTCTGCTATAGATGGTATGAGTATGAATATCCTTTTTAATCCTCTCCAACGACTTGAACCTCTCTTTCCAGAGCAACTCCGAATAAATCTTCCACCACCTTCTGAACCGTTTCTATAAGTAAAAGCACCTCTTTGGACGATGCTTTGCCTTTGTTTATGATAAAACCTGCGTGTTTTTTTGATACCTCGGCATCACCGAAACACAATCCCTTGAGTCCGGCTTTTTCAATGAGTGCACCCGCAAAATACCCTTCGGGTCTTTTGAAAGTGCTTCCTGCACTGGGATATTCAAGAGGTTGTTTATCCGCTCTTTTTTGATGATACTCCGACATCTTTTTTGAAATCTCAAGTGAGTCTCCTCTACTCAACTTAAAAGATGCGGACAACACAATTCCAAATTTTTTTTGAAATATGCTTGAGCGTCTTCCGAAATCAAGTTCCGATTTCTCGTACTTGCGAATTTCCCCGTTTTCCTCAAGCGCCAAGCAGGAAACTATGATATCGGAGGCTTCCAAAGAGTATGCCCCCGAATTCATATAGACCATTCCTCCTACACTTCCGGGAATTCCCTCAGCAAATTCAAATCCGCAAAGACTGTTTTCTTCCGCAAATTTTGCACAATCATAAATGGAAACCCCGCTTTGTGCAGTCAAAATTTCTCCGTCAACGCTTATTTTATTAAGTCTTTCGGTGGAAATGACTACTCCTGAAAATCCTCCGTCTTTGCAGATTATATTACTTCCCTTGCCAAGCAATAAAATCGGAAGCTTGTTTTCTTTGGATATAACCACGCATCTCTTTAATTCATCGTAATCTTTCGGATAAACCAAAAATCTTGCATTTCCTCCGACCTTCATAGTTGAAAGCTCTCTGAAGGATACATTTTCCCTCAATCCGAATTCTCCAAGCCTATCCATCATCTTATCCCCGTCGCTCCGAAACCTCCTCGGTTTTCTTCGGAAAGCTCCGAAACTTCTTCAAACGAAAAATCAGGCATTCGTTTTTCCACTCTGAACTGACAAATGCGATCATATTTTTCTATGACGGTATCTTCCGTCGCAATTACCGGAAATTTCCATTCATCATTATTTCCGCAGTAAGAATTATCTATCAGACCGAAACTGTTTGTTTGAATTATTTTATACTTGCTGAAAGTGCTGCTCCTCGGGATGACATATGCCTCATATCCCTCAGGGAGTTTCATTGCAACTCCGAGTCTAATCAGACAAAATTCACCTTTTTTTAAGTTTACGGTTTCCGCAGCTCTCAAATCTATCCAGTCGGATTTATCGGATTTTCTTTTCAGCTTCGGCATTTGGGGATCAAAATATTTTATTTTAATCTCCATTGCCCTCTTTATCTCCGTCGTTCTTTTCGACTCCGTCATCCGCCACCAATCCCACAACATTATTTTGCGAGTCCAAAACCGCATAAAACTTCTTATCTCCATACGAACTGAATTCCCCTGATGAAAAGTATTCATCTATGTCGGAATAATATCCGTAATTTGAAATCACTTTGAAATCCGGAGCGCTAAACGGTACAACGGGGCAGTTTTCAGCTACTGCATAAGTACCTTTATCGGTCTCAAGCTTTCTATTTTCATAACCCGAAACTTTTACCAGTTCGGGAGCAATTCCGCTCTTTCCCGACTCTCTTATTTTGCTCATCATATCCACCGAGTTGGCAGGTCCCGGCAAAAACCTTATTGAGTTTACAAAGATCTGAAAATTAAATTCTTCTATATAGTCTTTTGCAAACGCAATCCTTATCTCTCTTTTCAAATTCTTGTCTTTTTTGTATGCCACATAAATTTTTTCATTCACCAAGTCGGGAGTGCCGCTGCCGTAGGGAATGAAAGAAATTTCCCCCTGAACCTTATCCTTAAGGGTGAACTCCCATGTCATGGGCTTTTTCTCGCTCTTTCTTGACTCCAGATAATTGGGAACATACCCTTCATAAAAGAGTGAGCCTACATATCGAGAGGTGAAAGGTTTATCCTCGTCATTTATCGGTTCTTTGAGTGAAGTTTGGAAACTGTCAAAAATCTTTTTCATATCTCCCAAAACTTCAGGAGCACCGGCACCTTTTCCCCCTTCCTCTATCTCATAAACGGTTCTTCCCACATAGGTCACATCATATTTTTGAAAGAGAATTTTTGCATTTCCCTCCAGTTTTTCGATATCTTCTTCAGATATATCCATACCGTGGTATCTTATTATCTGAAACAGTGCGTCCGATTTTTCGGAATTTCCGTAGTAAAAGTTCACGCTGTTTCCATCTTTCTCAATCTTAAAAGTACTCTCAAAATCTTTCGGGAGGGAAAGAGAAAAGTCAAGCTCCTCGTTTACATAATTATTCTCCTGTTTTTTTTCTCCCGCACAGCTCGTAAACATAATCAGAGCTAAAAAAATAATTGCCAGCTTTTTCAAAATATCTCCCCCTAGTTTGTATTATGTTGCATTTGTAAATCTATCACGGCTTGCTGCATCTCTATAAGCCTGTTGTTAAGTTTCACAAAATCTTCCATGTTCATACCGTCGGCATTAAGTCCGCTTTCAAAAATTGAGAGCCCCTCCTTAAGCTGTCTTATCTTATCCGCAACCTCCGTCTTTATCTCTGCTGAATTTTCGGCAATCTCCGCAGTTTCCAATCCGGCGGTAAGTTCAACCGTCATTCCCTTTTTGGCAACTGTGACGGGAAGCAAAAAAAGTCTTTCTATAAGAGTTTTTAAAGTATGCTTTGCGTCCGACTCTCCGTGTACCAAAAAAACTTTTTTCGGTTTTCTTTTTATGTGCGAAATCCATTCCAAAAGAAATTCACGATCAGCATGAGCACTCATTCCCTCAAGCGAGTAGATATTTGAATTGACTTGAATATCCTCTCCGAAAAGCCTCACCCGTTTTATGCCGTCAATCAAAAGTCTGCCCAATGAACCTTGAGCCTGATATCCCACGAATACCACGGAGGTTTTTTTCTTCCAGAGATTATGCTTCAGGTGGTGGCGAACTCTTCCTGCCGTTGCCATTCCGCTTGAGGAAATTACAACTTTCGGATCGTTATTCTCGTTTAATCTCCTTGAACCGTCAACATCTCTAACATAGTGGATATTTTTAAAGAGAAAGGGATTATCCCCCTCGTTGATCATCTTTTTCGTGATTTCATCAAATGAACCGGCATTCTTCATAAAGACTTCCGTGACATCAACCGCCATAGGACTGTCCACATAGATAGGAACATTCGGAAGTTCAAACTCTCCCTCTCCTCTGTCGTAGTAGGAATTAAAAGCATAGACAATTTCTTGGGTTCTTCCCACCGCAAAAGACGGAATTATGACCGTACCGCCTTGAAGAACCGTATCTCTCACTATCCTCATAAGTTTATGATGACTTTCATCATAGGATTCGTGAGTCCTGTCGCCATAGGTTGATTCGATTATCAAATAATCGCAGTCCTCAATGAATTCAGGGCTTGAGATAATGCTATGATTCGGCATTCCGATATCCACGGCATAGACAATCTTGATTTCCTTATCATCTTCTTTCACGAAAATTTCCGTAATGCAGGAGCCTAAAATATGCCCTGCGTCCTTGAAACGAATTTTTATATTTTCAGTGAGAGATATAAGTTGGTCATAGTAATACCCCTCAAAGAGTTTCATCGAATCGGAAACATCATCTTCCGTATAGAGAGGTTCCACCAAGGGAAGTCCCGAACGTTCTCTTTTGCGGTTTTCCCACTCGGCGTCATTCGCTTGAATGTGGGCGGAGTCTCTAAGCATTATATCAGAAAGCTCCATAGTAGCCTGATGACTTATAATCCTCCCCCTAAAGCCGTCTTTGACAAGTTTCGGAATTCTCCCCGAGTGGTCGATATGAGCGTGTCCCAGGATTAAAAAATCAATCTCATTCGGATCGTAAGGGAACGATTCGGAATTTTTCTTCTCCTCCTCCTCGGAACCTTGAAATAAACCGCAGTCCAATAAAATTTTGACATCTCCCGCAATCAACATCTGATTGGAACCGGTAACCCCCTCCGTCGCTCCAAAAAATTTTATTTCCATAAATCCCTCCTTACTGCGTACTGACCTCAAGCCAGATGGCATCGTACTTATCCAAAATATCCTCCGGATCCTTAAAGACCTCGAGATTTGGCAACGAATTTAAATCCGGATTTATAATCGGATTATTTTTATATTCTTCACCCAAAATTTCCAATGCTTTCGGTATGGGAGTTGAATAACCTATATACTCGACATTTTTTGCAGAAACCTCGGGTCTTAAAAGAAAGTCTATGAATTTAAGAGCATTCTCCCTGTTGGGGGAATTTTTAAGCATTACAATGCTGTCAAACCATATATTCGACCCCTCGTCAGGAACGACATACTCTATGTCGGGATTTTCCCTGTTCATAATGAAAGCTTCTCCCGACCAAATCACCGCAATAGATGCTTCCTCCGCTACCATCTGATCTTTGGTTTCATCTCCAAGATATGCCGCAACCAACGGTTTCTGTTCTATCAAAAGATGTTTAGCTTTTTCCAGCTCACTCTCGCTGCGGGAGTTCATGGAATATCCCAATTTTCTTAAAGCCACTCCTATCGTATCCCTTTGGCTGTTGAGCATAAAAATCTCGCCCTTGTATTTTTCATTCCATAATATATCCCACGACTTAACCGTTTCATTAACTTTTTTCGTGTTATAAGATATTCCCACCGTTCCCCAAAGATAAGGCACTGAATATTCCCCGCTCGGATCGTATGAGGGTTTTAAAAACTCGGGATTGATGTTTTGGTAGTTTGAAAGTTTCGAGGTATCTATTTTATCCAGCATACCCTTTTTTATCAATCTCTCAATCATATAATCCGACGGAACGGCGATGTCGTATTTGTTTCCCGTCTTTGTGAGTTTTATAAACATATCCTCATTGGTTTCATAGGTATCGATATTTACCTTTATTCCCGTTTCCTTTTCAAATTCCCTGATGAGCGAAGGTTCTATGTAATCTCCCCAGTTGTACACATTTACAACTTCTTCGGAACTTTCGCAAGCTGAAAAGAATAACATCAAAAGTAAAGCCAAAAGTTTCTTCAATCTCTGCCTCCCAATTCCTCTTCGGCATTCTTGTTATACAAAATGACCAAAAGTATAATCACGACCGCAAACATTATGGCGGAAAGAGCATTCATGGACGGCTTAATCCCGAGTTTTGCCATGGTATATATTTCTATGGAAAGATTCGTAACACCGTTTCCCGTATTAAAGAAACTTATTACAAAATCATCTATGGATAGTGTAAATGCAATCAAAAGCCCTGTAATAATTCCGGGCTTAAGCTCGGGCATTATCACACGGGTGAGTGCATACCAAGGGGTGGCTCCCAAATCAAGAGCAGCCTCCTCCAAGTTTTCGTCAAGTTGTTTGACCTTTGGCAAAACAGAAAGCACCACATAAGGGGTGCAAAAAGCTATGTGAGATATAAGCATGGTCATAAATCCCAAGTTTATGCCCGTTATTCTGAATAAAGACATAAGACTTACCGCCGTCACTATGTCGGGGTTTAAGATGGGAATTATATTGAGCTTTAAAAGTATTTTCTCACGAATTCCCCCAAGTCCTGAAATACCCACCGCCGCAAGAGTTCCTATAATTGTGGATACAATGGTTGAAATAAAAGCCACAAGGAGGGTGTATTTTAATGCTGAAAGAATTCCCTCCGATAAAAACAGCTCCGAATACCATTTCAGTGTGAAGCCCTTCCACACTCCTCTGAGTTTGGAGTCATTAAACGAAAAGATAACCATTATGACTATCGGCGCATATAAAAAGAGGAAAATCAGACCCGAAAAGCATCTCTTTAGAGTTCTCATAAGAGCCCCTCCCCTTTTGACAAATCACCTCCGAAAAATCTCGAAACTCCCATAGCAATCAAAATAAAAATCATAAGTATTATGGACATCGCAGATCCGAAATGCCAGTCTCCCGTCCACCTGAATTGCTGTTCAATCACATTCCCGATCAGATTGTATTTGTTTCCGCCGAGAAGATTTGATATAACGAATGTGGAAACCGCCGGAATAAATACCATAGATATCCCTGAAAACACTCCTGCTATACTCAAGGGCAATGTGATTTTCATAAAGATTTCTCTTCCAGTCGCTCCGAGGTCATAAGCCGCCTCATAGAGTGAAAAGTCTATTTTTGAAAGCACGGAATAAATCGGAAGAACCATAAACGGTAAAAAGTTATAAACCATACCTATTACTACTGCCAAATCCGTATACATCAACTCAAGCGAATGAAACCCAAAAAAAGTCACAACTCTATTTATTATTCCGTTCTTTCCGAGAAGAGAAAACCACGCATATGTCCTAAGTAAAAAATTCATCCACATTGGAATGACAATCATCAGAAGCATTACACGCCTGCGATTTTTTTTCTCAGATGCTATTATATGAGCCATAGGATAACCTAAAAACAAACAAAAAATCGTGGCGATAAAAGCCAGTTTTACAGAACGAAAAAGTATGGAGAAGTATATCGGATCCAAAAATTTTCTGAAATTTTCAAGACTTGGAACTACCGATGAGCCTACCGGCACGCTCAAAGCATAAATCAATACCAAAACAAGGGGAATGGCTACGAACATAATCAAAAAAACGGCATACGGAACTGCAAGCTTTTTATTATAATTCATTGCATTTCCTGCTTTCTCATCACGTGTATGTTGAAAGGAATTACCCTTATCCCTATTTCACTCCCCGGATTATAGGAATCATAGCTGTGCACCAGCCACTCTCTTCCCTGTCCCTCGATAACCATTTCATAATGCACACCTTTAAACAAAACGGTTTTAACAACGGCTTTAAAGTCCGCCGACGAAAAATCCACCACGTCCATATCCTCCGGACGAATTACCACCTCGACTTCTTCATCTTTGGAAAAATCTCTGTCTTCACATTCGTGTTTCATACCTGCAAACTCCACCAAAAAATCCTCACGCATCACAGCGGGCACTATATTGGATTCTCCGATAAAATCCGCTACGAAAGAATTTATCGGCTCATTATAAATATCGGTGGGAGAGCCTATCTGCTGAACCAACCCGTGATTTAACACCACCACGGTATCGGACATCGTGAGGGCTTCTTCCTGATCATGAGTTACATACACAAAGGTTATCCCCACCTGCTCTTTTATGCTCTTAAGCTCCACCTGCATATCTTTTCTAAGTTTCAAATCCAAAGCACCGAGAGGTTCGTCCAAGAGCAGAACCTTCGGCTCGTTTACCAATGCCCTAACGATAGCGACCCTTTGCTGCTGTCCTCCGCTTAATTTTCTCACCGAGCGTTTCTCATATCCTTCCAAATTCACAAGTCTGAGCATACGGCTAACTTTTTCCCTTATGATTTCTTCGGAAATTTTTTTTATTCTAAGCCCGAATGCTATGTTTTCAAAAACATTCATATGCGGAAACAGTGCATATTTTTGGAAAACCGTATTCACATTCCTAAGGTTAGGGGGGAGTTTCGTAATATCTTTGCCTTCAAACAAAATCCTTCCGTCCGTAGGTTGTTCAAAGCCGGCTATCAACCTTAGAGTGGTAGTCTTTCCACAGCCCGAAGGACCGAGCAGGGTCAAAAACTCGTTGGCTTTTATGTTTAAATTCAATTCTTTCAAAACCGTGTTGTCCCCAAATTTTTTGGTCACACGCTCCAAAGCAATCATTTATACCTTTCCTCTGTGTTAAGAACGGGACGGTACTTCGTAATCATTGCAGTTTTGAGGGAGGGCACAAGGTTGTGATATTCTTTCTCGGTAAGTTCAAGTACGGAAAGGTTAATTGTTCTCAAGTCGAGTGAGGTATCTTTTCGGCAGGTTCTTCTCAGGTGAGAGATCTCCCTACCCAAATTCTCTCCTGCTCCTATGTATAGAATCCTATGCCCCCTGTTTAACTTGAATATTCCAAAAGTCTTATCCAAATCAAAGAGAGAAGCTTTAATGAATGCGCCGCTGTCTTTAAAAAGACTTTGCCACTCAGAAAGGGTCTTTCCTCCATATCTGCCCGTCAAAGCTCTTTTTGTGATTCGCTTGGACAGAAAATTAAGTTTCCTTTGAAAATTTTTTAATGCGATTATTCTGTTCAGATTTTTATTCTCGGCGTTTAAATCTTTCTCTAACATCTTCAACACACGATAGCGGTTGGCGGCTTTAATCCAAAAACTTACACCCATAATCTCACACCTCCCTTTTTTCATTCTACCACAAAGCTCCTTTAAATCTCAAGTTCTCACTCGAATTATTTTCAGGCGAAGTGATGTATGGATTTATTCGAGAGCTCAATCTTTTTGATATGAGTTTCCCTGTTCTTATGATAACCGCCTATACCTTGATAACTGTTGTCCTGGGAGTTATTCAAGTGCAGTCATCTTTTTTACACAATCCCCAATGCTTTTCCCGTTATATTAAATTTCAACTGTCCACATAAGAACAAACAGGATTTTTTTTCATACTTTTTTTTAAACGAAATGAAAATATGGTGATTGGAGAAAAATCTAATTATTTTTTTTAGAAAGAATTGAATAAACAGTTGACTTTTTCGGGGGGGGGGGGGGTAGAATCTTATTTATGATTATTTCAGGTTATTTCAAATTTTATTACCGTATCTTTGTAAGGATAAAACGGCATAGAAGAAATTCAGTCGATTTAAACTTTTTTAGAGCGATATATTTTGTCCGAGCTTATGTTCGGAGATTAAAAAATCAACTTAAAAATTTTTCGATGTGCCAGTATGGAGACAGTTTGTGTCGTTCTAAATTTTTATAATACATGAGGGGATTATGCAGAGGGAAAATAAAATAGAGAGGGTTTTGGGAATTTACTCAAAGCTTATGAACGGATATGCAGTCAATAAGTCGGAGGAGGCGCAGAGCCATGGAGTGAGTGAGAGAAGTATTCAAAGGGATATTGAGGATATTCGGATTTATATTGATAACGCATCTTTTGAAGACGGAATAATCAATACGGTTATCTATGACCGCAATGTTAAAGGATACAGATTGGAAAAAATCTATGATATGAAGCTTAGCAACGGTGAAATTTTAGCCATCTGCAAGATTTTATTGGACAGCAGAGCTTTCACAAAAAAAGAAATGACCAAGCTGATTTCCAAACTTGTTCAGTGTTGTGTTCCAAAGGCAAATCGGAAAGAAGTGATTGAGCTGACGAGGAATGAAGAATACCACTATGTTGAGCTTCAACATAAATCCGAATTCTTAGACAAGATGTGGGATATGGGAAAAGCAATCAGAGAACATAATTATGTTGATATAGATTATCAGCGCACAAAGGATAAGGCAATCGTCAAAAGGAAAATTAAGCCCGTATCAATTATGTTTTCCGAATACTATTTTTATATTGCGGCGTTCATAGACGATGAAGAGGTGAGGGAGAATTTTGATGTTCAGGATGACTTATACCCGACAATATACAGAATTGATCGCATTAAGGCTTACAAAATTCTATCAGACAGATTTAAAATTCCCTATTCAAGCAGATTTGAAGAGGGCGAGTTCAGAAAACGAGTGCAGTTTATGTATGGGGGAAAACTCCAAAGAGTTAAATTTGACTATTATGGCAGCTCCGTCGAGGCAGTGCTTGACAGATTGCCGACTGCAAAGATTGAGAGTGAAAAGGACGGCGTTTTTACAATAACCGCTGAGGTTTTCGGCAAAGGAATTGAAATGTGGCTGAGAAGTCAGGGTGATATGGTGAAAAATGTTGAAATAAAGTGAGGTGTTACAAATTAAGGCTTCTATGTTGGAAATCCAACAATATTTGGATTTGCATCCCCTTAAAAAAATGAGTTTGAAGTTAAAGTCTAAGTATATGGTTTTGCTCGCATATTTTATTTCAAGAACGGGAAGTGAAGATATGTGGTCAAAGCAGATGCTTAAGCTTTATGATTCAAAATTGGAGACGTTGAAAAAATATCATGAAGTTAAAGACTTGGGATTTTTGGAAGGATTTAAATTTTTCAATTACATATATTCCTTATTGACGGACGGCTTATTTATTTCCTGCTTTGATGACAGAAAAAAGGGAGAGCGGATGCTTGAAAGCATTGTTGAATTTTATGGTGAACGCTATCGAAAGAAAATGAAAAGTGTTTTGGAGGCGTTTTATTCATACGGTGAGGTTTCGGCTTTTCCAATTCCCAAATTCAAACCGATTTATGAAGTAATTTGGAAGAATAGGGAATTTCTTAACAGAAAAGAAAAGAGAATAATGATTACGGCGAATATGAGTGCCGGAAAATCAACATTGCTAAATGCCCTGTTGGGAAAAAAAGTCAATAAGATGCAAAACGAAACCTGCACAGCTAAAATTCACTATCTTCATAATAAAGCCGGTGAGGACGGTCTTATTTGCGAATGGGATTATGACCTTGAGCTTGACGCAACGAATGAAATTTTGATGAATGATAACACCGATAACGACAATACGGAAATCTATGTGGGAGCAAGATTCAGGTCTCTTGCAGAGATAGACTCAAAGGTCTGCTTCATAGACACTCCGGGTGTGAATTCATCGATGGAGAAAACTCATAGAAAAATGTCGAATGAAGCCATTCGCAGTATGGATTGCGAGCTGCTTATATATCTTTTCAATGCTGAAAATATCGGGTCGGACGATGATATAAAGCACCTAAAGTTTGTCAAACAGAATTATCAGGGAAATATCATTTTTCTTGTGAACAGAATGGATCGTTTCAGAAAGAATATAGACTCCGTTGACGAAACTATGAGCTCGATGGAAAAGGATTTGAAGAAATTCGGATTTAAAGAGCCCAAGGTATATCCTATTTCAGCATATGCGGCATATTTAGCCAAAATGAGTTTGTACGGCGAAGAATTGAACGAAGATGAGAAAGATGAACTTGAATTCTTAAAGAGAAAGCTTGGCAGAGATGAATTTTCCTATGAGAGATATTATCCTGAGAAGGTTGAGATTTCGGAAGAAAATAGAAATGAGCTGACGGATTTATTGGTTCATTCGGGAATACTGTCGCTTGAGAAGATATTGTTTAATTAGAAAGGAGAATTATGATATGAGGAAAGTGTTTATTAAGTATAACCCCTACAAGCTGGAAACGGAGGTCTTAATTGACGGCAAGGAAGTAAAGCGCAACAGCAGGCTTAATGTTATGGACAAAAGATTGCAGGAATGGGTCGATGACCTTCCCGAGATTTTGCGTGAGGAGTTAAGCACAAAGGAATTTGAAATCACATTCCACGGCACCGCTCTTGATTATGAAGATGTGCTTGCGGTTGCCAATGAGGCTTCAAAAAGGGGCATTAAAATAGAGGTGAAGCATATTCCGGCAAAAGAGGTCAAAGATAAATATAAGGCGATTTCCGATATTTTTGAGGAAATTCAGAAAGGACCGTTTGAGGAACTAAGGCAGCCCGGTGTTATCAAAGCGTTCGAGCAAGCTAAGAGCAGTGATTTTGAAGTTAATGTGGTGGCGACGATGAGTGCGGGCAAATCAACTCTTATAAACGCACTTTTGGGTCAGAAACTGATGCCCGCAAAACAGGAGGCTTGTACCGCAATAATCGCTGAAATCAAGGATAATGATATGGATCACTTCGAGGCGAAAGTATATGACAAAGGTGGAAATTTGATTGAAACACAGCAAAATCTAACATATGACATTATGAGCAGACTAAATTCAGACGAGGATAGAGGGATATCAAAAATCTGTATAGAGGGAAATATCCCGTTTGTAAATTCCGACGATGTATCGCTTGTGCTTGTGGACACTCCCGGTCCTAACAACTCCCGAGATCCGGAGCATAAAAAAGCTACCTATCGAATGCTCTCGGAATCCTCGAAGATGTTGGTTCTTTATGTTATGAATGCAAGTCAGCTGGCAGTTGACGATGATAATAATCTGCTCAAGAATGTTGCTGAAAGTATGAAAGTCGGAGGAAAACAGTCGAGAGATCGTTTTATCTTTGTTGTAAACAAACTTGACGGCTTCAGAAAGGGTGAGGACAGTGTTGAGTCATCTCTTGAAAAAGTAAGGGATTATCTGACTCATCATAAAATTGAAAATCCCAATATTTATCCCGCATCCGCTTTAACCGCGCTGGATATCAGAACGACTTTAAAAGAGAGCGATGATGATAATGACGATGAAGTGTACGCTGCAAAGGGCAGAGTGCGTAAGTTTAACAGAGATGAAAATAAGGAAATGCACTTTGAAAATTATGCTCCGCTGCCGGCTTATGTAAGGGGAAACATTGCAAACAGATTGGAGAAAGCAAAAAAAGAAAATGATGACAATGAACAGGCTTTAATCCATTGCGGAATTGTTCCGATAGAGGAAGCAATCAGAATGTATGTTCTTAAATATGCAAAAACGGCGAAGATTAAGAATATCGTAGATACATTTATAAAGAGCTTGGAAAGCGCAGAATCTTTTGAAACCGCAAAAGAAGAAATATCTTCAAGTAAAGAGGAGAGAGAGGCTATTTTTGCCAAAATAAATAAAATTGAATCCAAGCTCCAAAGCGGTGAGGATGCAAAAAAATTTAAGACCAGGATTGACAGTCTCAATTATGATGAGGAAATTAAAGAGCGTGCTGACAGTATAATTGAAAAGGCGCAGAAGGAATATGTCACCCCGCATCTGACAAGTTCCAAAGAGAGGATCTCTCGATATGAGGCTGAGAATATCTGCAGGCAGTTTGAAAGGTTTGCAAAAGACTTGAAGGCGGAGGTGCAGGTTAAACTGGAAGAGCTTATTGAAAATAATGTTAAAAGAAATGCAGAAGATATGTTTTCTCAATATAAGGATAAGCTGGCGGATCTGATGGAAGAAATTGATGTAGGGGGGATTTATCTCGATCCGTTTGAAATTATGAAGGGCGAAATATATTACAACACTTCAGAAATTATTTCCGATTCCACAAGGACTGAAACGGTGAAAGTCGGCGAAAAGTGGATTAAGAATACGAACAAGAAATGGTATAAGCCTTGGACTTGGTTTGAAGAGTCCGGACATTATGAAGATATCTATGAGGACAGGGAATATATAGAAAAACAAGAATTGTCTCATAAGTTTTTTGCTCCTATACAGGAGAGTCTTTATATAAATAGGGACTCTGCCGTGGAATATGCAGAGGAGCAAACAAAGATAATTAAATTCGAGTTTTCAGAGAGATTTGATGAATTGGATAGAGTGCTTACATCCAAGCTTAATGAGCTTAAAGAGTGTGCCACCGATGAGGAAAAGGCAAAGAAAAAGCTTAAAGAAGCACAGGAGCGTTTGGCTTGGCTTGAAGAAATTAACGGCAGAGTGAATGCTATCTTGGAAATATAGGGGAGAGCAAAATGGTTTCCGATGAATTTAAAAGTGATGTAAGAAAGGGAAATATTTTGAAAATAAGGATTATGCTCAAAGACAGCCTGCTCATTGACAGGAGCTTTTCCCTATTTTCAGAATTATCGGACTATGCGGTTAAAAACGGAATTGAATTCTTTATGACATCAAAAGAACCGATTAAAATAGCTGATAAGCCGTGGACGGTTGATTTGATGAATTACGAATTAACCGTTCTGGTAAATGATTTCACAAAAGAGCGTCTTGATTATGTGAAGCAAATCATTAGGGAATTGTATAAGGGAGAGCGGCAGGCGAAAGATTTTTCATCAAGACCGAGCAATTCAAACGGTGAAAGGATTTCGCAAAAAACCCAATGGACGCATAGAAGAGATAAGCATACAGGTGAAAATTATGAAACGATACTAAGAGAAGTCGGAAGAATGAATAAAATCCTGCAGCATAGCAGAGATGAAGAAGGAAACAGGCACTGGCTTTATGAAGATATAGAAAAAATACAAAGAGCTGCCTTTAATATAATATTTGCTTGCGAAAAATTGCAAAGGGGGAAATAGATATGTCTCTTACGCCGGAATTTATAAATGCTGTTGGAGAGGGAAATATTACAAGAGTAAGAATTATGCTTAAAGACAGCATTTTGCTCGACCCGAGCGGAAATAAATTTGATTATATGATTGAATATGCAAAGGAGCGGATTCCATCTCTGATGAGCAAACACGATGGAGAAGTGTTTAAGAGCCTTGAGGAATGGAACGAGGATTATCTCAATGAGCAGATGGTGAGCGTGGTTAGTAATTTTTCCAAAGAAAGACTTGAGTTTTTGAAGAAGATTTCCCACAAGCTTTTTTATAAACCGAAGCAGGATACCTCGCAAGGGAGCGCTTCGAGAAAGGTTGAATACTCCGTCAGCAGCTCAAGGAGATCCGAATTATCCTCAATGCAGAAAATCGGTCTTTTGGTTACGACGGCAGGTGCGGCTACTGTTGTTATAGGGCTTGCGGCTAGGGCTGCAATAGCTGTACCGATTATTGGCGGTGCCGCTATGATCGGAGGCGGTGCAATTTATGTTATGGGGAAAGAAAATTAAATAGGGAGGTTTTTATATGATGAATTCGCCTGTTCCCAAATATGCGAATGTTGTGGCGGGATATAAGGCTGCACTGCAAATCGTGGACGATGTTATTCTTAAAAACTATATAACAGATCTGTCAAAGCTGGAGATTATTCCGTTAAGTCAGGATATTTCGGAAACGAATATGGACGAGAATGTTCTGTTCTTCAAAATTACGGAAATGGTTTATGAAAAAGAGGAGTTTGCGTCTTATAAGTTTGCGAGTGTATTCAATACCCTGTTATCATCAGACGCTGCAATTTTTATCATAATTGACAGTGATGGAGAAAAAACGGATTTTTATATGGGAGTAAGATCTCCTGATCCCGATAAAACGATAAGCTCTCTTAGGAACACTCTAAAAAATGCTATGATTGGACAATTTCCCGGAACAAAGGTTGAGAATTGTGATATAGATGAAATCAAGAATATAATGGCGGGAATTAAAGGCAACAGTATTTCTGCGGTTTCGTGCGTTGCAAATGTCAGGGAAGAGAATTTGAATAATAATGAAAAGTTTGTTCAGGGGTTGGAAAAACTGGTTCTGTCAATGCAAGGGCAGAGATACACGGGTATTGTGATTGCAAATTGCACAAATCAAAATCAGCTGCAAAAACTTAGACGAGGCTATGAGAGCGTATATACACAGCTCTCTCCGTTTGCAACGGTGCAGTTTAACTATGCACAAAACTCCTCCAGAGGAAGGAATAGGAGTATAAGCGATTCCGCAGCCGTAACAAAAGCCTACACTACAAATGAATCCAAAACAAATTCCGTTACAGATTCGCACGGAGTTTCAAAGGAGAACAGCACCTCAAAAGCAATAAGAGGAGTAGCCGCGGCAAGCTCCATACTGGGAGCCGCTTTATTTCCGGTTATCGGCGGTATGAGCTTTGCTGCGGGAGGAATTATTTCGGGGGTGGGCGGGTTGCTCGGAAGTGCGTTTGCCGGCACCGAATCGACCTCGGTTTCTTACGGTGAGTCGAAAACCTACGGCGAAAGCACTTCGGTTTCAGATTCGAGAACGCATACTCACACATCGGGAACAAGTGTTACTGAAGGTTTGTCAAACGCCGTCACACTCACCGCACACGACAAATCCGTCGAAGATATATTATCCAGGATTGACAGACAGTTAAAGCGTATGGACGAGTTTGAAAGCCTCGGAATGTATGAGTGTGCGGCATATTTTTTATCCGAAGATCAACACACCGCCGATATTGCAGCTGCAACATATAAGGCAATCGTGAGAGGAGAAAACTCGGGAGTTGAGATTGCGGCAATCAATTCATGGGGAAATTTTGAAAAAGAAAAGACGAAACTGATTGAAGAATATGTCAAAAATTTTATGCACCCTGTCTTTAAGTATGTCGGTTCGTCGGGAAGCATTGAAGTAACCCCCGGTGCAATGGTAAGCGGCAATGAATTGGCAATCCATATGGGTATGCCGAGAAAGTCGGTGTGCGGTCTTGCTGTAATTGAACATGCGGACTTCGGAAAAGAAGTGATAAGATACGGGAGTGAGACTTCAAATACGGGAATAAATCTCGGCAAGGTATTCAATATGGGAAGCCTGTGCCATAATGATGTGAAAGTTGACAAGTCAAGTCTTTCAATGCACACCTTTATTACCGGTTCTACGGGCTCGGGTAAGAGCAACACGGTATATGAATTTATAAGACAGGCAGGCAATTTAGGTGTGAATTTTATGGTTATTGAGCCGGCCAAGGGTGAATATAAGAATATATTCGGAAACAGACCTGATGTTAAGGTCTACGGAACAAATCCCGAGTTTTCCGATTTGCTTAAAATTAACCCCTTTAAATTTCCCTCAAAAATTCATGTGCTTGAACACATAGACAGATTGGTCGAGATTTTTAATGTATGCTGGCCTATGTATGCGGCAATGCCCGCCGTTCTTAAAGATGCGATACTGAAGTCATACGAAGATTGCGGTTGGGATTTTTCATATTCAAAGAATATTTACGAAGACGGTTTATACCCCACATTTATCGATTTGCAAGAGGCTCTTTTTGAGGTTGTAAACAATTCCGCATATTCGGAAGAAGTTAAGAGCAATTATATGGGATCATTGACCACCAGAGTGAGATCGTTAACCAACGGACTTAACGGACAAATTTTCACCTCTGATGAAATTCCGAGCGAGGTTTTGTTTGATGAGAATGTAATTGTCGATTTAAGCAGAATCGGATCTCTTGAAACAAAGTCGCTTATAATGGGACTGCTCATTATGCGTTTGAGTGAATATAGAATGTCGGAATCCGATTCAATCAATGTTCCTTTTAATACTAAAATTCTATAAATTTATTGAATATCAAATATAAATATGCTAAAC
>CAUVKI010000002.1:0-100651 GCA_963552605.1 uncultured Tissierellia bacterium
GTATTACAAATAGAGATTGGTTAAAATCAATGATTTAAAAGAAGAATAGTATTATAGAGCTTTTGAGTCAGCCTCTCCTATTTAGAAACCTCCGCCATAAACATGAGAACCATCTTTCGGCTGTTCAACTCGATTAGCTTTTGTATACTTCACAAACTCGTCAAAGGTGCAGGACTCTCTTTCGCCTCTCTCTCCGAACTTAAAAAGATCCTTATAGTAATGCACATTCCACGAATTCTGCACACTCATATCAAAGCAGGGAAACACCAGCGAATTTTTGCAGTCAAGCAGAAAACAATCTGGTGATAACAACTCTGTCTTCAAGAATTTAAAATCTTTCATCTCTTCCACAGTTCTTGAAGTCTGGTAAGTTCTGAGACTCTCAACAAAGCCTTTTGAATTTCCTCCGCAATAAACTAGCTTGTAGGAATCCTTGGAACCCGGCTCAAGCTTGACTGCAATAAAAGATTCCGCAACCCCATTAACCTCGGTTACAAATTCCCACACACCCCTGTCCACTGGGACAAGCTTATCCTCATTCTCAAATTTGTCCCAATCAATGCTATAAATCTTTCTGCCTCTCCCCAATCTGAATCTTCGTACATCGCCGTCCAACTTTAAATCGGGGCTTCTTCTTACTAAATCCCTTACGGCATCCAACCTGCCTCCCGCAGCGATTATTGCAGCTTTAGGAACTTCCGATTGTTCAAATTCCAAATCCTCATACACATTCCTGCTTGCCGCATACGAAGCAGCAGCAAGACTAAAGAATATTGCGAAGATTAAAAAAAACACCTTCTTCATTTTCTTTCTCCTTTCTATTTTGAATTATCTGAAATCATATATCGTTACTGCCCAAAAATGATCGTATGCATACCCACCCCTTACAACATTATAATCCATCAACTGAAATCTGCCAGTCTCAGGATCCATAATGGACACGCAGTCTTCACCCATAGGAAGCATCGCATACCCATTAGCTAACACCAAGTGTCCTATCTCCGTGTAAGGATAAAGCCAACCAATGAGCATAGGTCTTCTCTGGATAGATATCTCCGATTTTATGGAGTCGAAATACAAGTAAGACCATATACGTGAACTGACGCCATAATAACTCAACCCATCCAAAATCTCACGTGGAATTGCTGGTGAATTGTACACCCCTCCTTTGGCTGCTCTGCAAAAATCAGACTGAGATACATATCTTCCAAAGTAATCCAGCACAGATTGGCTGCATGCCGCCCAACACCAATAGCATTTCTCTTGCTTTGCTGGCAAAACTCTGACAAAATCATGCATAGGATATGCATGCACAACGCAGGTGTTAAAAACCATAACCAGAATAACCAACAAAACCAAAATTCGCTTACCTTTTTCCCAAAGCAATCAGCCTCCAAGAATAAAGAGTCTGACTTGATATAACATCTCCCTCGGTTTTGAATATAACTCGCATAAATAAAAAATACAAGCATTATTTTTTATTTCACGCATAAAGTTATTTTTAAGAAAAATATTGTATGTGTAAAAATAATTAAATAACAAATTTTTCATAGCCAATTGGTTTGGCAATCTATCTAACATCTTATAAATCGAATCTAGCTCTATGTTCTCTATTATTATTTCCCAACAAACAAATCCACTGTTGCTTCCTCAGATTTTTCAGATGAACTACGAGTAGAAATTCATATTTATAGTTGCAGGTTATAGTATTTTAATCTTATAAGCCGAATAAATTAAAAAATAAAACGCAGGAATTGCAAGGAGGGCTGATTCGTAATTCTAAGTTAATCGACTATAATCGACTACAAATTGCTCTCTCAAACCTCCCTGATTTTTCCATTAAGCCGAAAAAACTTATTGTGTAAAAATTTTTCAAGTGAAACAAGCAGATGTTATAGAAAAATAAAAAGGCTAAATTCAACTTTTATCTGTTGAATTTAGCCATTTGTTTTGCTCTTATGGGAGTTTTGTTTTTTTACGGGTTTAATGTGAAATCCACGATTCCGAGAATTTTTCCATCAGTGTTAATCATATAAACTCTAAGTTTTTTTGAGGTATCAAGCTCCGCAGCGGGTATCCCGGTGAGAGGTGCCGTTTTCGCATTGCCATACCACGAAATGGGAGCAAACATCAACGGAGCATCGGTCGGATCCAGATTTTCATATTTGAATACCTTGGTTTCACCGTAAATTCCACCTGAATGGTTGTAAGTGAGTTCAGGAATCTTATAAACTACTCCTTCGAGATTTAACACAGGCGGATTACCCTGACCGCTGATATCGAAATCATCCGCTTTCGGATAATTTGTATTGGGAATTAGCTTATTAGGGCTGTCGAGCTTTTTAACATTTCCATTCGCATCAACCAAGTATGCCGTATAGTCGTCAGGCGAGTCGAACCAAGGCGAGGTTCTTCCTGCGGTGATCGACACCTCTCCCTCTACAAATTTCTTTGAGGGACTAAGCATAGTGGAGAACACAGCCTTATCCTTAAATGATTCACCAATTTGGAAAGAATTCGGAACAAAGAAAAGCGTAGCTTCTTCTGTGAGATTTTTATAAGTCACCAAGAACTTATCATACTTTTCATTGCCCTCTTTCGTATATTCCTTTATATAAAATACAATATCATCAGCTTCGGGAGCTGTTCCGTCCGTTATTTCAAATTCAACCTCATGGATATTGTCTTCTCTGTCCATACTCACAAGCATATATTTTCCAAGTTTCTGCCAAGTGCTGTCATCTCCCACATTAACAGTTCCCTGAGCATTTTTCTTAGACCAGATTACATTTGCCTCGGTCTTTAGGAAAGCAGGTTTATCTGCGGAAGTTTGGTAAGCATTTTTCTTGCCTTCGTCCAAAAGGAATACTGACGCACTCTTTCCGTCATCAAACTTAACCTTAACTCTCTTTCCTTGCAATTCCCTGTCGGTAACCGTCCCGTTCATAATACCTGTGAAATTATCATTAAGCGGATCTCCATAACCCACGGCGAATTTCTTCGCTTCTCCGTCAACCATTTCTATATATGCCAAATCCAACGGATAGTACAGTCCGTCTTTTCCCTGTAAAATCGCAATGAACTTTTTCCCTATGTCATCTGCGGATTTATAAGCTCTAAACTTCGCCACGCCGTCTTTGACTTGCGAAGAATATTTGGGTCGTATTCCGGCGAAAGCGGTGGCGAAAGAAGCATCAAATGAATTGTAAAAATCAGAGCCCGGAACAGTCTTCTTATTTCCTCCGAAATCCAATACGCTCGGATTTTTGAAACGAATATTATGCATAATCTCAAGTGCATCTTTTGCATTTGCAACTATCGGGTAGAGCATTACAAAACCGTCATTTGAATTTTGGGCTTTGATTTCAAAATCTTCCGTATTCTTCACCTTTTTAGCTGCAATTTCAACTTTTGAAAATTTCTTTGAGGTATCAATATCAAGCCCCGCAAGATTTGTTATTCTCGGGAATTTATCCGTTATAAAACTTATGGGAAGAGTTGAAACGGGACTTGTGCGCTTGGGATCTCCCACCTTATTTACAACTTCCACATGAATCTCTCCCGTGAAAGCATTTCCGTTGAATAATTGTGCCACATCTGCGGGACTCAAAGTATAGACCAATTTCTCGGGAGCGGAAAAGTTTTCCCCGAAGTATGACGATTTGGATTTATCGTCGAGAGTGTCCTGCGAAATTGAAATCGACTGAGATTTTTTTTCGGTGTACACGTTAAAAGCAATTTCCGCATCTTCAGCTTCGATTTTTTCAAATACCAACAAGTTTAATGACGGTTTGAAGTAAAATTCAGCCTTGGGAAATCTTGAAAGATCAACGAGAGTTTTTGCAGCGGAGGGGAAGCTCTCCTCCATGCTCTTATTCTTATAGATGGGATAGATTCTCACGCTGTATCTTCCGGTGTTCAGGTTAGGGGAGCTAAGATAATCCGAAAAGTCGAAACGATCCATATAATAGACTTTTGCTTTAAGGATATCCAAATTCGTATAATCTTCTTTGTGAATTAAGGTGCTCAGAGCTTCCTCTTCATCTCTCAAAAGAACCGCCCTGAAACCCGTCAGATAGTTTTCAAAATCTTCTTTTGTGTATGAATAGGAGAATGAAAAAATGTTTTTGACTGCCGTTGAATTGTCTTCCCATTTTATATCCCCCTCTTTGGAGCTCCAAAGTTTTGATTGAAAATCCAGTGCAGCCTGCTGAAGCTGTCCGACCAATTCCAACTCTCTCTCCCTTGTGAGAGAAGAAGTGCTGTGAAGATTTTTAATTCTGTCCAAGTTTTTTCTGAAAGTTTTTCTGGAGCCGATTTTATAAAAATCCGCCTTTATCTTTCCGGACTCCTTCCCCTCGGATTTAGTGTAAAGGTTTTCACACAAACTCAGCATATAGTCATATTTGGGAAGAAAACCTCTTGCGACGGTTTTTTTGAGCTTTTCCCCCTTCTGACCCGAAAGTCCTTGAGCCACTGAAATCCTGTATATCTTGGAAGGATCGGGCTTCTCTTTCATTCTTATTCTCACGGATGTGCCGCTCTTACTCACAACTACTATATCGTGCTTTACACCTCTGTCATCAAGCACTTTTATATAACTTTCAAGCTTTTGCGTCAAATCTATCGGAGAACTGAACTTTATCTCGAAAGTATGGTTCTTCTCAACCAAGAGAATGGACTCGTCAAATGCTCTCACTCTGTCGGAAGAAAATGACAGAAACATAAGTAATGCTAAAATCAAAAATAAAAGGCGTTTCATAAATTTACCCCCTCTTTCACTAAGGAATTCTTACTTCTTTAACTTCGAGCTTATCTCCCTCAAGCAGCACCAAGAAAAGTGTTTCATTTGAGGGATTTGCCTTCAAATTTATGGAAACGGTTCCCTTTGCATAGGGCTTATCCGAAATCGTTTCGGAAATCAGACGATTTTCCCTCTCCAAACGTTTTAAAAGCGAAATTTTTTCCCTTGTATTTCCCGCTTCAATATAATCGTGATACTGTGATTCCGTGAGTACGAATGCGCTTAAGAAATGATAGCCGTAATCTCCGGGATCATACTCAAATTTTATGACTCCGTTTTGATAGCTAATGCTCTTTATACTCTCTCTCTTATTTTCCTCAAAGAGATTTAAAATCATATTCTCAATCGGATAATAAATCCCGTTTTTATCCTCTATGACAAGGAAATACTTTCCCTTTTCAAGTCTTGAGGTATTGAGTCTAATTATTCCCTGAGAGTCGCTTTTTTCGACCACATTGTGTTCCTTAATAAGAATTCTTCCGTGCGTACTTAGGAGGCGTGAGCGAAAATCTTTATAAAGCCCTTTCGTATCGTAATTTTTATAGCGAATATCGTTCACATAGTCTTTCAGAATAATCTCCCAGTCAAAGTCCGAGCTGTTGTTAAGGAGTACCGAAAAGATATGAAGAGTTGCAGGAGTATTGGTTTCAATTGAGAGTATATTCCCCCTTTCCAAAGGAAAAATCTCATACTCTTTATTGGGATTTAAAATGCTCTTCTCCTGATCCTTTGAAAGATTATATATGGAAGATACTTTCGGAAGAAGATCCGTGCCGAACTCTATGGGAACTTTCGGAATCTCATTTATCAAACGACCGTTTTTGTCATAGTAAAAGAGAGAGCAGGTTGTGCTTATTCCGTTATTTTTATTTACCTTAAGGAAGTCTATGGCTTTTGGATATCTCCCCATATTTAAGTATCGGCAATAACTTTTTCTTAAAGGAGTCATAAGATACCCTAAAGCATTTTCAGTTTCACTCACTTCTTTAGAACCGAGAGAAAGTATTTCGGAATTTTTCCCGCTCATTAACACCGCTTCATATCTTTCGGCGTCCTTAACATAGGGAATTTCCAATATATTTGCCCAAGAGAGATATCTAAGACTTTTATCAACTATCGAATCCCCCTCAGAAATCAGAGAACAGGAGGAGTCTTTGGTGTAATAGATGACTTCGGAAGAAACATTTTTGAACACCGGCTTAATCTTCAGTTTATAGTAGTCTTTAGGAAGTCCCCTAAGGAGCGAGGTTACATCAATGTTTTTATAGGTGAGTTTCAGTTCATCTCCCGATGTATCCGGCACTTCGTCGGGTTCCAAGGTTTCACTTCGACCTTTCGGAATGAAAAATCTCGGCTGAAATTCTCCCGCAGGCTCAATTTTTATCTCAAATCCCAAGAGATTATTTTCAACATCTAACCGTTTGTCTTTTAAAAACTTGTAGTAAAAGGATATCCTCGAAGAATACTGTCTTTTTTCCTCACAGACCACCTCCCCCGAATGTTTAATCACCCTTGAGCGATTTGCGATATTTACCGCCTCTTTCAAATCATTAGCCCAAAGAGCTTTTTCAAAATCCGTCTTGATATACGGCGCTCTGTCGGTAAGTTTTATGAGTGCATTATGGAAAGCATTTCTCGTGCCGAAAGCCACCTCTCCCTCCTTGGAGCCTTCTTTAAGAGAGTCGTAAAACTCATATGCTTTGGAAAGAGCCGTGTTGATTTCAAGGGCGGCTTTTTTTGAATACTCATTTTTAATGCTCTTATTGTGAGAGAGTTTTCCCTTGCGAACAGTAACTGTATAAATCTTTCCCACATCAAGCTTGTCTTTCGGTTTAAGTTTAACCTCTCTCTTATCACTTCCCGAATAAAGCTCAAACGGCAGCAGCAAATTTCTCTCATCGGTGAAGATAACAGCTCCGTCGATAATCTCGGAAGATTCAATCGGCATATTGAACCTAATTGTAAAGATATGATCAGGGGATACAAAGAGCATTTTTTCATCTGATGCACTCACTCGCATACTCATCAAAATTAAGATGATAAGCCCCAACCAAATTTTTTTTCTCATTCCTCTCAGCTCCAATCAATTTATAATCACTCTTGCCATTATATCATATCGGTATCGCTTGTGATAAAGTTAATTTTTTAAATTTCGTTTATGCAGCTCCACTAAAAAACGGCAATAAAAAAGAGCTTTAAAAGCTCTTTTGCTCCTCAATAAAGAGCCTTAACTTCCTCTATGGGAAGTCCGGTTGCGGCTACAATATCTCCTAATGAAAAATTCAGCGCAACCAGCTGTCTTGCCGTTTTAATCACACCTTCTCTTATACCTTTTTCCATACCTTTTTCCATACCTTTTTCCATACCTTTTTCCATACCTTTTTCCATACCTTTTTTCATTCCCTTTTCCATTCCTTCTCTTGTAGCTTCTTCTTTGACCTTTATCAAAATATCTTCTGCCATATACTCCGCAACTGACATCATTTCCGTTTCTCCTTTCTCTTCTCCGAAGGCTCTCTTATAAATATCCTCTACAAGTTTTTTTTGTGCTTTCGCTTCTTCTTTTGTCTTTGCCGTTTTGCTCCCCAGCATATAGATCATATAAGAATGAAGGGCAGAAGGTAAACTATCTTCCCAGACGGCTCTGAAAGCTTCAATAGTTTCCAAAAAATTTTCTATCATATGCTTAGGATCTCTCATAGCATCGCTTAAGACCTTAAAAAAGATCTTAGTTTCCATATTTTCTCTGAGTTCTTTCTCGTCAAATTTTGAAACATCTAAGAATTTATATGAAAAGTTTAGGAGCTCTGCTGTCGTATCGTCCGGCAATTCCTTAAGGTAGGAATACTCCGAAAGGAAGTGACCTGTGGGTTCCCAGTTGTCCTTTCCATTGTAGATTACAATCGGTATTACAGGAGCAACCTTTCCCTTTTCCGCTTCCCTTTGTATGAGGTCGTGCAGGTATTTGAACAGTTGCAGAGCTAATTTCGGATCGGGACTGCTTTTGTGCTCAATGAGGATATAAAGAAAAACTTCGCCTCCGCCTTTCAAAAAAATCCTAAATAGAGCATCGCTTTGATGCTTCTTTAAATCCCCGGTGATAAATTCCGTCTTTTCACTTCCGGTTTTAGAAAAGTCAATCCTGTTATAAAGCTTTTCATTCAGAACAAGCTTAAGAGTACCCTTAATCACTTTGGGTTTTTCCATATTATGTTTGACAAACTCATCGTGGTTCATTTAACTACCTCCCGCTGACTATTATACCACACATTTATGTTTGAAAGCGTTCGCATAGGAAGCAAACGGTTTAATGATGGCGGAATTTCATCCGAAATCCCGAATAAAAAAAACGCCATTAGGCGTTCTTTTTTCTACTTTATATTCGGGTCGTACCACACCTTCTTCCAAAATATCTTGGTCATTTTTTTATCACTGACCGATTTGAGATTCATCAACACGACATAATAAAAATTTCCTTGTTCGTAAGGTTTCAAGGGAATTATTTTTATCTCTCTTTTGTTATTTCCGAAACTTAAACTAACGGGAAAAAACCTACCGTCCTTATCGAACATAAAGATTTTTCCTTTTACAAGCTGCTCTTCTGAAACCGTATCGTTAAGAGTAACTGTCCAAACGTGCATGGGCTCATAGGTACCTTCTCTTCCCTCAATCTCCTCGCCATTCAAAATTTTCTTAATCAATTCAAGTGAAATCTTCTCTTCCTCAAGCCCCTCTCCGTTTAACAAACTGACTTTTTCTTTTTCAGTATAGTTTCTCATATCTCTGCTCACTCCGGGATAATCCGAAAAGCATTCCCCGGGAGAATTTATATCACGAACCCTCCCTTTGGAAAATTCGGAGTTTGAGTCACTCACAAGAAAACAATTGTAAACAACCGTCATCGGACGAGGAGCACCTGTCCAGATGGGGTCATCGTGCGTGACATCGACATTATACCACTGCCCGTTTAATTTGACGGTATTCCAAGTATGCCCTCCTCCATTGAATGTTCCCCAAATAACTCCGCTCTCTATTCCAAGTTCCCTCATATACAAATCGAAAAGTAAAGTATAGGCTTGGCACACACCCTCTCCCGTCATTATCATCTCATTGGGATAGTATTTTTTTAAGGTCTTGTCATACTCATAGGAGAGAACCATAATATCATGAACCCTTCTCACCTTTTCAAATTCGGAAAGAGAACCATCCTTAAGCTTAGCTTGACTTATGGATTTCTTTACAAATTGAGCCGCATTATATAAGTCTTCCGGTACGCGTCTCTTTGTTCCCTCCAATTCGAATTCTTCAGTAAAGAAAAACCTTATATCGTTTCCCGTATAACTATAACCAATCCCTAAAACTGACGCAGGGTGCTTTGATTTTATAAATGATTTTCGCAAATACTGAGACATACCCTTGTGATATCCGTCACTGATATTTCCGGGATATGAACTATGCACATTTGCTCCGTAGTTAATAAAATCGTTATAAGACATCTCTCCCCTGATGAACTTGTCAAAAGCATTCATCATTCCGAAAGCTGCAGAATCGATAAAAGTCTTGTCAGCAGGCAAGATTTCATAAGTTTGCTCTATCCCATCAAGCGAACTGTATTCTCCCTTAATCCACTCCGGATAATAATTATAAACCCCTTGTGTAGGAGAATTCTCCTGAGCATATGTAATCGAACCCAAAAGAACCGCCAGCAATAAAGCCGAAATAAACTTGAAATTCTTCATAAAATACCTCCTCATAAAATTTTCAAAACCCTAACTTGATTCTTGTTTATAGAGAGCTCCTCCGATAAATTCTCCACCAAAGTAAGCCCTCTTCCGGTGCAGAGCAAAACACCGGAGCTTTCTCTCCTGCGATTTATCCCTCCTCCCTCGTCAGCAACTTTTATTTCAATCACCCCCTTATCCACCGCAATCGAAAATCTCACCAATCTTTGACGCATCGAGCGATTACCGTGCAATATGGCATTAATCAAAAGCTCATTTATAATGAGCCTCGTTTCCAAGAGACATTCTTCACATAAGATGTCGGAAAGATCCTTGATGATTTTTTCAATCTTAAGAGAAACTACCGAAAAATCGGACAGAAATTCTCCCGAGTAACTGTAATCCATATGGTATCCACCTCTGCTTACAGATATACCCCCCTTTCAGATGAAGCAAACCTGTCCTTTTGAATTTTGTAATATTTTTTTTCTTATTTTGTTATTATTCACAATTTGGCAATAGAGGACAACTCAATTAAGTTCAGCTCCAAGTTACGTTTCCATTCCACCTAGTTGTGTCACACAGAGTTATTTTTATTTCCAATGTTTTGTTCCGGAAAAGATTGCAGCTTCCTGTTAAAAAATATTGTTGACAGCTACTTATATGGAAAGCTATACTTACCCAGGGTTAATAAATTTATACCGGAGGAACAAAATGGTAAATCCCTTAGTCGTAATTCTTTTCAATGTTATCCTTCCAATTTCTCTAATGATTCCCGGAAATCCCTATGAGAATATTTTTTTTCTTGTATTCGCATCGATAGTTTTATTTTTTATGAAAAAATACAAAAGGCTTTTAAAATTTCTTATTGTTTATGCACTGTTTACATCAGTATTCAAACTTTTGAGCGGCACGGACAGTTTGGGGCAATTTATATCCGTTCTTTTGATTATGACTTCCAACTATATGCCCTGTTTTATGATGGCAAGCGTATTGGTTTTGGATTACACTCCCTCGGAAATAATTTCCGCACTTGAGCCGCTGCATTTGCCGAAGGGTTTTGTGGTTGCTCTTTCTATTGTCATAAGATATATCCCCACTTTCAAAAGAGAGTTTTCAATGATAAAAGAGTCTATGAGATTAAGGGGAGTGCCGTATAGTATTAAGTATCCGATTAAGAGTTTTCAATTTTTTTTGGTTCCGCAGCTTTTCAGATGTGCCGCTTTGGCAGATGAGATAACCTCCGCGGGACTCATAAAGGGAATTACAAATCCGAAAAGAAGAACTTCTTACTATGACATACATCTGAAGTCCTATGATTATTTTTTATGCGGAGTTCTTATCATTGCATTGGGGGTGTTTATAATATGGAGGTGATGGAGGCAAAAGATTATTCCTTTAAGTATTCCGGAGCTGAAGAAACGGCAATAGAAAAAATTAATTTCAAGGCTCATCTTGGAGAGATAATATTGGTTGCGGGAGATAGCGGGAGCGGTAAATCGACTTTTTTAAAATCGTTTAACGGCTTAATTCCGGATATGACGGAAGGAGAGATAAAAGGAGAAAGGAAGATTGAGGGAAAAGAATACTTAAGCCTCCCCATATACGAAATAGGGAAAAATATAGGAACGGTATTTCAAAACCCGAGGAGCCAGTTTTTTACTTTGGACAGCACAAGCGAGTTTGTGTTCGCTATGGAGAATTACGGTTTCACCAAAGCCGAGATGGAGGAGACCTTAAAAAAAATAAAATCGGATCTTCCGATAGGAAATTTGTTCGGCAGACAAATTCATACTCTCTCAAGCGGAGAAAGACAGCTTCTTGCGCTTGCCTGCGCCCTTACCTTGGATCCGAAAGTGCTGATTTTCGATGAACCTTCCGCAAATTTGGATTACAGAAATTCAATGGGATTTAAAAAAATTCTTGAAAGAATTAAAAGTAATAAGACGGTTTTTGTGGCGGATCATAGGTTTTTTTATCTATCGGGAATTATAGACAGAGTTTTTCTGATTAGAAACAAAACTGTCGAAATCTTCAAAAGTGAGGAAGATTTTAAGAACTCTGATTACAACACGAGAAGTTTTGATCTTTTTAAGATGAATATTCCCTTTAAGTCTCCTATGGAGAGAAAAAAAGTTGTGTGTGAGGTGAAATCCGTTTCAAAAAAACCTGTGCTGAAATCGGTGTCTTTTTCGCTTTATGAAAATGAGACGGTTTCAATTGTCGGAGTGAACGGAGTGGGAAAAACCACGATTGCCCGACTTTTGACAGGTTCTCTTAAACCTGACGGCGGAGAGATTGCAATCTCGGAAATGCCTTTTTACGTAATGCAGGATGCGGATTATCAGCTGTTCGGTTCGGATGTGCTAAACGAGCTTGAAATCGGAAACAACTTAAGTGAGGAATCAAAGCTTGAGGTTCTTGAGAGTATGGACATATTAAGGTATAAGAACACTCACCCTTTCGATTTGAGCGGAGGAGAAAAACAAAGACTTCAAATTGCAATGGCTATGATTTCAAAATCTCCCCTCATAATACTCGATGAGCCGACAAGCGGATTGGATGTGAAGAGTATGGAGAAGGTGGCTCAAAAACTTGAGGAATTATCAAGATCAAAATCAATCCTGATTATATCCCACGATTATGAATTTATTCGCAGGGTATCGAACAGGATTTTATTTGTGAGCGGGGGAGTGATTAAGGAAGATTTTTTGTTGGATGAGGCAGGCATTGGAAAACTGAATTTGGTATTTAAAAATATGGAGGCGGAAAATGAAAATCAAACTTAAGGAAGTGGTTTTGCTCGCACTTCTCACTGCGGTTTATATCATAGTTTATATGGTAAGTATGTTCGCTATAACCCCTTTAGGAGCATTCGGACATTCCATAAGCCCAGGGTTCTGCGCTTTGCTGTCCGGAGCGATTATAATATTCATTAACAGAAAGATAGGAAAAATGTGGGAATATACCATTTTTTCCATGTTGATTATGGGAGTTTTCACCCTTATGGGAGTGGGATATATTCCTTGGATTATAACTTCCCTATCTACGGCTGTCATTGCGGATATCGTTGCATCGAGATCGAACAAAACCTCAATTCCGCTGCTTGGAGTCGCCTCGGGATTAATTCATATGGGGCAGGCTTGGGGATCAATAATTCCTTCGACCTTTTTTCTTGAGGCATATCGTTCACATTGGATAGAAAGAGGAATGAAAGCTGCAGAAATGGACGAGCAAATAAAGTTTACAAAAGATCTTATGGGGCTTCTTTCTACCGGAGTTGTATTTGCGCTTTCATTCATAGGCGTTTTATTGGGTTATGCGATTTTGAAAAAGCATTTGGAAAAGATGAAATAAGAAATCGAGAAAATTTTCATAATATTTTCGTCGTGTTTTCCATCAAAGCGGGTGTTGACACAATTTTTGGTATGTGTTATCATCCGTGAGCTGGATATTACATTTTAATAACGGGAGGTTTTTACATGAAGAGAGGTTTGGCAGTAATTTTGGCAGCGGTGATGTTGGTTTCGTTATCCCTTACGGCTTATGCCGCCGGGGATAAGGCTATGGAAAAAATTGATTTCCTAAAGCAGACGGGATTGGTTAAAGGGGACGAAAAGGGTGATCTCAAGTTGGACGATCCCATAACCAGAGCGGAGATTGCAACATTGTTGGCTAAGATTAAGGTGATGGACGGTTTGGATAAGAGAACTTTTAAAGGAATTTTCAAAGATGTTCCCGAGAGTCACTGGGCATGGAAATTCATTGAAGCCGTATCCGAGGCGTCAATGGTTAAGGGTGTGAGCGAGGGAGAGTTTGCTCCTCTTAAGAAAGTGAAGTATGCCGAGGCTATGGCAATGCTTGTAAGAATGAACGAGGAATGGAAAGACGAGAATGTTGAGTGGCCCAAAGGTTATGTTGACGGAGCTGAAAAATTCGGTTTGCTGGAAGATGTGAAAATTGATAATGTGATGTCTGAGGCTAAGAGAAAAGATGTCTTCGTTATGATTTACAATCAGATGAACAGAGAAAAACCCATTCCGGTGGAAACTTCAAGTTCAGATGATTCCTACTTGAAAGATTTCAAAGCCTTTGTTGCAAGTATTGATGTTTCCGTGTTCGAGAGAGAGGGTATTGCAGCAGGAAACGATGCGCAAAAGCAAAAGAGAATAGATACCTTTATGGCGGAGTACAAAAAGGCAAAAGAACTTTCCGAAGTTGCTAAACCCACCGCTGAGCAATTGAAAGAAATGCAGGATATGTATAAGCTTGAAAAGGGAAAGGTGAGAGGAAGCCTTAAGGATCTTGGAAAAAAGGTTATGGTTCAAATGACGGTTGAGGGAGAACGAGGAATAAAGACTGCAGGGGATAAAACCTATACTGCCCTTACAGATAATACAATCATCGTAAAAACTCCCTACAAGGGTCTTGAGAAATCTGACGATAAAGCTAAGCTTTATTTAAATTTTGTTTTGAATGCGGATTATACCCCCAAAGCCGACGCAATTTCAAATGCAACTCCTAAGTATAAAAAGATGGAACTTCCTAAGGAGTCCTATACGGTTGAGGCTGTTGACGGAGGATATAAAATCAAAGTTTTGAAATTTCCTGAGGGTGTTGCTATTTTGAAACCTGTAATCAAGGTGAAGTTTGCAGAAGGGGCATATGTTGAAAACGGAGATTTGGTGTTTGTAGTAGGAAAGTAAAAAAAAGAGAGCGTTGCTTCTGCGACGCTCTTTTTTTGTTTCCCTACCTGTACTTATTTGCAAAGGGCTGCCCTGTTTTATTATGTTGTGTGTTTGACCGATAAATTACGGCTCGATGATGTTGAACGGATTGGTTCCGCCGATTGGAAATTGGTTCATATTATCCATCATCAGCGTCAGCAGTTCGGAATTGCCCTCGACCTTGACCGCCTTTGAAACCGCTTCCCGATTGTTGGTAAGGATTGCAAAGAGCGCATTCTTCGGGCAGGTGATGGACACGTCCGCCCCGTCCGACAGCGTATTTGCATATACCAGCAGCACGCCGTTTTTCACACGGAGCATATGCTTTTCGCCTACATCGGGTAGCGTTACATTCATAGTAAAGTCATGGTCTGCCAACTTCTGCTTGTCCATAACAATTGCCATATAATCAAACAGCATAGGTGCGGAAAGAGCCCTAATCATACCGTCGTCGCTCTTGGTGGAAGCGGTGAAATTGGCATTGCCTTGGCGCAGTTCCTGCGCAGCGGTCAGATACTCATTGCGCCACGGACCGGATTCTGACTGATACCCGAGCTGCTCCATTGCGTCCGCACACAAAAGCCTCGCATCGGTGTTCGTCGGATCGGCGAAAACGATGGTGTTTGTAATTTCAGCTACCCAGCGGTACTCGCCCTTGTCAAAGTCAGCCTTTGCCATTTGCAGTACCTTATCGACATCTCCGAGATACTCCACCCATTTTTTCGCACTGTCACTGGGCATAAGGGGATTAAGATTGACGGGATTGCTGTCATACCAACCCATAAACTTCTGGTATACCGCCTTGGAGTTGTGCGAAACCGTGCCGTAATATTGGCGAGTGTACCAGATTTTATTCAGGGCTTCCGGCAGCTTAATCATATTGGAAATCTCATCGCTTGTGTAGCCTTGGTTGATATAGGTCAGAGTTTGATCGTTGATGTACTTGTATACAGCCGCAGTGTTGACCATATAATTATTCACCACGTCGTTACCCCAATGCGGCCAGTTGTGGGACTGGAAGGCGACCTCTACGTCTTTTCCGTAAAGAGAGATTGCTTCGGTGATGTATTTCGCCCACGCCGCACCGTCACGAACCTCGGCACCTCGCAGCGTATAGAGGTTGTGGAGTGTTCCGGTGCAGTTTTCCGCAAGCCACAATGCTCGATGCTTTGGAAGCCACGTGTTCATTTCTGCAGGTGCTTCCGTGCCGGGTGTGAGCTGAAATTCGAGCTCCACGCCGTCTATCGTCAGTTTTTCGCCGGATTTCTTAATCTCGTAGCTGGGTGTGATAAACGATACCGTACCTGTGGATTGCCCCATTCCGATACCTTGCGCAAGCTTTCCGGTCACACCGGGGGTCAGCAAGATGCCATACTGATAATTGCTGCGACGCCCCATACCCTTGCCTGCATAAACGTTTTCACTCACAGAGTGCTCGGTAAAGCCTGCAGGCGTGATAACGGGAATTTTACCGCTGGCAAGCTGCTCCTCAATTGAAAGCGTTTCGTCCGCCTTATCCTCCTTCGACATCACACCGGCAATGCCGCCAAAATGGTCAACGTGGGTATGGGAAATAATAACGGCTTTGATCGGGAATTTGCCGAGGTTCTTTTCAATAAGTTGCATGGCTGCATGACTGCACTCCACACTCATCAGCGTGTCGAATACAATCCAACCCGTGTCACCTTTGACGACCGTGAGATTTGACATATCGTAGCCTCTAACCTGATATATGTCGTCGGATACCTTAAAAAGTCCATAGATATGGTTGTTTTTTGTATTCTCCCACAGGCTGGGGTTCACGCTGTCGGGCGCTTTCTCGTAATCATCCAGAAATGCAAAGGCTTTCTGACTCCAGAGTATCTTTCCATCTTCATCTTTCAGTTCCAGCGTTTCCGGTGCATCAATCAGTCCGCGAGCGGCAAACTCGTACTCCTGCTTGTCGTTAAAGTCAAGTTCGTCATAGACTGCGGCATTTGCTTTTGCCGTGAGCTCTGTGGCGGGCTTTACTTCGGCACTCAATCCGAGATCCGTTTTTTTCACAGTTTGCTCTTCGCTTCCTTCTTGCGTGCAGGCGGATAAGGACAGCAGCAGCCCCGCCGCAAGAATTATAGCTGTTATGTGTTTCATAAATTTTCCTCCTTGAATATTCTATCATTGTTTGCGGATGACGGGCGGTTTCCACGTATCCAATGCAGTCATATCGGGCATATAAATTCGCATAAACAGATGAAATTCCTCGTCAGAAACAGGCAGCCAGTTGGAGGTATCTTTCGGTGCTTCCTTTGACAGGACAATATCCAATGTGCCGTCCTCGTTCAACTTAAATGCGGAGCGGTCGTTTATGCAGTAACGATTTATCGGATTGTCGATGAGAAAGTCATCTTCACCGTATGCAGTCACAGACCAGAAGCCGCCATTAAGTGTGGGAGGCGGGGATTCAAAGTGAAGTGTATATGTCTTCTCTCCGCTCAACGCCTCACCGTTTTCATCTATTGCGGTCTTCGGATAGATTGCTACATCCACCGTATTGGCTCCCAGTCCCACAAGCGCCACCATAGCTCGGTAGATATACTCCGTTCCAAAATTGCCGATAGGTTTGCCGTAATAGGACCAATGTCCGAGTTTTTGTGAATACTTTACGCTGTCGGCGGAAAGTGTAGCACGAAGCTCTTTGAGCATTTGTGTCCAGTGCTCGGCAGCACCTTCACCCAATAGGGAAGCGTCAAAGGTCATACCTGCTCCTACATTGATTGCAGCGAGTTTTTTCAGCATTTCCTCGTCAGCGTCCGCAGGCGGATTGACCTGCATCAGAGTGTTTGCGGTATTAAAAAATTCCGATGGCGTCATGGAAAGAACCTTGTTTACGGGAACGAAGTCATTCTCTTTCACATAAGTTCCCTTCGGTGCGGTATATGTCCCCTCCTTACCATAGGCGGAAAGAGGAAGAAGCTGCATCTGCTCCTGAATGGCATAAACATTTGGGAGATCCTCGTCCCCGGACAGCACAACACGAGCAATAGACCACACCGTTGCGGTAGGTACATTCACACGCTCCACCCCGTCAGGCAGTTCTCCCTTCCAAGTTGGAAGCGCAATCGCATATGCGCCGGTTTTGTCCAACACGGCAGCGGTATTCGTCCATGCGTCTAAAAGCTGCACATTGCAGAAACGATCCTTCTTCGGCAAAACATAGATCATCGGTTCCTTACTGATGTCAAGCCATGCCTGTGAATAGACGGTATCGACATTCGGCGTTACAACGGTGCGAAAAGAGGCGTCCGCAAGCTTTTTTGCGTGGTTAAACTGATTGACGGGCGCACGGCTTTCCATAGTCCCGTCCGTATTGGTAGATAATGTTTTGGTTGCGTCGGTGAGCACCAGCGGAAGTGCATAGATGTACGCCTCGCTGACAGTTTTCCAAACGGAGTCTGTATCCGACTTTGTTTTTTCCGCGGAGCAGGCGGAAAGAAGTCCGCAGGAAAGCAGAGTGAGTGCCGATAGAAGTATTACAAGTATCTTTTCCATTTTGTTCTCCTTATTTATCCTTTTCTAATTTAGGTTATTTTCTTGGAACTTTGCTTTTTATTTGCAACGCTTATTTATCTCCCTCCTTTTTTTTCTTTCTTGCACCGAGCTTTAACAGCTCTTTTTTGACCGCCTCAATCTGCGGGTCGAACAGTGCCCGCTCGGCAAAGATCATATAATTGTTGATGGCAAGAATCGACAGGTGAACGAACGGCTCAACCTCTTCGTTGGAACAGCCGAGAAACTGAGCAATTCTTTCCGTATAATGGGGATATCTTTTCGCAAGCCGAACGAGGGAGGGTTTTACCTTTTCTCCGTATTCTCGTGATACGCAGACACTGACCAGAAAGCGCATGGTAGGCGACATTTTATCCGCCAGTTCACTGAGATGGTTCATCATACTATTGATGTCGCTGATATCTTCAAACACGATGTCAAACGCACCTTTTTCCATTCTGTTGATTGCTTCTTCGGCACAGGCAAGAACAATTTCTTCCTTGGTGGAGAAGTAATAATAGATGCCGCCGTTTTGCAGCTTTGCCGCCGTGCAGAGGTCTTTTGTCGTAGCAACGGTCAACCCCTTTTCAACAAAGCAGTCAAGGCAGACGCCGATGATTTTTCTCCTCTTTTCGATTTTCTTTTCTTCGTTCAAGACATCACCTCCATTTCCGCTCATTCACCAAAGATTCATAGAGCGAGTCTATCAGATTCCATAAAACAAATCAAGTGATTGCTTGAATTTTATTGTATCGACTTATAGTTGTTTTTTTATTTTTGTACAAGCTCCGTTGAGTAAAAAAAATCGTACATTTGCCGTTTCAATTGGGAATATTCTTTTGATTTGATATAGGAATTTGGTTGGTATTATTTTTTATGCGTTTGGCACACGAAAAGAAAAATACTGCTTGACAAAAAATGAAACAATGCTATACTGCAATTGTTTGGGTTGGCTCTTTAGGAGTATTTTGACAACTCGATGTTATTATGAAAGGGGGATGAGTATGCCTGAGATGATTGGATTGAATCAAGCATTGGAATTGATTCATGACGGAGATGTTATCATGGTGGGAGGATTTCTTGCCAACGGTACGCCCGAGCCTTTGATTGACGCTTTGGCAAAATCCGACAGAAAAAATCTTACTTTGATATGCAATGACACAGCCTATGTGGATAAGGGCGTGGGGCAGATGGTGGTGAATAAGCAAATCAAAAAGATTATCGCTTCTCACATCGGCACAAACAAAGAAACCGGAAGACAGATGACCGAGGGTGAAACAGAGGTTTGCCTCACTCCTCAAGGCACTCTTGCCGAAGCAATAAGAGCCGGGGCTTACGGACTTGGAGGAGTTTTAACTCCTACGGGAATCGGGACAGAAGTTGCCAAGGGTAAACAAATTATTGAAGTGGAGGGAAAGGAGTATTTGCTCCACCCCGCACTCAAGGGTGATGTTTCTCTGATCTATGCTACAAAGGTGGACAAGGACGGCAATCTCTATTTCAAGGGAAGTACCCAGAATTTCAATGTCCTTATGGCGGGGGCGTCCAAGATTACCATTGTGTTGGCGGAAGAGATTGTGGAGGTAGGTGAGATTGCACCGGAGAATGTAAAAGTTTCCGGAGTGCTCGTGGATTACATTGTGGAAGGAGGGCAAGGATGGCTAAACTAGACGGCATGGAAAAAACAACGAGACAGAATTATATCGCTAAAAATGCGGCAACTCTCGTTGAAAGCGGTCTTGTGAACTTAGGAATAGGTCTTCCGACAAAAGTTCCGGATTATCTTCCAGAGGGAGTCAAGATAGTTCTTCATTCGGAAAACGGATTTGTAGGTATGGGTCCCAATCCTAAAGATGAGAGTGATCCCCTATACGACAAGAGAGTTATTTCGTCGGGCGGAGCACCTGCAAGTATTGTTCCCGGAGGAATGTTCTTTGACAGTGCAACTTCTTTCGGACTTGCGAGGGGAGGACATTTGGCTGCGACAATTCTCGGTGCACTTCAGGTTGATGACAAGGGAAATCTTGCGAACTATATGATCCCCGGAAAAATGGTGCCGGGAATGGGTGGAGCTATGGATCTTGTGGTCGGAGCCAAAAAGTGCATTGTGGCTATGGAACATACTCAAAAGGGAGCTAAAAAAATCTTAAAAGAATGCACCCTCCCCCTCACGGCTCAAACCTGCGTGGATTACATTGTGACGGAGATGTGTATATTGAAAGTTACGGACAAGGGTCTGCTTTTGGAAGCAAAGAATATCGATGTGTCCATTGACGATATCAAAAATGCTACGGACGCTGATATTATAGTGCCGGATAAAGTAGGGGATATGTTGGAACTTTAATGCCATAGGAGGCACTATGCTAAAGAAAGTATCGAATTTTTTCGTCGGGGTGGTTGAGAAATTTTTACCCGATGCGTTTATTTTCAGTGTAGTTCTCACCGTAATATCCTTTGTTATGGCAATGATATTTACACATCAGAGCTTTTTGGATGTGGTAGGACATTGGGCGGGAGGATTTTGGAAGCTTTTGGCTTTTTCTATGCAAATGGCTTTGGTGTTGGTTTTGGGAAGTGCATTTGCGAGCAGCAAGCCTGTGAAGAAGATTTTGAAGAAGATTGCGAAAGTGGCGAAAACTCCAACTCAGGCAATTATGACGGTGTCGATTGTTTCCGGAATATGCTGCTGGTTAAACTGGGGTTTTGGATTGATCGTAGGGGCGTTGCTTGCAAAGGAACTGGCAAGGAATGTAAAGGGAGTGGACTATCGTCTGCTCATTGCTTCCGCATACAGCGGATTTGTCGTGTGGCATAACGGAGTGTCAGGCTCAATTCCCCTTCAAGTGGCATCTGATGCCGAGCAGCTTTCTAAATTTTCCGGAGGACTTATTACAGAACTGATTCCCATCACGGACACAATTTTTTCTCCGGCAAACTTGATAATGTGTGCAGCGGTAATCCTCACGCTTCCGATCTTAAACAGTATGATGCACCCCGATCCCGACAAGACAATAACTGTAGACCCTAAACTTCTTGAGGAAGAGGATATTGACGATATCGAGGTTAAGAATGTGACTCCGGCGGACAAACTTGAAAATTCTGTTTTTATTACCGGATTCATTGTAATTACAGGAATTATCTACCTTGTGAGATATTTTATGGAAAATGGTTTTGACCTGAACTTAAATATAGTAAACTTCATCTTCCTGATCGTGGGTATGCTTTGTCATAAGACGCCGATTCGATACGTAAAGGCAATAGGAGAAGCGGTTAAAGGCTCGGGGGGAATTCTTCTGCAATTTCCATTCTATGCGGGAATTATGGGGATTATGACCGGAGCAAACGCCGAGGAAATGACACTTGCAGGTGTGATTTCAAACGGATTTGTGTCAATTTCCACACCTAAGACCTTCCCCCTCTTTACTTATTGGGCAGCGGGACTTGTCAATTTCTTCGTGCCTTCGGGAGGAGGGCAATGGGCGGTGCAAGGACCGATAATGCTTCCTTCCGCAGTGAAACTCGGAGTGAGTCCGGCGTTGACTTGCACCGCAATTGCGATGGGCGATGCATGGACAAATATGATTCAACCTTTCTGGGCGCTTCCGGCTTTAGGGTTGGCAGGCTTGGGAGCAAAGGACATTATGGGATATTGTATAATTGTGCTTTTGTGGGTTGGGTTTATAATGGGAGCAACTCTCTTGATAGTTGCATAATTATCAAGAACCTTGGAAGTGAAGGTTTGCGTTTTTGAAAGGAGTAAGAAAATGGTTTACAATGCTGTAGAAAAAATTACCCCTAGAATAACTACGAATGTCGTACTGCTTATAGCAGTTGCGTCCGGATTATAAAAAGGAGATGACAATTATGGAGAGTAGTTTTGGTTGGTTATCTATAATTCCGCCGATTATCGCTATCGGATTGGCATTATTGACAAAAGAGGTTATTTCATCACTTCTGATAGGTATTTTCGCAGGAGCTATGATTTTTAACTCGGGAAACTTCATTGCGGCAAGTGAAACAACTTTTGAGATTATGGGCTCAAGAATAGCTGATAACAGTCTTATGATAATGTTCTTATCACTTTTGGGCTGTTTGGTTTCGGTGGTAACGAAAGCCGGAGGAGCGAGAGCATACGGAGATTGGGCTTCAAAGAGGATTAACACCAGATCTAAAGCTCAAGTCGCAACGGGTATGTTGGGCTGCATGATTTTTATTGACGACTATTTCAACTGTCTTACCGTCGGTACGGTAATGAGTCCGGTTACCGACAAATGCGGAGTGAGCCGTGCAAAGCTTGCGTACTTAATTGACTCCATCGCAGCTCCGATTTGTATCCTTGCGCCGATTTCTTCCTGGGCTGTATCGGTTGCTTCTGCAATAGAGGGAGCGGGACTTGAAAACGGATTGAAGATTCTCGTGCAAACAATTCCTTTTAACTTATATGCTATACTTACGATTACTTCCGTGTTTATTTTCAGCATAGTAAAACACGACATAGGACCTATGAGGAAGTTTGAAGAGAATGACACCTCAAAGATAAATAAGGAAACCGAAGCGGATTTGGGTTCCGACAAGGGAACTGTATTGGACTTGGTAATTCCTATTGCATCTCTTATAATTTTTGCAGTTTTATTCATGCTTAAGACCGGCGGACTTTTCTCGGGAGAGGCAAAGAACTTGGGAGAAGCTTTCGGTAACGCCTCAACCAGTATTTCGCTGACGGTCGGAGCATTTTTTGCACTTTTAATCGCATTTGCTATGTATCTACCCAGAAAGATAATGAACTTCAACGAGTTTATGGATCTTATGTATCAGGGTGTGAAATCGATGGTACCGGCGCTTGTGATATTGTCACTGGCGTGGACAATGGGTGCGATTTGCAAGAGCGATTATCTTAACACCGGACAGTTTGTGGGAGATTTAATCGTCAAAAATAATGTTCCCTTGGCAATATTGCCTCCCGTAATATTTGCAACGGCGGCGGGATTGTCTTTTGCAACGGGAACAGCTTGGGGTACTTTCTTATTGTTGGTGCCGATTATGGTTCCCGTCATTCAAAGAATAGACGGAATGGCATATCTCCATGTAGTATTGGGAGCTATTTTCTCAGGGTCGGTTTTCGGAGATCACTGCTCACCCATTTCAGATACTACAATTCTTTCTTCAGCGGGTGCAGGGTGCAGGCATATAGACCACGTGTCAACTCAAATTCCCTATGCTTTTACCACTGCGTGCTGTTGCCTTGTAGGTTTTCTTGTGGGAGGATTAACGAATAATCCGGTAATAACCTTAGGAACCGGATTGGGCGTACTCTTGGTTGTTATATTTGTATCTAAATCACTCTATAAGAATAAAAAAGCGTGAAAAAAAAGCCTTGACTCATATGGGTCAGGGCTTTTTTTTTGACGATATTCCAATAACAGTGCGGATGACAGGAGTTGAACCTGCATGACTTTTACATCACCGGAACCTGAATCCGGCGCGTCTGCCAATTCCGCCACATCCGCATCGACCAAGATTATACTCGACTTCTATCTCCATTACAAGTGTTTTTTTCATATTACCGTAAAATAAAATCGTAACCGTGTGCGAAGCAAAAAAAAAGGCTAAGCTCAACAGACAAGCTTAACCTTTTTTATTTTTCAACCCTATCTCGTTACGGTGCACGTTTAATGACCAGATATATTTCCGAACCCTTTGTTCCCTCGTTTAAGTTCGCAGGGGTATTGCTGTTCTTATATTTTACAACTTCCCAACCCGGATACAGCTCATGCGGTTTTCCTACGCAAAGCACCATATCCACAATCGGTTTTTTCTCCCCTTCAAAACTCCATGCAAGATACAAATACGCACCGCCTGCATTGTTGTTCAAATCTTTATTCAACAAATACCATCTTCCGGAGGTTCCGTCGTGAGAGTCTTTATTCCAACCTTTATTGCCGTTATTTTGGGCAATGTAAAGGTCTCTTATCGGAGGGAGAGAATCATTGAATCTGTCCAGCCATCCCAAATTCAGTACAATGATATCTCTGTTGCCCTTAGTGACACCTTCATTCAAGTCCGCCCCGTCCTCTTCAAACGGATTCTTGCGCATAATCTTCCAAAATACCGGTTCACGATGGTGCGGTGAACCGTACTGCTCGTCATTTCCCCTCGCTTTGGCTACAGCATCATCCCATCCCTCGTTGGCGAGACCAAGCCTGATTCCAACCAAATAATTTTTGTAGATATCCGGATCTTCCGGCTCGGAAATGCTTTTGCCCGCCGCTTTTAGTCTTTTTTCAACTTCAGTTTTTATTGCGCCTCTTCTTGTACCCTCTGCCAATTCATAGAGCGGAATTAGGGAATTTTTTGCCAACACCCGACTGTAATCTATCATATTGGATTTTTCTTTTGTGGCGGACTGTTGGAATGCTATGGCATTGGCTTCGCCTTTTCTAAGTTGAGCTTCATTTATAACGAAACCGAAGCCTATCGTTCTAATCATCTGTTCCGCAGATTTATTGAAGCTTTCCTGAGATACGGAACTGGAGTGTCCCACCTCTACCGAAGCACTTGCAACAAGAGCTTTAACACTGGCTTTCACTTTCACGGAAAAATCATCTTTACTGAAAACCTTATCCTTTTCCACGGACACATTGTAATCCGCCTTTGCGCCGCTTACAAGCCCCGTGAGTACATATTGTCCGTACTTATCCACAAGAGTGCCTACGGGAAAATTCGGATCATCGATTTCCTTTCTTGCCGTTTCCGTGAGGAAATATCGAAATTTCTTATATTTTTCTTTTTTCTCTCCCGGCATTGAGATATAGAAGTCAAAATCCGGCTTAATGATTGTATGGGTAGCATAGTATCTGCTGGTCTTCTTTGCCTCTTCGCTTGCGAAACTGGTGTTCACACTGCCGCTAAAACACTTATAGCTTCCGCTGATGCCGATGTCCGTTGTCAACTTTTTGGAATATTCCCTCAAACTTTCGGTGATAACGGATTTTTGGTAGATCTCATTGATTACGCCCTGATGTAGGAAGTTATATTGATATAGCGCCTGCGTATCAAGCACGGGTTGTTTTACCCCATTGGATTCTCCATAATTTGCTTTTATGACGTCATATCCTTTACCTAAATGCTTAACCACTTCGAGGTTTTTATTATCATTGCTTATATTCTGACTGAGTTTCTTGTTGTTTAGAACCCAGCTCGGCACATCTTCAAATTTGTCCAGATATTCATTAAGTTTTTCTTCACTGCCGCCGAGTTCTCTTTTCTTATCCGCAATGGCTTTGTCGATGACATCTTTTTGAAGTTCCAGTAATTCTTTACCTTCCGCAGTTTTTCGCATCTCCCGTCTCAATTGCATAAGTTGGTCGCAGGTGTATGTCTTTAACTCTCCCGGCTTTGCTTCAAAATGATACAGCTTATCACCACGCGAATCGCTACCCGGATCTTCCGGCGGTTCAAGCGCTCTCATCTTTCTATCAATCTCCGGTTCGGAAACACCCTTTGCCCTAAGTTCTTTGACTCGGTCTTCCCTCGCCTTTTTTAACAACTCATCGGTATTATCGCTGCTAATATGTTTTAATTTCTCCAACAATTCTTCGAAGCTGTAAGGACCGATTTCCTTGCCTGCAATCAAAAAGTCTGCCAAATAATATCTTGAAAATCCCTCTGCGGTAGGAGAGGGCGGCATAGTTCGGTTATAATACGCATCTATGGCACTGATGAAATAATCGTCAACCTTCCCTTTCTCGTTTGCAAACTGCTGTTCCAGCTTTTTAATTCCGACTGCAACAAGTTTTTCAAGTTCCTCCAGATTGGATTTTTCTCCACCTGTAAGAGAACCTGATTTCTTTTTTTCTCTCAACGCATTTCTTTCTATCGCCAATTCATCCAGCGTATAGAATACTTCTGCGGTATCAGTTCTTCGCTTGTAGTATACGCCGAAAGTCTCCGCTATATAGTCGCCTTTGTCTTCAAATCCCGGTTTAAAACCCGTCCTGATATTTTTCAAACGCTCCTCTTCATCTTTTGCGTCATCTTTCGGTTCTTCTTTCGACGGTTTTAACGCATCTTGCAGACTCGGCGTTTTCACGGCGACAGGATTTTCTTTCATTCCGATGCTCGGCGTTGTAGTTTCACCCGGTTTAGCGGTTTCACCCGATGTTTTACTCCCATCGGCATCAGAAGCTTCAACTCCTATCTTCTCGGAAATGGTGATTCCCTTGGTTGCCGAATCCCACTCCACTTCGCAACCCAAATTTTCAGCAACGAATCTTAGCGGCAACATTGTCCTTGCATTTAAAATGATAGGTTTTACCTCCGAATTTGCGGAATCAATTGGAGTATCCGTTCCGTTAACCTTTGCGGTGGGATTTCCAATCCACAATTCCAACTTCGTGTCCTTCAGAACAATTGTCACCTTCTTGGCGTCCCCGTCCCACTCAACTTTTGCACCCAGCGGGTTGGCGACATAGACAATGGGAATCAGCGTACGCCCGTTTAAAGAGGTGGGCGACACATCAATATTGACCATAGAACCGTTTACCACACAGGTCTTGTTGTCAAGTTGAAACTTTAACACGTTCCCGTTCGGTTTCTCACCGTCCGCATTCACCGACACGGAAAAAGATGTCAATATAAATATGACAATCAATAACCACGATACCGATGATTTCTTGAATTTTCTCATCATAATCCCTCCCTATTTATTTCGTTTTTTACGATTGTTTTTTGACAACGGCGCAAACGATCGACTTAAAAAGTCCGAAAACGCCAACCTCTGACCGCTAATTTAGGAATGGAGATACGAAGGGAAATCCACTCCAACCTACAAAGCTTTTACCAATTCATATCCCGCTTCCTCAATAGCTGCTTTCACTTTTTCATCGTCTATCCCCTCGCCGCTGATTGTTGCCACTTTGAAATCATCGCTCACATCAACCTTGGAAATTCCCTCCAAATCCATAAGCTCGCCTCTCATAATGCTCACGCAGCCTTGGCAGTGAAGTCCGGATACCTCATATTTTTTTTCCATTTCTTCCTCCTTTTTTTCTTAACGCTTCTTTAACCAATCTTTCAAAAAAACTTTCATCTGACCGAGCATCTCGGGGTACTATTTGAAAAATTTTCACCTCCTTTAATCATTTGAAAAAGCCGGTGATAAAAGGAATTTACCATAATTTCACTTCTGCAAGAGAGTCCTCTTCAATTCATAATCAATGAGTAGGGATAGTTCTCATGCAAAAATTTTTTCACTCCCTCCGCAGTGAGGGTTACATACAATTCTCCGACATTTTCCGAATTTTCATTTCCCGATCTTGTGATAAGCGACACCATAGCTTCATCTGAATGATAGTTAAACATAGACTGCATAATGTCCAATCCCCTAAGCTGGAGCGATGAAAGATCCATAACCGCATAACAGGTTCTATTCAGAAAGCTGTCCACTATCTTTCTTTCGTCCACAACCTCAAGGCTCAGATTTTTATCGTTTTCGGAAACATCTTCAAGATCATAGAAATTTTTTTTCCCCGAAAGGGTTATTAACCCCGCCTCTCTCAGGAGTTCAAGGGAAAAACTTCTCTGTGCGGGATCATTCGGAATCAGAACTGCCGCTTCATTCGGAATATCGGAAATCTTATTTGCATAGACACCGTTTAGAGGAGATGAAAAGAGTCCGAAAGTCTGAATAAAAATTCCTCCCCCGACTGCGATAAATTCTTCTTCCAAGTCTTTCAGAGTTATCCCGAAAATTGCGTCAACCGTATCCGAAATCAATGCTTCTTTTAATTCGTCGGTATTTTTAAGCCTTACTTCACTCACCTCAAACCCCTTGGCAATCAAAAAAGGTTTTGCCGCTTCATAAACCTTCGCACTCATAGTGCTTATGGGAATGCCGACCGTAATTTTTCTTTCAATCTCAGGATTATCCGTTTCCCCGCACGAAGTCATAAAAATCAAAATCAAAAACAGAACCAATATCCGTTTCACTTTCGTCACCTCGGCTTTTTTCACATAATGATAAGCGAATTTTTGCACTGACACTCTTCATCGGAAATTCCCCTCTTGAAAATATTGAGAAAAACTTTTAGCAAATCCTCTTTTATCCGCTTCAAAGAATCGTTTATCTCCGAGATACTTGTTGGAGCTCCGAACCCTGTCGCCCAATTTGTGATAATTCCCACCGAGGCATAGCAAAGTCCGAGCTCTTTTGCAAGAGATACCTCCGGCACATTGGTCATTCCCACAACATCCGCACCGATTTTTTTATAAAACGAAATCTCCGCCGCAGTTTCAAACCTCGTACCATTCGTGGCGGCATAAACGGCTCTGCCTTTATATGGCATATTCCTTTCAATAAACTCCGACTCCAAGAGCTTATTAAGATTAGGACAATAAGGTTCGTCCATCTTCACGTGCGAAACCTTTTCTTCAAAAAAGGTTTCCTCTCTGCCCTTTGTGAAATCCAAAAAATCTTTGAGAAGCACAAGCTCCGACGGGCGAAAATTTTCGTTCATTGAGCCGACTGCGGAGGTGGATATCACAAATTTCACCCCCAAATCTTTCAGCGCCCGAATATTTGCACGGTAATTTATCTTATGCGGAGGAGTGCCGTGATTTTCTCCATGTCTTGACAAAAAAACAAAATTTTCACTCTCCACCGCTAAGGCTTCACCGTATTCATTACTCAAGAGCCTTTTATCTCCGTCAATTCCGCTCTCAAATCCCGTTCCCCCTATTATGGCGTATTTCAAAATCCGAACCCTCCCTTGGCAGGATAATAAATCCCGTCCTCACATATAATGGCGGTGATATTCTCCCAAGGAGTGACGTCAAAGGCGGGATTATATACCTCAATTCTCTCGGGGAAAAGTTTCACTCCCTCAATTTCCAAGATTTCATCTGCGTCTCTCTCTTCAATCTCTATCTCATCGCCGGTCATTATGGAAAAATCAAAGGTGCTTCTCGGAGCGACGACATAAAACGGAACATTATATACCTTTGCCGACACGGACAGTCCGAAAGTTCCAATCTTGTTCGCAGTATCCCCGTTTTTCGCAATTCTGTCCGCACCCACAAAAATTGCGTCGATTTTCCCGTCACGAATAAGCGTGTGAGCCGCTGAGTCCGCAATGACTTTAAAAGGAATTCCCGATTTTTTCAATTCGTATGCGGTAAGCCTCAAACCTTGGAGTCTTGGACGAGTTTCGTCCGCATATACCTTTATATCCAAACCCTTTTCATATGCCGTCTTTATCACACCCAAAGCCGTTCCTATCCCCACGGTGGCAAGCGTCCCCGTATTGCAATGAGTTAATACGGTCATCTTATCTTTTATCAAAGTGGCTCCGAACTCTCCCATCAATCTGTCCGTTTCAATTTCTTTGGCAGTCATTTCCTCCGCAAGTTCCAAAAACCTTTCAACACAATCTCCTTTTGAAAGCTTTTCGGCTTCCAAAATCTTTTTCATAGCACCAATAGCCATACTTAAATTAACTGCGGTCGGTCTTGCGTTTCCGATTAAATCAAGTTTTTTATTGAGCTCTTCGGAAAAATTCTCATCGGAGGTTTCATTTGCGGCGATTACCGCTCCGAATGCCGCCGCAATTCCTATTGCGGGAGCACCTCTTACTACCATTTCCTTAATTGCAAAAACCACATCTTCCGTACTTTTGCACTCAAAGCTTTCTTCCCTATGGGGGATAAATCTCTGATCCGGCAAAAACAATCTAAAATCCCTATATTCTATTTTCATCATTTTACTTTCCATAGCTTTTAAATTTTTCCCTGACTCTGTCCATTTCCTCATCGGGAAGTATTATCGGTTCTCCCGACGCTCTGGTCAAAAGATAAAGCCTTGCCACATACTCTATCTCGTCCAATGCATTAAGACAAAAATCCAAAGAACTGCCGCCCACCAGAATTCCGTGATTTTGGAGCAATACTGCAAGCCTTCCCTCCATACTCTCCAAAGCATTTTCAGCCAACTCTCTTGTGCCGTAGGTTGCGTACTTTGCGGTTCTAATGTCATTACCGACAAGACCTATCATATAATGCACAGCGGGAAGCCTCTCCCCAAGACACGAAACGGCGGTTGAATAAAGCGTATGGGCGTGTATCATAGCTTTAATGTCGCTGCGGTTTTCATAGACAAGTCTGTGCATCTCAAGCTCGCTTGAGGGGACTCTCTTTCCCTCAAGCTTCTTTCCGTCCAAATCCATAACGCATATATCTTCAGGTTCAATATCTTTATAGGGTATACCCGAAGGGGTGATTGCAAAGATTTTTTCCTCGGAATTAAAAATGCTCAAATTTCCGCCGGTTCCCTTTGTAAAACCCTGCTGTAAAAGTTCCCTTCCCATATTGGCAATAATAATTCTTTCCTTTTCAAGTTTCAAAATTTTCCTCTCCTTGATAAATATTCTTTTGGTTTTCACGATAAAGCTTTTCCAATTTTTTCAATCGTCTTGCCATAGTTTGCTTTGCAGACGGAGGATTGGAAAGAGCTGCAAGCTCCGCAATAGATCTTTCAGGAAACTCAACCCTCAAAGATGCCGCTTCTCTAAGAGAGGGAGAAAGCTCATTAAGCACTCCCGATTTTTCAAGCACTCCTATCGCTTGACGCTGACGAATACTTGTCTTGATTATTTTATCCGCATTGACGGAGTCACAATTCACCTTACGATTGATTGAATTTTTAAAATCCTTTAATGTACGGATATCCTCATACCTAAATAGGTTCAAAACCGCTCCGAACACATTTAGAGAATCGCTTATAAGCTGAGAATCTTTTATGTAGAGCACCGTTTTCCCCCGCCTTTCGGTGAGTTTTGCCGTAATCGAAAATTTTTCAAATAATCCGACAAGTCCTATGAAATGTTCCTCACTATCCCCTGTAATCTCCAAGTGATAGCCCTTTTCGGGGGAAACAACCGAGCCTTGAGCCAAAAAAGCCGCTCTCAGATACGCCCTCACCTGATCCGTATCTTTCATCTTAGGAATACGATACGAAAAAGGAAAATCCCCAAACTGCGTTTTCTCCAGCAAAAAACGAGTTTCTTTTTCTCCTACAATTGAAACTCTGTAAACATTCGCTTTTTTTAGTGCACAGCTCTTTTTAGCCGACACCTCCACCGCATCTTTGACAATATGCCTAAGAAAAGTGGTAAGTCTTCTTGCTATTGCGGAAAGAGGAGTAAAAAATACTATCTCACAGGGTTTCCCCTCGGAAAAATAAACCTCTCCGCTCATTCTGACAAAAGACATCATTTCATAAATTTCCAAATCTGAATCAACGGGAAGTCTTGCCAATTCATTTTTCAACTCAGAGGAAAAGGTCATACTACCCCTCCATTTCTCTCGGAAAGTTCTTTTTTTATAAGGTTATGAGACATTTTACCGAAAAATTATGTGGAAATATACGGCAGCAAAATTGGAGATTTATCGGAACATACCATCTTTCTTTGTTTATCACTATAAATTGCCTTAGGCACAACCCTCACAAAATGAATATGATCCGCCCCTTTTAATTTTCTCCATAAGTAGCGTTCTTTGGAATTCACATCCTTTGGAATGTTTTGTGAACAAGGAGAAACAATAAATGCATGCAGCTCCACTTGATTCTTAAAAATAGACTTCAGATCCTCTTCTCTTTCAAGATAGTTGATCGTATCCAAAATTTGCACAAACGCTTTGGATATTTCTTTTCCTTTTAACTCAAAAAAACAAAGTTGCGGCTTGTTTTGAGCATATATCAAATAATCACACTTTTTTTGATCTTTAATTGAAGGTATTAAATCTCCATCAGGTTTGGCTTTATAAACACCGCCTTCCGTCGCTTGGACATAAACCTTACTCTTAGCATCTGATTTCCCGTCGCTAAGAGATTCGATTTTCCCCTGTTCCAATTCGATAAAATATTCGGAATATTTTCCAACATATAATCTATTGGAGGACAAAAGGTTTCTTGATTTCTTATCCGCCATAATCTTTCTCCTACTATACCGCACTTTCTTCTTCAGAAAAATACTCCTCGCTTAGACGAAATAAATCCATGTACATTTGACTTGTAATATCGGAGATTTCATCAATCAGCTCACTGGAAATCTCTCCAAAATCATCATTGATCAACGACTCAAAAGTATCGTCTTTATTTAATTTGAATGCAGAAAAACTATGAGGCAAAAATTCTCTCTTCCTCTCAATAATTTTATAGACTTCTTTTTCCAATTCAACCTTTAGAACTGCATCGCTTCCTTTCAATTGTTCCATAATTTTTCCGGCACAGTAATACACATTTGATATGGTCAATACATATGGACTATGAGTGGTAATAAACACGGAACTATCGTTTATATTGGCGAAAAAAGAAATAAAACCGATAATTTCCTGCTGCAAACTCGGATATAAATGAGCCTCCGGCTCCTCTATTATAACAAAAGCCCTCTCCTTCTTCAGCATCAAAATATAGAGTAAATTCAACAGCCATAAAACTTCCTGTTGACCCGAGGAAATAAAATTAATCGCTACCTTCTGTCCATCACTCATAATTAATTGTTCACCGCCTATTTTGCGTTCATAATCTCCCTTCAAAATTTGGACAATTCTTGCGGATAAAGACTCTATATCAAACCTTATATCTCCACTCGGGAAATATTTATGTGCTTCGAAAATTCCATTACCAAAGAACCCTTGAACACTTTCAATTAACCTCATAAACTGACGAGTAACCAAGTCCAAATTATCAGAATTTAAACTCGTTCTATTGCTTGACAACAAAGTAATCATACTGCGACCGGCAGGAATGTAATATGTCTCCAAAACATCTTCAAAAAGATTATCAACTTTATTTTTAATCAGATTGTGTTGTTTGGCACGCTCTTGAGTAATATAATCAAGACTTGCCATAATCGGTTGAGATTTTTCACGATTTAATTGAATGACTTCGGATTGGAGCTTAGACAACTCACCAAACAGTTGTTCAGAGAAACGAACATCAATATATTTGTCTTGTTTTCTCGTTCCTTTATTTAGAGAAACATCAATCCAAATGGCATCTGTGAATTCATATCTTAGATATAATCTATCATCTAAGTCCCAACTATATCCGAAAAGAGAAATAAAAACCGATTTCAATTCGCTTTTAAGATTCTTGACAATCCCTAAAGAAATATCCTTACCGTGATATGTCCCCGAATGATAAATAGACTGAAAATAATAAGTGATATAAGTTTTCACCGTTCGAAAAAAATAAATACATTTCGCTATGGTGCTTTTCCCCGTCGCTTGTTCTCCAATCAAGATATTAAATTTTGTGATATCCATTTTGAAATTCTTCACAGGTCCTAAATTTTTTATAGTGATTGTCTGTACTTTCATCATAGTCTCCATATTCTTTCCCTTTTTTACCTAAAATACAATTCTTCTCTGCCTTAATAGACTAGGCTGCCGCCTCCACCTTATCAAAACCGTAATTACACACCAATGAAAAACCCATAGCTAATTAAGCCCGGCTATAACTTCACCTCTCCATATTTTCCAAGGCTTTCTCCACCATAAGCCTCTCTCCGCCAAATTTTAAAACTCTTTTTGCCTTTTCCAAGGGAATGAGTTCGGCGCGTGCAAAACCTTCGCTTCTCTGAGGCTTGGGATTTATGGAATCGGCTTTCATCAAATACCAATGCACAGTTTTTTCAACCGTCTTTCTGCTTCTGATATTGCGATAGGTATAGTGTACACAATCAAGGTAAAAAACGATTTTTCCACGCACACCTGCCTCTTCATATACCTCTCTAATCGCCGCCGCCTCAAAAGTTTCCCCAATTTCCACCTGTCCCTTTGGAAGCACAAAATCTCCATTAAATTTTCTAAGCACTAAAACCGAATCGCCAAAAACCAGCACCCCTCCGGCACTCACTTCCTTCATACCTTTTCACCCTTTTATTTTTCAAGTATAGCTACCGTCATTTTTACAAACATCTCCTTAAACAAGGGAAGTTTTGCCAAAAGCCAAACAACTTTCCTAAGAGGTATCTCCCTATAATATGCAACAACAAATCCGCACTCGGGCAAAAGCCTATTAAATCTTCTAATCGTCATATGATTTATATATGAAAAATACTCCTCACCGTTTTCATTTTTTGAAATTCTAAAGTTAATCCTCTCATTCCCGTCGGGAAGCTCTTTAACCAATTCCTTATACGCTTCAACCAACGTTCTCTCGGAAAAAAACATATGAACCCACGGGAAACCTATTGCATCACTTAAGTGAGCACCATACGGGTGATAAAACGGGGGAAAATTTACATAAAGCTTTCCGCCTTTCTTCAAAACCCTGTAACACTCATTCAAAACCTCAAGGGGCATATCCACATGTTCCATTGCGTCATTCATTATAATCGTATCGAAAGTGTCGGAAGGAAACGGCATCGCTGCGGCGTCTGCCGTAATGAATTCAAACTTATCTTCCATTCCCTTGCTTTTAGCCATAGAGCAAGCCTTTTCCTTATACTTGTCCAAAATCTCAAGCCCCGTTATCTTCTCAACTCCGAGCGACGCATAATAAATCGTCTTTCCCGCCGCTCCACAGCCTATGTCCAAGACCCTTTTTCCTTCAAACATCTCTTTTTCATCAGTCGCTTCAAGATAATTTTTTATTGTGTCCTTGCCCTTTTCATACTGCCACTCGGCATAGGTTGTCTTTCCGTCATTTTGAAGATTGAAAGGGTGTACGGGTTTTTTAAAAAACTTATTAAGCCACAAACAAAGTCCGACTGCAAGTCGCATAGCCTCACCTCTTTGTCTATCCTACCATAAGAGCCTAAAATCTTCAACGAAAAATCTCTATGCAATCTCCACTCGATGCTTTGCCGAGAGGCTAACACAAAAAAATAAAAAAAATAGCGGTTATTAAACCGCTACTCTTTGTTATATCGTAAATACACCGACCTTTTCTTCAACCGTCGTGGTAAGTTCATCAAGCACCAAAATATCTTTTTCCATCTTAAAAGTTTGCTCTCTCATACTCTGGGCATTAGCTAAAATCTCCTCCGTTGCAGCCATATATTCCTGCGTTACGGACTCGGTCAAAGTCATCTTCTCAACGATTTCTCCCCGTCCTATCTGAGTTTTCTTTATACTTTCAAGAATTTCTCTATTTGTAATGATCAAGCCTGAAAGAGATTCTTGTATCTTAACAAAAATATCCTTGGTTCTTGAGACCTGTTCCGCCTGAACTTTTGTCACCTCTTTCGTCTTTTTCATTTGATTTCCGGCTCTGTCGGCACTCTCCGTTATACGATCCACCAAATCCTGTATCTTCTCAGTGGAATGTTTGGACTCCTCGGCAAGCTTTCTTACTTCCTCCGCCACCACGGAAAATCCCCTTCCGGCATCTCCCGCCCTTGCCGCTTCAATTGCGGCATTAAGTGCCAGAAGATTTGTTTCATCTGAAATAGACTGAATGGTTTCTGTAATGGTTCCAATTTCCTCCGTAACGGATTGCATCTCTAAAATTACTTCACTCATTTCCTCTGTGGATCTTTGAGCTTCCTCGGTTTGTTTTGTGAGTTCAGCCATTCTTGAAATTCCGTCTTTGCTCAAATTCCCGGTTTCATTGGAAACCATTTCCATCTTGTCCGAAAGCTCTCCCACAGTTTCTATATTGCTTACCAGCTCGTTTAGAGATGTATTCGTTTCGGAAATGGTCAAGACTTGAGTTTCAACCCCCTTTGCAGCCTGCTCTATCGAACTTGTAACGGCGGCAACCGAACGCCTAACCTCTCCTACCTCCTCTTTCATCTCCACGGAAGAATTAGAAAGAGTGCCGGCGAAACGTTTTATATCATAAATAGTTTCGGATATCTTTGCAAACATTTTATTGAGTTCATTTCCCATCTCACCTATCTTATCAGACCTGTCTTCCATATAGCGAACCGTAAGATCTCCATTCGCTCCCTGCTCCAAAATAACATCAAAACGGGAAAGGGTTCTACTTAACCGTCTGACCACCATAGTTGAGATAATAACGGAAAACGCTATCAAGATAAAAGCCACAATCACAATAAACCACAAAGAGCCAATGACATATCCGAGGTATTCCCTCTCATCATCATTCACCATCAATGTCCAGCCCGCTTTTTTATTAGGCGCATAGGTAAGAATATTTTTCAACCCCTGCCTATTATACTCCAAAAAACCCGATTTACCTGAAAGCACTTCACTGCTATTAGGGAGCTCGGAAGAAATATTTTTCCCTTGCCTTGACTTATCGGAAATTACGACAGCAACTCCATCTTTATCCGTTACTATAACTTGACCGTAATCCCCGATTTTCACCTTTCCCATATCCGACTCAAGAGTTGAAAGCGACACATCAAGACAAATAGCTCCAATGACATTTCCACTTTTTTTAAGAGCCTTAGTTACGGTAACCACCTGATCGTTAAGCGGATCTATATAAGGAGAAGTAAAAAAAACTCTGTCCGTGTCGGACAAGCTCTCCTTATACCAATCTCTTTCCGTAGGATTATAACCTTTAGGCAAAGTAGGGCTTCCTTGAATAGAATGGTAGGATTTGCCATTCTCATATCCCACCAAAACATTCGTAATCTGCGGATAAGCATCTCTTACGATCCGAGTAATCTCCGCCTCTTTATTTACGGAAGTTCCTCCCAAAATCTCGCTTGAATTTTCAAGAATTCTAATCGCAGACTCCACAGCTTCAAAATAAGTATCCAAATAAATATTTAATTGCTCAATGCTTGCACCCCCGTCCGTAATCATCTGCTCGCACATTACTCTTTTAATGTTTCTGACTGAATGCACACCCAAAACAAATATGGGAATAACAATCAAAAGAGTAAGCAAAACTCTAATTTCTTTCATAAAATTCTTTTTCACACTTTTCCTCCCCCAAGTTCGGAATCTCTATGTACCCTAATACATTCTTGCCTGAACTTGGTCGTTATTATATCATATACAAGCAACAACTGTCAATTTTAATATTTGTCAACTTGTCCGAAAATGCAGACGAAAAATATCCGCACACAAAAAAACAGGGAACTTTTCCCTGTTTCTCACAATTTATACAATTCACGACTTCTCGTTAATCCTCAAAATCATCTCCACTTCCCTCACTCCACGCCCCAACTTCTTGGCTATGCTCTCAACTGAAAGTCCTTCTCCTTTGAGAGATAAAATCTGATTTGAAACCAAATCTCCGGAATTATCAAAATTCATAACCAAACTTCTGGCACTCCTATATGCATAGATATGAGAGTCGTCTTTTTCCTCGGAAGTTTCATCACGATCTTTTTCAACTTCCTCTTTCTTCTTACTCGGACGGGTAACCGCCATATCAACTCTATCTACCGATTTTTCCGACTTTTCAACGGGCTTTGTTTCTCTTAAAACCTTAAGCAGCTCCTTTCTGTCCGAATCAATATAAGTATAAGGCTTATCACGACTGCTGTCCGAAGGTTTGCTTATATTTAACTTTTCAGCATCGGAAGTTGGAACACTCTTAATCCCCTGCCTGTAGCTTCTCTCCTTATCCTGTAAAACCCTCTTAAAATCCTCATCAAAGTCATCATCTTTCTTCTTGTGTTCAATGAAAATCAACAAAAAAGCCAACGCCACAAAAAACATTCCCACAATCAGAAAAACAACATACCAATCCACTCTTATAATGCTCCCACACGAATATCCGGACCGTCTTTATAAAAAGAGCAGGCTTTCATCTCGTCTCTGATAAAAAGGAACGCATCTCCAATGGAGATCTTAACGCCGGGATATATGATGTCGGATACACGAATCTTACCTGTATTGACGGCTTTCAAATCTTCCTCAATATCTGCAACTTCCCTTTTTGCCTCCTCCAAACTCACCATCAGACTGTCCCTCGCCAAGACCAACTTATCATAAACGGGTTTCTTTGACGGATCCAACTGACCCTGAGCAATCATAGACTCAAACACGGTTATATTGCTTATAAGCATTCTGAGTTTAGGCTCATTCTCCTTTATGAACTCCTGCTTTGCAAGATAAAGCTCCTTGGATTTGGGATCAACTCCCACATCAAGCTCCGTCTTGGTAGCCATAGAAGAACCCACAATCTTTGCACTAATCTCTTTCTTTGCCTTGACCGATCCCCCCACGATTAAGCCCTTATTATAGGTGCAATTTATAGTTCCTCCGCTTGACACACTGCTGTGCATAATAGCGTCGGCAAAAATATCTCCCCCCACCGATACGACCGCATTCTCCAAAAACTTTGAATGAAGCGAACCTGAAGTTTCCACACGATATTTCGAATAACCCTGAATACCGCCCTTCACCACTATGTCTGACGACGAAAAAATCTCTCCGCCTTCAACCTTTCCTCGAACTTCCACAGCTCCCGTAGCTTTAAGCACAAAACCGGTAAGCACATCGGTCTTTACTATAACACTTCCGTCAAAATCAATATTTCCGCTCGCCACCCCGATGGCATCAACCGTATAGGTATTCTCAACAACCACCTTGCCGTCCTGCAACCTAACCAAGCCGTTACAAACCGCATAGAGTTTGGATTTATCCTCGGAAAAAACCGTATTCTTTCCGCCCTTTACAGCTTTCGGCTTTCCGGGAGAAAAGGGAATTTCCTTTCCATACACATTCATTCCGTTTTCTCCGTCAACCGGAGGTATTACCTCCGCAAGCAAAGCTCCTTGAACGGTTTTCTTAATGCTGTCCAAATTCTTATAGTCAACAGTGCCGTCATCAAGAAGCCTTGGTTTGACATCAGACGCGGATATGTCGAAATTATATTTAACTTCCCCGTCTTTGCCGGAAACCGGTTTTTTTCCGTTGGCAATTACAACTTCCCTATCAAATGACGGTCTTGCCATAAAAGCCTTAAGCTCGTCTTCCATAAGTCCGAATTTTATGTATTCCTTTAGATCTCTCAGCGCATCCTCATAAGAAATCGGCTTACTCTTGTATGCTTCCCCAGACATAATTAAACGTGCTTCCATTCCGTCGGAAGACACGTTAACATTCAAACAGTTATTAACTCTTTGCATAATTTCCCCCTTAAACATACCACCGGATTTACCAAGTAGCCGATGTGATACCCTCTTTTTCCAAATAATTCTTCATCTTAAGGATTGTCTTGCTGTGTATTTGTGAAATCCTGGATTCCGACAGCTTCAAGATCTCACCGATTTCTTTGTAGGTAAGCTCCTCATAATAATAAAGCGTAATAACCATACGCTCATTTTCATTCAACGATCTTATGGAATCGGCAAGCAGTCTTTTAATCTCCTTTTTGCCGAGAACATCTTCCGGCTTTTCCTGATTATGACTTATGAAATAATCACCGGCACTTGCAATCATCTCTTCCAATGAGGACACGCCAAAAGTGGAAATGTCCGCCAAAGTCATTTCCAGTTCTTCACGATCAACGCCTATATGGCTCGCTATTTCGTCATTGGTAGGGGAACGCCCAAGCTTATTCTCCAAAAAAGAAATGGCATTTTGTACGCTCTTTGACTTCTTTCTAAGGGATCTCGGTATCCAATCCAACTTGCGGATACTGTCTATAATTGCTCCCTTTATGCGAATTTGAGCATAGGTCTCAAATTTGATATTTTTAGTCAAATCAAACTTATCAATACTGTCAATAAGCCCTAATGCGCCATAACCCAACAAATCCTCATATTCGATTTTAGCACCGTAAAAATTATACATTCTGCCGGCAATGATTTTCACCAAATCAACATAAGCCTCTATAAGCTGTTTTTTAAGCTCCTTATCCTTGGTTTGGTTATATCTTTTCCACAGCAAATCAAGATCCGCTCCGGTCATCTAAATCGTCTTCTCTCCATGACCAATAGTCTTAACAAATAAGCCCCCGTTTGCAGAATCCAAAACAATAGTTCTTCCGAAATTCCCTCCGGTGTCCTCAGCTTTCAGAGGAATTCCCAGCTGCTTAAGTTTTTCTTTGACGGCCTGAGCATTTCTCTCACCCACCTTAAGCTTATCTCCTCCGGAATTGAAATTAAACATCTGTGATCCGCCCGCAATCTTCGCCACTAAATTGAGCTTCTTACAACCCATCTTAATCATCTCGTCAAAGAGAGCCTGAACCCCGGTATCCGCAAATTTCGCCTTATTCTCATTGTTTTTAATCTCTTTGCTCGAAGGGAGCATCACATGCACCATACCCACAGCCTTAGTTGTTTTATCATATAAAGTTACCCCTACACAGGAACCCAACCCCAAGGTCGTAAGCAAGTCCGGTGCCTTTGAAACCTTCAAATCAGCCATACCTATTTTCAGAGTAGTTCCTGCCATCTTAATTGACCCCCAACGCTTTCAGCATAACATTGAAAGAATCCAAATCAGGGATAAAAAACAGGTTTCCCTTAATTAAAAGATCGTCCTCCCCCTCAAATACAGTTTCAATCATAAGCACATTATCGGCAATATAACCGTATTGTATAGCCGGCACACTTAAAATGGCTCCTGCCATATCCAAAGAAAAAGAAGGTATTGAAATAAAAATTTTAAGGCTTGTAATCTGTGAAAGTGAATTGGAGTATGACGAGGCGAGAATATTTCCTATCTCCTGCAAAGCGGAAACATCGGACTCATCTATTTCGTCGGGCGTTTTATTTCTGCCGTAAAGAGCATTTGTGAGGTTAATCGCAGACTGAGTATCCAAAGCAAACATAATATTTCCCACAATATCTTCCGAAAGCTCAAAATAAATCCCTACTATGAGGTTCTCCTCACCGCCCAAAATAGTCGCAACATCTTGAAATTCCATAATTCGCACATTGGGAACACGCATATCTACTTTTTTATTAAGCATCTGCGCAAGGGCAGTCGCCGCATTCCCCGCACCTATATTACCCAATTCTTTCAGTATATCAATAACCATATCGTTGATATTATCTAATGTTTGCATTGTTTCTTACTCCTATTAATTCTCAAGTATTTTTGCCAAATCCAGAATTATGATAAGCCGACCGTCCTGCGTCTTTCCAATCCCCGTTATCAACTCCTCCGTCACCTGATCGGAAGATGCCTGTGCAGCTTGGTCGATTTTATCCTGAGGTATATTTATCACCTCGGATGATGAATCCACTACCAACCCCACAGTCAACTCGTCTTTCATAACGACAATAGTACGAGAGTAAGAATCCTCTTCCTTTTCCATAAGACCGAGTTTGGATCTCAAATCCAAAACCGTCACCACATCGCCTCTTAGGTTCATAACGCCCTTAACATAGGGATAGGTATTAGGCACTCTGGTGGTTTTTGAAGGCTTCTCGATCCCTTTTACGCACCTTATCGGAAGACCGTAAAACTCATCACTCAGCTTGAAAACCACATACTTGTTATCCATTGTATCAGCCATATCCGCCTCCTATATCAAGAGATTTGTGTCAATTATTAGGGAAATGCTCCCGTCTCCCAAAATCGTAGCGCCTGAAAGATATTTCACAGTTCCCAGATAATTTCCCAAGTTCTTAATAACAATCTCTTGCTGACCGATCAAATTATCAACCACGACTCCCGCCTGCTTTGCTCCTTTGCGAATTACAACAACCGTGAGTTCTCTCTCTCCATCGTCATCTTCATACATACCGAGTAAATTTTTAAGCTTCACTATCGGAAGCGTCTTTCCTCTGAAAAGAACCACATCTTGACCCTGAACATCACGAATTGAAGTTGAATGTATCGTTATAATCTCAGAAATGGAACTCAAAGGAATAGCATAAATCTCCTCTTCCAATTTTATCAGAAGTGCATGTATTATTGCAAGTGTCAGCGGTAGCCGAATTATAAATTTACTCCCCTTATCTTTTTCCGTTTCCACTTCCACGACGCCGTTAATAGCTTCAATCTTACTCTTCACCACATCCAAACCGACGCCTCTTCCGGAAACATCGGTGATTTTCTCCGCCGTGCTGAATCCCGCCTGAAAGAGAAGTGCAACCTTATCTTCCTTTGACATCATATCTAATTCCTGCTGAGAAAGAAGCCCTTTCTCCACCGCTTTTCTTGCAACTCTTTCCTCGTCAATTCCTCCTCCGTCATCGCCCACTTCAATCACAACATTATTTCCGTCAGGATATGCTCGCAAAACAAGCATACCTTTCTCAGGTTTACCCTTTTTTATACGATCCTCGGGAGTTTCTATGCCGTGATCCAACGAATTTCTTATCATATGCAAAAGAGGATCTCCTATCTCGTCAATAACCGTACGATCGACTTCAGTTTCCTCTCCCGACATCTCCAAATCCACTTCTTTCCCAAGCTCTTTAGATAAATCTCTAACTAATCTGGGAAAACGGTTAAACACCCTCTCCACCGGCACCATTCGAACTTTCATCACAGCTTCATTAAGACTCGTCGTAATCCTCTCAAGGTACTCAATCGTCTCCGTGAGTCCTTCCATAGATTCATAGCCGCTTAAATCGTCCATTCGGGTTTTTATTATGATAAGTTCGCTCACAAGGTTCATAAGGCTGTCCAAACGCTCTATGTCCACTCGGACGGATTTTTGAGCCACGCCTTTCTTAGCTGCGGACTTATTATCCGCTTTCACCTCCGCAACCGGAGGTGCAGCTTTGGCATCTTTAGGCGAATGAGCATTATCTTTTACTTCCTCCTGCTCCTGATGTTTCTTTTCAGCTTCGTCAAGAATTCCCATTATATCGGAAACCTCGTACAACTCAAGTTCACTTATAGTTTCCATAATGTGCTTAATCACTTCTATGTCCGATTCCGTCACCAAACACAAAGCGAATTCTCTATCAAATTGTTCATTCTCAATATCTTGTGAAGAAGGAACTGATCTTACAATCTCTCCGTGATCTTCCAATGTGCTGAATGTCACAAAAGCTCTGGCTGACTTTAATACACATTTCTCGTCCAACACAACTCTGATTGAGAAAACATTCATATCCTGTTCTTTTGCCTTCTGAAGCACAGCCATCAATACATCGTCCACAGGAACAGCCGACTTCACTGAAGGTTCTTCGACGACGGATTCTTTGGGCTTGATCGCTTTCTCTTGCGGCTTTCCTGAGAGAAGGGCGTTTAACTTGTCTATGATATCCTGATGTGTGTCGGTTCCCTCACTTCCGGATTCCACAACTTCATTAACCTGAGCGTCCAAAGCGTCAAAGCACTCAAAAAGCAAGTCCACTATATCGCCTGTAAGTACCATATTTCCGCTTCTAACCTCTGAAAGCACATTCTCCATATCATGGGTGAGGTTAGCCATATTTTGAAATCCCATAGTCCCCGCCATACCTTTTATGGTATGTGCCACTCGGAATATTTCGTTCACTTGACTTACATCTTCGGGATTTTTTTCAAGCTCCATAAGCACATCTGTCATAAGCTGCAAATGTTCTCTGGCTTCCTCCACGAAGATACTCATATACTGATTAACATCGAGATCCATTTTTACACCTCCATGTATTTAGATATTGTTCTTTCCACATCATACAACGATACCACATCATCGACAAGCTTAGCCTCAATCGCAGCCTTGGGCATACCGAAAACCACGGAAGTGGCTTCATCTTGAGCTATAACTTTGCACCCTGTGGGCTTTAGAATTTTCAAGCCCTTAGTTCCGTCAGAACCCATTCCCGTGAGAATCACGGCAATCTTTTTATATCCCGAAATCTTGGCTGCCGAGTCAAACATATTATCCACTGTGGGTCTTAAATTTAACCACTTCTCCGTCTGATCCAATCTGCACACAAGCTTATCCCCTTCTTTTTTTATCCTAAGGTGATAATCCCCCGGAGCTACATAAACACAACCTCTATATAGCACATCTCCATCCTGTGCTTCTTTTACATAGAGCTCGCTTAATGAATTCAATCTGTCCGCCAAGGATTTTGTAAATTTCGCCGGCATATGTTGAACAATAACTACGGCGGCATTGATGGACGAAGGAAACTTCGGTATTACCGACTGAAGCGACTTAGGTCCTCCGGTTGATGAGCCTATAAGTACCAAATTACGAAATGAAGTATTCTTTTGAGGCAATCTGCCGTTATCAGGAGAAATTGATCTCCCCGAAACCGCAGTCGCAGTGGAACTTCTCACCGCAGGTTGCGAAAAAGAAAATCTCCTCTTTATTCTACTACAATATTTAATCTTTTCAATAATTTCTTTTTTTTGCTCTGATTGGTTTAACGAGAATAAATTATTGGGTTTGGGAAGAAAGTCCACAGCTCCCAATTCCAGCGCATCTATCGTCTGCTGAGCTCCCTCTTGAGTAAGAGAAGAAATCATAACAACGGGAGTGGGGTTTTTAATTTCATTAAGTCTTTTCAAAGCCTCAAGCCCTGTCATCTTAGGCATCTCTATATCCATTGTCACAACATTGGGTTTAAGTTTTTCGATCATATTAAGACACTCAAGCCCATTTTTCGCTTCCCCTACAACCTGAATTTCAGGATCCGACAAAGCAATATCCGTCAGTATTTTTCTTATCAGAACCGAATCATCACATATCAACAACTTAATCATCGGCTCTGCCCTCCGCAATAAGATGTCTGTGATACTCGAAAAGATACTTGACTATAATATCCTCTTGAAGTTCAGTCAATCCCTCAAAAATCAACGCATACTGAAATTTGTGGCGCACACTCTTATTATCCAATTTTCTGACCACTTTTAATTTTGACACAACCTTGGATTCTCCCAAATCAATCTCACAATCCAATTCATCTCCTTCAGAAAAAGTCAAATTGGAAAAAACTTTCACTCCTCCTGCGGAAATATCAACGGTTTCAGTATCCTCCGCTTTTTCCTTACCCTCGATATAACAGATAAGCTTAATCGGAAGCGAACAGCCCATTCTGAAACTGTTTCTGTTCTGCCTTGACTTAAATCCGGAAATTCGCTCCACCAGCAACATATAACCGTTATCCTTGATGGTTTCTTTGATCAGAAATTCGCTAAATATCTCCCCGCGAATCTCAGATTTAGCGGAAATCAAAATCCTGCTCCCTCTGGGAAAATACGCATACATCCCTTTCTTGATAGGACCCAGTATCAACCATTCCATATCATTTATCTCTACGATTTGTGATGTATAGTCATAGAAATCTATCTCCCTTTCCCCGACACTTTCAATGCCCGCTCTTGCAACACCAATTTTCATTCCGACTTCAATATCCCGTATCATAAACTCACCTCAACTCAAAAACAAGGAAAAAATCCTATCCGAAAGTTTTTTCCTGTTTTCTTTTTTTTCATGTGTCACCAAAAAATCAGCCATCTCAACGACTCTCCTTGATGCCTCACTTCTTTTGTTCATAATAATAAATGGTGTTTGCATACGAATGGACTTGACAACATCATCACTTCTCGGAATATAGCCAAGCTTCTCTATCCCAACGGAAATAAAATTCTTGCCGGCATCGGCTATCTTTTCATAGACCAATTCGCTTTCCTTGAAGCTCTTTACCATATTCGCCACATATAAAATCCTGCCTCTATATCCCGCACCGTTAGCTGCCTTGACCAACACATATGCATCCATTACCGAAGTGGGATCCGGAGTGGAAATCACAATTAAAGTGTCGGAAAGTCTTATAAAATCTATCACCTGAGGACTTATCCCCGCACCCGTATCAATCAAAATATAATCATAAAAATCCTGAAGCTTTTGAATTTCACCGATAATAAAGGCTATTCCCGATTCATTCGCCAAATTATTCAATGCGGTAATCCCCGCCCCCCCGGACACCAGATGAACATCTTCAGGAATGTGGGCAATCACTTCCCCCACTCTTCTCTTTCCCTCAATCACATCGGAAAAACTATAAGGGGTATCCACTCCCGCTATAATCTCTATATTGCTTAATCCTATATCGGCATCAATTATACACACCGACTTTCCCATCTGTCTTATGGCTATGGAAAGGTTTAGGGTTATATTGCTCTTTCCCACCCCTCCTTTGCCGCTGGATACGCATATTACTTCCGCTCTCTTTAAGACGGTCGGCTCGCTCTGAGGAATATCCCGGTTCATCAAAGATCTCAGCTTCGCCGCCTGATCATTCATGGTGAGCCTCCAGCATATCCTTTAATATAACTTCCTGACTTGCAAGCATTATGTCATCAGGAACATTCTGTCCGTCAGTAAAATAAGAAACTTTCCTACCGCTCGTGCTTATAAGGTTTACTATATTCCCAAATCCCTCCGACTCATCTATCTTTGTGATTATAAGCCTATAATCGGACAAAAATAAATATCTCTCAAGCATCTTCTCCAAAGACTTGTGTGAATAGTCCGCACTTAAAACCAAAAACACCTGAGCACTTGGAAATTTTAGTATTATATCTTTAAGCTCGTCCGTCTGCTCCCTATCCTTATGACTTCTTCCCGCCGTGTCAACAAACACCAGATCCTTATCCGACATTTTTCGACAATACCTCTCCACCTCATCAGCGTTATACGCAACTTCAAGAGGCAGGTTTAAAATATCACTATATATTTTTAACTGCTCCACCGCAGCTATACGATAAGTATCCGCTGTCACCAATCCGATGTCATAATGCCCCTCTATAACAAGCTTTGATGCGAGTTTTGCAAGGGTGGTGGTCTTTCCGACTCCCGTGGGTCCCACAAAAATCACAATCCCGCCTTTTCCCACAACATGAACAGGTTCCGATTCCCCTATGATTTTTGCGAGGCGTTTTCTGATTTCCCCTACTATGAAATCTTCGTCTTCATTCGGCAAATTTTTCAATTCAGCGTTTATCTCATAGACAATCTCGTCCGCTATGGATTTTTTTAAACCCGAACGCAAAAGACACTCCGAATATTTTATCAAGTGCTTATTTTCTATTTTTATGCTGTTTTTTTCTATGTTTTTTATTGCGTCTTTAAGAGATCTCACTTCCTCGGACAGTTGCGAAAGCTTATGATTTTCTCTGAAAACGGCATCGGATTTTTTTTCATCTTCATATGCCGCAGTAATTTCAATCATAGGTTTTCTAAATATGCCAAATAGTCCTTTCTGCCTGACTTCTCTGGTAGCAAGGACTATTGCATCACTTCCCAATTCACTTTTAAGCTGCGTCATCACTTCATAATTGCTGGCTCCGAGGAATTTTTTAATCTTCATACCCTATTGCTCCTAAGGATTGAACCTCCACGGTGGGTTCTATCTCGTTATAAGAAAGCACTATCATATCACGGGTAAGCTGTTCCGTCATTCGCTTAAAATAAAAACGCACGATAGGAGCTGTCAGAATTATCGGCTGCTCCCCAATTGAAGTCAAATTCTGAACCTGTTTTAACGAACTTGCCAAAACTTTTTGGATAATATCCGGCTCTATAGCCAAATAACTTCCCGTCTCGCTCTTGTTTAGCGAGTTCATAATCAACTCTTCCAAGTTGCCGTCAAGAACAACCACTTTCAATGTGTTATCCTGCACATATTTGCCGGTTATATACCCTGAAAGTCTTTGCCTTGTATATTCAGTCAAAAGATCGGTGTCGGTCGTAGTTTTACCATATTCTGAGAGGGTTTCCAGAATAGTCACCAAATCTCTTATGCTCACTTGTTCTCTTAAGAGATTTGAAAGCACTCTTTGTATCTCTCCAAGTGAAAGAACACCGGGCAAAAGTTCCTCGACCACTGCGGGGTGATCTTCTCTGATATTTTCTATAAGCTCTTTTGTTTCCTGTTTTCCCAATAACTCAAAAGCTTTTTGCTTTACTATTTCCGTAAGATGCGTTGCGATAACCGATGGAGGATCCACTACGGTATATCCGAAGACTTCCGCCTTTTCTCTCTCACTCTCGGTTATCCACTTGGCAGGAAGTCCGAATGACGGCTCAACCGTGTCAATTCCTTCAAGCTCAATCTCACCGGTACCGGGATCCATAGCGAGATAATGATCAAATAAGACTTCGCCTCTTGATACGGTCACTCCCTTTATCTTTATGGCATACTCATTCGGATTTAACTGTATATTATCTCTAAGCCTTATCACCGGAACCACTAACCCAAGCTCCACCGCAACCTGCCTTCTAATCATAATTATGCGGTCTAAGAGATCTCCCCCCTGCTCCTGATCCGCAAGAGGTATCAACCCATATCCGAACTCAAGCTCTATATCCTCCATCTTAAGAAGTCCCATAACATTTTCCGGACGACGCATCTCGCTCGCCTCCTCCTCGGGAAGCGGCATATCTCCTCCGGCTGTTGCAGTCTCCATAAGCTCTTTTTGTCTTCTGCTAAGTATAAAGAAACCCAACGCAAGCAAAAAATTTGGAAGTTTTGGCAGTGGACTGAATATTCCCAAAACCAAAAGCACTCCGGAGACAAGCAGCATTATAAGCCTGTCCGCACCGAAAACTTGATCGATAATATCTCTGCTTAGAGCATTCACCGCAGCCGAGCGGGTAACAATCATACCTGTTGCGACGGAAACCATCAACGCGGGGATCTGTCCCACCAACCCGTCTCCAACCGTCAAAAGGGTATAAGTCTGCAAAGCCTGACCGACTTCCATACCGTTTCTCCCAACGGCTATGGCAAGCCCTCCGATTATATTTATGAAAGTAATCAAAATACTCGCTATTGAATCCCCTTTCACAAACTTGCTCGCACCGTCCATAGCTCCGTAAAAATCGGCATTTCTCTGGACATCATCTCGCCTTTGCTGTGCCTGTTTCTCGTTTATAATACCCGCATTCAAATCCGCATCTATCGCCATTTGCTTTCCGGGCATAGCGTCGAGGGTAAATCTCGCTGCAACCTCGGAAACACGCTCGGAACCCTTGGTTATAACCATAAAGTTAATTAAAACTATAACCAAAAATATTATAATTCCGACTATCGCATCTCCACCGACAACAAATTCCCCAAATGCTTTGACAACTTCTCCGGCATAACCTCTTAGTAAAATCCCTCTGGTTGTAGAAACATTCAGTGCAAGACGCAAAATCGTCATAACCAACAATAGAGACGGAAAAGAAGAAATCTCCAACGAATTTTTGGCGAACATAGAAATCAAAAGAATTAAAATTGATAAGGCAATATTGGCGGAAAGGAGTAAATCCAACATCGCCGGCGGCACAGGTATAATGAACATCACTATAATCGCAACAAATGCCGCAAAAATTCCCACATCGGTAGTCTTCAAGGATACCCCTCCCTATTTCAAACTGTAAATGTAAGCCAAAACCTCCGCCACAGCCTCATACAATTCCGGAGGAATTTGTTCTTCAACTTCTATCGTCTTATAAATGGTCTGAGCAAGCGGTTTGTTTTCCACAATAGGAATCCTATTTTCCTTGGCAATTTCCTTAATCCTCTTTGCCACCAAATCCTGCCCTTTCGCTAAAAGATAAGGTGCAGGCTTCTTTTCCAAATCATATTTCAAAGCCACCGCAAAGTGAGTGGGGTTTGTTATTATGACATCGGCTTTCGGAACAGCCTGCATCATTCTCCTCTGAGACATCTCCATCTGTCTTTGCCTGCGCTTTGATTTGATCTTGGGATCTCCTTCTTGCTGTTTATACTCTTCCTTAACCTCTTGCTTGCTCATTCGCAAATTTTTTCTATGCTCAAACCACTTAAAAGTATAATCCGCCACGGCAATTATGACCAGTGCCAGAAACACTTGCCCGAGCGTCTCTCCTATAATCCGAAAAAGTTCGGACATAAACCTGTTCGGAGTAAGAAAAACCGTATTAAGCACGGACGGCGCAAGGTCAATCAACTTCTTTACCGAAAGATACCCCGCTATGAATATCTTTATTATACTTTTGAAAAGTTCAACAACCGATTGCTTTGAAAAAAGCTTTTTTATTCCCTTAATCGGACTCAAATTGGATAACTTGGGCTTTAGCGGTTTTGTGGTAAATAAAAAACCTACCTGCGCATAGTTGACAACCAATGAGGCGAGATAGGCCACAGCAAGCATAGGAAGCATTAAAATCAAGATATCCTGCCAAACTTGTGAAAACACCGAATGGATAGCATCAAGAGTCACTAACGATGAAGCCTCGGGAATTTGAGCCATCGATCTTTTCATCGCTCCCGAAAAACCTCCTACCAAATAACCTCGAAACAGGGCAAGCCCTAAAAAACACGACAAAAGTATTAAAGCTCCGCTGACTTCCGGACTCTTTAAAACCTGTCCCTCCTGCCTTGCATCTTCTTTTCTTTTACTGGTAGCTTCCTCAGTCTTTTCTTCTCCGAAAAAATCCAAACGAAAGATATACTTAATTTCCATAACTACCCTATTCTAAGAAAACGAAAAACTGAATCCATCATAATCTCATATACATTCACAGTAAGCTGAAAAATAGCCGGCACCATAATCAGGATAATCGCAATACCCAAAAATATCTTAAGAGGCATTCCCACCACAAAAATATTAAGCTGCGGCATGGTCTTGGATAACACGCCTAACAGAAGATCACTGACAATCACAATTACAATCACCGGAAAACTCAAAACAGCCCCTATCTCAAAAGCTTTGGAAAAAGCTTCCACCACAATGTCCATATGCGCCTGAGTGAGAATAAACCTACCCGCACCCACCGAACCGTAGCTGTTAATCACGGACTTCAATATAAAATGATGTCCGTTCACAGATAAAAATATCAAAGTGGAAAAAACATAAAAAAAGTTTCCGAACATAGAAACCTGAGTGCGAGTCTGCGGATCCATAACATTAGCCATACCGAAACCAAGCTTAAAATCCACAATCTTACCCATAGTAAAGAATACGGAAGTATAGGCATATGTTATATAACCTATCAACATACCGTATAACAATTCCGAAAACACAAAATACAAAATCGGTCCCTTAAGCCCTGAAATATCCACAATCCCCGTAGTTTGGACTATATAAGAAACCAAAAACACGAAAAGAACCTTAAGCTGTACGGGAACACTGGCTGAACCATACACGGGAGCAAACAAAAACATTCCCGACACTCTCGAAAAGATCAGGGCGAAAGCCCCCACAGACCCTACATCAACCCAAAAGTCCAACATATCAATTCACAAATGCACCCAAGTTGCCATACACATTCATAGTGAACTCCACAATCTGACTTAAAATCCAAGGTCCGAAAATCAATATGGAAAAAAACACTGTAATAATCTTCGGAACAAACGCAAGTGTAGCTTCCTGAATTTGGGTCACCGTCTGTATGATACTAACTGCCAATCCGACAATCAGGCTGAGCGCAAGCATAGGGAGAGAACAAAAAAGTACAGTACGAATTGCATATTGCGCCAATTGAGATAAGTCCCCATTCATCTCGCACCCACTCCTTAAAATTTAAAAAATTACTTGAAACTTTGCAAAATCGAACCTATAAGCAAATTCCACCCGTCTACCATAACAAACAACAGTATCTTGAAAGGAAGCGAAATAATGACCGGCGGAAGCATCATCATACCCATAGCCATCAATGTGCTCGATATTACCATATCTATAATCAAAAAAGGGATATACAAAATGAACCCGACCTGAAAAGCACTCTTAAGCTCGCTGATCATAAAGGCGGGAACCACCACATGAAAGGGAATTTCATCATAATTTGAAACCTTGGTTATCTTAGCAAACGAAAGAAACAAATTCAAATCCTTTGCCCTTGTTTGCCTGATCATAAAATCCCTAAGAGGTTTCTCTCCCGCTTCAACAGCCTTCTCCTGAGTAATCTCGCCCGCAAGATACGGCTCCACAGCCTCTTTATTTACCTGAGAAAAAACAGGCTGCATAACAAAGAAAGTGAGAAACAAAGACAAGCCTATGATTACCATATTGGGGGGAGCCTGCTGGACCCCCATAGCATTCCTCATAAAGGAAAGTATGATAACAATCCTTGTAAAAGCCGTGGTCATAAGGATTATTGCCGGAAGAAAAGAAAGCGTTGTGAGCAGTGTATAAAGGGCAAAGGGCAAAGAATCAGTCGCCACTCCCCCATCTTTTAACATCTTGTTGCCAAGCTCGGAAATTCCCGAAGAAATCGGAGCATCTGTGGCGTAGACAACCGCAGAGAAAAAATGGACTGCAAAAAGAACCAAAATCAAAATCAAAACTCTTTTATCTCTCATACGTCGCTAATCCTCTTTTTTATCCCTTTTCTTGTCGAATATGGCAAGCTTATTTCCGAAACAGGCTGAAAAACTTACCTCTGACCTACTTTTACTCACAAAATCTCCGAGTTCATCGCCGCTTATAATCTCCATAGCACTCGAATGCTCTATAATAGCAATCTCCTTACCACACAATCTCACAAGGTGAATTCTCACACCGACTGAAACGGGGTAAGACTCCACCACCTCAATATTTTGAGATTTTCTAACAACAAATTCTCTTTGATTCAAGAATTTCATAACTCTCAAAGTTGCGTAAATCAACACGAGAATAAAAATCAAAGCAAAAAAACCGCTCAAGATGCTGGGAGCAGAAGGTATGGAATTATCTCCTGCTGTACAAAAACGAGAACCCATCAACCGAGAACTTTTTTTACCGCCTCGACCACCCGATCATTCTGGAAAGGCTTGACTATAAAATCCTTTGCTCCGGCTTGAATAGCCTCAATAACCATTGCCTGCTGCCCCATAGCTGAACACATCACAACCTTGGCATCAGGATCAATCTTTTTGATCTCTTTTACGGCAGCAATACCGTCCATCTCCGGCATCGTAATATCCATAATAACCAAATCGGGTGAAAGCTCCTTATACTTCTCCACGCCCTTTTGCCCATTCTCCGCCTCTCCGGCTATTGTGAAGCCGTTCTTGGATAAAATATCCTTTATCATCATCCTCATGAAAGAAGCGTCATCCACCACCAAAATACCGTTTGCCATAACGAAAACTCCTCCTAAATCCTAATATAATTAGATCTTTATTGCCTTCTCTATCTCAGTTACGCGAACCCCGAAACTGTCATCAATAACTACAACCTCACCTCTGGCAATAAACTTGCCGTTGGCATAGATTTCGAGAGCCTCTCCCACCAACTTGTTAAGCTCAATAACCGTGCCTTCATTAAACTCCAAAATCTCTCCGATTTTCTTATTGGTTCTTCCCAACTCAACCGACAACTCTACAGGTATATCTCCAACCAAATCTATCGTCTCAACCGACCCTTGAGCTGCACCCCGATCAAAACTTTGGAACTGCGGCTGCGAAACCATCACCTGAGGTTGCGGCGGATAGTAAGGCGGCGGCATTTGTTGATACTGCTGTTGGGGTTGTTGAGGCTGTTGAGGAGGCGAAGTAGACACAGGTTGAGAAACAGGTTGAGAAACAGGTTGAGATTCTTTATTTGCTTGTTGTTCTACATTAACAGTCGATTCACTAACAGCACTACCCATCAGCATTTGCACCATTTCCTTCCCAAAATATACCGGAATCAATTGGACAAAAGTCGTATCCAATAAATCCTCAACCACCATTCTAAACTCTATACAAACCAAAGGATCCTTGCTTTGGAATATCTTAAGCTTATCTTTACCTTCTTCCAAGGTTATCTCCGCAGCGGAGGGAGGGGATATATCCACCTTCCTATTGAACATCTCTGAAAGAGATGTTCCTGTTGAACCCATCATCTGATTCATCGCCTCACTGACCGCACTCAAATCTATATCCGTCAATTCCCTTGAAGAATCAAATCCTTCAGTTTTTCCCATCATAAGATCCGCTATAATTTTTACATCATTGGATTGTAAAATCATCAGATTGGAGCCTTCAAGCCCTATCTGCCAACTCACATCTATTGCAACAACCGGCAAAGTGTTGGACTTTGCAACCTGCTCGGGAGTCATCACGCTCACTCTGGGGGTTGTAATATTAACCTTCTTTCCCAGCAAAGTCGAGAGCGTAGTCGCAGCGGTACCCATACTTATGTTTCCGATTTCACCTATGGCATCTTTCTCAACATCGGAGAGCACATCAGACAAATCCTCTCCGCTCTTGTCGGCATCACCCGCCCCTTCGGCAACGGACAAACCCTCATCAGAAACGCTCAAATCCTCGATTCCTTTAGAAATCTCTGTGGATTCCTCAACATCTTCATCAGAAGTTTCTCCACGCAATAGTGCCTGTATTTCTTCTTGAGATAAAACTTCATCACTCACCATCCGGTTCTTCACCACCTCTCACGACTTCCGATATGCAAACCGCCATCTTTCTGTCTTTTGTTCCGATAGAAGCTTTGTATTTCATCTTGGTTCCTACGGACACTTCTATATCATCTTTTGTCATTCTGTCAAGCTTTATAACATCTCCAATCCTAAGATTGGCTATATCATTGATTGTAATAGTAGTTCCTCCCAAACAAGCTATTACCGGCACCACAGTATTTAAAATCCTGTTATGCAAAGCTGCCTTGTCTAAATCATCACGCTCGCCTTCCTGAACGGAAGCATTAAACCACGATCTTGTGGTAAGCCTGTCCACCACCTGCTCAATGGTTATATAGGGGAGGCAGACATTGAGCATACCTTGCATATTGCCTATCTCAAGAGACATCGTAACCAATGCTATGGTTTCATTCGGCGCAACTATTTGAGCGAACTGCGGATTGACCTCTATCTTATTTAACTCCGGTTCAAGTTCCACAACATTTCCCCAAGCAGTCTTAAGGTCTGTTGTCATACCGGACATCGTTCGCTTAAGAAGAGAGAGCTCTATCTGAGTAAACGCTCTTATCTCCTGTTTGTCGCTTCCAAACCCTCCCAAGAGTCTATCAATTATGATATACATTATACTGGGAGAAATGTCAATCAAAATCTGTCCCGGCAAGGGTAAAAAATCTATTACCAAAAGGAATGCGGGATTGGAAATAGCATTGCTAAACTCGCTATACGCAAACTGATCAACCGTCAAAATCTTCGTCTTAACGCTCACACGCAAAAGTCCGGTCAAAAAAGTCTGCAAACTTCTTCCGAAATTCTCATGTATAACCTCCAAGGTTTTTAATTGCTCCTTGGACATTTTCTGAGGATTTCTGAAGTCATAATCCTTAATTTTCCTCGTGTCTTCTTCCTGCATTTCCTCTACGGAAATATCGCCTGTATCTAACGCATTAAGAAGGGCGTCTATTTCCGACTGACTCATTACATCAGGCAAAAACGCTCCCCCCTTTCTTATTGGAATACAAAGTCATCAAAGTAAACCACTATGGTTTCATCCGAAAAATATTTCTGAACGGTTTTTTGTATGGCTCTTCTCACATTCTCATATCCCTCTCCGCTCAGATCATCTTCCGTGGTATTACGGATAATCTTATTCGCCTCGTCCCTTATGACAAACTGCTTGGCTTCTATGATTTCCTTGTTCGCTTCAACACTCGTCTGCACAGTGATTTTGACCTTCAAAATCTTTTTGGAATTTTTGATGTTGGAATACATCTCCTCGAGGGAAACACTGTAATTTTCTTCTGCGGCAGGACTGCTCTTGGATTTTTCTTCTTTTTCCTTACCTTTGCTTTTTAGGAACAAAAATGCCCCTACCGCAACCACAACCACCGCCAAAACGATGATAATAATCTTTATATTCAGTTTATTCTTCACACAATCACCTCTCGTCTTATGGTTGCACCTTAGGAGTGCTTTCAGTATCGGGCGTACCTTCACCGCTCTGAACTTCCGGAGTATTATTCTCTTCAGTCTTTGCAGGAGTTTCGTTGACATCGGAATTTAACAGCACTATATCCACTCTTCTATTCATAGCCTTATTCTCCGCCGTATCATTAGGTGCCACAGGATGATAAAAACTATAACCCGATGCCGAAAGCCTCTGCGGTTCAATTCCCGACTTTTCTATCAGAAATCTCACAACACCCGTAGCACGGGCGCTGGAAAGCTCCCAGTTGGTAGGATACTTATTTACATACTTTACAGGGTCGGTATCCGTGTGTCCTTCAACGGCGACAGGGTGTCCTCTGAACTGTTCGGAATGAAGAAGATTTCCAACTTCTTCCATCACACTCTCCGCCTCTTTTCTTATAACCGCCTCTCCTGCATCAAAAAGGACATTGTTCATAAAACGGATAACAGTCCCTCGCTCATTCCTCTCAACGGTTATTTGTGAACTTATCTCCCCCTCGGTCGCCTCCTCCAAGATTGATTGAATGTGCTCCAAATCCTCATCATCCGAAGTCCCCGAGTTCTGAAGCATCTGACCTATGTTCTTTTCAAATTCCAACATAGCACCGCCGTCCAAAACTCCGGCTCCTCCTTCAAATCCTGCCAGGAACGCTTTAACACGTCCCTCATCGGTTTGAGACAATGCAAACAGCAGAACGAAAAAAGCAAACAGTAATGTTACCAAATCCGAATAGGTATTCATCCAAGCCGCAGTGCCGGACGATGACTCCTCCTGCTTTTTTGCTCGAGCCATATGTTACGCCCCCTTTGCAGTGGAGTCTGCCGAAAGCTCGTCACGCATTGAAGGAGGTATAAAGGTTTTCAGCTTTTCCTCAATAATTCTGGGGTTTTCCCCTGCCTGAATTGCCAATAAACCCTCTATCGTAAGCTCCTTGACAAGCATTTCGGATTTGCTTATAAGCCCCAACTTGTTACCCATAGGGATAAACACCATATTTGCAATCATAGATCCGTACAAGGTTGTTATGAGAGCAACCGCCATCTGAGGACCCAAGCTGTTGACATCGCTCAATTTTTGAAGCATGTTTACCAAGCCGATAAGCGTTCCTATCATACCGAACGCAGGTCCCATAGAACCTATGAAAGCACAAATTCCCTTGCCCTTACCGTGCCTCTCCTCCAAAAACACAAGCTCCGTCTCAAGAATATTTCTCACAAGCTCGGGATCCGTTCCGTCAACAATCAGCATAATGCCTTTCCTTAAAAACTCGTCCTCCGCATTCGAGCCATACTCCTCCAATGCAAGCAACCCCTCTTTTCTTGCAACATTTGCAAGCTCAATAACCTGAGTAATAACCGAATTTGGATTGGGATCGCTATGGACAAACCCTTTTTTAAGCACTCTGCCGAAGATCTTCAAATCCGCCAGTGAGTTCCCCATCACCGTAGCGGCAATGGTGCCACCCACAGTGATTGTAAGTGAAGGAATGTCCAAATACTTACTCATAGCAGCAAAATCCCCATGTGTAGAGCTGAACAGCCCGAACACAAAGAAGAAAACAGCAAGTAAAAATCCGCCTAAAGTTGCAATATCCACAGACTACACCCCTTCTTCCTCAAACTCACGCTCATAATGATAAACTTTAGCCTTGTACTTCATTACCTTTTCTATGACCTCATCAACAGTCTCGGATACTACAACCTTTTGACCGCTGGTCAAAGTGATAACGGTATCGGGCGTATCCTCCACAAATACCATCAGATCATTGTTAACCACAAAGTCCTTGCCGTTAAGTCTTGTAAGCTTTATCATTTTCCACCGCCTTATTGCATTCCCCTGTATTTTATAAGAATGCGATTATGTAGCTCGGGTCGGAATTCCCGCCCGAGCCCTGATTATTATATCATAATTATCGCTTTATGCTCACCAATTCCTGCAACATTTCATCTGAAGTTGTAATAACCCTCGAATTGGCTTGGAAACCTCTTTGCGTAGTGATGATATCCGTAAATTCCTGAGCCATATCGACATTGCTCATCTCAAGAGTTCCCGAAGCTATAGCTCCGTACCCTGCGGAATTTCCCATTCCGTATTGCACCTCTCCGGAGTTTCTCGACTCACGGAAAAGGTTGTTCGCAGCTTTTTCAAGTCCCATAGGGTTGTCAAATTTTCCGAGTATAAGTCTTCCCAAAAGCTTGGTAGCACCATTTGAAAAAGTCCCGGTGATAACCCCGTCCGAACCTATAGAAAAACCCGTGAGCGAACCTGAAGCCGCCCCTTCCTGCCTATAAGGTTTCATCGTAATGTCATTTGCGTACTGGGTAATGGACTTATAGTTGGTATTGGATTTGGGATCAAAGACGGAAATCACACCGGCATTACCTATATTTCCGTTGATCTTTTTCTCCGTCCCTGCAGGAACTGTAGCTCCTTCTCCTGTCTTATTAAAGTTGATACTCCCCGCATTAAAAGTCAAACTCACCGGGGGCTTAGTATTTGCGGCAACACCACCTATGTTGACCAACTGACCGTTTTTATCAAATTCCAGATCCAATGTCTGAGCCCCTCCATTAAAAGTAGGCATATTCGCAGCATTATCATCATACTGCTTGCTTGCAACATCGGTTATTCTCTTAACCGAAGCTTCCCATACCTGATTTCCGCTTGCAGCATCAGCTTTTCTCTTAAATTCTAAAGTGACATTATAGGCATTTCCCAATGTGTCATAAATAGTGGTATCAGTCAGATAGGATTGACCTACTGCATATCTTGAATCCAAGTTGCCCCTAAGCTCCAAACCTGTGGTTTGCGTGGGTTCAACCGTTTCCGACTGATTAATCCTCATTCCTACCTTCTGGCTTGTATCAAGCTTGGGTTTTCTTCCCGTAACCGGATCAACCTGATTATAGTCATACCTATACCCCATAACATGATAACCCTCGGGTGTTACCAAATTCCCCAAATTATCCAAGGCGAAGTTCCCTGCACGGGTATAAAATTTCTCACCCGCATCGGTTTCACTCGGAGAAACCACGAAAAACCCCTCTCCCTCAACCATAACATCGGTGGGGCTGTCTGTCCTTGTACCGCCCATTCTGGTGTGAATGACATTTATGGAACTCGTTCCCACACCCAATCCGATTTGCTGAGGATTAAGTCCTCCTATTCCTCCGGGGGTTGCGGCGCTCGCCCCCCTTTGAGTTTGATAATAAATTTCTTTAAAAGTAACTTGCCCTTTTTTAAATCCAGGTGTATTAACATTGGAAAGGTTGTTTCCAACATTATCCATCTTGGATAAGTGAGTCCTCAGTCCTGCAACGGCTGAGTACATTGCTCTCATCATAATATAACCTCCATAATCTGTACAGAGAAAGCTTTCTATCATTCAAGCTCCCCTAGCCTCCAAAAAGGTCCGGCTATGCAATCACTGCTCCGTCTATATTTGTAAACACATTGTCCTTAACTTGTTCCTGACTGAAAGTGGTAACTATCGTGCGAGAAGCCACATTGGAAATAAGAATTTTATTATCCATTAGAATAACAGCATCTTTCACACCTTTTTTTTCCGCCTTATCAATGGCATTTGAGATTCTCACAAGCTCGTCATTGTCAAACTTCAATGCCCTTGCTTCAATTCTCCTCAAAGCGTGACCTGAAAACTTAACTCCAAAGCTTCCTTTTGATTTCAAAATCTCGCCGAACGAAACTTTTTCTGAAAATCGTTCTTCGGGTCGCTTTTGAAGTGAACCATACGCTTTGTCAACACGATTTTTTATGTCCGCCTGACGAATTTCCATCAAATCTCCCCCACTTTCTGATTATCTCTTTCGGTTCAATTAACCTTTTTTGCCCTCGGGCTTTTTATCCTTATCAGGCTTCTTGTCCTTGTCAGGCTCTTTGGTTTTATCGTCTTTGCCTTTTTCTTCGGTTTTATCGGTTTTACCGTCTTTCTTGGGATCTTCAACCTTTCCGATTCCCGCTTTTGCCAATTGTTCTCTCAAAGCTCTAAGTTCTCTACTGAGCTGAACATTTGCTTCGACGGAATTGTTATTGAAGAGCTTTATCGCTTCCTTAATACCGTCTATCTTCTCCGCAAATGTCTTGTTTAAATTAGACATCTGTTCAAGCGAACTGAACTGAGCAAGCTGAGCTATGAACTGAGTATCATCTGTCGGATTTAGGGGATCCTGATGCGCAAGCTGAGCCGCAAGCAGCTTCAAAAATGCGTCTTTCCCCAATTCGTTGGGCTTATTTGCCTTGGCGTCCGTCTTATTGTCCTTAATCAGATTTCCCTTATCATCTCTTATCCTCTTGACCGGCGGTTTGTAATTGGGATCACTTGTGACATTCTTGATGTTGTTCCCTACTCCGCTGTTATAAGCCATAATACACCTCCTACACCGATATATCCAAACTTTCTCCCTGTCCTTGAATTTTCAAGGATAAATCTTCTTCCGTAAGCTGTTCGCCATAACCTTTGACAGACCTTATGCTTCGGAGAACATTTTTCTTAAGAGACTGTTTATGTTGCTGCATTTGCCCTTGATGATTTTTGAAATTCTCATTTGTGCCTACATACACCTCCACAGTCTTTATCTCGACTTTGGAACTTTTCAGAGTTTCTTTCAACTGAAAGAGATTTTGCTCAACCATAGCTTTCGCCTTATCGTTTTCAACTACAATCTTTGCAACAATCGAACCCTTATCCATTCTCAGATCCAAGGTCATCTCACCCAATTCCTTGGGCTTAAGCTGAACGGTGATCTGTTTTTTAGACTGGTTCACCTGATATGACACATCATCAAGCATAGATTTGACGGACTCCTGCTCCATATCAAATCTTTCCGCAATCACCTCGTCAAATCCTCTGTTTTGAACTTCTCCGACTGCAATCGTGCGCACGCTCGAAGACAAATTCCCCTCATCTTTTACGGATCGCTCGGACTTCTTCCCTTCTCCTCCGTTCCCATCTCCGAGAAGACTGTTATCCTCAGCCGTTTCCGTCAAAACTTCGGGTTTCACAATCAATTCGGAAGCGGAATCTTCTTTCGGCTTCTCCACAACCTCAAAGTCGGAAACATCACCTTTGGAATTTTGAAGATAATTAACCGCCGACTTGGAAAAATCTATACCTTCATCTTTTTCTTCCCTTTGTTCTACCTTTTTTCCCTTATCCTCTCTGAGTTTATTCGAAACTTTCTTCTCATCATCACCGAGTTCCGTTGATGACTTCTCCTCAACGGGAATAGCCTCTTCCTCAAAGATTTCAACTTTATCGGGTTCTTCTTTCAACTTCAAGGTTTCATCTTCATAATCTTTTTCATAATCTTTCGGAGCTTCTTCAATCTCCTCAACGAACTCACCTTTTTCCTCGGAAAGAACAATTTCGGGTAAATCCGCCTCCACAACTTGAACCGCTTTCTCAGCTTCTACGGTTTCCTCGGCAGACACAATATCCTTGTCTTCGACAGATTCTTTAGGACTCTCCTTAACTTCGGACTCTTTGAGCGAAAAATCTTTAAAGGCATCGCCTTGTTCAGACTCTCCCCCCTGCGAAACCGCATTGCCGATTTCTTTGGTCTTATTTTGTTCAGTCGTCTTACCAACCATCGAAGAAACATCTTTGCCCGACTGTTTTGACTCGATTGATTCCAGTTTTTTTGCGAAACTGTCTGACAAATTACCTTGCTTTGCAGAGGCTTTTACCGATCTTTCCACAAGAAAAGATTGTGCCGCTTTTTCAAGTTTCATTCCCTCACCTCTCTTTTCTGTTTGTATTTATATATTAAATCCGTTATTTCTCCGGACATATCCGGATTTAACAGATCTAATGCAGGTGATAACACTTCAGGACTCATCTTCTCCAACACCCTCACCAATGTTTCCAAATTTCCGGTTTCTTCATAATCATAAGCGTCGTCAACAGTTCGCTTTATGAGAGTGGCAAGAGGAGTTGCTCCCATCTTATTATAAACCGCCGCCAATTCTTCCGACATCTTATCCGCCGTTTCAAATGAATCAGTGGCAAACGACTGCTCCGTATTGTCGGTTACCATAAGATTTGACAGCGTGGTTCTATCCCCTTGAGGCAACGCTTCAAGCAATTTCGCCATAGTGTCGGCCTTAACCTTGGAAAGTATATTGGCTATGGTGCGCTTATTCGACGGCGTTCCTGAAAGCATCAAACGAACAAGTTTGGATAACTCTTTCGGAGTCATCTTATCAAATGCGGATGCTAAATCCTTGGCTCTCTTTGAAAATTCCTGACTCAATGCGCTGATATTTCCGTCATTAAACGAAACATCAAGCTTTATCCTTGAATTATCCTTATCCCCTTCCGAATTTTCGTGAACAATAGCCCTGTCAGGATGAGCCAAAAGCTCCGTAAAAAGCGCAGCTATATTTGAATCCATAACCGAGATGATTTCCGAAACATTCTTCGGCTTCATTCTCGATGCAACATCGAGAGCAACTTTTCTGTCAGTAGTCTTAAAAAGTTTCTCTCCAAGCCCCGACGGGTCACTAACGGTCAGAACGGAAACATCTTTGTTGTTATTTAAAAGCTTCTCAAAAATAGGTGCCGCAACATTGGCTTCGACCTTCTTGTAATAAGAAACCAACTCATTTATTTTCTTTTCATATTCCGAGATATAATCCACCAAGTCTGATATATCCGACGCTCTTCCCTCATCTTTCTCAAGAAGTCTTTCAAGCAAACTCAACTGATAAAACGCATCATCCACCCGATTTCTATCCGACACCCTCGCCGCCACGGAAGCCGCCTTGGGAAGAGATAGATTCTCCAAAATGACAGCCAACTGCTCCGCAGTGAGCTCAGGGTGAGAATTTATATAAGACACCGCATCGGATATGGGTTTCTTTTCTAAAATCCCCGCAGTGGATTTCAAATTCTCCCTGTTATACTTAAGAGTCTCCATTTCAGCCCTTACTTCCAGAGCTTTCTGATCGTCCAACTTTCTAAGGAGATCGGCGCTCTCCGGTTCAGTCATATAATAGAGGACTTCCGCAAGCTTTTTAGAGGACAATAGCGATATAAGTTTTCCGACATCGGAATCATGAATTTTTCTCCTAATCTCCTCCTTTGCAGGAAGCAGATCGGATTTTTCCAACGCCTTTGCCTGAGTGGCCAACTCCTCTCCCGCAACGCCCACTGCTTCTTCATAATTTCTTACCAAAAAATCCTTGTTCAATTCCTTTGAACGAATCTTCTCTACAATGGCCTTGGTCTTTTTAGGATTTTTGGCATTCATAGCGGAAAGTATATCCTGATACAAAGAGCCGTCTTCTTTCTTAATTGTATAAAGCTTATCCACCGCAGTCTGCTCACTTGATTCGGTGTAGCGTTTAGCCAAATAGTCAACGCGTTTCTTGCGCTCTTCCGGAGTGAGTTTTCTGTCGTTTAACTTTGATATGACAGGAGATTTAATCATATTCACCGTATTCCGAAAATTTGCGTTCACATTATAGAGAACCGCTATAATCAAAATCGGAATGATGAGCATAAGCATAAAAATGACGAAAAGCACACGACCCGTACTTTTCTCAACCGTATCCAGCTCATCAATTTCCTGTTCGTCAAGCATCTCTCTTGAATTATCCATTGCATTTTCCATACTCACACCTCAGAGCAAAGTTTCTTCATTATGTTGAACGTTACGATACTGTCATTCACTTTATCTTCCGCTTTCCTTTCCTCTTGCAAAAATCTTTCATAGTCATGCTCTTTGAGTTTCTCGAAAGCCTTTTTATCCACCATAGCCTTAAGCATCTCGGATTTCTTCTCCTCAACTCCCACCCTGAGAATTTCTATCTTATTCTCCTGCGTCTCAATCTTATCCGCAATCATTCTCAGGTACAAATCGTAACGCCTCATACAAACTATGTCCATACGCCCTTTTGCAGTTTCCATACTCTCCAGTGCGGAGTTTTTTTCCTTGAAAATAGCTTCCAATATATCCTCTTCACGATTGAGTTCAAAAACCGCATTCCCGTATTCTTCTTTTTTTTCCTGCTCAATACTCTCCTTCAGATCAAGCAAATTCTGCATCCTAAAATTATAGCTCATTTAGCAGCACTGCCTATCATTTCCATATTCCGTACGGTCTCCTCATAAACCGCCACCTCATGAGTACCTTGTTTCAGAAAGCTGTTTATATCGTCATTTAACCTTATCGCAGTATCTATCTTGGGATTTGACCCCTCTTTGTATGCACCTATGTTAATCAAATCTTCAGCCTCTCTGTAAGTAGCCACCAAATCTTTCAGCTTCGAAGCGCAATCTCTATGCTCATCGTCGGTAACATTAGGCATAACCCTCGATATGCTGGCAAGGACATCAACGGCGGGATAATGATTTCCGTTGGCAAGTTTTCTTGACAAGACTATATGACCGTCCAATATTCCGCGCACCGTATCGGAAATAGGCTCATTCATATCATCACCGTCAACCAACACCGTATATAAACCCGTAATGGTCCCCTTTCCCGATGCGCCGGCACGCTCCAAGAGCCTTGGCAAAGTTGCAAAGACCGAGGGAGTATATCCTTTGGTAACGGGCGGTTCTCCCGTTGCAAGTCCTATTTCACGCTGAGCCAAAGAAAACCTCGTCAAGGAGTCCATCATCAGAATAACATCAAGCCCCTTATCCCTGAAATATTCCGCAATTGAAGTCGCAACCATCGCACCTTTTTTTCTTATAAGTGCAGGCATATCGCTCGTCACAACCACAACAACCGATCTCTTAAGACCCTCTTCTCCCAAATCATTCTCAAGAAACTCTCTTACCTCTCTGCCCCGTTCTCCGATAAGGGCGATAACATTGATATCGGCACTTGAATTTCTCGCAAGCATACCCATAAGCGTACTCTTTCCGACGCCCGAACCTGAAAATATTCCCACCCGCTGTCCTTTACCGAAAGTCAGCATTCCGTCAATAGCCCGTATTCCGACAGGCATAGGCTCGGTTATCATCTTACGACTCAAAGGATTTGGAGGAGAATTATCCACAGAATACGATTCCGAGGTGTTTACACTCCCGAGTCCGTCCATCGGAACCCCGAGTCCGTCCAACACCCTGCCTCTCAAACCCTCTCCCACTTCCACATCGAACGCACGACCTGTCGCCACGACAAGACTTCCGCTTGATATTCCTTTCATCTCCCCTAAAGCCATAAGCAAAATATTCTTATCCCTAAACCCGACCACCTCTGAAAAAACCGGTTCTTTGGAATTATAGGGATATATAAGACACAACTCACCGATTGACGCAATAGGACCTTGAGATTCAATGGTCATACCCACAACTCTGGTTATACGTCCGGTGTATCTTACAAAGCGTTTCGATTCAATTTTCTCAATGTATTTGGTGAGATCCACCGCCATATTTTATACCTCGCCGCCCGACGCCTCACTTAAAAATTTCTTCAACTCACGCAACTGCTTGGAAATGCTTATATCCACATTCCCTCTTTCAGTTTCTATTATGCAATCACCCTCCGCCATATCGGAGTCGCATTTTATGTCAATTTCGTCCACAAAACCCAAACGCTCTTTCATTTCGTCCTTGTGAAGAACTAAATAGTCATAATCTTTCCTGCCGGTGATGATTGAGACAGCCCCTCTCGTATCCAAAAGCTTTATATTTTCTTCTACCATTGAAGCGATCAGTGTTTCATCTTCAACTGTAAGTTTTCTTACGATTTTTTCAAACATACTTGAAACCAATTTCACAACATCGGTCTCCAAATCTTTCGCAAGTCTTTCTCTCACTCGGAAAATATCTTCGTGCAACTCCTTTGCATCTCTCAGTATATCTTCCCTTTCGCTCTCGACTTTCTCTCTGGATTCGACAATTCCCTGCTCTATCCCCTCATCATAACCTTTCTTTTTACCTATCTCATAGCCTTGAGACTGAGCTTCAGACTTTGCCTCCTCCATCTCGCCTATCAGGCGAATTCTTAATTCTTCAACCGACTTTTCAGCTGTCTTTCTTATACTGATTGCCTGATTTCTTGCCTGCTCTATAATTCTTTCGGCTTCTTTTTCAGCCTCCTCAATAATCTCATCAGCTCTCTCGGTTTCAATGTCCAATGGAGAATCTTTAAGAGTTCCGATTTTACCTGAACTTGATACCTCAACAAAACATCCGGACTTTATTATCATAATACCATCTCATCTCCGCCACGAGGCGTGATAATTTCTCCCTCTTCTTCAAGCTTTCTGATTACATTCACAATATTTTGTTGAGCATCTTCTATATCCTTGAGTCTTACAGGACCCATAAACTCTATATCTTCCTTTATCATTTCCACCAAACGTGAAGACATATTCCCGAATATCTTATCCTTAACTTCATCACTTGCACTCTTAAGGGAAATAGCCCATTGAGAGTTGTCAACATCTCGGATAATGCGTTGAACACTTCTTGCATCAAGCCCGACAATATCCTCGAACACAAACATTCTCTTTTTGATCTCTTCACTAAGCTCAGGATTCCCTACTTCCAACTCTTCCATTATGTTCCTTTCGGCAGATCTGTCAACGGAGTTCAATATATCAACAACGCTTTGAATCCCTCCGGTGGTAGTATAATCCTGCGAAAGAATATTGGAAAACTTACTCTCAAGCACTTCCTCAACCTCTCTCACAACTTCGGGAGAAGTGCGATCCATAAGCGCAATACGCTCAATAACTTCAGGTTGTTTCTCAACCGGAAGACTCGAAAGGAGCAATGACGCCTGCTGAGCCGGCATATATGAAAGTACCAAAGCGATAGTCTGGGGGTGCTCGTTTTGGATATAGTTGAGAAGCTGATTGGGGTCAGCCTTTCTGATAAATTCAAACGGCTTGACGTGCAGAGAACTCGTGAGTTTCCCTATTATGTCTATCGCCTTGTCCGAACCCACAGCCTTCTCCAAAACTTCCTTGGCATAGTTGATTCCACCCTCGGAAATATATTCCTGAGCCAAACAAATCTGATAAAACTCTTCAATGATCTCCTGTTTATCCTCAGGAGACACCATACGCATATTCGCAATCTGAAGCGTAAGATCCTCTATTTCCTCCTCGGAGAGGTGTTGAAAGATCTTTGCCGACTTATCAGGTCCGAGAGCAATCAAAAGTATAGCCGTTTTTTCTCTTCCATTATATTTTCTTGAAGTTGCCATATCCCGCCCCTTCTACTCGTTTAACCAATTTCTCAAAAGCTGCACAACCGCTTCAGGATTTTGCTCAATAAACATATCTATTTGACGCTTCATCTTGGAATCTTCCGTCTCAAATTCCAAACTTTCCTCGTCTTCTTCTTCCTGCTGCTGTTGTTGAAGTCTTCTCTGTCTTTCTTCTTCCGCAAGGAGAGCCTTGAGTTCTTCTTCCTCTCTCTTCTTTTTCTTATGTCTCAGAATTAAGAACACAATCAATGCCGAGAGAAGAATAAGGACAATAGCACCTATCCACCAGTATTTTTGAACAACTCCGGGAGATTCTTCCTGAGCGTTCGGATCGGATTTCTCCGCAAATTCCTGAGCCGTTACGGAAACAGTCTTAACCTTTGAACCGACTGAAGCTTTCACCATATTTATATAATCTTCCTTAAGCTCATCAGTCAACTCTTCTCCGGGTAAAACTTTCCTATTCAAAACCACCGAAACCGTAACTTCCTTTATCTGCCCCGGAGTTTTTCTCACCTCTGTCTGACGCTCGTTTAACTCATAGTTGGTTGTGGATTGATTTTTCTTATATGTCGAACCGCCTCCGTTTTGAAGCACATCATCTTCAACATTGGATTCGGTGCCGGGAGCACCTTCCGCTCCTTGCCCCTTAGCCTCCTCATTAAGAAGCTCTTGAGAACGAACCAAACCGCCCTCCTCACCTTCTATGGGAGGGTTGTAGATTTTTTCGACCTCCTTCTCAAGATCCATATCCAAATCCACATTTACTATTACATTGGCATTATTCTTACCAACAATAGTCTCAAGCATATTTCTAATCTTCTGCTCATATGTTGAAGCAAGAGTCCTTGCACGCGCATAGGACTCGGTGGACACGCTGTCCTCTCCTGAAACTTTCGAGAGCACATCTCCGTAGTTATCCGTAACGGACACATTGTCCTGTTTGAGCTTAACAGTTGAATGAGCCACGAGATTTTGAATAGCTTTTACTATCTCATTTCTCTTGGTACCGCCTCCGTCCCAGTTTATGTACACGGACGCCGTCGGCAACACTTCCTGCTCACTTAAAACGAAATTACTGTTATCTGGCATCTCAAGCATTACCGTCGCATCAGTAATCCCCTCTATGGACTTTATGGTCTTCTCCAAAGTTGCTTCTTTAAGCCTCTGCAATCTGACATTCTTATCAAATGAGGTCTGACTCCAACTCGTATCTTGGAACATCTTATCGTAGTCATAACCTGCAGACGGCAAATTTTGTCCTGCAAGATCAATCCTCGTCTTATCTACCCTATCCTTAGGAACCAATATCGTCGAATTGCCCTGAAGAGTGTAAGGAACGGAGAGTTCATCCAACGCTTTGGTGATCTTTGACTGATCCTGAAGATTTAACCCGCTGTATAAGACTGCATATTCAACCTTAGTAGCGTTTCTCACAAGCAATACTAAAATTACGACCACAGCCAACGCAATTACGGCTATGGTAATTTTTCTGGATCTTTGGAGACCTTTCCAGTATTCAATTATTTTATCCCTGTATTTAATAAATGTCTCTTGCAAAATTCACCGCTCCTAAGCATTATATTTGAATACGCATAATCTCCTTATAAGTATCAACAAGTTTTCCTCTCACAGCCATATACGCCTGAAGGGTGAGACTAGCTTTTTCGGACTGTATCATCACGTCCTCTACACTATCTATCTTTCCTGCCGCAAACGCTTTTTTCATTTCATCGTTCTTTATCTGCTCATTCTTAACTTCGGAAACCGCTCGATTTAGAACCTCCGAAAAAGTCGTTACAGCCGAAGGTGTTTCATATTCCTTGTCTATCACACCTCTGACGGACATTCCGTTATATATCTGAGTAAGCGGACTGATATTCATAAATTACCTCCCTGTTATCTCCAATGCTTTGGTCATCATAGCCTTGGCGGTGGATATCGCCGTTATGTTGGAATCATAAGCACGCTGCGCACTTATCATATCAACCATCTCTTTTACCACGCTCACATTGGGCATCAAAACATAGCCCTCTTTGTCCGCATCGGGATGCCCCGGCTCATACACGCTCACAAACTCCGAAGGATCCTCTTTGATACGAGAAACTTTCACACCCTTGAAATCATTTTTCCCAAGTTTCTCACCCAAAATATGTTCAAAGGGAGATTTCTTATATTCTCTGAAAACCGGAATTTTCCTGCGATAAGGCGTACCCCCTGCAGTACGGGTGGTTTTGCTGTTTGCAATATTTTCAGAAATTATATCCATTCTCGTCTTCTCAGCGGTCAAAGCCGTTGCGGAGATATTCATATAATCAAAAAGCCCCATCATTTTCCTCCTTCTTGAATTGCAGAGCGATATCTCTCAAACTCTTTGCGCACGAAATCGGTCGCAGCACTATACTTGTAGTACGTCTTCCAAATTTCAAGGTTTTCAACATCTATGTCCACGCTGTTTCCGTCAAAACGATACGAATCCTTATCGGTTTTAATTACCGCCTCAAACGGAGTTTTAGGATTTGTTATGTGAACATCATGGGTTTTTCTCATTCGGATTTTCTTGTTTCCGTCCAAGATGTCCTTAAGCTGCGTTTCAAAATCCGTATACTTCCTCTTGTAGTTGGGAGTGTTTTGATTCGCTATGTTTTGAAGAGTCGCATCTCTCCTCGCCGACAACCCGTTCATAGCCATCTGATAAAACCCCACATTGGAAAACATATCAAGCATAAAGCAATCACTTCCTTAAAAAAAATATGTTGATTAAACATCCACTCATAAGATAATAGCAAATATTATTATCTTTGTACAGCTTTTTTTATACTTTTTCCGTATTAGTCCTAAAACTGCACTGAGTGTTTGAACACTTCAAAAAATCCCCTTTTTTCCTCTTCTTAAGAACCATTAAACTTCCGCACACTTCGCACTTATCGTTGGTGGGCATATCCCACGAAACATAATCGCATTCGGGATAGCGGGAGCATCCGTAAAAAATTTTACCCCCCTTGGAGGTAAGCTCCACAACTTCACCTGCACACTTAGGACATTTCACCCCTATTTCTTTAAGTATGGGCTTGGTGTTCTTGCATTCGGGAAATCCCGAACACGCCAAAAACTTTCCATACCTCCCGTCTTTTATCAGCATGGGTTTTCCGCATTTTTCGCAAAGCTCGGAAGAATAAACAACTTCCTGTTTTTTTCTCTCTATCTCTCCATCCGCCTTCTCCATCGCTTTTTCAAACGGAGGGTAGAAGCTTTTTAGCACTTCTTTATAGGAAATTCCCCCGTCCGCAATATTATCCAGCTTATCTTCCATTTCGGAGGTGAATTTCTCATTGATTATATCCGGAAAATACTCCCCGAGTATTCCGTTGACTTTTCGTCCCAATTCCGTCGGAACGAATGCCTTGGCTTCAATAGTGCAGTAGGAACGGGAAGTAAGAATGGAAACGATGGTGGCGAAAGTTGAAGGTCTCCCGACATTTAATTCTTCCAGTCTTTTTATAAGAGAAGCTTCGGTGAAACGTGCCGGAGGTTTTGTGAAATGCTGTTTGGGTATCATCTCCTTTTCTTCCAGCACCTCTCCGCCTTTCAAAGTTATGGAAACGCTCTCAGGTTTCTCCTCCGAGTCGTTATATACTATCAAATAACCCGCAAATTTCATATGCTGCGCATTCATTCTGAATACATAGTCATTATTTACGATCGAAGCTTGTGTGGTGCTGTAAGATGCGGGAGACATCTGTGAGGCTATAAATTTCTTCCATATGAGATCATATAGTTTAAACTGATCTTTGGTCAGATAACCTGAAATCGACTCCGGAGTGCGAAAAGTATCTGTAGGGCGAATTGCCTCATGCGCGTCTTGCGCTTCCTTGCGCTTCTTTCCGGAGTAGTTGGTGGATTTGGAATATTCTTTTCCATAGGTTTCGATAATGTACTCCGATGCGGAGCTTACAGCTTCCTCGGATAACCTTACCGAATCGGTACGCATATATGTAATAAGTCCTACGGAGTCACCCTCTCCCACATCCACTCCCTCATAAAGCATTTGCGCAATCTGCATGGTCTTTGCGGAAGCGAACCCGAGTTTTTTTGAAGCCTCCTGCTGCAAGGTGCTGGTGATGAAAGGAGGTGAAGAATTTCTCTTCTTGCTCCCTTTCCGAACCTTTCTTACCTCGTAATTTTTTTTGTCCAGTTCCGAAACTATTTTAAGCATCTCTTCCCTATTTTTTATGTCAAGTTTTTCCTCTTTCTCTCCTGACAACCTGCCGTAAAAACCGGCTGTGTATTCCTTATCTCCATCTGTAATTACAGCCTCTATGCTCCAGTATTCCTCCGGATTGAAACTCTCTATTTCAAATTCTCTGTCACAAACTATCTTTAATGCAACGGATTGCACTCTTCCGGCACTGAGCCCCTTTTGAACTTTATTCCAAAGGAGAGGACTTATCTTATATCCCACAATCCTATCGAGTATCCTCCTTGCCTGTTGTGCGTCGACCAAATCCTCATCTATGGCACGAGGGTTTTTTATAGCTTTTTGAATTATGTCTTTTGTGATTTCATGAAACTCCACACGGTTCTTTTCCTTGGGATCTATATCCAGTATGTGTTCCAAGTGCCACGAAATCGCCTCCCCCTCCCTGTCGGGGTCTGTTGCCAGATAGACCTTATCCGCTTTCTTTGCGGCATCTTTTATCTTGTTTATCACATCGCCCTTGCCTCGGATATTGATGTATTTTGGGGTAAAATCATTCTCCAAATCCACACCCAAGCGGCTTTTAGGAAGATCTCTGACATGTCCCACCGAGGCGATGACCTTGAAATTTTTTCCTAAAAATTTTGCAATGGTTCTCGCCTTTGCCGGAGACTCAACTATCACCAAATTATGTTTCAATTGTCTTACCTCTGCTTTTTGTTAAACTAAGGCAAACCTGTTGCCCGAAAGTTCTTTAACAACTCCCTGCATTTCCAAAACCGTAAGCATTGCACCGACTGAAGAAACCGAGAGATCCAAACTCTCTGCAAGTTCATCAATAAACGCAAATCCTTCGCCCAATCTCTCCAAAATCTTTTTTTGCTCCGGAGTGTATTTTGTTTCAAAACTCTTTCCCGAATCCGACCTTTTTTTAAGTTTCTTAAAATCCGAAACTCCCTCTATTATGTCCTTGGCTCCAAGCAAAGGACACGCTCCGTCGTATATCAGAGAATTTGTCCCTTTACTGTATAAGCTGTCAATTCTCCCGGGCAGAGCAAAAACATCTCTCCCCTGTTCAAAGGCGGCGCTTGCAGTTATCAATGACCCGCTTTTTTCCTTGGCTTCAATTACCGCAACGGCGGAAGACAATCCCGAAATTATACGATTTCTCTGCGGAAAATTCTGGGGATAACCCGCAAGCCCGGGAGGAAATTCAGTAAGCAATAGATGATTTTTTCTCATCTCACAAAAAAGCTTACGATTTGCAGAAGGGTATTCCAAATCTATTCCCGTTCCTAAAACCCCGATAGTTTTCATTCCATTTTTGATGGCGCAATTGTGGGAGAGAGCGTCAACTCCGAGAGCAACTCCACTCACAACGGTCATATCATATTGCGAAAGCTCTTTCATTATGTGCTCTACCGCCCACGAAGCATAAGCCGTACACTTTCTGGCTCCCACCATAGCCAAGAGATTGCCTTTTACCAGAGAAAAATCGCCCTCGTAGTATAAAACCCTCGGACAGTCCTCAATAAACCTGAGTTTTTCGGGATAATCCTCATCTTCAACGGTCACCACATTGAAAAGTTCCAAAAGAGATGAAATTTTCTCCCTTGCCTGCTCAATAGAATAATCCTCCAACATCTTTTTATACTGAGACGGAGATAATGCTTTTTTCAAATCTTTTCTGATTGAAGCGTCAAAAAAATCTTCCAAACTTCCGCATAATCTTTCTATGGCGGGATATTTATTCAAACTCAAATTATTAAGATTAAGCCACAACAAAAGTTCTCGCATATCACATTCCCCAATATTTTTGGCAGGCGGATCTGTATCTTATGGCTTCAAGTATATCCTCTGATGATACATTATCCCCGAACCTTAGGTCCGCAATGGTTCGTGCAATCTTCAAAACCCTATGGTAGCTTCTCATACTGAAATTATACCTTTTATATGCACTGTCCAACACATCGGACGCTTCTTTGTCCAATTGGCAAAACTTTGAAATGAGTCTGCCGTCCATTTGACTGTTCGTAAAAATCTTGTGATTTTCAAAACGAGAAAGCTGAATTTTTCTTGCACTCTCCACTCGCTTGCGAATATCCCGACTGTTTTCGTCTGTCCGTCTTTCTTTTATCTCGGAAATAGGAACGGGCGAAAGCTCCACATAGATGTCTATGCGATCCAAAAGCGGATTTGATACCCTATTAAGATAGTTGCGAATCCTCATCTGAGAGCAGGTGCATTCGTGAGTCGAGTCCCCAAAATATCCGCAAGGACACGGGTTCATTCCCGCTACAAGCATAAAATTTGCTAAATAATCCGCAGATTGGTTTACACGGGATATGTGCACAACTCCGTCCTCCATAGGTTGTCTCAAAACTTCCAGAACATTCCTTGAAAATTCGGGGAGTTCATCTAAAAACAGCACTCCATTGTGAGCAAGACTGACTTCTCCCGGGTGCGGATTTTTTCCTCCCCCTATTATAGACACATCGGACGCGGTATGGTGAGGGGAGCGAAACGGTCTTTCTCTCACGAGTCCGTCGGTTTTAAGATTTCCCGATACACTGTATATTTTTGTAACCTCTATCGCTTCGTCAAACGACAGAGTCGGAAGAATGGTTGGAAATCTCTTGGCAGCCATAGTTTTTCCCGAACCGGGAGGTCCCACCATAAGCATATTATGTCCTCCCGCCGCCGCAATTTCCATAGCCCTCTTAAGCATTTTCTGACCTGTTATATCCGAAAAATCTACATCATATTCGGGTTCGGCTTCCGTTTCCTCCCTAAAATCACAGGGTGAAACAGCCGAAATTCCGTTAAGATTATCTACGAGTTCTTCCAAACTCCTTACGGGGATAATTTCCAAATCCGAAAAAACCGATGCTTCTTTGCGATTGTCATAAGGGATTACACAAGACCTTATCCCCGATTCCCTAAGGCTTATTATCATAGGAAGAATTCCCCTGACTCCGTACACTTGCCCTTCCAAAGAAAGTTCTCCCAAAAAACAGACTTTTTCTGAAATCTCGGTTTCAATCACTCCGCATGATCTTAAGATCCCGACAGCTATTGCCAAATCCAATTGAGAACCCTCTTTTTTCAAACCCGCAGGAGCCAAATTAACTGTTATTCTTTGAAGAGGAAAATCGTATCCGCTGTTCTTAATCGCAGAGCGAACCCTTTCTTTGGCTTCCTTAATCGAGGTGTCTGCAAGCCCGACAATATTCATTGCCGGAATACCGTTTTGCAAATCCGTTTCCACCACGCAGAGAGAACCCTCCATCCCGTTCAATATACAGGTCTGAACGCTGGAAACCATCATTCCCTCCCGAATGCGTTTTCAATGTGCCGAATCGACTCGATACTGCTCGGATACACCTCTATGATATCATAACGAAGCTGAAAATCCAAATTTTTCATCAGAATATACTCCATTGAAGTTGAAATAATTTTTTCACGCTTTCTGAAATCTACTGCTTCACAAGCCTCTCCATATCTCTTGCTTCTCCGGGTTTTTACCTCCAAAAAAACCAAATGGCTCTCCGGAGAAATCGCTATTATATCTATTTCTCCATAAGAGCCGCGAAAATTCCTTTCCAATATCCTATAACCTTTTCCTTCCAAAAAGGAACAAGCCAACCTTTCGCCATAATCTCCGAGATTTTTCGTATTATAACTCATTTGAGCATATTCCTCTTGCGCTCGTCGGCGGAGTAGATATAAAAAATTATTTCAGCCACAGCCTGATAAAGTTCTTCCGGAATTTCCTCGTTTATCTCCAACCCGAAAAGACTTTCCACAAGTTTTGAATCCTTATATACCGTTACATCATTTTTCTCGGCTTCGTCTATTATGCGCTCGGCAGTGCTGCCCTGACCTTTTGCCACAACTTTTGGTGCCGTATCTCCCGATTCGTATTGCAGAGCGACCGCTTTCTGCCTTTCCTCTTTTTTCTCTTCCATACCTTATCTTCACACTTTCATATCCAGAAAATAATTGGGTCGATCGGGATCCATGGGCAAATCTAAAATGGTCATACGCTTGTCAAATACAAACTCAATATCCGAAACCTCATATCCGAGCTCATTGATTTTATTCTTTAGCACATCAATCCCCGAATCAAAAAAACGCAAGTCCTCTTCACGAACGGAAAGCCTTACATTAAGCTTTTTTTGATGAAGTTTGCAAAACACTTTTACACTGCCCATATGATGGGTGTCCACATGGATCATTATATTTAAATTCTTCTTGTAGTCAACTTTTCCTTTTCCATTCTCGTCCACCAGATTTATAAATCCCTCTTCTTTTAGAGTTCGGGGACTTATAGGAAACGGCATAAAACTTAAGTTCCTGTTCATATCCGCAAGAAAATCCATTTTTTGCTGAAGTGCTTCCCTGTTTCCCGCATCCGGAAAAACCTTTTCAAGTGCACTCTGCACATTCTTATCGGAAAGAGATTTTGCAAGTTCTCCGGTAAGCTTTGACATATCCTTTGAGCTGTCCTTGAGTGCGAACAAATCAGGATTGTCCTTAATAAAATTGCTCACAGTTTTCAAATCTTTCACAAAAGATTGAGGCTTATCCACATACTCAAGCATCTGTTTCATATTCCCAAGGGTGTTGGGGATTTCATACTTTTTAAAAAACGCTGCCATTTTAGGCAATGTTTCTTTCAGGTTTGCTCGAGTTTCTTCCGAAAGCTTCGGCATAAACGCTTTCACTTCCTTTGAAACCTCTTTTAAGTCAACCGTGAGTTCGTCTTCAGATATAAGAACCCTATCAAAGGGAGTTTTTGAAAGAGTTTTATCCGATGTTGCATGAGAAGTTCTATCCTCCGAAGAAATTCTCAGCGTATCAGCCTCCGGCATCAATTCCCTAAGTTTAAGGGCGAGTTCCGTTGGTGTTTCCGCGCTCGTCAAAGCACCCGCTATTTTATCCGAGGGTATGCCGCTTCTCACTGCCAAATTGACCGCCTTGGCTATAGGTGAATCCGTATTTGCCAGCGCGGACTCCACAAATCTCGGAATATCCTGCCCCTTTAAGTTATGCATCACATCCTGCATACTCTCCCTCACTATATAAACCTTTTCATTGTCCTGAAGATTTGTGAGGGTATCCATCTGCTCTGCGGTGTGCAAAAGCTCGGTTATAGCCTTTTCGTCTATCGGAAGTCCGAATTTCATCATATTTGAAATAAGTTCCATAGCCTTAGGGTCCTTATCAAGTCCCATTTGTCTTAGAAGACTGTTTACCGAGCCCTCGGAAATTTTACTACTAGATAGCGCCTGTGCGGTTTCTTCGGGAATGGGTCTTAACAAAACCTCATTTTGGTTATTTCCCGCAACCAAAAACGATACAACCTTACCCTGAAGATTTCCCATATGTCCTTGAAGTTTCGCCTCTATCTGTTGCTGTCTGAATTGCAGCTTCACGGAGCCTTGGGACTGTTCCAAGACCTTTGCTTTTATAACGGAGCCTTCTATAAGATTTATATCACTTGAAATTCTTGCTTGAAGCATTTGTGCCATTTGATTATCTATGCGCACCCCATCACCTCCCGATTATCTTTCTTAAAAATTTCTCTCTATGCAAAGGCGACACACCTTTTTCAACTATTGCCTCTCTATGAAACCTCGTCCCGTAACCTTTATTCTTCGCTATGAAATATCCCGGATATTCCCTATCCCATAATTCACACTGCCTATCTCTCACCACTTTGGCAACAATCGATGCGCAGGCTATATTATATGAAATTAAATCCCCGTGAGTAATTGATCTTGAGGGAATATTCGGAATTTCCAATTTTTCATAATCAGATAAAACCAAATCTGGAAGAAATGTGGCTCCGCTTTTTGCCGTAAGCCCCTCCACCGCTCTCATCATTGCAAGGATTGCAGTCTTTTTTATATTTAACTCTTCTATCTCTTTCACAGTGCCTACGCCTATTCCGAAAGCCAAACACTCTGAGATGATTTTTTCATACAAAACTTCTCTCTTCTTTGCGGAAAGTTTCTTGGAATCGGTAACTCCTTCTATCGACGAAAATTTGGGCATCACTACACAGGCGGAATACACATCTCCGAATAAACACCCTCTCCCTACCTCATCAACCCCCGCTATTAAATCAAACTCGTTATATAAATCAAGTTCAGGACCGTACAATTTTTTCTCCTTAACAAAAAACAATCAGGGTCTTTCAAGCGATATTCTTCCCAAATCTCCTTTCCTGAAGTCTGAAAGAAGTTTTATTGCGGCTCTTTCCCTATCGCAAAGTCCTCCCTTAAGAAGCATACCCCTCTTAAGAGCCAGCTCCTCAAGTACATTATAGGGTTCTTCTCTTTCATCTGTCAAGGCATATTTCCTAATCAAGGTGCGGGGAGAGAGCTCACGAATTATTTTTATCAGCTCCACAGCAAGAATTTCATTATCAAGCAGCTCGTCCTTTATTGCGTTCGTAAGAGCCAAGTGAAGCCCAACCGTCTCATCGTCAAACTTATGCCACAAAAGTCCGGGTGTATCCAATAAGTTTACACCAAAATCAGTACGCAACCACTGAATCTGCTTCGTTACTCCCGGACGATCGAAGGCTCTTAATCCCTTTCGATTGGCAAGCGTGTTTATAAGAGTGCTCTTTCCCACATTAGGAATTCCCACCACCATAATGTTGATTTTTTTTGAAATTATTTTCATTCGCTTAGTCTTTAAAAATTCTACCAACGAACGAATTGCGCCTTGGTGTTTGAAAGAAAGAAGTGTAGCCATTCCTTTGTCTTTCTCGATTTTTTTTATCCACTCATAATTTATTTTCTCATCAGCAAGGTCGCTCTTGTTTAAAACCGTTATAAGTTTGTTCCTAGGAAAAATTTCTCTTATAATCGGATTTTCACTACTCACAGGAATTCTTGCATCTCTCAACTCAAGCACAAAATCCACCACCGATGCGGATTTTCTTAAGGACTCCGCAGTTTTTTTCATATGCCCCGGGAACCACTGTATTTGCATAAAAACCTCCTAATAAAAAAAGAGACCTGAAGTCTCCTTTAATAACTCTGTTTTTCTCTTACCTTAGCAGCCTTACCCTGTCTGTCTCTCAGATAGAACAATCTTGCTCGACGCACACGCCCTCTTCTAAGCACCGTAATCTTTGCTATGCGTGTGGAATGAATGGGAAAATCTCTTTCAACGCCCACGCCGTAAGAAAGTCTCCTGACCGTAAAAGTTTTTTTCGAGCCGTGCCCCTGAATTTTGATTATGGTTCCCTCATATGCCTGAATTCTTTCTCTTGTTCCTTCCACCACTCGATAATCCACTCTCACGGTATCTCCCACTCTGAAATCGGGAAGATCCTTCTTGAGCTGCTCATCTTCAATTTTTCTTAGGATATCCACTTTCTCCCTCCTTTCTTTTAAAACTCAGTCTCTTTTGGTATGCTCCGTCTCATAACGAAGCCACAAATCACCACGTTTTTTTCTGGTATTCTCAAGCGACATATTATGCCGCCACTTTTCTATTTCTTTGTGATTGCCGTTTAACAACACCTCCGGCACCTTAGACCCCCTGAAAGTTTCAGGCCTTGTGTACTGCGGGTACTCAAGAAGTCCGTCAGAAAAAGATTCTTCGGCATAGGATTTTTCACTTTTAAGAACGCCCGGAAGAAGTCTTGCCGTCGCTTCAATCACCGCCATTGCCGCAACCTCTCCGCCCGTCATAACAAAATCTCCTATTGAAAGTTCCTCGTCCACATAATTTTCAATCACCCTCTCGTCCACTCCCTCATAATGCCCGCAAAGCAGAACCAACCGTTCCTCTTTTGAGAGTTTTAGAGCCTCCGTCTGATTGAAAATTTTCCCTTGGGGTGAAAGATATATCACCCTCGCATTATCCGTATTCACACTTTCAAGACATCTGACTATCGGCTCGGCGGACATCACCATTCCCAATCCCCCGCCATATGGATAATCATCAACTTTATGATGCTTATTCAAGCTGAAATCTCGGATATTCACAGCCTCCAACTCCAAAATCTTCCTCGCCCTTGCTCTTCCGATTATGCTCCAATCGAAAAAACTTTGAAAGAGTTCAGGAAAAAGAGTAAGAACCTTAAATATCATTCCCTGATTCCCTCTATCAGTTTCACATCTACCCGTCTTTTCTCAATGTCCACACTCAATATAAACTCTTTCACGGCAGGTATCATAAAGCGATTCTCCTCACATCTCACAACATAGCAATCATTCGCATATCCTGAATAGATATCCTCTATCTCTCCTATGGACTCGCCGTTCTCATATACCGAGCAGCCTATAAGATCGGAAATAAAATATTGATCCTTTGAAAGCTTTATCCTATCCTCGTCCGAAACATAGAGAATACTTCCGATGAAAGGTTTCGCCTCATCAATCGTCTTGATTTCCTCAAATCTTAACACCGCCATATTCTTCACTATTGATGCACAAACCAAGTCGAGTTCTTTCATATCCTCCCCCAAAAAACACTTCTTAAGCTTTTTGAAACGCTTAAGGTTATCCGTAAGAGGATAAAACTTCAATGCCCCATCCAATCCATGCGTGGAAACAGCTTCTCCCACGGCGGTGTAACCGGTCATTTGAAAATCAGTCAAGGATTTCGACATTCACTCTCTTTCCGGTCTTTATAGCTGCGGACTTGACTATCGTGCGAATAGCTTTAGCAATTCTTCCCTGCTTACCTATGACTTTTCCCATATCCTCCTGAGCGCACCTCAACTCGATAACGACTTCACCTTCTTCTTCTCTCTCGGAGATGGAAACCTTTTCAGGGTCGTCCACCAATCTCTTCGCAATGAATTCAACTAACTCTCCCATAATGTCCTCCTTAAAAATTCTACAAAATACCCTTGTTCTTGAACAATCTCTCCACAGTATCCGTAGGCTTTGCACCGTTGGATATCCAGTTTTTTGCCTTTTCCTCATCTACCTTAACCGTTTTCGGCTCGGTAAGCGGGTCATAGTACCCGATTTCCTCTATAAACCTGCCGTTTTGAGCCGTGCGTGAATCCGCCACTATTATGCGATAGAAAGGATTTTTCTTTGCACCCATCCTTCTCAGTCTGATCTTTACTGCCATTCTTTCACCTCCTCTCAAGTGCTTACATAAACGGAAACTTCAAAGCCTTTTTTCCGAACCCCTTAATACCTTTGCCTGTCAGAGAAGACATCTTCTTCATCATCTTTTTGGTTTCCCGAAACTGTTTGAGAAGTTGATTTACTTCCTGAATTTTAGTTCCGCTTCCCAAAGCGATACGCTTTTTTCTGCTTGCGTCTATGATATCCGGATTAAAACGCTCCTTGGGAGTCATAGATTGGATTATGCACTCAAGCTTCACTATCTCCTTATCACTTACGGAGATATTTTTAAGCATTTTGTTATCCACTCCGGGCATCATTCCTATAAGTTGATCTATCGGACCAAGTTTTTTCATCTCGCCTATCTGAGTCAGAAAATCCTCCAGCGTAAAAGACGCTTCTCGAAGTTTTTTCTCCATTTCGGCAGCCTTTTTTCTGTCGAGATTTTCCTCAGCTTTTTCTATAAGACTCAGGACATCACCCATTCCCAAAATTCTTGAGGCAATCCTGTCCGGATGGAAAATTTCAAGCTTATCCGTTTTTTCTCCTGCGGAAACAAATTTAATCGGCACATCCGTCACCGCACGCAAAGACAATGCCGCTCCCCCTCTTGCATCTCCGTCAAGCTTTGTTAAGATCACGCCGGTAAGCTCCAATGTCTGACCGAACGCCTCAGCCACATTCACGGCATCCTGACCTGTCATCGAATCAAGCACCAAAAAAGTTTCCGTCGGCTCGGTTTCTCTTGAAATATTTTTTATCTCCTCCATCATAGACTCGTCTATATGGAGTCTTCCGGCAGTGTCGATTATCAGGACATCGTTATGATTTTCCTTGGCATGAGCCAGAGCTTTCTTTGCAATATCCACAGGGTCTACCTTATCTCCCAATGAAAACACGGGAACACCAACTCTCTCACCCACGACCTCAAGCTGTTTTATTGCCGCGGGACGATATACATCGCACGCCGCAAGAAGCGGTCTTTTATGATCTTTTTTGAGAAGCGCCGCAAGTTTTCCGGTAGTGGTTGTCTTTCCCGCTCCCTGCAATCCGCACATCAATATGACTGTCGGGGGTTTGGGGCTTATATTAAGCTTCGCCTCATCTTTTCCCATAAGAGAGATAAGCTCTTCATTCACAATCTTGATAATCTGCTGTCCGGGGGTAAGGCTCTCCATAACCTCGCTTCCGATCGCCCGTTCTTTGACGGCTGCAACAAAGTTTTTCACAACTTTAAAATTCACATCGGCTTCAAGCAGCGCAAGCTTTACCTCTCTCATAGCTTCATTGACATCTTTTTCAGAGACTTTTCCCTTTCCTCTAAGCTTATTCATAGTCTGCTGAAGTCTATCCGAAAGCGACTCAAAAATCATCAGGTATCCCCTCCTCCTCTATATCATCAAGCAAATTCTCAATTCCTTCAAGCTTATCTTTAAGCTCATCAAGAGCCTTTCTTAGTTTTGGTATTATTTTTCTCTCCGCTTCAAACCTCGCAACGAGTCCTAACTTTTTTTCATAGTTCTCAAGATTTTTCTCCCCCCGCTTCAAGGTTTCAAACACGGTCTGCTTGGATACCGAAAGAAAATCCCCTATCTCGTTTATAGAAAAGTCTTCCAAATAATAAAGCTCCACCGTCCGCTTTTGAGACTCGCTCAACAGATTTCCGTAGAAATCATAAAGCTTACCGAATTTTAAAACATCTTCAATCATAACCTCTCCAAATAAAAAGGTCTTGCGTATCACTTGACCTCTTAGAGTATAGAATAATTTTAAAATTTGTCAACTGTTTTCAATTTTTTTTGCCAAAACGATAAGTCGTAAAATTACATGCAAAAAATTTTCAAAAAGCTTCCGTGTGACAAGTCAAGCTTTTCCTTGCTGTAAAAAAAAAGTTGTGTTATAATCACCGAGTTAATGCGAGCATACTGAGAGTGCTTGCATAAATTTGAAGAGGGGGTGGAATTATGTTTTCGAGTGCGGGTCAATCGGGAGGACTTGGACAGGGCGGCATGAGTATGATAATGCTTGTTGCGATGCTTGCGATCTTTTATTTTTTTGCAATAAAACCGCAGAAGAAAAGAGAGAAAGAAATCAACGATATGAGAAACTCTTTGCGGACGGGTGACGATATCACCACGATAGGAGGAATTGAGGGGAAGATTTCTCAAGTCAAAGAAGATTATGTGGTGGTGGATGTAAAACCTAATAAGGTAAGAATGCAAGTAGCTAAGTGGGCAGTTGCTTCCGTAAACCGAAAAAGCAAAGAAAAAGCTGAACTCTTCACCGAGGATAAGGAAAAAACTCAAGCGGAAACTGAAGAATTGGCAGAAGAGAAGCTTCAATAAATTTTGGAGGAAAGATGAAAACTCGGAGTGTTTTAATATTATTACTTACAATTCTATTGGTCGCAGGAGCTTGTTTTGTTGCGGCGAAAGGGATAAAGATTGGCGATTTTGAATTAAAAAACGCAAAAGATCTCATAAACTTGGGATTGGATCTCAAGGGGGGAGTGTATGTTCTGCTTGAGGCTCAAACGGATAAGACCGGAGATGAACTCAAGCAGATAATGGAGCAGTCAAAAGCTATAATCGCAAACCGCGTTGACGGGCTCGGAGTAAGCGAACCCAACATAGCAATAGAGGGAACAAATCGTCTAAGGATAGAGCTTGCGGGTCTTAAAGATCCGGAAGAAGCTATGAATATGATTGGACAGACGGCACAGCTCCAATTTGTGGATCCCAAAGGGAATGTAATACTTACGGGAGAAAATGTGAAAGACTCCCAAGTTCAGATTTTAAGCAGTGATCAGAATAAGAATCAGATTGGTCAGAATATTGTCGTATCCTTGGAATTAAATGACGAGGGTGCAAAAGCTTTTTATGAAGCTACAAAGGAATTGGCGCCCGATCACGGAATTATTGCCATACTTTTGGACGGAAAGATTATTTCCGCTCCGTTCGTGGATGAAGCCGTTCCCAGCGGAAAAGCGGTTATTTCGGGTCATTTTACCGCAGAGGAAGCTTCAAGGCTTGCAACGCTCATTCGTGCCGGTGCTCTCCCGGTGGAGATGAAAACCCTCACAACGGATGTAGTCGGACCTACATTGGGAATGGACGCCTTTGAAAAGACTCTGTTTTGCGGGGCGTTGGCGCTTTTGTTCATAATTCTGTTTATGATTGTCGTATATAGGATACCGGGACTTGTGGCATCGATTTCCCTGATAATATATGTGCTTATAACGGTGTATGCAATGGTTTTGATTAAGGCAAAACTCACATTGCCGGGGATTGCGGGAATAGTGCTTTCCATAGGAATGGCGGTTGACAGCAATGTAATCATTTACGAAAGAATAATTGATGAGTTGAAATCCGGAAAAACCATCAGAACGGCAATAGATTCAGGCTTTAATATAGCTCTTAGAACCATAATCGATGCCAATGTCACGACGCTCATTGCGGGAGCGGTGTTGATTTATTTCGGGGTTGGAGCAATAAGAGGTTTTGGAATGACTTTGATAATAGGAATTGTAGCGTCAATGTTCACTGCCGTATTTTTGTCAAAGCACATTCTGAAGCTGTTTTCAAACATATTTGAAAATGCATCAAACCGTGCGTACGGAGTCAGGGGGTAAGATATGAAAAAGACATTCGATTTTATTAAGCTTAGAAAAGTGTTTTTCATCTTATCTCTGGCTTATATAGGTTTGGGGTTCGGGCTATTTTTTTACAGAGGATTGAACTTGGATATCGACTTCACTTCGGGGACTATGATTGAAGTGTATATTGAGGAAGCCAAAAATGATGCGGAAGTAAAGAAGATAACGGACGAATTTGACACCAATATTCACATAACCCGCACGGGTACGGAAGGTAAAAATGTTGTCCTTAGAACCACCAAAAATTTTTCCACAGAAGAGCTTAACGGAATTAAGAAAGCTTTCAAAGACTCTTTCGGAGTTTCTGCTGATCAAATAAGTTCCCGAACCATCGAAGCGTCTATGGGCGACGAAATAAGAAATAAGGCAATATTGGGGATAGTGTTGGTGTCGATTGCGGTGCTTATCTATGTGAGTATGAGATTTAAGTTTGACTACGGAGTTGCGGCGGTGGTTGCACTTATCCACGATGTGTCTTTTATGTTTGCGACTTATTCCATCTTCAGCTTTGCGGTGAACAGTTCGTTCGTGGCGGCGATTCTTACTGTGCTCGGTTATTCCATAAACGATACAATCGTAATATTTGACAGAGTTAGGGAAAACATAAAGAAGCATAGGAGCAAGGGCGAATATGAAATACTCAATATGAGTGTATCTCAGAGTATGACAAGAACCATCTTCACTTCGCTTACCACCTTTGCAGTAATAGCGATTCTGTTTTTCTTGGGTGTGCTTGAGACCAAAACTCTTGCGCTCTCAATGATGATAGGTACCGTCATAGGAACTTATTCAACTATTTTCATTGCATCTCCTCTTTGGTATATGATTAGAAGTCGTAAGAGTCGTTAATGGAGAAGTGGATTTATAGAAAAGACAATGCGGATGTGCTTAAGCTTTCAAAAGAGCTTAAGTATCCGCCATTTTTTACCAAGATTTTAACCAATCGAAACTTAAAGAGCTGTGAAGAGATTCTGTCTTTTGTGAAAGATAGAGATGAAAAGCTTCCAAATCCTTCGCTCCTTCCGGATGCGGAACTGTTTTTTGAAATTTTAAGCGACGCCTTGGAGTCCGAGGCAAATGTGAGGATTGTGGGAGACTATGATGCCGACGGCGTGATGAGCACTCTCATATTGGTTTTGGCATTAAGAAAACTCGGGTTAAACCCTACCTACTGTATTCCTAACAGATTTACCGACGGTTACGGTATGTCTATGGATATTGTGAGGAGAGCTGCCGAGGACGGGGTCGATCTTATAATCACCTGTGATAACGGCATTTCCTGCTTTGAAGAGGTGGCTGAGGCAAATTCACTGGGAATAAGTGTGATTATAACCGATCATCACGATATTCCCAGAGATCTCCAAACCGATAGGGAAATTATCCCTGCAGCTGATGCAATTGTAGATCCGAAACTTGGAAGTTCGAAGTATCCCTTTAAAGAACTCTGCGGTGCAGGGGTATGTTATCAACTGATGGCTTTTGTGCTTGAGCAGATGGGATTTTATGATAAATCGTATGAAGAGTTTTTGCAGTATGCGGCGGTGGCGACAATATGTGATATTATGCCGCTTGTCTCTGATAACAGAAAAATTGTTCACCAAGGTCTTAGGTACTTGAATAATACGAAAAATGTCGGGTTTATTGCCTTAAGGCGGGCGCTCAAAATTGAGGACAGAGATATTTCCGCGGAGGACATAGGGTATATAATAGGTCCTGCAATCAATGCCGCAGGCAGAATGGCTTCAGCGGAAACGGCATTAAAACTGTTTTTGGGAGAGGGTTCGGCTGATGAATTAGCTCAAAAGCTCGTAGAGTATAATCGGGAAAGAAAAGCCGAAACCGAAAAAGGGGTAAGAAGAGCAATAAAGCTGGTGGAAGAAGAATTGATTGACGACCCTGTTCTGATATGCTATGTGCCCGAAGCGCACGAGGGAGTATCGGGGAATATTGCGGGGAGACTCAAGGAAAAATACCAAAGACCGGTGCTTCTTCTTTCCGACAGTAGGGATTTTTTGAAGGCTTCCGGAAGGAGTGTTCCCTCTTTTCACATAACAGAGGCACTTTCTCCTTACAGGGAGCTTTTTATCACATTTGGAGGACACGGAGGTGCGTGCGGATTCAGCATTGAAAGAAAAAATCTTCCGACACTTAGGGAGCGGCTGTTTGAGAATATAAAACCTGAGGACATTGACACTTCAAAGGTTTATTATGTAGATTGCAAAATGCCTCTTGAAGCTCTGGATATGTCAGTTATAAAATTTCTATCCCATCTCTCTCCGTTTGGCAGTGAAAACCCTGAACCGATTTTTACGGATTTGAAAGTGAAAGTGGCAAAAATTTCAGTGATAGGGAAAAATAAAAATGTAATTCGTTTTACTTTTTTGACTGAGCATAATAGGGAATTGCAGGGACTTCTTTTTTCCGGAGCGGATGATTTTATTGAAAGTCTAAGAGAGAAAATGGGGGAGGACTATATTAACTCCCTGATTTGCGGCAGATGCGACCCTCTTTCAGTTGACATATTGTATAAGCCCATGCTTAATGAATATCAGGGAAAAAGAACCATACAGGTCAAGATAGAGGCTATAAGATTTTCAAAGTAGGAGGTGATTTTGGTGACTATTGAGGATTTGATGAGTAAAGTATCGGAATATAATCCGGAAGCGGATTTCGATGTAATAAAAACGGCTTATGAGATTGCGGACAAAGCTCATTCGGGGCAGATCAGAAATTCGGGCGAGCCTTATATAATTCATCCCCTGAATGTGGCATATATCTTGGCGGAACTGAATATGGACACTCCCACTCTTTGCGCGGGACTTTTGCACGATGTCATCGAAGATACTTCCTATACCTATGAGGATTTGGAGGGATTATTCGGTGAGGAGATAGCAAATTTGGTGCGGGGAGTGACAAAGCTTAAGAACCTTCACTTCAGGGATAAGAAGGAAACTCAGGCTGAAAATATCCGCAGAATGGTGCTTGCAATGGCTAGAGATATCAGGGTAATTATCATAAAGCTTGCCGACAGACTCCATAATATGCGTACGCTTGAATATAAGAAACAGGATAAACAGCGTGCCATTGCAAGAGAAACCATAGAAATTTATTCTCCGCTTGCCCACAGGCTCGGTATATACAAGATAAAATCGGAACTTGATGATTTGTCATTACGCTATCTAGACTCCGACAGCTACTACGACTTGGTGGAAAAGGTAAACAAAAAGAAAGAGCAGAGAGAAAAAGAGATATCCGATTTGGTTGAAACACTTAGGTCAAAACTCCTTGAAATGGGGATAAAGTCGGAGATATACGGCAGACCGAAAAGTTTCTACAGCATATATAGGAAAATGCGAAGTCAGCAGAAAAATATAGAAGAAATCTTTGACCTTATGGCTCTAAGGGTGATTGTTGACACTCTTAAGCAGTGCTATGAAGTCTTGGGAGCGGTGCATAGCCTATGGAAGCCTATCCCCGGCAGGTTCAAGGATTATATTGCAATGCCGAAAGCTAATATGTACCAGTCTATACACACTACGCTCATTTGCGATAACGGGCAGGTTTTCGAGGTGCAGATCCGAACAGTTGAAATGCACAAAATGGCGGAGTTCGGTGTGGCGGCTCACTGGGTTTATAAAGAGGGTCAGGCAAGGACTTCAAATTTTGACAGAAAGATACAGTGGATTAGACAGCTTTTGGAATGGCAGGCGGATATTGCCGACCCGAGTGATTTTGTAAATGCAATGAAAGTGGATTTTTCCTCCGCAGAAGTTTTTGTGTTTACGCCGAACGGAGACGTGGTGGAGCTTCCCGAAAATTCCACTCCGATAGATTTTGCCTATCGAATTCACTCTCAGGTGGGAAACCACTGCGTAGGTGCGAAGGTGAACGGGAGAATTGTCACCTTAAATCATCACCTTAAAACGGGAGATATAGTGGAAGTAATAACTTCCAAAACCGGACAGCCCAGCAGAGATTGGCTTAACATTGCACAAAGCTCTCAGGCAAAATCCAAAATTCGACAGTGGTTCAAGCAGATTGATAAGGATCAAAATATTCATAAGGGTCAGGAGAGCTTGGAGAGGGAAATCAGAAAGATTGGACTTCCCAAGGATTTTATTGATGAAGACTTCTTAAGGAGCTATGCGGAAAGCATAAGCCTTAAGGATTTAAACGGGCTTTATGCGTCCATAGGTTACGGCTCGACGACCATACAACAGGTGATAAGCAAGCTCCAATCCAACTATGAGAGAAAAAATCAGGATAAGGAAAAACCGATTATTCTGAAAACTCCCCAAGCCAAACATATGAAAAATGACACGGGGATTGTGGTGGTCGGAGCAGATAATTTGAAAATACGCTTTGCAAGGTGCTGCAATCCCGTTCCGGGAGATCCAGTTGTAGGATTTGTTTCAAAGGGAAGAGGAATTGCAGTGCATAGAACGGACTGCAAAAACATTATCAATACCGGAGAGCCCGAACGCATAATAGATGTGTATTGGAACAATGTGGAAAATGTTTCGTATGAAACGGAAATTCAACTTAAGGTTACAAATAGAAAGGGAATTTTGGCGGATATAACGACTATGATCTCAAATAACGGAATTGATCTTACGGATATGAATACGAAAAAACATCGTAGGAGTGATGAGTTTCTGGTGAATCTCACTTTGGAAATTTCGGACAGGGATAAGCTTTCGGAGATGATAAGAAAGCTTTCGTTGGTTGACGGCGTTATAGATGTGTATAGAATACACAAGTGAAGAGGCGGTTATGAGAGCTTTAATACAAAGAGTGTTGGAAGCGGAAGTGAGGATTGAGGGAGAGGTTTCAGGAAAAATCGGAGAGGGTTTTTTGATACTCTTGGGAGTTCATTCTGAAGATGAAGACAAAGATTTGGATTATGTTTTAAAAAAGACTTCCGCACTTAGGGTTTTTGAAGATGAAAACGGAAAGATGAACGTTTCCCCAAAGGATAAGGGCGCTGAAATATTGGTGGTTTCGCAGTTTACTCTATATGCCGACACCAGAAAAGGAAATCGTCCGAGCTTTGTGTCCGCAGCCAAGGGAGAAAAAGCCGAAGCTTATTATGAGGCTTTCGTGAAGCGTATGAAAGAGGAATTTTCCGTAGTGGAAACCGGAGAGTTCGGAGCGGATATGAAGGTTTCTTTGATAAATGACGGACCTGTTACTATTCTTATAGATTCGAGAGAGGGCATTTTATGAAACTCAATAAAATGATGGCGGGAATTTATGCTGCCAATTGCTATGTATATTATGACGAAAAATCTAAAGATGCCGTCATAGTTGATCCGGGGGGAGATGCTGAGGATATTTGGAAATTTGTTTCGGAAAATTCACTGAATGTTTTGGGAATACTCCTAACCCACGGTCATGCCGACCATATAGCCGGAATACCCGAACTTTTGGCTAGGAAAAAAATCCCGATCTATTGTCATAGTGCGGACGAGGAAATGTGCAGGAACTCGGATATGAATTTTTCATCTATGATGGCTATGGGCTCGGTTGAGTTTGAGCCGGATTTTGTTTTCAAAGACGGAGATTTATTAAATTTCGGAAGTCTTGATATAAAAGTGCTCCATACTCCGGGACATACGAGGGGCTCCTGCTGTTTTGAGATTTCAGAAGGTATATTGTCGGGAGATACTCTTTTTCAAATGAGTGTGGGAAGAACCGACCTTTATGGGGGGAGTTCGGCCTCTTTGATAAATTCCATAAGAAATAAACTCTTTTCGTATCCCGATGAAACTCAAGTCTTCCCCGGACACGGTGCAAATACTATGATTGGGTATGAGAAAAAACACAATCCCTTTTTGTGATGAAACTGTTTGTAAATATGGAAAAGTATCATCAGGAGGTTCATCACCTGCTTGAGGAATTTTTCCCCGAAGAAGTGATTTGCTCCGGTGATTTGTCCGAGTCGGACTGCGTTGTTATGATACACCCCGATAGTGGGAATATAACCTTGAAGCTTGGAGAAAATGCGTTTACAAAAGATTTTGTTTTTGTTGAAGAGGAGGAAATTTTTTCAAATTCTGAAAGAAATACCGTCAAGATGACACTTTATGGAATTTTGCAGGAGATTAAGCCTACAAATCTTCCGTGGGGAGCTTTTACAGGTGTTCACCCGACAAAAATTACAAGACGGCTCAGGAAGCTCGGATATTCTTCCGAGCTTTTGTCGAATTATGGGGTTTCAGGTGAAAATATTTCTCTTTTGAACAGTGTGTGTGATCTTCAGGAGCGTTTGCTTTCGGATAAGTTAAACGGGTTGTCTTTATATGTGAATATTCCCTTTTGCCCTACAAGGTGCGCTTATTGTTCCTTTCCGACCAAAGCGGCGAAAGAGAATGACTTGTTTTTGTTCAAGTATGTGGAAATGTTGAGGGAAGAAATCAGTGAGCTTTCAAAGTTTATCCCTTCTGATTTGGATACCGTTTATGTGGGAGGGGGAACTCCGACGGTGCTTTCCTGCAAGCTTCTTGAGAGTTTTATGAAGTCTTTGAGGGAAAACTTTAATCTTTCCGCTCTAAGAGAATTTACGGTCGAGGCGGGAAGACCTGATACCATAACCGATGAAAAATTGAGTATTCTTGCGGAAAACGGTGTGGACAGAATAAGTATAAATCCCCAGACTATGTGTGACGAAACCCTGAAAGCCATCTCAAGAAAACACACTTCAAAGGATATTGAAAGGGCTTTTGAAACGGTGAGAAGATATAAATTTAAAACCATAAATGCTGATATTATTTTGGGGCTTGAGGGAGAGGGAGAGTTTGAGATGAAAAAAACTCTTTCAAGAGTCAAAGAATTATCCCCTGAGAATATAACCGTGCATACTCTTTCGATGAAAAGAGGGGCGAGGTATATGGAAGAACATACGGTGAGAAATTCCGACTCCGTAAAAAATATGGTCTATGATGCAAGGATTTTTCTTGAGGAGAACGGATTTTCTCCATATTATCTCTATCGTCAGAAAAATATGATAGGCTCTCTTGAGAATATAGGCTACTCCAAAAAGGGACACGAGGGGCTTTATAACATACTTATGATGGATGAGCTCTCTCCGATTTTGTCAATCGGAATGGGGGCGATTTCAAAATTTTTCCACGGCGATAAAATTACAAGGATTGCCGATTTCAGAGAATGGAATGTTTATACAGAAAGACGGGAGGAAAAACTTCTTCAAAAAATAGAAGAGCTTAAAATGATGGGAGGTTGTTATAATGTATAGCAAAGACAAGGGTGTTATAAAGTTGGTGAAGGATATTTTTAAGGATTTGAAGTCGAATGAGGGAGAAAAAGTTACGGTTACGGGCTGGATAAGAAAGCTTCGTTCCTCAAAGACCGTTTGTTTTATTGAATTAAATGACGGTACCTGCTTTAAGAATTTGCAGCTTGTGGTGGAAGACAAGCTTGATGTTTCGACCATAGAAAAGCTGCCTTTAAGCACTTCGATTGTGGTTGGCGGAGTGCTTGTGAAAAACCCTAACGGAGAAAGTCTTGATTTAATGGTTGAGAGTTTGGAGGTTGAGGGAGAGAGTGATAAGGATTATCCCATTCAAAATAAAAAGCATACTTTTGAATATTTAAGAACCATAGCTCATCTCAGACCGAGAGCCAATACCTTTAATGCCGTTTTTAGGGTCAGGTCGGTTTTGGCTTATGCCTTTCATAAGTTTTTTCAGGAAAGGGGTTTTGTTTACTGCCATTCCCCGATAATCACCGGCTTTGACGGAGAGGGAGCGGGGGATATGTTTAGGGTCTCCAAGTTTGATTTTGATAATATTCCGAGGACGGAGGACGGAAAGGTTGACTTTTCAAAAGATTTTTTCGGCAAGGAAACCAACCTGACCGTTACGGGACAATTGCAGGGAGAAGCTTTTTGCCACGCTTTCAGAAATATTTATACTTTCGGTCCCACTTTTCGTGCGGAGGACTCAAATACCGCAAGACATGCGGCAGAATTTTGGATGATAGAGCCGGAGATTGCCTTTGCGGATCTTGAGGATAATATGCGTCTTGCGTGGGATATGCTAAGGTTCGTGATAGAGTACGTACTAAATGAATGCCCCGATGAGATGGAATTTTTCGATAACTTCATTGAAAATGGGTTGATTGAGAAACTTAAAGCGGTGATTTCAAAAGACTATCAAACCGTAACCTATACCGAGGCTATTGAAATCTTAAAAAACAGCAAGGAAAAATTCCAGTATCCGGTCGAATGGGGAAAGGATTTGCAGACGGAACACGAGAGATATTTGGCGGAAAAATACTTCAAGGGTCCGGTGTTTGCAATAGATTATCCAAAGGAATTTAAGGCTTTCTATATGAGGCTTAATGACGACGGCAAGACGGTCAGAGCAATGGATTTGTTGGTTCCGGGAGTGGGAGAGATAATCGGAGGTTCTCAGCGTGAGGAAAGGCTTGATTATCTTGAGAAAAGAATTCAGGAAATGGGATTTTCCGAAAAGGATTATGATTGGTATCTGGAGCTTAGGAAATATGGAGGCACAATTCATTCAGGCTACGGATTGGGTTTTGAGAGAGCTATTATGTATATAACGGGTATTTCAAATATAAGAGATGTAATTCCTTTCCCGAGAACTGTAAACAGTGCGGAGTTTTAGAGCGAGGTGCGTTATGGAAAAATATAATCCTCAGAAGATTGAAAAAAAGTGGCAGAAAATTTGGGACGAAAGCAAAGCTTTTTGCGCTTCAAATGAGTCCTGCAAACCTAAATATTATTGCCTTGTTGAGTTTCCCTATCCTTCGGGGGAAGGACTTCACGTGGGTCATCCCCGTCCCTATACGGCACTTGATATAGTTGCGAGAAAGAGGAGACTTGAAGGATATAATGTCCTGTTTCCGATGGGTTGGGACGCATTCGGACTTCCCACGGAAAATTTTGCCGTCAAAAATCACATTCACCCGAAGCTTGTTACCGCAAATAATGTGAAGCATTTCAAAGCTCAATTAAAAAGCATAGGGTATAGCTTTGATTGGGACAGAGAGGTTAATACCACGGATCCTGAATACTTTAAGTGGACGCAGTGGATTTTTTTAAAGCTGTTTGAAAGGGGACTGGCTTATAAAAAGGAAATGCCCATAAATTGGTGCCCCTCCTGTAAAATCGGTTTGGCAAATGAGGAAGTGGTGGACGGGCATTGTGAAAGGTGTTCTTCAACGGTTTCCAGAAGAGTGCGCACTCAATGGATGTTAAAGATTACCGAATATGCCGACAGACTTATTGATGATTTGAAAATCGTAAACTTTCCGGAGAGAGTCAAGAGTTCTCAAGTTAACTGGATTGGGAGATCTTACGGAGCGGAAGTCGATTTTAAGGTTAAGGATACCGACAAGGTTCTTACGGTATATACTACCAGACCCGATACCATATTCGGAGCGACCTATATGGTAATAGCTGCGGAACATCCTTTGATTGATGAGTATAGTGAAAGGATTTTGAATTATGAAGAACTCATAAATTATCGAAAAGAGGTTTCAAAAAAATCCGATTTGGATCGCACGGAACTCTCTAAAGAAAAGACGGGATTTGAAATTAAGGGATTGAAAGCTCTAAACCCTGCAAGCGGAAAAGAAATTCCGATTTGGGTTTCGGATTATGTGCTTATGAGCTACGGAACCGGGGCTATTATGGCTGTACCCGCACACGACACGAGAGATTATGAGTTTGCAAAAAAATTCAATCTTCCTATCTTAGAGGTTATCAGCGGAGGAGATGTTTCAAAGGAGGCTTATACGGATACCGAGACGGGTGAATTGGTGAACTCAGATTTTTTGAACGGACTTTCCGTTGAAGAAGCCAAGAAAAAAATTACGGAATTTTTGGAAGAAAAGGGGATAGGTCATAAGAAAAAAAATTATAAGTTGAGAGATTGGGTGTTTTCCCGCCAAAGGTATTGGGGAGAGCCCATTCCCCTTATCTGTTGTGAAGATTGCGGTTTTGTTCCGCTCGATGAGGATAAACTTCCTTTGCTTCTTCCCGAGGTGGAAAATTATGAGCCGACGGATAACGGGGATTCCCCCTTGGCGAGCATTTCGGAGTGGGTTAATGTGAAATGCCCTAAGTGCGGAAAACCTGCAAAGAGAGAAACGGATACAATGCCTCAATGGGCGGGTTCTTCGTGGTATTATTTGAGGTATATGGATCCGAAAAACCAAAATGAGTTTGCGTCCTCCGAAGCTTTGAAATATTGGGGGATTGTGGATTGGTATGACGGAGGAATGGAGCATACCACTCTTCACCTTTTGTATTCAAGATTTTGGCATAAGTTCTTGTATGACTTGGGGAAGGTGAAAAATGCTGAGCCATATTTGAAGCGCACAAGTCATGGAATGATTTTGGGAAAGAACGGCGAAAAAATGAGCAAATCAAGGGGCAATGTGGTAAACCCCGATGATATTATCAGAGATTACGGTGCTGACACCTTGAGAGTCTATGAGATGTTTATTGGAGATTTTGAAAAGTCAGCTCCGTGGTCTGAAGAGGGAGTAAGAGGAGCGAGAAGATTTTTGGACAGATTGTGGAAACTTTCCGAGATGGTAACGGACGAAGAAGAAAGCTCGCTTGAAATTCTCTTAAATCAGACAATCAAAAAAGTTTCAGAGGATTACGAAACTTTGAAATATAATACGGCGATTGCAAAGCTTATGACCCTTTTGAATGCCTTTTACGAGAGAGGAAGGGTTGGAAGATCCGAATATAGGATTTATCTAATACTTTTAAATCCGACCGCTCCCCATATCACCGAAGAACTTTGGGAGAGGGCGGGATTTTCCGGACACATCTTTGAGACGCAGTGGCCTAAGTATGACCCTGAAAAAATTGAGGAAGATAATATAGAGCTTCCGGTTCAAGTAAACGGAAAGCTCAAGTCAACAGTTTTAGTTCCCCGTTCTTTGGATAAGGAAGCCTTGTCGGAGTTTTTGAAAGGGAATGAGCAAATTCAAAAACACTTAGATGGCAAGCAGGTAGTAAAAGAGATATTTGTTCCGGGAAGAATTTATAATTTTATTGTGCGTTAGGAAGATGGGCGATAATTTTCGCTCATTTTTTTTTGAAAAAAATTCGCAAAAAAATTCACCTCCGTTAATTTATCGGAGGTGAATAGTAATTTAGTGCGCAGTTTGTTTTCCTACATATTCCCATACGCCTTTTTTCGTGTTACACTTTTTTATTACCGCTTCAGTTCTTACAGCATTGCCGACTTCGTTAAATTCTATCGGTCCCAATATTCCTTTTTTATAAGACACCGTGTGCATAACCGTTTGGATTTTTTCGGAGTCGTTCGAATCAGCCAACCTAATGGCTTCAAGCGCAACCATATATGCGTCATACCCCATTATGCTTGACGCAGCTATTATATTTGTTTCTCCGTTCATTTCAATTCGCTCTCTATCCTTGCTCATCCACTCCGAGAATGCCCGTTCAAATTCCGGTTCCTTGCCCTCTTCGTAATAAGTGGATATAAAAATTTTTAAATTTTTTTCCATTGCTGAAATCAGAATTTGACCTGAATCCCAAGAGTCTCCACTAAAAATGGGAATTTCCAACCCCTTTTCGTCCGCATTTTTAATAAAAGTCGCTGCATATTTCTGTTTTATCGGCAAAAGGAACGAATCGCATTCATTTTCCTTTGCAACGCTTATATACTTATCACAGTCGAAACAGTCTCCGTTGAACTGTTCCTCTACGACTTCACCTCCTTTTTCCTTAAAAGCTTTAGAAAAGTAATTCACAACACCTTCAGAATATTCGTCCTCCACTTCAAACAGGCAATATACCCGTCTAAATCCGCTCTGCCACGCATAGTTTGCCAAAATCCTACCCTGAAAGTCGTTATTATAACAGACTCCATAATAGTAGGGATTGTTGGCAATCAGCGAAGAATTGGTTGCCGAAATGGCAATTGCGGGAATTTTTTTGTTTCTGAAAACTTCTGCGCCCAAAGCCGACTCCGTATATCCATGAGCACCGAGAATTAACGAAACTCCCTTTTTCGACAACTTTTCCGCACCGGAATAAACCGTGTCACTACTCAACCCACTGTCCACAACTTCAAGCACCACCCTGTAGAACTGCCCGTCTATACGCACGATCGGTTTGATGCTGTTTGCGTATTCTATCCCGAGCAACTCCTGCCTGCCTCCCAAAACCTCGCTTGAAAGAGGCTCAAATACTCCTATCTTTATCGTGTTGAGAGACTCATAATCTTCCGCATCGACAATAGAAGTATCTCTTTTGCAGCACGAAAACATCACCGCAACAAACACAAGTAGGAAAAACAGACCACACATTCTTCTTTTACACATTACAGACCCCCTTTCACTTTGCACGAATAACCTGTGCCCATTATAACCTTTAAATTTTATTATTGCAACATATTTATTTTATTATTACAATATATTTATGTCTTGTCATATATATATATATATATATATGGTTTACAATTCAATACTGATAATATTTTAGCGTAATTTAAATCCTACTAAAAATACACCCATTTTATTTACGATCGCCTTTTATTTTTTCTATTCTTTGAGAAATTTCTCTGTCATCAGATGTGTATATGGTCTTAAACTCATAGTAGTTCACCATTCCCAATTTTGCACCTTTCATACGCTTCACATTTTTTCCTGCGGTGTAATCCACGGAGGCGTGAGGTAAAGATTTTGCTTTGGAGTAAACTTTTGCAATATATGCCGCTTCTTCGAGTGTTTTTGGCGGAACTTCCTTTCCTTCCGTCTTTATTATAACATGACTTCCTGCATAATCTTTGATATGAAACCACAAATCTTGCGGCTTTGCTTCTCTAAAAGTGAGATTGTCATTTTGGACATTGTTCTTTCCTGCCATAATTATGAAGCCGTCGGAGCTTTTGAAAACGGCGGGAAAACTTTTAGAAGAGGTTTTATTTTTTTTCCCCTCGGATTTTATATATCCCTGTGTTTCCATTTCTTCTTTTATTTCCACAACCTCCGCAAGGGTGGTTATCTGTTCGAGCGAAAGCTCAATCTGCTCTGCATAGGAAAGTTCTCTTTCAACCTTTGGAATTTCCTTTGAAAGAAGGAGTTCCCTATTTTTTTGTTTTTGATAGAGTTTATAATAGCGTTGAGCGTTTTTCACAAGGGAGAGCTTGGGGTCAAGCGGAATTTCAATTTCTCCAAGTTCCGGATCATAGTAGTTTTTAACGACTATAAAAGGTTCGTTTCGATAGGGTCTGTTCAAATTTGCCTGAAGAAGATCCGCGTATATTTTTAAGTTTTCCCGATCTTTCGCTTCGAGTAATTCCGATTTTTGTTTTTGGAGTTTTTTTTCGAGTTTTTTTATTATATTTTTTGTGAGTTTTTTCAAGTTTGCAGTGCGGTTTTTTATATTTTCGGAAAGTTCGTGCTCCGTGTAAACTTCCTCAAGCATTTCCGATACCGTGGAAAAAGTTTTTTTTGAAACTCCCTCATACATTGAAAGTTCCAGAGGATAGCACGCTACTATTTTTGGAGGAGTGTCTTCCGTCATATATACTGTCGGCTTAAGTTGATTGTTTATTAGTGAGGTTCTAAGATTGTCGAGCGCTTTATAAAGTCTTTCTTTCTCTTCTTTTGTGAGAGATTTTATCGGACTTCTCTCATCAAGTTTTGCTCGGTGCAAAAGTTCCTTTGCCGTCATAGGACCGATACCTTCAAATCCTGATATCAAAAAATTTTTCAAGTTTTCAAAATTCGGGGAGTTGATTTTTTCCAAGAATTTTTCAAGCCCCACTTCAGCAAAAGGGAGTTTTTCATTTTCCGTTATGCGAAGATAGGGCATTTTCGGGAGGATTTCCCTTTGAGTTTTATTTTCTTCGGAAGTTATAATCGGAAAATAAACACGCTTAATCGCATCAATAATAATTCCGTCTTCATCAATAAAAATTATGTTGCTCGTTTTTCCCATCATCTCCACTATTAAGAATTTTTTGGCAACATTTCCCAAAGTATCCCGACACTCAATGTCTATGCTTATTATCCTGTCCGTTCCGACTTGGCTAATCTTTAGAAGTTTTCCTCCAATGAGATGTTTTCTAAGAAGCATACAGAACATAGGAGGGCTTGGAGGATTTTCAATTTTTTTTTCGGTGAGTATCACTCTTGCCTTGTCGGGCTTTGCGGAGATAAAAAGTTTTTTATCCCCTCTAAATCCGAGTACCAATTCCATCGGGGAGGGCTGATAGATTTTTTCTATTTTCAAACCCTCCAATTTCTTGCATTCATTTGCGCATACCATTACCGTTATTCCGTCTTGACTCATATTATTCCTCCGTTTTATTTTTGATTTTCAAATCTGTCAAAAAAATTTATTTCAAAAATTCTTTGCGTTTTTAATTTTATCATATAAACTTGTATTCAGGTTCATTCAAAAATTATGGGAACTTTTTTCAAAAAAGGATATTAAGAAGTCGGAGAGGAATTTATGAAACTAAGGGAAATTATTATAAAATTATTGCGCAGTGAAGCTATGAATGCTGATGATCTTCGTATGAAATTAAGATTAAGTTATAGGGATAAAAAAATTATTAAACGCACTCTTACGCAGCTTAGTAGAGAGGGAGTTATTTTTCTTAGGAACGGGAAGTATGTCGTTTCAAAGGATATCAAAAAGATAAAGAAAGGGGAGTTTTCTCAAAATCGAAAGGGTTTCGGGTTCTTGCGCTCGGAGAAAGGGGACTATTATATTCCCAATGATGAAATACACGGAGCTATGGACGGAGATATGGTTGAAGCGTCCGTAACCGAAAGGGGAAGAAGCGAGGGAGTAATCACAAAAATTCTCACAAGAAAACACAAAACTTTGGTGGGAATTTTTTTCAAAGAAAAACAGCACGGAGTTTTCTCTCCGGATAATCCGAATATTCCATATGTTTTTTATATTCCCAGAGGAAGTTTATTAGGCGCAAAGGCGGGAGACAAAGTTGCCGTGTCCATAACCAAGTATCCCGACGGCAAGAAGATGCCCAGAGCGGTTGTTAAGGAGATTATCGGTTCTTCAACAAAGGGAGCTACCGATATGCTTTCCGTGATAAGCAGATTGGAAATTCCCGATAAGTTTCCGGAAGATGTAATTTCGGAGACGGAGGTGTTGCCTTTGGAAGTTTCTCCTGCCGATTTAGTAGGCAGAAAGGATTTTACTTCACTTAATGCGTTTACGATTGACGGAGCGGACGCAAAAGATTTTGATGACGCAGTGTCGATAGAAAAACTCCCAAACGGCAACTATTCTCTTGGAGTGCATATTGCCGATGTGTCACATTATGTCAAAGAAAATTCCGCACTTGACAAAGAGGCTTTAAACAGGGGCAATTCGGTGTATCTTCTATCCAAGGTCTGTCCAATGCTTCCGACCGAGCTTTCAAATGAATTATGCTCACTTAATGAAAATGTGATAAGACTTACTTTTTCGGTCATAATGGAATTTGATAAAGACGGGGAGTTTGTAAAAAGCGAGCTTTCAAACTCGTATATAAAGAGCCGTAAACGGCTTATATATGATGAAGTGTCGGATTTGTTGGAAAGAGGAAAGTCGGAGATTTCCTACATTAACTCTCTTTCTTGCGAGCTTTTTATGATGAAAGAGTTATATGAAAAACTTAATATCCAAAGATTAAAACGGGGTGCGGTGGATTTTGATATTCCCGAATCTGAAATCAAGTTGGATGGAAATGATTTTCCCATTGATTTAAAGAGGGCGGAAAGAAGAATTGCAAACAAGATGATAGAAGAATTTATGCTTGCGGCAAATGAGTCCGTTGCAAAAATAGCAATAGAAAAAAAACTTCCGTTTGTATTCAGAGTTCACGAAGAACCCGACAGTGAAAGAATTTTTAAATTATCTTTATTTCTTTCAAGGATTGGACTTGGAGGACTGAGAATTAAGGATAAGGTAAAGCCGAAAGAAGTGCAGAAACTTATAGAAAAATCAAGCGGTACAAAATGGGAAGGGGTAGTTTCGATGCTCACTCTGCGTTCAATGGCAAAGGCGAAATATTTCCAAGAAAATTTGGGGCATTTCGGATTGGCTTTGGATAATTATGTTCATTTTACTTCGCCCATAAGAAGATATAGCGACTTATTGATACACAGAATTTTAAAAGAGGGGACATCTAGGGATATACCCAAAGTTTGCGAATGGATTTCCTATACCGAAAGACGGGCAAATGAGGCGGAGATGGAAATAAAAGCATTGAAGATTGCGCAGTATATGTCCAAATTCGAGGGAGAGATTTTTGAAGGCACCATTTCTTCCGTAACATCTTTCGGAATATTTGTTTCTTTGGAAAATACTGCAGAGGGACTCATAAGATATGATTCGGAGCATGAATATTTTGATGTGGACGAAGATATTATGACCGCAACGGGATTTATTTCAAAAAGGACTTATCGTCCGGGAGATAAAGTGAGGGTAAGGCTTAAATCGGTAAATATAGAAAGACGGGAGCTGAATTTCGGTTTTATTGAGGAGGGAGCGGCAAATGGCAAAAGAAAAAAACGACGCTAAGAGCTTTGCAAAAAACAGAAAAGCCTTTCACGATTATTTCATAATAGATACTTATGAAACGGGTATTGTTTTGAGAGGCACGGAAGTTAAATCCATACGTAGGGGAGCTGCAAGCCTTAAGGAATGTTACTGCGAAATAAAAAACGGAGAAATTTGGATAGTCGGTATGAATGTTTCTCCCTACAAAGAGGGGAACATATTCAATGCAGATCCGTTAAGAAAGCGAAAACTCCTTCTTCATAAACGGGAGATAGCGAAACTTTCCCAAGAGGTGGAAAAAAAAGGTTTTACTCTTACAATACTTTCGCTTTACGAAAAAAGCGGCAGAGTTAAAGCGGAGCTTGCTCTTTGCAAGGGAAAAAAGCTCTTTGACAAACGAGATTCGGAGCGTGAAAAAGAAATCGACAACAAGATAAGACAGATGGTTAAAAACAATTACTATTAGCAAGAGAGAAAGGAGAGATAAAAAGAGAAATGAGCAAACTTAAATTCAGCGCAACGAATGACTACGCCTTCAAAAAACTCTT
>CAUVKI010000003.1:0-88627 GCA_963552605.1 uncultured Tissierellia bacterium
CGGAAGAAATGAAAGCTTTGGCTCAAAGGCTTGAGGAGCGAGGAATGGAAAAAGGTGTAAAAAAAGGAAGGGCTGAGGGTATGGAAAAAGGAAGAGAAGAGGGTATGGAAAAAGGAAGGGCTGAGGGTATGGAAAGAGGTATGGAAAGAGGCAGAGCTGAGGGTATGGAAGAGGGGAAGAAAGAGGGACTTTTTCAATCTGCGTTGAACTTCCTAAAGATGGGGTTGTCGGTTGAAGATGTGGCAAGAGGTACAGGACTTCCAAAAGAAAAGATAATGGAGTTGAAAGCGTCATTTTAAGAAAAACAGCCTAGTGCTGTTTTTTTATTGAGGGCTTTGAATGGTGATAAATAGAGAACTATGCTATGGCTGATCATAATCGATTAACTAGGAATTTCAAAAAGGTTATAGAGCATTTGAACAAAAGAAGTAGCCATTATCAGTCGTGCCAATTTAATCAAAGTGGGAGCAATTTCTCCCGCCGTCAGATTTAATCTATCTCCAATAAAATTCTCCAAACTTACTAAAATTCTCCGTATTATAGCGGAAAAATAATTTACGGACAATTGTTTTTGAAGCCGTCCACGGAAATCAATTTTTACAAACGACCTCAAGAAGACGGGAAGAGTCAAGTAAGCAATCCGGCATAATCTTAGAAAATGCAAGTTTGGATTTTGACTTTTCCTTGTATAGTGTTTTAATCTTATGAGCCGAATAAATAAAAAAAGAAAATGCGGGAATCGCACACAAACTTGATTCGCAATTCTAAGTTAATCGACTATAACAGTTCCTACTACCAAGCCTGTAACGGACTTTCGCCGTCAAGTTATCACCCATTCCGTGCAAACTAAAAAAAGCCTGTACGAATGACCGTACAGGCTTTTTAATCGTCATAATGACCCTTGCAGGAAACTATATAAATAACGCCGTCTTGTTCATAATAGACAATCCTGTTAGTATCATTAATCCGTCTGCTCCATAGTCCCATAAGATTGTTTTTTAACGGTTCAGGCTTTCCTATACCCTCAAAAATATTTCTTTGAATATCTTTGATAAGTCCATTTATTTTTTTCAGCGTTTTTCTATCCTGCACTTGCCAATACAAATAGTCACTCCAAGCCCTATCTTCCCATAATAGTCGCATTACTGCGCCTCTATCAATTCATGCTCTGCAAAATGTGCCTTGCCGTCTTTAATGTCCTTTACAATCTTTTCAAGATAACAGATATTACTTTCAGAATAAAACGGATCAATAGATACATCAAAGGGAATGCGTTTCTCTCTGCCGACTTTCTTTGCGAAAATTGCAAAGGCTGCACTCATAGAAAGTCCCAATTCGGAGCAAACCCGCTCCATATTCTTTTTATCCGCTTCGTCCAAGCAAAAATTTATATTCACCGTGTTTGACATAAATAAACCTCCTTCACTCCTATTGTATCATATCTCATATGGTGTGTAAAATTAAAATATTATACTATATCTTTTGTTTCTTTGAAAATTGATTTCCGTGAAGTTTCATCGAAAAAAGTGGACAACATTAAAAAAAAGTGGTATTCTCTTCAAGGTTTAGCTTACACACCGAGAAGGAGTGAAGTGTGCTTTCCTTTTCGGGAGAGCATTTTTTTTGAAAATAAGGAGGAACGAAATGCTAAAGGGAAGAAATTTGATTGACCCCGAAGATTTCACTGTCGAGGAATTGGAGGAGCTGTTTGAGCTTGCGGATAAGATTGTGGAGGATCCCGAAAATTATTCGCACCTTGCAGAAAACAAATTACTTGGAGCTTTATTTTTTGAACCGAGCACCAGAACCCGTTTGAGTTTTGAGTCTGCTATGTTGAGACTTGGGGGGAAGGTGGTCGGTTTTTCTGAGCCCGGTTCGAGCTCGGTGGCAAAGGGAGAGTCCGTGTCGGATACCGTCCGCACCGTTTCCTGCTACACCGATATTATCTGTATGCGCCATCCCAAGGAAGGCGCTCCGAATTATGTTGCGCCCAATTGCGAAGTTCCCCTCATAAATGCGGGAGACGGAGGTCATCAGCACCCCACTCAAACTCTTACGGATCTTTTGACCATTCGTCAGGGAAAGCGTACTTTTGAAAATCTCACCATAGGGCTTTGCGGAGATTTGATGTTCGGAAGAACGGTTCACTCGCTAATAAAAGCCATGAGCCGTTATAAAGGCACAAGGTTTGTGCTTATCTCTCCCTCCGAGCTTAGAGTGCCAGACTATATAAGAGAGCAGGTGCTCGATACAAAATCAATCCCTTACAAAGAAGTGGAAAGACTTGAAGATGTGATGGGAGAATTGGACATCCTTTATATGACCAGAGTGCAGAAAGAAAGATTTTTCAACGAGGCGGATTATGTGAGGCTTAAGGACAGCTATATATTGGATAAGGAAAAGATGTCGCTTGCCAAAGAAGATATGATGGTGCTTCACCCCTTGCCCAGAGTAACCGAAATCAAAATGGAAGTCGACAATGACCCGAGGGCTTGGTATTTCCGTCAGGCAAAATTCGGAATGTATGTCAGAATGGCACTGATTGCAAAACTTTTGGGGGTGGCGTAATGTTGAGCATAAACAGTATAAAAAAGGGAATTGTATTGGATCATATAAAACCCGGCTTCGGAATGAAGATTTATGAGCTTTTGAAACTCAATGAGGCGGATTATACGGTGGCGTTAATAATGAATGCCGTAAGCAAAAAGCTTGAAAGAAAAGATATGATTAAGATTGAAAACGAAATAGATTTGGATTTCACCATTTTGGGATACCTTGACCCTAATATCACCGTGAATGTGATAGACAACGAAAAGATAGTAAAAAAGATAGAGCTCTCACTTCCGAAAGAAGTGGAAGGAGTTATCCACTGTAAAAATCCCCGCTGCATTACGAGCGTGGAGAGAGAAATTCCTCACAGGTTCGTGCTGGTTGACCCCGAAAAGAATGTCTACAAGTGCAAATATTGCGACCATGTTTATAATCAGGAACAGGTATAGGAGAAGGAGATGTCCTTGAAGTTTATAAATGCTCATATTGTAGATTACTGTCATAATTTTTTCGGAGAGATTTCGGTTGAGGACGGAAAAATTTGCGCTCTCGGCTCTTCAGTGGGAGAGTTTGAAGAAGTGATAGATTGCAAAGGAAAGACCCTTATGCCCTCTTTTGTGGAGTTGCATGCTCATTTCAGAGAACCGGGGTTTGAGGAAAAGGAAACTATTGAAACGGGGCAGAGGGCTGCTGCCAAAGGCGGATATACATTTGTAAATGTTATGGCGAACACAAAGCCCGTCTGCTCTTCTCTTGAGCAATTTGAGGAGAATAACGGGAAGTTTAATCTTATAGACGGAAATCAGGTTGTATCGCTCACTGAAAATTTTGACGGAAAAACTCTTTCGCACTTGGATAGGCTAAACGGAAAAGTGAAGATAATTTCCGAGGACGGAAAGGGCATAAGAAATTCTTTAATCTTATTAAAAGCATTGGAATTATTGAAAAAATATGATATGCTCCTTATGATCCATGCGGAAGATATGGATATAAGCGGTGAGGATTACAGGCTTGGGGAAAATTTGGAAACTTTCAGAGATATTTCGCTTGCCGAGAGCGGAGATTTCAGAATACATTTCTCCCACGTATCTACTAAAGAGGCGATAGAAGCTATTCGTCTTGCCAAGAAAAGAGGAGTGAGGGTTACCTGTGAGGTTACCCCTCATCATATTTCCCTTTTCGATTCGGATTACAGAGTAAATCCCCCGATAAGAACCAAAGAGGATATCAAAGCGATAATAGAGGGCATAAAGGACGGAACGGTTGATGCAATAGCGACCGACCACGCCCCGCACACCGAAAAGGATAAGGCGAACGGAGCGCCGGGAATGGTCGGGCTTGAAACCGCGTTCGGAGTTTGCAACAAGGTTTTTTGCGAGAACAATCTCAGGCTTTCGACCCTTTCAAAACTTTTGAGCAAAAATCCCGCAGATATATTGGGAATAAAAAAGGGAAGATTTGAAATAGGGTATGATGCGGATTTCGTGTTGGTGGACGAAGATGAAGAATGGACGGTCAGGAAAGAAAACTTTTTATCAAGGAGCAGAAACTCCCCGTTTGACGGAATGAAATTAAGGGGGAGAGTGCTTGCGACCTATAAGGCAGGGGTGAAGTTATGAAACGATTGATTTTATTGATTGCTGCAATTTTTTTGGTATCCTGCGGGATAGATAAGAAACCTTATACATATCCCGACGAGGGTGCGGAAGCCAAAGGGAATTTTGCGACATATGAAGCCGAAGGGGTTTCCTTTCCCTATCCTGAAAAATGGAAGGTTTATGACGATACCGCCATTCCCGGAAAGCATTATACCTTTACGATTATTCACAAGCCGTCCGGCGCTTCTATGATCGACCTTTCGGCAAGGATTTCCGAAAGCAAAGAAGAAGCGGAAAATATTGCGCTTGAAAAAAATAAAGAGATTAACGACAACATAGTCATTGAGAATATGATTAAAAAAGATATGGATGATATGGGGTACAGAAAATTTTTTGTATCCAATGTGGTACAGGAGGAAATCAAAACCGATAAAAAGACCATTTACACCACCAAAGCGGTAGCGGAGTTGGATCCCGACAGGGTTCTTATTTCTTATTATTATTGGGCGGAGAAAAATTTTTTCTGCTCAATGAGACTTATGTCCTTTGAAAGAGATTTCAAAAAAGATAACCCTTATGCAAAAAAAATTGCGGAAAATTTCAAACTTCAATAATTTCAGGACAGCCCGAGAGGGCTGTTTTTTATTACGCTCAATGAAATATATTAGGAGCATAAGAAGTCTTTGATACCGATTTTACAGGTGGGAAAGTTGAGTTTCAAATTGTTTGACTTTAAGTTCTGTTGGTATAAAATATAGGGCAGTTTGACTTGACAGCCCGTTTTTTAATCGGGCTGATCTTATGAAGATGGAGGATATAGTATGCTGTGTGAAATTTGCAATCAGAATGAAGCTAATATTCATATTACTCATTTAGTTGACGGAGAACCCAAGAGTATGCATGTATGTGAGTCGTGTGCAAAGGAAAGGGGAGCAATGAAAGTTGGAATAGAAATACCAATAGGAATGGGAAGCGATGGACCCGAACTTCCTTTTTCTCTGGACGATTTTTTTCAGAGTTTTGTAAAGAACGTGCTGCTTGGTCATTCAAATCCCGAAACGGAACAGACACCACCCCCTAAAGCGGAACATCACGAGGGAGACGGCAAGGTTTGTCCCATATGTGAGACTACGATAGAGGAGTATTTGGAAACGGGGCGTGCGGGGTGCAGCCGTTGTTATAAACATTTTCGACCTGTTATTATAAAAATTCTTGAAGATTGTATGAAGACGACTTTGGTTCCCGAGGGGAACAGACAAAAGAGAGAGTTGGTTAATAAACTTGAAGAAGTGATGAGGCTTAGGGGAGATTTGGAACTTTCGGTAGCAGTTGAGGATTACGAAACTGCGTCTTTTTTGAGGGACAAAATTCAGTCCATTACCGATGAGATATAAGGAGGGTGCTTTTGTTCGGAAATTTTTCTGAGGTTTGTAATCGCATAATATTTCTCTCAAGGGAGGAAGCAAAAGCTATGCGTCACGGGTATATCGGGACGGAGCATTTGCTTTTGGGCTTCCTTAGAGAAGGAAAAAATATAGAAGCAAAGATTTTGACAGAACACGGAGTAACCCTCGGTTGGGCAAGAGAGGTTGTTTCACAGTCCACAGGAATCGGGGATACCGATGTTCATGTTTTTTCGTATTCGCAAAAGACGAAGAAAATTTTTGAGATGGCTGTGAATGATGCAAGACGAAATAATTCAAAGGTTGTCACTCCGAAGAATTTAATGCTTGCGATGCTTAACGAGGGGAGCGGGTTGGCACTTCTCGCTTTGGAGAAGATGGGAATAAATCTTAGGAGTTTTGCGGGAGAACTTATTCGCAGAGAGGAGGAAAGTTTACGCTCACACCCCGTTTTCGACGCACAGTCAAAGCCCTATCTTTCACGATACGGCTCGGATCTTACGGAGCTTTGCGAAAAGGGAAAGATAGATCCTGTGATTGGGAGAGATAAGGAAATAAAGAGGTTGTTTCAGATTTTGGGACGCAGAAAGAAAAACAATCCCGTGCTTATAGGCGAGCCGGGAGTCGGAAAGACCGCAATAGCGGAAGGGTTGGCTGAAAAAATTTTAAGCGGCAATGTGCCTTCTTCTATGCGGGGAATGAGAATTATAGCTTTGGATTTGCCGAGTCTTGTCGCCGGAGCCAAGTATCGGGGAGATTTTGAGGAGAGGATGAAGCAGATAATAGAAGAGCTCAAGCACGAGAGCGGAGTGATTTTGTTTATTGATGAGCTTCATATGATTATCGGGGCGGGCTCGAGCGAAGGCTCGGTTGATGCCTCAAATATCCTAAAGCCTGCGCTCTCAAGGGGTGAAATTCAGGTAATCGGTGCAACAACGACCAATGAGTACAGAAAGTATGTGGAAAGAGATGCGGCACTTGAGAGAAGGTTTCAGCCCGTAAACGTTGAAGAACCGTCGGTTGAGGATACCATTTCGATAATTGAGGGATTGAAAGCGGCGTATGAGGAACATCATCATCTTACGATTGAAGACGAAGCGGTGCGTGCGGCGGCGGAGCTTTCAAAGAGGTATATAAATGACAGATTTCTTCCGGATAAGGCGGTTGATTTAATTGATGAAGCGGCATCACGCAGCAGGATTGAGAGCCGTATGTTTCCGGAAAAGATTAAGGTTCTAAGCACTGAAAAGCATAAGCTTGAGCGGGAGAAGTTGAGGGCGGCGGAAAATCAGGAATTTGAAAGAGCCGCCGCTTTGAGAGACAGAACCAGGGAGTTGGAGGACGAACTTGAAAAAGCCGAGGACGAGTGGACAAAGGAGCTTGAGGAAAAGAGGATTTCTATCGGATATGATGAAATTGCACAAGTGGTTTCGGAGTGGTCGGGAGTTCCTGTGACAAGGCTTACGGAGGAAGAGAGCGAAAGACTTCTTCACCTTGAGGAGATTCTTCACAAAAAAGTTGTCGGTCAGGATCAGGCGGTGAAAGCTTTATCCAAAGCGATAAGAAGGAGTCGTGTCGGGCTTAAGGATCCGAGAAAGCCGATAGGAAGTTTTATCTTCGTAGGACCTACGGGAGTCGGAAAAACTTATTTGGCAAAAGCTCTTGCGGAGGCTTTGTTCGGAGATGAACAGGCTATGATAAGGATTGATATGTCGGAGTATATGGAGAAACATTCCGTGGCAAAACTTATCGGCTCTCCTCCGGGATATGTGGGATTTGACGAGGGCGGGCAGCTTACTGAAAGTGTCAGAAAAAGACAGTATGCCGTATTGCTCTTTGATGAGATAGAAAAAGCTCACTCCGATGTGTTTAATGCACTTCTCCAGATTTTGGACGACGGAAGACTTACAGACTCCAAAGGGCGCACGGTAAATTTCAAAAACACCGTGATAATAATGACGAGCAATGCCGGAACCAAGGAAATCCGCAAGCAGAATTCAATCGGGTTTCAGACAGGCGAGGGTGAAAATAAAAAAGAATACGATAAGATGAAGGAAAAAGTGAAAGAAGCTCTAAAAGAAACTTTCAGTCCGGAATTTTTAAATCGTGTTGATGAATCCATAGTGTTCTACCATCTTGACGAGAAAAACAACAGAGAGATTGTGGAGCTTATGGCTGTGGAACTTAAAAAACGTCTGGAGGGATTGGGTGTTTTTATAAGCCTTACGGATAAATTAAAAAAACATCTTACGGAAAAAGGTTTCGATAAGGTTTACGGCGCAAGACCTCTTTCAAAAACTATAAGGGAGGTGATAGAAGATCCTTTGGCGGAAGCGATACTTTCTGGAGAAATCGAGCGTGAAAAAAAATATAAGCTTGATATAGACCTTAGAAGCTCTAAGTTAAAATATATAGAGGAGTGATAATATGAAACCGGAAGTTGTGTCTTCTACCGTGTTGTTGGTATTGGGACTTATCTGTTCTTTCATGGGGTTTTTGATATGGAAGAAGCGGAAAGTGTCGTTAATCCACGACTATCATCATAAGAATGTAAAGGAAGAGGACTTGGGAGATTACACTCGCTTGTTTGGAATAGGAATGATTGTAATTGGAGAGGGGGTGTTGATTACAGGAGTAATTAACTTCGTTTTTACAACCCAAATCGGTTGGTTTATTTTTGCTGTAAGCTTCATAATCGGAATGACGATTCTTAATAAGGCGCAAAAAAAATATAACGGCTCATGGTTCTAGGAGCCGATATCTAAGCTCGAAAGAAATGCGGGAAAATCTATGGCGGTTGCCACTTGGATTTTTCCGCTTTCTTTTTTTTGAAGGTGTGAAAAGGTGTAGTCGAGATTATCCGAGAATATGACTTCTCCTGAAATTTTTTTGATTACGGGTGCAAAGATTGCCGCATCCGAAATTGCGGTGAAATCCCTTAGACCTTTTTTCCTGACAAAGCTCAAAGCCGTTTCCAAAAAGGGGCGGATTTTTTTATTGTTTTTTAAGCTTATATTTTTTGAAAAATTTCCGGTTGCGTCCAGTCCCACCACTTCAATCGGCACTCCCGAAGAAAAAACTTTTTTATATGCCGAAGGATCAAGTTTTGCATTCCACGCCATTCTCTTTTCTTTAACTTCATTCAGATTAAAATACCCCGAACTTACTCTTATTTTCTTCAAATTTTTGTTCTTAATCGCTTCGCATAGATTTGTCGTCGGAGCGAGAGAGATTATCTCAAAGGGTTCACTTATCGAAGCGTAGTATTCCCCCGCAAAACCTTCAATTTTATTTTTTCCTTTTCTAAGAGTCGCGCCAAAAAGTCCCCGCTCTCCCGCAAAATTTTTGTCTTCTTCATAAATTCCGTCAATCGGATTTTCCGCTCCTCTATAAACGGGGATTTCATATCCCGAATACTCCAAAAAATCTCTTAGATTTTCTGCGGCTGTGATTGCTGAAGTGTTTCCGAAACAGGTCGTAACGGCTCCGACTTCCAATTTCAAGTTCAAGGCAAGATAAAGCGCAACAAGATCATCAAATCCGCCGTCCGTGTCAATTACTATCATTATAACCGCCCTTGTGCCAAGTATTGGATACATATTTTTAACTTTTTACCTTAATTTCTACAACACAGATAAATATATCTTTTTCATAGCGATAACTTACCTTTATTTAGAGTTATCGGTTTTACTCCTTTGAAGGAATTCTGTAAATGAATTTGCCCCTATTTTTCTTTTCTTCTTTATCATACTTGTCCAAATAGCATTACCCTCTTGTTCTGTGATAAGTTCTTTTTGAAAAGCTTCAACTAATATGTCTCCTGTTGTAACATATTTTAATGAATACTTGTTTATATAATAGCTAACATCTCTAAGATTATTGCTTCCTAAGATTCCATTATGCTTTTTGGCAAGAGATATGGATGCTGCTTCTCCACTGCCAATCACTTTATTCCTTCCGGAATCAGTTGTCAGTTCTCTATATAAGGCATATTCTTCTGAGCTAATATCCATACTCATAACAATAGCTGAACCGTTAGCTATCAGTTGATCTATTCTGGTTTTTAAATGAGAAATCGTTGGTCTATCAATTTCATTATAAACTTCTTTGGGAATAACAATTCTACCCGAAAACATTTTTTCTAACAAACTTTCTTCATTGATCCATAAAAATGCACAGATGCAGTCAGTGTCAAAAAATATAGAATCAGTCAAGAGGCATTTCCTCCTCCCCACCAATTCCATATACGATATCATCTCTAAAAGCATCTAATAACAAACCTTCATATTTGCCTTGTGATATTATTTCTTTTTCCAATAGTTTCTCGGATGATGTAATATAGCTACCAAGAACTATACTTTTTTTATTTTCCGGTGATGGGTGATAAAGAGTTATATCATATCCTAATTTTGCGGCAGTATCTTTAATACGGACTTCCATATCTTTGATTTGTCCACTTTTAAGATATCCTTCATTTAATAGTCTATATATGATAGCTTTATGACTTACACCATAATGTTGTTCTATTCTGATTACGTCTTCAACAGTAAGATCTTTTCTATTCTCGTTTTCTTTTATTATATCTTCAACCATATCATACAGAGATGAAGAAGGAATTAAAAAATAAGAAGCAAATTGGTCTGCTTTTTTTTCATTCTCATCACCACTCCCAATCATAATAGGACTAACTGCATTAACAGTAGAATCATCAAAATACAAATGATACAACTCGTGTGCCATAGAGAATCTTTGTCTTCCAATAGACATATCTGAATTTATAGCTATAACATTGGAAGTTTCTCCTTTGTAACACATACCACTAATATTAGTACCAAGCGGATAAAAAACAAGGGTGAAATTTTCTATTTTTTGAACCAACTTAAAAATATCAACAGGTGATTCGCCATCTTCTCCTAATCTTTTTCTAAGATTAGAGGCTTTGTTGCTCAGATCCATTTTATCGATCATTAGCGACCCTCCAACATCTTATCCATTTCAAATTGATTCAATACAATTTTATTGATGATAGCTAAGGATTTAAGGTCATCGGATGTTAAATTACTTGCTCTAAATGAAACCGTACACTTTTGTTCCTGATTTACTCCAAACAAAATATAATCTACTGTACAACAAAACAAAGCCGATAGTTTTTCAATTACATCTGAAGTTATTTTTCTTTCGCCCTTTTCCATTTTTGCAATCATACTTTGATCTAATGATAAATACTCTGCAATCTTAGTTTGAGTAAGTTTGGATTCCTCTCTAAGGGATTTAATTCTTTTCCCGATTTCAATTAAATTCATCATATCCATTACCTCCTACAATTTTATCTACCCCTATTATAGCAGAGTTTTGTCATAAAGCAAACGCATCAATTCTATTATTTTATGACTCGGCTATAATGACAAATATCCCTATTGGAACACATAGGAACCTTTCTCACATTATTTAGACAAATATACAACTCAACTCTTTCCCGGCAGAAATCTGCGAACAAATCCTATATTTTTTATTTTTTTGAGTTATCATTAAATCAACAACTTTTGTCTTGGGTGTTTTTTCTGATTTAATTATACTTAGGTGCTTTTTTATGTCAATAATAGGAATTTAGGGAGGGTATTTGATGCTTAAATTGATTACACCAACACTAGAAGATTTATGGTTCAAAGAAAAATTGATGGCTGATGAAGAAACTATGTCCTATAATGCCAAGTGGGGAGGGACTATACCCTTTCCTAAAGAACAGTGGGAAATTTGGTATGATTTGTGGGTAAGAAATTCGGAATCCGATAGATACTATCGCTATTTGATGAATTCAGAAAACGAATACGTTGGAGAAATCGCATATCATTACGATAGACAGCGAGATATTTATATCTGTGATGTTATTATTCTAGCCCAATATAGAAATCAAGGATTTGGAACGGAAGGAATACATAAATTATGTGCAGCTGCAAAAAAGAACGGCATTACGACATTATATGATTATATTGCAGCTGATAACCCATCATATAATTTATTTTTGAAAAATGGATTTGAAATTGAGTATAAAAACGAAGAAGTAGTGATGATAAAAAGAAATCTATAACTTCGGGTAAAGTAAAATGTTTAAAGTAGGTTTTATTTATGTATTTTTATTATAGGTTATCGGACAGGTTTAACGTTTTTGTTAAAAGGAGAATGGGCTGACATTATTTTCAAATTTTCAGAATATCTATATTCCCTCTATGTACCTGCCTATGACATTTTTGACACAAAGCAACAATATTATCAATACTTGCAGCTCCACCATACTGATAATTCACAATATGATGCTCTTCTACATGGTCGGTAGAACCACAAATCTGACATGTGTAAAAATCTCTGTCTTTACCTTTTCTATGAACAGCACAATAAATATCGCCTCCTAATCTGATGAAACCGAGCTCTTACCTGCTTCTGCTATTCTCACATTTAAAGCTGTTGTAGTTCCCCTTTTTGCAATAGTTTCTAATGTAGTTGCTGTTGCAGCTCCAACGGTAGCCGTGCTTGCCAATCTTCACCAAAATCTAAAGTAAACTGCTAACAACTTACGTTGCTAATCTTCTCCTTTCTTTTGGCATATTATCAATCACCATGTCTAAAAGTTTTCCAATGTTATATCCTCTCTCAGCTGAATAATAAACCGGTCTTGAAACCTTTACACCTGTCGCTTCGGCAAGCCTTTTCCGAACGGAATCAGCTTTCTCTTCTAAAAATTCTTGTAAAAAACTGTCCGGTCTATTCAAGCACTCATCCCAATGCCTTCCTTTCATTGCCATATCCGCCTGATTAATAGCGACTAATACTCTGTCTATCTGAAAGTTTGGTACAACTACTTCATTCAAAAGCCGATATGTAGTACCCATATCTCTTCCCGAACCATCAAGAATTACCAATACAGTATCAATCAGTCCATATCTGTTACCGTCAACATAATAATACATATACAATAAATCTACTAAATCTCTTGAATATCTCTCATCACTTTTTATATTGTCCCCTAAGCCCGGACTGTCCCAAAATCTGAGAAGTTCATTCAATTCCATAGATTCTATACGCATGGTCTCCGGATCACAATTTCTACCGACTTTTGCTACCTCTTTTTCAAACAGTGCATTGATAGTAGAGGACTTGCCAGTCCCCGTACCACCAATAACCAATACATCCAAAGGTCTAAATCTTGCCAACTCTAAATTTCTATATATATCATCAAATCTATACAACCTATTCATGATGTATCTCCTAACCAAATAATCCCCCGATAAATCCGATAACCCCACCAACAACTGTTCCAATGCCACTACCAATAGTCTTACCCACGTCGCCAAAAATACTCCCTATAAAACCACCTATATCAGCTCCCTTAGAAGCGCCTTCTTCGATAGCTTCAAAAATACTACTTCCAATCTCCTCACCATAATCAAGCACTTTGTCATCATGTTTCCACATCTCCACATCTTTATTAATATTGTTTGCATACACCACTCTCTTCTCTGAAGGCGTAGCCTTAACGATGTAATACAAGAGTTTTGATAAGTTGTATGGTCTACTCTGTGCTACTCCTTCCTCCTTGTATCCTGCACTATAATAAATTGGTTCAATTATTACTCCTGTTGCATCATGCACTCTATATCTTACCGAACGAACCTTATCTTCCAAGAAGTCCACCAGCTGCTGGGTAGGCTCATTCTTTTCGTAATCCCAATTGCGTCCTTTCATCGCCATATCTGCTTGGTTAATTGCTACTAAAATTCTTTCTCTTTTCTTTTTGCCAAGGTTCGGAATAATAATATTATTGATGAGTTCGTATGAAGTTCCTAAATCTCTGGTACCGCCATCAAGGATGACTAAAACCAAATCAATAAGCGCATTTCCGTTTTCATCTACTTCTGAAAGTTTCTTAATAATATTCTTTGCATGTCTATTGTCAGCTTCCTCACTATCGCCAAGTCCGGGTGTATCCCACAATACCAGGTTGTCCAATTCATACTTCTCAATTTCCATTGTTTCAGGGTCAACTCCAACTCCAACCTTGGCTACTTCGGTGTCAAACATCGCATTGATTGTAGAACTCTTTCCACATCCAGTAGCTCCCACTATCATAATGTTCATCTTCTGTTCTTTAAGTTTCATAAGATTCTTTAGCATTTTGTTCTTGTCAGTCTCGCTAATTTTAGCGTTCATAATATCGTTCTGGATTGCTTCATAAATACTTTCTTTTCTCATAATAAAACCCTCCATAAATATTGATTAACTCAATTGCTCCACTTATGTTCCACTTATAAAAATCGTGTCAAAAATTGTTCACTAATTCCTATCTTGACATGAAAAAGCACTCAACATATAGTACAATTGAATCAGCAAAAAATAAACAACTAATACAAAAAACGCTGACCTAATGGTAACATAAAAAAGCAAAAAAGAAAAGACTTTTTGTGAATTTTCTTATGCTATCAAAAAACTTAAAATTATTAAACTGCTTCGTTCTTATAAATATTGTTAAATCGTTTTAAATTTGTTTTCTCCAGCAGAAAAAAAGTAATCGCAACAACGAAGTCTCCAAACAAATATACAAGAGGAAGAATTGCTATTTCTTGATGGATACTCGGTTTACCACTTTGTATGTCATCAGTATGGTAAAACTTTTGAAACAAAGATGTACCCACTAAGGCAAGGGATATACTCTTCATGAACTTAAGAAATTAGTGTATATTCTGCGGATTACAAATCGTCTATATCCATAATTCAAAGAAATAGTACTATTACAAGAATTTTTGAAAAAAAAACATTGACAAGTAAAAATTTCTCTATTATAATTTCTCTCGTTGGTGCTTGGCGCACCTTTAGCTCAGTTGGTAGAGCAACTGACTCTTAATCAGTGGGTCCAGGGTTCGAGTCCCTGAAGGTGCATAAAAAAAACCCCGTTAATCTCAACGATTAACGGGGTTTTTTTAACTTTCGAGAGTGAGTAAAAACACTCCTGTTTTTGCCTGTTTTTTTGGATACTATCATCAAACTATCATCAAACTGTCATCAAAATTTTTTACGCACTTCGTGCTTTCGTTTTGGCTTGGTTTAGCTCTCTTACTGCGGCTTCTATGAATACATTGAGTTCGTTTTCGGAAAGTTTTATACCTTTGCTCCTTAGCCATTCAAGCACAAATGCTTTTTTGCTTTTACCCTCATTGTGTCGGGTGTAGATTTGCTCTGCGGCTTTTACTGCTATTGCAATCATATCAAGGGTTTTCGCTCTCTGTGTTTGGTCTATCTTACTCTTAAGATAAGGGATTAGCAGACCTGTTATCAATGCGGAGGCAATAGATAGTATTGCCAATAGAATTTTTAGTTCCATTTTTTCACTCATCCTTTCTTAATTTACAGCTTCGTCAAGCTCTTTTAATAAAGGCTGTAAAAGTAGTTGAGGTTACTACTTCGGGCGGGTAGTTATTTACAGTTTTCTGCTTTTTGCGGAGATTTTGAATTTCCGCTATTTTTTTATCTAGTTCAGGCGCAGTTCTTAACTTAACTTCAGGCTCAAGATTGGTGGAAAAACAAGTTAATACCTTTGCTCCGTTTTCATAGATAAGGCTTTGGATAAATTGTTCGTATGTTTCTCCTCTTGCCGTTATATATCCCCTTGGTTTACTATTACAGTCTTGCTCTCCTTTTCCCACTCGACTTTAAAGCCCATCTTCATCAGGAGTTCCCGAACTTTCACGTATATTGTGCCGTTTTTGTTCATTCCCTCAACTTCAATGTCTTTGTCTTTGTATCTTATTTTCACCTTTTTCATCTCCTTTGGGTTTTCTATTACGAAGTAATATTTTACTTCTGCCTTTAGTTTTTCCCAGTTTCCTCTCGTTCGCTCTGTTTTGGTGCTTGCAGGGTCGTTAATGTATGCCACACCATCTTTAACTTGCCATAACAAGATATAGTGTCCTGAATTAGTCCATAAGCCCTTACCCATACAAGCTATTACTAGGTTCCCTTTTTCCAACTCTTCAATAACGGCTTTATGGTATTTGTCTGTGCCTTTTGCGTTTCTAAGATTGGCTCGGTTGAGTCTGTAAGCTTTTAACTTTAGGTGTTTAGCATACGCTCCGAAAAAAGAATAGTATGTGCCTTGTCTTAAGGCTTTAAAGCCGTTTTTCTTGCTCCAATCGCTTACTTCGGCAGGCGTTATCATTTTTTCAAGCAAGGTAGATACCGCCATAGCCATAGAGGTTGTACCGCATCCGCTTTCGCATATTGTTGTTTTTTCTCCCTCGGTCGAGTAGTCCTGTTTCCCCCATTTCGGGTCGCATTGCATAAATTTAACGGGTTCTTTGTCCATTTACTGTACTCCTTTCTCCTTAAATATTTCTTTGCATTTTTCAAAAAGAATTTTTCCTGTGCCGTTTCCACCTAGAGCTTCATAACTTTCATAGATGTACTCCAGATTTTTAAATTCCTCTGTGTCAATTTCGTTTTTCTTTATCAGTTCTTTGGCAAGCTGATAGAGTTCGTTGTGTAGGAGTGCTAACACTCCTTCTTTCAGCCTTTCCTGTTCCTCGTGCTCTTCTTTAACCATTTTGATTGCGGTTTTAAGCCCTAAACTTAAGATAGCAAGAATTGTCGAGAAAGCCAGTTCTAAAAGATGTTGCAATATCCAGTTTAACATTATTCCCCTTTCTTTTTCACGGCTATGAGTTCAACTGCTCGGATTAAGACTTTTTTCATTTTTTCCCGAAAATGAGACATAAAAGGAAAAAGTAATATATCTGTATCTTTTCCGAGTTCTCTATTATCGTCGTATTGGGCTTCGTATAACGCCCAATCGCAATAATTAAAATCAAAAATTCCGTTGTCGTAACTTCTAACACTGCCGTTTTTGTTTTTAACCATTATTCCGAGGGCGGGAATTGCTTTGTCCTCATCTTTCAAGTCGAGTGTTTTTTGGTCTAAAAAATATACAAGCCCTTGTCTGAATTTTACAAGCCGTATTGTGCAGGCTATGTTTACTTCGGAGTGGTTAATTTCCATTAGAAAAGAGGCTTCCAAAGGTGCGGCGTAATAAGCCCCAACTATATCGAAAAGAAAACATTTATATCGGTATGGGAATTTCGCCGCTTTCTGCTCCGCTTTTGCTCCCTCGCTCTCGGGAGAGGTGTTCCCCCAAATCCTTTCATCTCCCATTTTTCCGCTTTCGACTCGTAACGATACGTCATCAGCTTTTACATATCCAAATCCATAATTAGACGGATTTATCGTGGATTCAAAACGAGTTATATGGACGGTGTTAAGAAGAGATGATAAAGGAGCTTGGTCATCAGGGTCGTTCAATTTCACTCCAACATCAAAATGGAAAAAGAATAAACCCTCTTTTTTTATTTCTTCTTTCCAGTTGGTAAAGTTTTCGTATTGTTCGTCAATTTCAGTCTTTACCGTTGTATTTACTTTTATTTCAGGAAGTCCGGGCGTTATTGTTATTCTTTTGTGTAACAACGCACCTTGATTTAAATCTGTTATTCGGGCATCCCAAGGCGGTGCTCTGTCGGCTAAGTATGTGCCGGGTTTTACGGGGGAAATTAAAGCCTCAGGGTCAAGATATTCTTCTTTCACTTCAAATTTGACTATATAGTTGCAAGATACTTCTAAATCGCAGTAGTAATCAGGGATTATTCCGAAATTCGAAGTTTTAATAAGCGGTAAAGGTTTACTTCCTAAAAATGGAGTAACTTCACCGTCCCAGTAAGGCTCTGTGCATTCTATATCGCCCTCTTTACAAGGTAAGGGATAAAAGAATATCCTTTGCGGCCATCCTAAGTAGGGGAATTTTGGAGTTATATACCAAGAGTGATACTCGTCTATATGGCTTCCCCCGTTTACAGCCCAAGTGTGGTTTGTCTTATCTCCTACTTTTACACTTACTGAACCGCCATTTAAATCTTTTGCCCACTCCCTTGCCGACACTGTAAATTCTAAATCGGCGGGAGGCGGTATTGAGCCTTTCGGAAAATCCTCTACAATTATTTCATATTCGAAAGTCCCTTTTATGATGTTGTCCCCTGCCATTATTGCTGTCCTCTGTCCAAGATTATTATTAGTCCCTCTTCTATCTTTTGTGCAATTGCTCTGGCTTCCGCACGATTTTTTGCGATGTGTATATTTCCGCCACCGCCCTGCTGCGGTGGATTAGGCGGGTTAGGCGGATTGTTCGGGTTTTCCTCGGGCGGGTCTTTTTCGGTAGGTTTAAGCTCTATGGAGTGCGGTAGATACTCTACCCTTAACAGCGGAAAACCCGCCATCTCGAACGTGTAGTCTATTTCTTTTATAGTTCCGTCAGCAGGGTCTCTTTCATATTTCGGCAGATTCAAAAATTCTATTTTTTGAGGGAGTGTTCCTACATTTAATACAAGGTCTTTCCCGATTAACTTTTCTTTGTTGTATAGTCTAATCCATCGGGATTCATCAAGCCGATAATCGTTGTGTCCCCATTTTAGGTTCGGCAGTTCATTTTTATAGTGTTTCAGATATGCGGGTGAAGCTGTAAGAGTTACTACTACTTCTACATCTATAACTTCTTTTAATAATTTTTCTTCCTGTTCTTTCTTTTCTTTTTTAATTTCTTTTTTAATTGCGTCCTCGTTCGGGGATATGTATATGTCAAGTCCGGAAGTTCGAGCAATAAGCATTTTTGATAAACTATCAACAACTAAAGATAAAATTTGCCCCTCTTTTAGAATTAAATCCCCTATAAACACATCTTTTTTATATTTTTCTAAGTCTAACTTGGTTAGAAATTCATTCGGCGGAAAATAATCACCCGAAGCTTTTTTAAGCCCTTTTACATTATCTTCGTTTGCGTTTTCAATGTCGTCCCGTACTTGGGTTTTTAGATACCAAAAGAAAGATGCGGTAAAAAGAGGCGATTCTTTTTTCTTTACATACTCCCAATCTTCTTTTTTGCCTTCTGCTCGTATGCGTACATAACGAGGAGAGCCTTTTTCTTCTTCCTCGTTCTCGTCCTCATCTTCTCCCCCGTCCTCATCTTCATTCATTCCCCATTCTTCCAAGGATTGTTTAAAATTTATCGTGTGGTGTGTATATCTTATAGGGTTATAAGCTACAGAGAAAACTCGCATAAGCTCTTGAGTATCAAGTCTTGTGTTTTTTATGATTAAAAAATCCGCAGGGATTATAGAGTGGGTATCTTTTAGCACAGCTTCACAGCTTCCCTCGGACACCTTGTTTATTTCGTTATAGGTACAAGAAATGTTTATCAGGTTTTTACCGTCCTCTACTGTTTCAGAAAGAGTGTTTTTGTTTACAAAAGCAAAGTCGAAATATACTCTTTTTCCGTTAAAGCGCAGTCTTATACCGTAGCTTTTAGACACTGTAATCAGAGCTTCTCTTATGGTTGCGGGTTTGAAGTTTACCTTTCGGAGTGTGCCTTTTGCGAAGATTTCGTTGTCTGCACTCCAGTCAAGCCCGAAACCTATCGGAGCGGTTTCCATTATTTCTAAAAGAAGTTGGAATAAAGATATGGAATTATATTTAAAGGTTTTTTTAAGCTTTACGTCTGAAAGCTTGTAGCTTATATGCTCGCAGTGTACTTGTATTTTTGGCTGCCCGTTATCTACAACAGATACATCTTTCATATAATACTCATCCCCGTCCGCTAGTACTTTGTTTCCTGACTGACAGAGAGCAATATTAAGAGTGGAAAAAGGCAGTTCAAAGTCCACCGTGTTTTCGTAAAACGCCGAACGATATAGTTTTGCGGATATGAAGTCTAATTCGTAAGGGAATAGCACTCCTTTAGAGTCAAAGATTTTAAGCATATCAAATCTCCATTTTAAACGGTACTAAAGGTGAAAAATCGATATCGTAAATTATTTTTAGAGTGTGGCGATTATCTTTAACAATCGGGTTGTCAAAAGCACAAAGGCTGTGTATTCTTGAGGGGGGAGCAAGTTTTACAGTAGTGTCACATATAAGTAAATTACTTCCGCTTCTTAGTAACATAGTGCTTGAGGTGTTAAGCGATTGTTTTATCTTTTTTACAATGTCCACTATTACAATATTAGAACCGTCCAGTAGAAAAAGCGTATTTTCCATAAAGAACATATCTCGGATATTCCAATCCTCAAAAAGATTAGCCAAAGAATTTTCGGAAAGTTTCATTCCCGTTTCTTTATCCACGTGAATGATTTTTGGTTCTGTACTGCTTGTTGCATAGATTTCTCCGTTTTTGTGCGTTATAAGGTTTACGTCCTCTATCCCTACAAGAGGAATCTCTTTTTCTGTTTGTCCGTTTGCACTAAGTATTAGTATTCGGTTTCCGTTCTCTACCGCCCATATTTTCCCATCGTAAAAGGATATGCCTTTTACGTTGCTGTTATCTAATATTTTTGTCCAATTTGCTCCGTCCAACCTGTAAATCCCATATTGGGATTTATAAATATTCCCCTGAGTATCAACAGTACGTGCAAACCCGTTAAAATCAGTGCCTTGGATAGGGGTAACGGTTTGAGGAAGTTTAAAATCAACGCCCCCGAATATAATGCCTTTTATTTCTCCGTTTGCGGCGTGGGTCGGGAAATCGAAAACCAAATGCAGTTTGTTCAAACTGACACGACTTTCGTTTTCGTTGATTGTACCTTGGTTTGTAGCCGCTCCGCTATAAGTTTCCAATGTTTTGGCAAAAGCTAATTCTTTCCCCGGCAACCATAATTCGTCTAAAGGCTCAGGAGCTAATTTTAAATCCGACCTTAAAGAACATTGTGTAAATAATTTAGGTTGCTGTAACCAACCATTCGTCTGCATTTTATAATCGAACATCGATTGGACTATTAACGAATACAGAGCGGCGTAAAAACCTTTTTTTATTTCGTTATGGACTTTTATTTTCTTTTTTGTTATTCCGTCTTTTTGGACAAGGCAGGTAATTTCTCCGCCTTGGAATTTAGGGTTTGTTATTCTATCCAGCATTTTTAATCACACCGCCTTGAGTTCAAATGTTATAGTCTCTATCGGAGCATTTATCCGCTCGATTTTATCTGCAATCGGATAAATGCCTTGCCATTCCTCACCTGTCCCCCCACCACCCGTGTTAAAAGCCACCCAATCCCCGTTGTCGTTAAGATATTCCAATCCTTGTGGGGTTTTCCTGATTTTAACTTCAGGAAGTTCCGATTTTAAAGCGTATGGGATGAGGTCTGTTTTTTTGGCATATAACGTCAAGTCTATATTTCCTACATTTCCCGGGTCGCCTTTTTCACCTTTTTCGCCTCTTGCTCCCCTCTCTCCTTTTTCGCCTCTCGCTCCGTCCTGCCCTCTTTCACCTTTTTCGCCTCGGTCTCCTTTTGCACCTCGGTCGCCTTTATCGCCCTTATCACCTTTATCACCTTTATCACCTTTATCGCCCTTTTCGCCCTTAACTGTGATATTGTGCGTACCCCCCGACCTTGTTATAGATTGTTCTGTGAAAGTCACGGTGAACCGTCCGCTTCTTATGCTGAGTTCGTCTTGCTCTATCCCCGAGCATATCATCTTGTATTCCTGTCCGTCCAATAGGAGTGTATCTGCACCGCTTAACCACTGATTTATAACTTCGTAATCCTCTGCTCTTTTGCTTTTATCCGTTGCTAAGTAACAAGAAAACTTAGCCTTTCTCGGTTCTTTTCCGTTGTAGACGGGGATTGCTCCGTCCGTTCCGAGGATATTTATTTCTTCTACTCTTGGGCTTGCTACATTAGGGCTTTTTGTAAGCTTTACTCTTAAGCCCATTTCGTTTGTAGTTTTTCCTTTCCAAGTAAACATTTAAATCCCCCCCTTATGTTGTTCCCATTGCTCTCTTGCGTCTTTTAATTTGGTCTTCTATTTCCCGCATTATCTCATTCACGTCCGCTTTTTTTTGCACTACGGGGTTGTTTATATTTATGTTTATGTTTGATTCCTTTTGCTGTTTTGTATTGGGATCATTGTTTTTGTTTTCTGTCGGCTTACGCATAGTCTTATCAATCTTATTAAATATGCTTTCAAGCCCTTTGTATAAAGCGTTGTTTGAACGGTCGTAGCTGTGTTGTTTATTATCCCGTATTTGTTGGTTGGCTAGCTGTATAGCCATATTCTTATATTTTTCGTCTTTAGTTTCTTTGTATTTTTCAACCAACTTGTCTATCGTTTCCGACTCTTCGGTAAGAGATTTATTCATTTCGTCAATTACCTTGTTTGCTTCCTTAGCCATATGTTTAATGGCTAAAACTGCCGCTCCTACTGCCGCAACAAGGAGTCCATATTGCACAATTAAGGCTTTAAGTGCGGATGCGGATAGGTTAGCTCCTAACTGTATATTTTTAAAGGGTGTCGTTAATTTTTGGAGTAAAATTGATTTACCGTGCAATTCTATTATTCCTCTTCCTAAGAGCCCCACATTTTTCACGATAGAGCCAAGAATAATCGATAATGGTCCGAGAGCCGCTGTAACTATAAGTAATATACCAATGGTCTCTTGAACAGGTTCAGGTAATTTCGTGAATTTATCTGCTAAGCTTGCAAGAGCATTTGCTATTTTGATAACTGCGGGAGCAATAGCAGCACCCAGAGAACGAAAAGCGTCATCTATTGCATTTTTAGCCATTATCAGCTTGCTTTCCGTGGTTTGGTAACGCCTTTCCGTTTCTTCTACCAGTGCAGTATTTTCTTCATAAGCTTTTGCGGACATATCCAGAGCTTTTGCGAGTTCTTCGTGAGCGTGAGCGGTTCTCTTAATCACGTCCATTTCTCTTATGCCTTTAATTTTTAATGCGTCCAATATTAAGTTCATATTTTTACCGGCTTTGCTCGCTCTATTCAAACCTTTTAGAAATTCAGCTAAAGCTCGTGCAGGACTTTCTCTCCAGTGTTTTGCAAATTCTTCCGCACTTACTCCCGCTATCTGTGCGAACTGTTGCAGTTGTTTTCCGCCGCTTGCAACAGCTTTATCGATTCTTGTAATTACACGGCTAATTGCACTACCACCCATTTCTGCTTTTATTCCAAGGGCGTTAAGGGTTGCGGAGAGAGCCATTATCTCGGCTTCCGTCATACCGACTTGATGACCTGCTCCCGCAATTCGCATCCCCATCTCTACTATATCGCTCTCGAAAGTTTCAAAATGGTTGCCTAAATCTACTATTGACGCTCCCAGACGGTCGATATTCTCTATGGGCATTTGTGTTATATTTGCAAATTGAGATAAAGCAATAGCGGCTTCCTGACTGCTTAGGTTTGTAGATACGCCCAAGTTAATCATAACTTTTGTAAAATCTAACAAATGTTCTTTTGCAACTCCGAGCTGTCCTGCTACTTCCGCTATTCCTGCTATCTCGGTTGCCGCCATAGGCAGAGTTTTTGACATCTCTCTAATATCTTCCGCCAGCTTATCCAGCTCCATATCACTCATTTGGTCGCCATAAGTCTTAGCAATTCCCGCTACAGCACTCTCAAATTCAAGTGCGGCTTGAGTAGCGGCTTTTAAGCCTGTTACAATAGGAGTTGTAACTCTGGCAGTCCATTTTGTGCCGAGGTCTTTCAGCTTTTCCCCGAATTCCGTTATTTTATTTGCGCCATAATCCAAAGAACGCATAGTTTTATTTGCGTTTCTTGCTTCGCTCTCCATAGACTTAAGCTCTTTTTTAGTGTTTTGTATTTCCCTTTGGAGTTTTCGGAATTGAGCTTCCCCTTGGAGACCTTTGTTCATCTCCCGAGCCATTCTGTTATAGACTTGTTGCATTTCCAACAGTTTTTGTCTTGTTAGTGCTATGGTTTGAGATAAGACTTTTTGTTTCTGTGTAATAAGGTCTATATTTCTCGGGTCTATTTTTAAAGCTTTGTCTATTTGTCCAAGTTCGTCTTTTAGTTTTTTCGTTTCCGTGTTAATTCCCGAAAATGCACGTTCATAATTGGTTTTAAAATTATTTGCTTCGTTTGTAAGCTTCCTAATCTCTTGCTCGGTCGAAATTATTTCCCGCTTGAAATTATTAAACTGTTGAAGTGTTATTTCTCCCTTATCGAACGCCGCCTTTACTTGTTCCTGTGCGTTTTTTAGAGTCGTGAGTTTTTCTTTTGCTGTTCCGATTGCTTGGTTTAAGGTTTGGTATTTCTGCGCTATTAACTCTACATTCCTAGGGTCTACATTTAGATTTTTATTTATGTCTTTTAAGTCTCTCGTTAGCGCACTTGCGGCTTTTCTGACAGAGCCCAAAGCGGCTTCAAGTTTTCGGGTGCTCCCGTCTATTTCTATTGTTATTCCCTTTAAGTACGCCATTTTTTACTCCTTTATGTAAAAACAGCCCTCTATTAGAGGGCGTTAATATCTTCTTGACTTGCCCATATTTCTTCATCTTCTCCCGATGCGGACAATTCATTTTCGTTGTAGATTTGGCAGTAATCCAGTAATTGTGCTAAGGTGAGCTGTTTAAGGTCGTTAAAAAACAGTCCTCTTTTCAGCGCACCGTATAAAATCATCTCACAATTCAGCTCTGTTCTTCGCGGTGGTTCTTCGTTTTGTTCTCTGTCGAACTCGGCATCGTCTTTTTTTTTGTTACCGCACTTTGCATAAGGTCAGGTATAACTTCTTTCAATATGTCGTATATGGGGAACTCATCAAACTGCTTGAGCCATTGCTCCGGAGGGGGGGTTGTGGGGTCGTTAGTCTTAGCCATCGCCCAAATCAGTCCTATCAAGTCTACAAGTTCAAGCCCGCTAATCCCGTCCACAATAGCACTTAAATCTACAATTTGATTTTCGCTTAAATCTTCAGCCGACAGCCTCATATTTTCCAAAATTTGTGAGATGATGGGAAGTACCACTGTAAGCACATCATATCCGAATTGATTTTTGAAGTTAAAAGCGAAAAAGATGTTGGTTGATAGAGCAAGCTCTTTTTCGCCTACATTTATAACCTTTATCATTTTTAACCTCTTACATACACAGTGTCAAAGAAAGTGTTGTACCCTGCCGCACTTTCGGGGATTTTCGCTCTCACATCGCCGTTTTTAGGGTGGGCGGATATCTTAATTTGCAGTTTATCCGTTTGCGGAGATATCTTCTTTTCTTTTGTTTTGTGGTCAACTGATGGTCTTGATACAGTACAGTTGTAATACAGGAACCGATTTTTCTCTTGGTCGCCCTTAACTTCAAAGCCCAAAGCGAAAGGCTTAGACACGGCGTCTTGATTTTCTATCAAGGCATCTTTATCTTTAATCTCTCCTAAGATTTTTTCCCGAAACTCATCTGACAGTAAAGCTATCTCCAAATCACCCTCGTACCCTGCATTGGCGAAACTGGAGTAGTACACGGAATCGTCCGCATAAAAGTCATCACTTTCCCCTTGTGCTTTTAACGATAATTCTACTGCTCCCGCAAGCCTGAACTTTTCCCCGTAAGTTAAGCTGTCGGGAGTTTGTGCAGTTATGGGGAAGATATGAACATTTTTCAATCCGAATTTTATTTTGTTAGGCATTTCTTACTCCTTTTTATATACTGTAAATAACCTCATTCACTTTTTCAGGCAAATCGATATCTCTGCTTTTTATGTAGTAGATATCATTTTCCTTTAATGCTGTTTGAATAGCTTTCTCCGTTTTTATATCCTTACCTTTTGTATAGAGCTCAAGCTCATAATGCTCAATCTCTATAAGTACGCTATCGTCAGCACCATAATTAAAAGGTTCATCGCTTCTTATAACGGCATATGGTAGTTTTTGGGGAGTTAAAAAACGGTATATCGCACACGGAACGCCCGCTTGTTGTATTATTTCCATCAGTTTTTCGGCTGTTACAAGCATCTTCATTCCCCTTTATATCCTTTAATTGCATTTTCCACATTTTCGGTAAATTTTTCAGCGGCGTATTTTTCTGCAGGTGCGATATGCGGAAAAGCTCTTGTCCGCCCCGTGCCCCCTGCGATTGCGTGTCCGTGTTCCAACAGGTGCGTTAATTGATAGTCTGTTTTGTTGTGTACGATAGTTGTTTCAACGTCTCCGTGCTTTTCTGTTTTTGTTGCCCAGCCTTTTCTGTATCGGGGACGGCGGTTCTTGTATGCACCACCCAAGTCTTGGCTTTTCAGTCTTTCTTTAGTCAGTGTTCCTGTTTTTTTGGCTTGTTTATTAACTTCTTCTTGTATATTCTTCGTGTATTTGTGTAGTTCCTCTACTACCAAGGCTTCCAGTCTGATTGGATTTACTCCGACCTTAGCCATTTGTTACTTCCTCGTAAATTGTCAACACGGTGAAAAGATTTTTTTGTTCGATGTTCTCTATATCCACAATATTGTATATTTTATCTTCAATCTTTATGCGGTGATTTACCGTTTCAAATTCAGGTCGCCACTGCGTAGTGATTGCGCCGAGCTGATGATACTCCTCGTGTCTGCCGATTTCGAATTCTTTAGAGTGTTTAGGTCGCCAAGCGGCATTTGTCCATTTTATTCTGCCGTAATAATGCCCAATGGTTTCCCATTCTTCCTGTTCTATACCGTATTCATCTTTTTTTATAATGCGTTTTTGCAAATCGAACGGCATATCGTAAGTCGCCCACGGGTCTGTTAAAATCGGGTTAACAATAGCCTTATTTTGCATTTTGCCTTTTCTTGTATTTGTACGCATTTAGCACCTCTATAACTTTTTTACGCCCTCCATAAGCTGAACGCGAGTTATTTCACTGTGGAAATTTTCCTCGAAAAATTCTAAGGCATTGTTATACGCATACCGTATCCGATTAAACAGTAGCTCCCGATTTTCAGGCTTACTGTAATCAAGTTCCACGCCTATGAGATAGTTTAGAGCTTCTTTGCTTTCTTCTGTTAGAGCTTGGAGCTTCTCGTCAATTCCCGAGTCGCTCCAAGTGATAGCCAGACGATTTTTTAACTCTTTTAACATTTTTACTTTTTAGAGGGAATCAGTACTGCATCCGCAAATCCTGTGGGAATTAAGCCGGCAAAGCTTAAAATTTGGTAAGCAAGTTCCGCCTTAGGCGTTCCCCAGACATACAATTTGGATATAAACAAGTCCATATCTTCTATAGCCAGCGTTTCTTTGTAGCGGTCTATTCTCATATCGCCTGATACCCCTAGAATATAGTTCTTAGGGTCTCCGACAATAGCAATGTCTTTCGGAACGGCATAAGATTTAATAATTTTTTCTCCGAAAGGCATTCTGTCCAAGTCCCAAGTTCCATTGGATACACTGCGTTGTGCCAATATCGGAGCGACAAAACTCCAGTAGGTTTGCGGATTTAGGATAATAGATACATTGGAGCTGTCCCAACCCTCTTCCGCCATTTTACCCCTTATAGAGCCGAGAGCAAGGGGGTTGAAAGTTTTGTCCGCACCCGCCACGGTTTTTAGGTCAAGCGTCTTTCTTTCGGGATATGCACCGTCCACCGCACCGCTCAGCATCCTTGTCATCCCGATGGGTTTATCCTTTCCATCTCCATTAACAATAGCCTCTTCCAAGGTAATAGCCATTATTTCGGATAACACTGTAATTACATACTGCGCCAACCATTCGGGACCCAACTCAAGCATTCCCTTGCACACAGGGATGAACCCTGCAAGCCTTGCACTCTTAAGGTCTAAAGATAAGAAGCCGTCCAAAATAATCTGCTTTATATCTCCGCACATCTGCCCCCAGTAAGCCCTTGCATTGTTCTTTTTAAAGGTGATGTATCTCCCTAAAACATCGGCGTCTATTGTATCTACCGCAGAAATTAAAGGGTGCTCTTTTTTTAACCTTGCCATTACGTCTGTAATTACAGTGGTCGGAAAAGCTTGGTCTATTCCCTCAAAGCCTTTTCGCTCGATTACGGCGTTAAAATATGCACGCTCTTGACTTGTTAGAGGTTTCATTACTCCTCTTTGGGCCAAGATTGTGTTGTCTTGGTTTTGGAGTGCTTTTGTTTCCGCTTTCTCCAATATCTCATTCTGGAGTAGTTGTGTAAAGTCAAAAAATGCTTGTTGCTGTGCCTGCTCATCCCCGGAGATAAGGGCTGTAAATAATTCTTGCTGTTTTTGTTCTTTAGTTGCGTCAGGATTTTTCATCTTTTGTCCTCTCTTTCTTATTTTTTAAATAGCTAATCTTGCAAAAGCGTGGATTAGATTTTTGGCGTGTTCAATTTCAGGTTCGGTAACTTTTTCAGTTTTTTCTGATACTTCTTGTTGGTGGCAAAAACCTTTCTCTTTTGCTTCTTTAGGGTCTAGCCAAGTTTCATTCTCCAACATTTCCGTTAGTTGCTCTTTAGTGCCGTTAAAATGCGACATATAGATATCTATTATGGAGTTGTCGATTTTTTTAAGGGTTAGCACCACTTTTTCCATTTCCGAAGCATTCCCGAAACAAAATGTGCTCGCTTGATGTACCATAAGTAGCGCACCTTTACCCATATAAATTTTATCCCCCGCCATCGCTATAACGGAAGCTCCCGAAGCCGCTACGCCATCTATAATTATCTCTTTTTCATTCTGTAATTCTTTAAGATAATTGTAAATAGCCACTGCCGCGAAAACAGACCCTCCGTAAGAGTTTAGGTGTATTTTTAAAGTGTCTTGCGGATTAAGATTAAGCTCTTCCACCAAGGCTCTAACACCTTTTGGAGTTATAGCCTCTATTTTCTCCCCTGTCAGCCAGTCCGTTGCCTCTTCTTCCATAACGTTGCCGTATAGATAGAGTGTCTTATCTTTCTTATCCGCTTTTGCATAGAATTTAGGATTTTTCGGCTTGTTCATCTTCTTTTTCTCCTTTTTCTCCTTTTTCCCTTTGGTAATTTAGGGTTATATATCTTTCATCCCCGATTTTATCCGTTATCGGTTCTCTGCCTAAGGCTTCAAGATTGTCATTTATCGTGTTAGTTCCAATTCTTGTAAGCTTTTCGAGGGCATCTGCGAGGTCGTGTATATCCATTAACAGATATTTTGTGTCGATTTCTATCCGAGTTCCGGACAGCAAATCTGCGGGGGTGTACATCTTTCTATTTATTTCTGTTTGTATCATTTTTGCGAGAGGTGTTATACACAATCGCATCAGATTTTTAACCGTGTTGTCGCTCTCCGCTATTGTTCCTTTTAGCAGTTGCGGGGGAATGTTTAAGTTGATAGCAACGAAATCATATATATCATCAATTAGCGTTCGGATATCTCTGCTGTCGGAAGCATTCTTATATGTGTGGTTAGTCAAGTCTTGGTAAGTGATTCCGTTCGTGAGCGGCAAAGTTGCGCCGTTTTCGGATTTATGAAAGTCCTTGAGTTGTTCGTTAATTAACTTCTGTAAATCTTCTTGCGCTTGTGGAGTCTGCGGATAATTGGTTGGGATTGTTAGAGTGCTCCGCTTAACATTGGATTGCTTATAACTTACTATACTGCGATATAGTAGAGCTCTATGTTGCTTAAGCATAGCGTTTAAATTGTACGGCTTAACTCCTTGTGTGAAATGTAGCACATCTTTTTCGGCATAATTTTTTACTGTGATGTTGTTAAGTATTATGTTAGAATATGTATTTTCTGCGAATGCCGTAGAGTTGAGGGTATAGCTGTCTGTAATATAGAGTTGCCCTCTCTCCATTATTGCAAGACAATCGCCAAGTCTAACTAAGTCGGATACTATTTTTTGCAAAAATTGATGCTTGTTTTGGTTCACATTGGGCTGTACATTCCATAAAAAATACATCTGTTTTTTAACAAGCTTGTTTTTTTCGTAGGTCTTAAACTCCGCAGTGCTTAGAACCTTAGATATAAGTGCAATAGCGGCTTCCAATGCACAGTTAGCAACAACTTGCAAGTCTGTTGTATCCCCGTATTCTATTAGTATCTGCGTGTTGTGTTTAAGCGGATTACGCAGACTCTCCAACCAGTCCAGTATTTTCATTTTTTTTCCCCTCTTGTCTGTTTCGCAATATTCTAACATAATTATATAATTATTACTTTCGCCCAGTGTTGCAATATTGGTTAAGGATATTTTCAGACACGAAAAAAAAACCCTGCGCAATCTCTTGCGCAAGGTTAAAAAATCTGATACAATACACAGGACTGCGAAACAAGTGTTTTTCTTTTCCACGCAGTTCCTGTTTTTCCGAGGAGCGATAAGCTCCTCGTTTTTTTTAGGCTTATCTTACAGGCATGTAAATTTCGTATTTGGTCGGGTCTAATTCATAAAGCGCATATGCCCAATGGTCAACGTCCTCTTCCCATTTATCTTCCTCGTATTTGTCTGCTACCCAGATAGTCTCATCTGTCTCCGCTATGTCTAGGCGTTGTAGACTATATATGTCTTTTATAGACGAAAATTTAACGTACTCCTTAAGTTTATCTACAACCATTTCCCCTAACGCTTTAAGCTTACTGTCCTCATTTTTCAGCTCTAACTCCTCTATTTTTTGTATATAGGAGTTAGCACTAAGATCAGCTTCCGGCTCTTCACCGAAGCAATAGATTACCGCGTCTTGTATTTCCTTGTCGAACGCCCAACCATCATAATAATTATCGTTCGTAGATATTGCGGAATATATACATATATCCCCTGTGTACATATACTGTATAAGAGCGAAATGGTTTCTTTTGTAATCTTCTTCATACGTAGCTACCGCGCGGTCCAGCCCGAAGATTAGGCGGCATCCGCCATACCTAGCCTCCGCCAGAACCATATCGAAAGGGTCTAGACGGCAGTTGTTCGAATAATAGCCGTGGTCATCTCTGCCGTAATCCCCAAAAAAATGCGCCCTTAAGACGTACTCCAGAAACGCGTCTTTATACTCTGCCTTATCTACTAGATATGCTTCTTTTGTTCTCTTTTCGATTTTGTTTTCCATTTTCTTCTTCCTCCTGTTTTTCCTGCCCTCTTGGCTGTTCTCTGCGTCTTGCTTGTGTATAGTATACAGCGTGCGTGATGTATTGTCAAGTGTTTTTTTGAAAATTTTTCAGAATTTTTTTGCGCCTTGAAATGCAATTATATCCGCACCGCTTACTTGTTCTTGCAGGTGTCTTGCTTCGGCTCCCATTTCATTTCCGCATATTCGCGCGCGATAAGCCACTGCTTTCCCACTTTCGTTAAAACTTTGTCCGGTATAACTTGTTTTCGCGCCGCGTAAGCCCTAATGGAGGACGCTTTTATGTTGTACTCTTTTTCTACCTCTTCTAGCGTAATCCATTCTTGCAAGAATAATTGCAGAGCTTTTTCTGCCTTATTTTTCTTCATTTCTACCTCCCCCTAAGGGGTGGGGGGGGCTTATTAGTATTCCACCCACCCCGATGTTTGTATTATCGCTGACGGGTTTTCCCAGTCGCACGCAGTTTCCTCGTATTGCGATGTAGGGTCATAATCCTCCAGTATTTCCCACCTTATTAGGTAATCACGCCCGTCCTTATCTATCGCACTTGCGGCATAGTATGTCTCTTCCCATACCCCGTCTATATAAGCGTCTTGCGTAAGAATATATTCCTTACCATCCTTAAACACGTTTCCAAATTCCGCTCTTAATTTGTTAATATCTTCCATTTCTGCTTCCTCCTGTTTTTCTGCCCTCTTGGCTGTTCTCTGCGTCTTGCTTGTATAGAGTATACAGCATATACGCTGCTTTGTCAAGTGTTTTTTTGGAAATTTTTTTATTTTTTTCTGACCGTGTTCTTACCCCCTAAGGGGTGGAGAGGGAGGCTAATCCATCTCCGAGCAGTATTCCTCTTCCCACAGCGCGTCTATAACCCTTAGGGCGGATACCGTTTCCACATCTTCCACCCAGTGTAGCGCCGCAATTTTTCCGTCCGCATCCAACACGGTAAGCATCATTTTGGCGGTGTCAATCTCGATATCGCATCCTCTTATATAGTTCTCTTGGTACAGCACCACGCCCCGATAGTTGCCTCTTCTGGAGGTCTTGTACTCCACATCGTCCCAGTCTTCCAACCAGCCTTCCGCCACTCCGTCCTCGTCTACGCCATCCCGTATTAGCTCTTCCAATTCGAAAAAAATTTCTCTTGCAATCTCTTTCATTTTTGTTTTCTCCTGTTTTTCCGCCGTCTTGCTGTTCTCTGCATCTTGCTGTACTTATTATACAGCGTATGCGATGTACTGTCAAGCTTTTTTTTCAAAAAATTTTTAAAATTTTTCTGCCTCGAGGGGTGTGAGTTACCGCCCTATATGCTGTACCTATTATACAGCGTATAAGATGCGCTATCAGGCATTTTTTTTAGCTCCTACCATTACCTAGTGGCGGCGTCATTGTTGTTAGGAGCTAACTGCGTGAAAAAGTTGCTGGACTGTTCAGCTTTATCTTAGCAATGCCCCCCGTCTAAAAAATCGCAATTTTTTATGTCAGCGGAGAACGGGGGGTGGGTCAGTTGTACAAAAATGTTGATTTTCTGCTTTTTATAGTGGTGATTAGTATAGGACTACATCGAAAGAGGGCATAAAAGTTGTCTCTTCCAAACTATCATCTATTAAAGAGTGGAGAAAGCAGAAAAATACATCGGTTTTGCGCCTTTCAGGCTCTATTTTTCGGTATTCTACATTGCCTTTGTCATTAACAATCCTCTTTACATTCCAAAAATTCCATCGCAGAAACTTATCATCTTCAAAAACTACAGTATGGTTGGCGAACATCGTGTCTATCACAGGTGCTATTTTATTGTGGCTGATTAGTCCTGAGCGGATTTCTTCTGTTGGGGGCAGTCCTCGTGCTTCAAAACATTCCTTCAAAGCACCGTAGCGAAAACTGTCGCATTTGATTTTTTTTATTACATAACTTTTTTTTGCTTGCTCCTCAAACCAGTTGGCTATCAACTCGGGTGCGATTGTGGGATAATCCGCTGTATGCACTACTGAAACCCAGCCTTTGTCTACCGCTTCGTCTATGTCTATCCCGTAGTCTGTTAGTTGTAAGCTTTTTTCGTGTACCCAAGTGTGTTGCTTGAAGTAGGTGATGCCGTTCTCTTTCCATCTTAGTCCCGCAGAGGCAAAGTCCCTTAAATCTGCAAAGTCCACTGCTCCCTCACATTCTCTACCTGTGAGGTCTATAAACTCCCCTTTACAAGCTGTCATTAAATCTTCCCAACTGCATACCGTGTGAAATTTGGATGTAAAAGGCAGATTCATTCGTTTGGTTATAAATGCTTCTTTGAGGTGTTCGTTTTTTAGCATCTCAAAATATTCATCTTCTATTTCTTTTTTGAGGTCGGGGGAGTATCTTATTCGCAAATTAGCTTTCTCCCAATATTTTGGTTGGTTGACTTCTCGTATGTTGTCAAGTTTGGCTATTATAGGCAGAAAGCCTTTGTGTTCTTCTTCCTCTTCCAGTACACGTCTTGCCCTTTCCTTGAAGTCGTCTATGACTTTCTCTCGGACATCTCCGTCCGAGGTGATATATATTCTTCGGGAGTTGGGCTTTTTACCCAGCCCCCCTGTGAATACTTTTATGTTCTTATAATCTGTGTAAGCGTGTACTTCGTCAAATATTACACATCCGGGACGTCCGCCGTCTTTGGTTTTCGGGTTTGAGGTTTTAAATTGGATTTTTGAGCGGGTGGCTTTGTTTTGTATTTCCGTTAGGCTATACTTATATAATTTTTTGCCTTTTTCTCCCATCGCATAAATTACATCGTAAACTTCCATAAACGAGGTTTTGGCTTGTTCTTCTCCCATTGCTACAATATGGCAGTCGTAATTTTTTATACCGTAATTTTTAGATGTTAGAAAAAATACCAGCGCGGATATTAATCCGTTTTTTCCCCAGCCTCTGCCCTCTTGAATAAAAATTTGGTTGAAGATGAGCATTCCCGTTTTTTTGGAGAATAGCGAGAGTATTAGATAAGCATAAAATTTTTGGTCGGGCATTAAAGGAAAGAAGTATTTTTCCGTGAGCCTTACGAATTCTTCCGTGATTTCAGGCTTTTCTTCGGTGTCCTCATCCTTTAGGATTTTTCGGATAAGTTTGATGAGTTTTTTTTGCTCTTTGCAAGTGTAGACTTCCCCTTTTTCTACCATTTCTATCCATCGGTGAAGATTAGAGTTCATTGTCTTCCACTTCGTTTATATCTGCTACTTTTAAGCCGAGTTCTTTTAACAGCCCTGTTTTTCTTGCGTTGGCTTTTTGTACATTTCCGACACTTTCGTTCTGTTTGATGTATCCGTTGGATTGAAGTATTGATACTCCTCTTTCGTTTATGTCCGCCCATAGTGACTCTTCTAGACGGCATAAGTCCAGATATCTGTCAACGAGTTCCAGAGCGTAGGGGGTATCTGCTCCCCTTTGCTTTAATTGAGTGATTAAACTTTTTTTGATTTTCTCTAATTTTGTCATTTTACTGCTCCTTTCTTTATTCCCATCTCGGGGGGTGTTCTTCCTTTTTCGGAGGGTTGTTGAATTTTTCAGGGTGTGCTTTGTTGTGGCAAGATGTGCATAAGGTTATCAGATTTGCGTTGTCCAAACGTAAATCGTATCGCTTGTCCAAGTGTTTTATGTGGTGTACTTCAAGGGTGTTGAGTTGTCCGCACGATACTTTGCCCTCTTTTATGCACCATTGGCATTCGTTGTGGTCTCTTCGGATTATTTCTTGCCTTTTTCTTTTCCATTCCGTGCTTTTGTAGAATTTCAGAATCTGCTGATGTGTCATATTTTGTCTAAAATCCGTGCAACGGTGTGTATGAATCGACTTTTCCATCGGCTGTAAGTCGAGCGGTCGGCGTAAGGGGGATATGCTTTGTTTTGGGTTATGTTTTCAATTACACCTTGGCGATATTCTTCGGGAATTTGTTCCAATGCGTAGGTAACGGCTCTCGCATCGCTAGTGTATTGGGAATCTATTTTTTCTTCCTTGAGTCTCTGTACATTCCTGATTGTCCATAATATCAGGTTATATACTTCTTTAGGCAGTGTGTATTTGCCCTTTTTCAAATGGTAGTCACTCATTTAAGTTCTCCTTTCTTAATTTCTCCTCTTTTTCTTCCAGCTTCTTCAACCACTTTACCCTCACAATTTTATCAATGTATTCTGCATTGTATTTGGGGTTAGATGATATAACTGAAAAGGGTCTGCCAAGCTCCAGTTCCCTTATTTTTTCAGTTTCTTTCATTCGTGCAATCATATACTCAAAATTGCTTGGATAATATTTAAGTAAATATGCAAAATTAAGATATGATGCTAAAGGGCAATACATACAGCCACACCTTTTTTGGGTTTCGTAGTAGTGATTGAAAAGCGGTTGAACTTTAGACCATTCTAAAATTTCATTCTCGGTTATGCCGTTTTCGACTAACGGGTAAACCTCGGTGCTTTCTCTCTTAGTAAATCTTTTTTCTTCGTCTGCACAATACCCTATATAAAATACGGGGTGATGCCCTTCGGATTTTAAAAAGTCCTCTTTTACTCCTTTCTTTTTGTAAGCCGTTTTAGGGCTCGTTTTTTCTTTCAAGGTAAAATTACACAACTAAAGGAATGAAAATCTCTTAGCGTGGCTCGTGGGGATTTTTGACGGGTGTTTTCCGTTATATCATCTCCTTTAATCCCGCTTTTCAAAGGTTTTGGGGATTTTTATTCAAGGTTGTTGCAGATAAAAATTTCATCGGCAAGCCTTTATTTTTCAAGGATTTCAGGAATTTTTGTTCAAGATGGAACTTCTGTTTTTAAATCTTCTTAAACTCCTTTTTCAAAGGTTTCAGGGATTTTTGGTGGGTGTTCCCCGTTATACTAACTCTTTTACTTTTTCAATCCTTGCTTTCAGACTGTCAAGTAGTGATTGCTGTGCTGTGTCTTTATTATTTAGAGCGTCCAGTACATCTTCATCTCTTCCGCCGATGGTGATTAGGTGGTGGATAATGACTTTTTCCGTTTGACCTGAGCGATGGAGTCTCTTGTTAGCTTGCAGGTATAACTCCAAACTCCAGCACATCCCGAACCATATCACGTGATTCCCGCCTTTTTGTAAATTCAGCCCGTAAGCGGCGGAGGCGGGGTGTGCTAAAAGTATGTCTATTTCCCGATTGTTCCACGCTCGCTGGTCGTCTACCGTTTTTAATTCCCGTATTTTTAGAGTTTTCGGGAGTGCGGACAGAATGCGATTCTTGTCGTGTTGGTAGCTGTAGAATAACAGGGCGGGGCTTCCGTTTAGGCTCTCTATTGTTTCTAAGAGGGCTTCAATCTTGCAGTTGTGAATTTCGTGCATAATGTGATTCTCGTCATACACCGCACCGTTGCAGAGTTGTAATAGCTTATTAGATAAGGCTACCGCTGACGGTGCGGATATGGTTGTGTCGTTTTCTATCTCGAGAAGCATTTTTTTCTCCATCTCGATATAAGCTTTTTCCGCCTCGGCGTTGAGTTGAACGGGAATGTTGTGATAGATGATGTCAGGTAAAGTTAGATAATCTTCTGCGGACATTGATATACAGATGTCCGAAATTCGGCTTGTTATCATTTCTTCAGCTCCGCTCTTAAGTGTATAGCTTCGCAGTCCTGCGGCGTTTACTTGTTTGGAGTCCATCCATCTTGCCCGAAATTTCGTTATCGTGTTTTCCAATCTCTCTCCCTCATCCAGAAGATATAATTGTGACCATAAGTCCTCTCCCGAGTTGGGGCGAGGTGTTCCTGTCAGTCCCACTAATCGTTTAATTCTGGGGCGGATACTTTTTAAAGCTTTAAATCTCTTGGCTTTGTAGGATTTAAAGCTTGACATTTCATCGATTACGACCATATCAAAATCCCATTGATTACCCAGATATTCCACAAGCCAAGGTATATTCTCCCGATTGATTACATAGATGTCGCCTCTACGGCTTAGGGCTTGTTTTCGTTGAAAGGCAGTGCCTAAGACTAAGTTAATCTTTAAGTGCTTTAGGTGTTCCCATTCGTCTCGCTCCGCTGTCCAAGTGCTTTCCGCTACTTTTTTCGGGGCGATTACCAGAACCTTATGGACTTGGAAGCGGTTGTATTTCAGCTCGTTTATTGCCGTTAGCGTGATTACCGTCTTCCCTAAGCCCATATCTAAGAACAGCCCTACGGCGGGGTCGTCTATAACTCGGTTGATGCAGTATTGTTGGTATTCTCTCGGTTGCAGTTTCATCTTGTCAACTCCTCTATCAGTTTGTCAACTTTTTCTTTGCTGTCTATGACGTAAACAGAGAAACCCAACTCACACAGTTGCTTTATTTGCAGTAGTTGCAAGGGTCTCGGGGATTTCCCCGAGGTTTTCAGCTCTACAAAATATATTCTTCCTTTTGGGAGGCATATCATTCTGTCAGGCACTCCGCTGTTGCCAGGGCTTATGAATTTATAGGCTTTCCCGCTTAATTCTTCTACTCTTTCACGGAGGTATTTTTCTATTTCAGATTCTTTCATTTTTTAACAAACTCCTTTCTTTAGCTTTATGCCACTAACATTCTCTTTTTTTCCTAACCTTTCTCCCCTCCTAGGGGGTTTAAGAGTATAGGGGGGGCTGTATAGGGCTTTATTCCCCCTGTTTTATATATATTTATATATATTTATATATAGTTTGTGGATATATATAAATATTATATAAATATAATAATAGAATTAACTTTTTCAATTTCAGTTTAAATAAAATTAAACTAAAATTGAAAATTATTTAAATTTTTAACACCCACAAAGCTATCCACAAAGCCATAACAATCCACTAAGTGTCGTTAATTTAAAGCGATATAAAACTTTAACAATTTTTTAATTACCGCTTTACTCGGTGTAAGTTTGTGGATATTTCGGTTTTTATAGTCAAAAATTTAAAAGTTGTTGTCCTGTGGTGTAAGTTGTCTTCGAAAACCCCTTTGATGTCCGAAGAAACTCCCAAATTGCATATCTTTCGGCGTTTCATCCCATCCTTTTATTTTGGCTAGTGCCTTATTGATACGGAGGGAGACTGATTTTCTAGGGGCGCCATATCCCCCCATAAGCTCGTACCATATTTCCATTGCGCAGATGCGGTCTCTTGATTGCAGTTCTTCTGTTGTGGCGTGTCTGTTTCTCCAGAAAGCCCTGCGTCTTTCTATATCCCAATCTTTCCAATCCAACGGTACTTTGGCTTCAAGAAAGGCTTCTATCTGTCCGATTAAAGGGTCTATTTCCAAGTGTGGTGCGCGTTCCTCTTCCGCTCCTTTTTCGAGCTTGTCAGGTAGGTACAACGGTTCTCCTTGTTTCCAACGCCACACGGCTTCAGCCCATAACTGTTGCACATAATGTTCAGTCAGGTCTGAAAATACGCTTTTGCGAATTTCCGTTTCTCTTGCGTCTACCGCCCAGAAGCGTCTGTTTCCCGTGGGGTCTGTTAGATAGTTATGGTCGTTGGTTGTTCCGATGTTTATGTGTTGTCTCGGGTGGGTCTTGGTGTGTTTGGCATAGGGGGCACGATATCGGTCTTCCTGTTGGGTAAGGTAGTTTTTAATTTGCCTAATGTCAGCCTTGGAAAAGGCTTCCATTTCCGCAAATTCACATATGAGCATTCCTTGTACCAGTTCCATCGAGGATTTATCTTGGAATGTCTTGATAGAGTCTGTAAACCAGCTCATCCCCAGTTTACGGCAGAAGGTGGATTTCCCTATGCCCTGCGCTCCGTAAATAACGGGCATATAGTCGAATTTTATCCCGGGGTTGAATACACGAGCTACTCCGCCGCAGAGGAATTTTCGGGCGATTGCTCTTCCATATTCGTTGTCTTTTATCCCGAAGAAGTCTATAAACATCGAGTCTAAACGCTCGATGCCATCCCACGCCAGTTGTTCAAATAAGGCTTTTACAGGGTTGTAGGAATGTTTTTGCACGTGGTTTAACAGTGCGTCCGATATGACTTCTTTTCCTCGGAATTTTAAAATCCCTTCTATATATAGTCTTAGTCCTGCATCGTCCTCATCTGCCCATTGGAAAGTTCCGATTTCGTTTTTTCGCTTTCCCCAAGGTAAAGGTGCAACTCCCTCTAACCTGTCTGAAAATGAGTTTATTCGCATACGCCCTTTCAGATTAGGGTCGTTTTCGAGCAGATACATTATGTTTAGACCTGTTTTTAAAGGTTTTCCGTTTCCGTCTACTTGAATACCCTCAACCCATTTTAGGCTGTCCTCGTCCTCGAGCGGGGATTCTTCCGCTGTGTTGATTTGGAATGCGTTTATAACTTTTTCAATGTTTTCGGTTTTCATAAGGGTCGCCACTTCGGGGATTTGCAACGCATATTCAAGCATCAGTTTAAAAGACGGAAGCTTATTTGATGGGGTGTCGGGCTTTGCTTCCGTGTCTTTCTCTCCGAATAGGTGGAGTCTTACGAGGTCGAAGCTGTTGCAGAGTTTTCCGCTTGCGGGGTCGGTGGCGTGGTGTGAGTATATAAAGTTACCGTTTTCGTATATGACAGCTCCGCCCGTTGTGCTTCCTCCGCTGAATGTGTAGCGATTTTCCGCCACTTTTTCGTATCTTTCAGGGATTAGCTCGTCCATAGCTCGAAAGATGTCATAAGTGCGGCAGAAAGCACCCACGATGCCTTGTTTTGCTTCGGGGTCTCCTTGTTTCGTTATGTCGTGTCGGGTAACTTCCGAAGTTCCTTGTAGCCTTACCCACGATGTTATGTCTTTCCAGTTTTCGTATAAGTTGAGGATTCCTTTTCCGTCTATGAATGCGGCGTCTTTAAATTTGTAGATATATTCCGAATCCGAGCATATACTGGGGAAGTACATTAGCCTTGCAGGTTCGAATGTGGTGGGGTCGGTGTATTCGATTCCTACCATTTCGGCTATTTTTCGTGCTATAGGCTCGTATTCTTCTTGCGATACATCTTCTGCTAACGGAAATATTACTCTTAATCTCGGTCTTAAGGGCTCGTGTTTTCGGGTGCTGTAAATTGCATATCCGCATTGTAGGGCTTCGATTTTTTCAATTATGTTTTGTGTTCCGTTAGGGGGGATAGCGTCAAGGTCGAGTGTGATTATTGACCGATAAGATACGGTTTGTGTTTTTCTACGCCCGTTGATTAGATAACCTCCTACATATCCGCCCACGTCTTTCATTTGGTCTTGCTTGTCTTTGGGGTATCTTAGATACTCCGTTAGAGTTTCAGCCGACCTTTGCGGCATTTTAAGGCGCTCTATAAACTCCGACCATAATAATTCGGTGTTGTTCCAGAATAGTGTTTTTCGGGAAGCTCCCGTGGCGATGGTTATTTTTCTGTTGTGTTGCATATAATCACCTTAGTCTTTCTTGTAATATTCACTCTCGAACCCGTCAGCTCGGAGATTTAAACCCTCCGCCCACGGGATTGGAGCACTCATAATTTCACACATTGTTTTTAACGGTCGCCCGTTTTTCGGTTCTTCTACTACGACTTCATCGTGGATATGCATAACTATTTTGTAGTTATGAGCGATTAAAGCCTCCATTGCGTGCATAAGGCAGTCTCTTGCTATGGCTTGTACTACATTTTCAACCCATCTCCCTCCGTACATATCAAGTTGTCCCCAAGATTTTACTTTTTGCGTGTCCGCAATTCCCATATACGATACTGATTCCTTGCTGAAAGCGTTAATGGTTACAGAGGGGCGGTCGTAGTATAGTTTCCGTCCGCTAGGGAGTTGAATTGTCAGAAAATCTAAGTAATTTGACATTTCTCTTGCGAATATAACGCCGTGGTCGAGGTATACCGTTCGCCCGAGTTTTACCGCAGTCAAGGCGGCGGTTTCGTATTTATGCCACAGCTGAACAATGTTAGGGTTTGATGCTCTCCATCGGTCAACCAAGTCTTTCATTTTTTCTTCGGGGATTTCGCCTTTAGAGTCCATTCGTTTCATCGCCCCGACACTTCCCTGATATCCGCAGGCTAGTTGAGCTACTTTACCTTGTGCCCTATATTTATAGTTTCTGTTTTCTTTTACGATTGTGTCGATGTCTACACCGAACATCATCGAGGCTGTTGCTTCGTATATTTTTCCGTGGGTTGCGAAGACGTCAAGTACCCATTGCTCTCCTGCCAACCAAGCGATTACACGGGCTTCAATTGACGAGTAGTCCGCAATTTGGAATATATAACCGTCTTGAGGAATAAATGCCGTTCGAATAAGTTGGGAGAGTGTGTCGGGAACATTCCCGAACATAAGTTTAAGAGCGTTTCGGTTACCTTCTTTCACCCATTTACGTGCGTCTGCAAGGGTGGGAAGGTAGTTTCTCGGGAGATTTTGTACTTGTACTAATCGCCCTGCGAATCGCCCTGTGTGTGCGCCGTAGAATTGAAATAGTCCTCGGACACGGTTGTCGTGTCCTTTGCTTTTGTGCATTGCTTCGTATTTTTTTAATGAGGTTTTTCCCATTTCCAGTCTTATATCTATCATTCGTTTTACTTCATTGTTTTCAGTCGTTAATTGAAGAGAGGATAGTTTTTCTTTGTCTATACTTTCTAATGTTTCGCCTGTTTCTTTTTCTATCCAGCTTTTTAATTGAGAGACGCTTTGAGGGTTTTTTAATCCCGTAATTTCTATGGCTTCCGATAGGAGTTCTTTTTGGACGTTTTCTCCTATCTCGATGGCTTTTTCTACCATTTGTGTATCTATCAGAACTCCCGTGTTGTTTATGTGTTGGTCTATCCACCAAGCGTATTGTTCCGTTAAGGGTACGGGAAAGGCGGATAAGCGTTTGTAAATTTCCATTTCGGCTATGACATCCTGTGCGTTGTATTCCTTAAACAGTTGCCATTTTTCCGCTTCGTGATGAGGGAGAGTTCGAGTTCTCATTCCGTTGCTTTTTTTTGGTTTTGTAGGCGTACAAAAAAGCCGTATCAGGGCTGAGCCTGTGGAGAGTTTCTTTTTATCTTCTTCAATTCCGAGAGCGTGTCCGATTTGTGCCAATCCTGCGGGATATCCCAGATATAGTCCGTGTACCATTGTGCATTGCCATTGTTTGCAGTCTGTAAACATTCCCGCAGTGTTTAGGCAAGCGATTTCAAAAGCGGCGTTGTAAGCGTGTTTTGTTATGTTCGGGTCGCAGAGGGCGTGAATGATTTCGGGCGGGATTTTTTCCCCTTCTGCGAGAGATATTACTTTTACTTCCCCGAAGTCTATGGAGTAAGCGAATAGGAGTATTTCGAAAAAAGCGGACTGCGTATATTTATACAGTCCGCTTTTTTTGATATCGGCATCCGCAAAAGTTTCGATGTCGATAGATAGGTGTTTCATTTTTACATTCCCGGAGATTGAACAATCGGTTGTCCTGTAATAGGGTTGATTTGAGGTGAAGGCGGAGTGTACCCCGTAGGTGGTGTGTATCCTGTAGGCGGTTGAGTGGGGGCGGGAGTTTTAGCGGTGAATACTTCATTTGCGGGTTTTGCCGCTCCCCCAAGCGGCTCTCCGTCTCTTAGTTTTTGTACTGCGTTTAACCCACAGCCGATTCCTTTTTTCCCACCTGCGTTGTAGGCGAAAAAGTTAAGATATACGCTTGCATATATCCCGCTGTAAATTAAAGCTTGATTGATAACGGGATTTAGTTGAGCGTCAATAACTTGTGGAGGTCTGCTTTCATTTGCGGAAGCGGTGATAACCCAGTGTCCTTTGCATTCTTCCCCGTAAGGCATTCCATCCGAGGGTCTTGTACCGTCCCCATCGTGTAAGGGTGTCGGAATCATCGGGGGGCGGACTCCATTCCACTTTTTCGATACTCCGTCTACGGTTGCGGCTTCTATTGCAGACTGAATTCGTTGCATAGTTGCAATGTCCGTCTTAGGGATTAGGAGTGTAGCCGTAAATTTAGGGTCGCCGCCCGATAAAGGTGCTCTGGCGGTGAATAATGAGCAATAACTTAGTCTGACTTCCCCTGTCACAACTTCGCTAGATCTTAGATTCATTTTTTAATCCTCCTGATTTTCTTCAAATATTTTTTTAATTGATATTGCAGGTCTTTTATCCGTGTTCGGTACTAAGGTAGGCTTTCCTTGCGGAAAGCTGATAAAGTTACCTGCAATGGATGCAAATTCTTTTTTCCCTAACATTTTTTCAATTTGTGCAAGTGTTAAGGGCTTGCGTTCGTATAGCATTTCTTCGGGAGTTCCTGCCGAGATGATTGCCGAGAATGCGGCGTCTGTGTCCGTAAATGCTCGAATTGCTCGACCCTCTACGGCTTTCCAACCCTCGATTTCCCGTCCTGTAAGGATTTGTTCTAAAGCGTATTGCTTCATCTGTTCCGCCCATCTTGTAAGTTCATTAACTTTTCCTAACATCTCCCCGATTTCGGAATCCGATAGCAGAGCAGGATTTTTTTGAGGCTTGTCAAATACTTTAACGATTTCTTCGGCTCTTGCTCGGCATTGTGCGCTTACTTTGCAGAAGCGACAGTGGTCTCCCGATTTGTATTCTCCCTCTCCGTTAAAGGCTTTTTCGGCAATCGGTTTTATAGACTCCCCGAAAGCGAAAATATCTTCTGCGGTTGTTTCCCATTCATTTGAATAATCAATTCGAGGTTGGAAGATGGCAAGAATTATTTTTTTTATAGGGAACAGTATTTGAAATTCGGTTAAAGCCCCAAGAGCGTATAGCATTAGTTGCGGGTTGTGCTTTGCGTCTTTCGGAACACCTTTTCCATATTTTAAGTCAATGATTCGCATTTCATCTTCGTGTATCATTATGGCGTCACAAGTTCCGAAACCGTCAGGGACATAGAGATTGTAGTTTACTTGTTTTTCTAGCGCAATATATGGTTTTGACGGATAGCGTAAAGCACAATCTTTTAGGTATTGAAGATAGTCATCCGTGTATCTGTCCATTTGGGTGAAGTTTTCAGGCTCTTGAGTTTGCTTTGATAAGGCTTTGTCTTTCAGCATTTCAAGTTTTTTTTGTATTTCGGCAACCTTTTTTGTATAGGTTTGGTGTCCTATTCCCTTGATAAAGTGCTTGTGCGCCTTGAGTTCCCCCAGTTCGTGTGCGAGTGTTCCCTCTTCGGCGTATACGGAGAATTTTTCGGGTTCGTTTTCTTCAAGTCGGACAGAGGGCGGACAGTTTAACCACTTTTCCGCCCCTGATGCACTTAATACGGCGTGTGTGCGTTCTTTGTGGTTTCCCGTCATATCCTCGCACCTAAAGCTCTAAGCCCATCCGCAAAAGCGGGGTAGAATTGTGGATTAAGGCTTGTTAAAGCAGGTACGCCGAATTGAGCCAGTAAGGCTTGGAGTTCTTGTGTTTTTCCTGCGTCCATTAACTCCGCTCCCGCAATAGATAGTTGTTGTGCTGTGTATACAGGTGCTTGCGTGGGTATCGGAGCAGGAGCAGGAGCAGGAGACGTAGACTCAAGAGGTTCTTCTTTCTTCTTGGCATTGGTGCTTTTCTTTTCTGAGGTCTTTTTTGATGTTTGACCTTGTAAGGTTTCGATGAGATTTTTCAGCACCTCCGCTGTGTCCTCGGTTAGAGCGATGTTCACTTTAATTTCCAACATTTTTTTATTCCTCTCTTTCTGTTAATAGTTGTATATAGGGGAGTGATTTTAACACCCTTACAAAGTCTTTCCATTCATCAAGCTTGTGGTTTGTCCTTTGGTTGATAATATTGACCACATTTTCGTAATTCATTGTGACCGTTCTTAATTGGTTGTAGGAAGCAGGCAGAATTTGAATCAATGAATCGAAAATATCTTTTCTGGAGAGAGTTCTGTCGATAAATCCGATTTCGATATATTTGTCGTAATTCTGATAGACCTCTATATGGTCGTTTAGCAATTCTATCAATTTCGAAATATATACTTCAGCGATAATTTTTGCAGTTTTCTCGAATGAAAAATCTTTAGCTTCAAATGGCTTTTGCATTATCGTGTGCATTGTACTGCAAGAGTTTGAAGTAATGCCTATCTTATAGGTGTCGAATTGCTTCCACCAGTAAAGAGGGGCGATGATGTCCATACTTACGAAAATTTGTCTCAGGTATTTCCTGTGTTCCGTTCCGCTCGTATAGAGCATTTTCATAAGTTCAAGGTCTTTTTCTCCAAGTATGAAAGTGCGTTCTGTTTCACTGTCGCTCTTATCCCAAGAGTTCATAGGGTTTCGCATACCTCGAATTGCGTGTTTAACGCCCCAATAATCCATGCTTTTTATCTTAATCACTTTTTTTATCCTCCAAAATAACTTTCATTCCGATTTTTTCCGAAACTCTGTCAAGATATGCATATTTGTCATCTATGCAAATAAAGAGCTTTGAGTCTATAATCACTATATCCTTAACTTCGATTAAGGAGTGCTTGCGCACTTGTGCGGAAGAGTAGTTGTACCCGTCATAATAGCTTTGTATATATAACTGGGTTTTTATGCTTGAGATATCTTTCAGTGTTAGCATATAAAATCACTCTCTTTCACGAAACGACCGTCTATAACCTTGCCTTTTCTGTTTTTGATTTCCTCGTATGCGCTCTCAATGCAATCCTGAAAACTGAGGTTATATTCGTGGCATATTATGAATAAATAGCTCATAATATTAGATATTACAGCTATGTCATACGGTTTTTTTAAACTCGCTATAGCTGAGATGCTTCTTGCAAGTTGTGAGGTAAGAAATAATGCTTTATCGTTGTCGGAAAGCTTTGGATAAACCCTATCCCAAGCCGAAATAATTTTCTTTTCATCTGCAAGAATTTCTCCAAAGTCAATTTTTTCTTGCAACATATCCCCGAGAATAAGCGTAATATACACATCTCCAACGGCGTCGGCTATAAGGTCTTTTTTGCCTTTGCATAAACCTTTGATAAGCTCGCTTATTTCTTCGATTGTTTTAATCGACTGCCCCTGAACAGTTCCCTTTTTGTCAATTTCTCTTTCTTTTGCCCATTGGACAATTTTTTCATTGAAATCGTTTAAAATCATACAAGTACCTCTCTTTCAATTAACTTTTTCATCGCTGTTACCGTCATTCTTACAGCTTCTTCTCTTGTCTTTGCGTCTGCGAAGAGCGTAATATCTCCTCGTCTCACATATGCACGGAAGCTTCCGTGCAGGTCTTTAATCCATAGTTTCATTAGCATACCTTCTTTCTCAGAATCGTTTTGCTATCTCTTCGATGATATTTACAGTTACGCTGTTTCCAGCAAGCTTGTATAATTGAGTGTCGCTTAAACCTTGATTTTTCGCTCTCTTAAACGCCCAGTCGGGAAAGCCTTGAAGTCTCCAGCATTCCAGAGGCGTAAGCTTTCTTATTCGCCCATTTATAAGGATTTTTGGTTCTTGTCTTCCCCCCTGCATTGTTGTAAGAGTGGGAGATATGCCATCAGGCGAATAGACACGGCTTGTCTGCTCATAAACAAAATTATTGTCTTGATACGAATGCGAGGTGATTGTAGGGGCGTTTTCGTGAAGCCCTCCTTTGTTTCTCCCTCTTGGAATTTGTATTATTCGAGCTTGTTTACTCTCAATAATATACGTTCCGCGGGATTGGCTTTGTCCATATCTTGCTGTAATGGTGTTAGAATATTGTGTTGATAGTTTAATATTCTCCTTACAGCTGTCGCTGAGAGGAAATATTTCTCTTCGGGGGTATTTTCGAGAATGTCCGATAAGATACAGACGTTCTCTGTTTTGTGCAACTCCGAAGTTTTTAGAGTTAAGCACTTCCCATTGCACATCAAACCCGATTTCATCAAGGTCGGTGAGGATTTCAAGGAACGTTTTTCCTTGGTCGTGAGATAGTAGCCCTTTAACGTTCTCAAGAAAAATATATTGTGGTTCGATTTGTTCGGCGGCTCTTGTAATCTCCTTAAACAAATCTCCTCGAGGGTCTTTAAGTCCTCGTCTTTTTCCTGCGATTGAAAACGGCTGGCAGGGGAATCCTCCGCAAAGAATGTTAATCGCCCCTTTGAAGCTTTTCCATTCCGCATTTTTCACCTCCCTAATGTTAAGTGCAAACCATTCCTTTGTTTTAGGCTTGTGGATTGCTTCATACGCGATATTTGCATATCTGTCTATTTCACAGTGTCCAAGGCAAGTATGAGAGGCTCTTTCCATACCTAGGCGAAAACCTCCGATACCTGCAAATAAATCAAGAAATGTCATGTTGTCCTCTTGTCGTTTTCCAATCGCAGAGTCGAGAGTTCTTGTTGTGCAATATGCAGCGCCCGAGCCATAATTTTTTCAGGGCTGTTATATTCCTTAAATCCGTGCAACTCTCTCCCGCTTTTGATTAGCTCATTCATTTTTTTACTTCAGGACTAATTCATCTCGTGCCATCTGTGCGTAGTCATAACAAAGCTTCGCGTACCTATACAGGTTATTATGCTCTTCTCCAGATAACTCCTTAGCCATCAAGAAGAATTCTTTTGCCACCTGTATTAAATCTTCAGAAACTGAATATACTTGTTTTACTTCTTTTTTCATTTTGTCCTCTCTTTCAGAGTCTAAGGCAACGCCTGCCCCATCTCTTTATTTTTATGTCTTTGAATTGAACTCCGAATTTCACCGTTTCTTGATAGGTGTCGCAATACAGGTCTACCTGAAGCCTGTCGTATTTTTCAAGGGCAGAGCCTGTGTCCTGTACTTCGACTTCTCCGTATTCGGGAATTTCCAATATTGTGCCGTAGGGAATTTTTTTCGGGTCTGCCGCACAATATCTTTTAGATGGGATTTTCCCCGTGGAAGTTATTCCGCTTCCCTCTATTCCTGATTGATTGTCGAAAGGGCTGTAAGCTGTCAACTTAACTCTTATGGTTCTTAGCCTTTCATTTTCCACTCTCAAGGCTTCGATTTCTTTGTCTTTGCTTAGCACTAGGCTAAATTTTTCAAGGTCTGATTGCTTAAGCTTTTCGTGCTTTTGTTGTAAGAGTTCAGCTTCTTTTTTCAAGGCTTGATTTTCTCGCTTGAATTCAAGTTTTGCGATAGCCAGCTCCTCAGTTACGTTTATCCATTTTTTAATTGCTACGGATAATGCAATTAAGTATAAGATAGCAAATGCTATCACGAGGATTGTTTGTTTATCCATTCATTTACAGCCTTGTCGCCTATATATTGCCTTAGCAGATGTTCGCTTATGCTGTTACTCCATCTGCCTCCGGGCATTTGTACCGCTGTGCCGAAAGGGCATTTGCCTGTTCGGAGCAGAGCGTATATAAAACCGCTACTTTTGCCCGTTATTTTAGCGGCATCGTGGACAGATAGAATTTTTCTGCCCTCTTTTGTTGTTTTCATCTTTCTTCTCCTTTTCTTCCGGTTCAAGATTTTTAACTCTTAGGGGTAAAAAAATATTCAATGATAGAATCTTTTGGGATTTTTAAAATTTCGAGAGCCTTGAATATTTCATTTTGTTTGAAGTATATTCTGCCTTTAAGCTTCATTAGGGCGGTTCTGCACGAAAGTCCCATAAGCTTTGCAAAGTTGCCTTGCGTTCCACACACTTCAACTATTCTCCCTTTTAGTTTAGATTGGTTGAAAGTCATTTACTTCAATCCTTTCTTTAATTTTTTAGTTCAATCTTTTGAACTAGGCATATTATACTCAGGGTGTGTCCGCTTGTCAATAGAAAAAGTTCAAATTTTTGAATTTTTATTTATTTTTATTGAACTTTTCTTCCGATACGGGTATAATAGGAGTGTCAAGAGATTGGAGGTGTTGCGATTTGAAGTTGTCTAATACTAAGGAACGACTTGTTCAGCTTATGCAGACAAGAGGTTTGAAGCAATCGGATATTTTAGGTTTAGCTAAAACGTTTTGCCGAATGTATGATGTTAAGCTCACTAAGTCTGATTTAAGCCAGTATGTGGCGGGGAAAACGCAACCGAATCAGGGGAAGCTGTTTATTTTGAGTAAAGCTTTGAATGTTTCCGAAGCGTGGCTTATGGGTTTTGATGTTCCTATGGAGCGCCACGTAACGGATAGGAGTGTGGATTTAAGTGAGGGTGTGCCGTTTGATGGTGGGGATATTTGCAAAATCCCGATTTTAGGTAATGTGATTGCAGGCTCTCCGTGTGAGGCGGTTGAGTGTATAGAAGGATATGTGGATATCCCATCTGATTGGGTGAGAGGAGGTGCGGAGTTTTTCGCTCTTAAGGTTAAGGGTGATAGTATGGAGCCTCGTATGTTTGAGGGGGATGTGGTTATTGTGCGTAAGCAGTCCACTGTCAGCAGTGGGCAGATTGCTATTGTTTTGGTGGAGAATAGCGAGGCTACCATTAAAAAAGTTTATGTTGAGGAGAGAGGGATTACCTTGAAGGCTTTCAACGAGGATGTTTTTTCTCCGAAGTCTTATAGTAAAAAAGAGGTTGCACAGTTGCCTGTACTTATTATCGGGTTGGTAGTTCAGGTTAGAGCTGATTTGTTTTAGGAGGTGTTTGTTAGAGAATGAGTAAAAAACTGTTTGGGTTGTTGGTCGTTCTTCTCCTTGTAGGGTGCGGTGGAAAAGCTCCATCTGTGCAGGAAGTGCCTGTTAAGGGCACAAGATTAAATCCGCTACCTTTCGATGAGCCCTATACTTTTATAGGTACTTACGGGGATTACCCTGTTGAGTTTACAATTTGTTTACGTGAGTTGATCAGAGGGTCTGAAGCTGTTAAGAAAATGAAGTCCGATTATCAGTTCAATAAACGGGATAAGGGAGAAGAGCCGATTTATTTTACTGTTGATTTCAGATTAGACTATCTCGAATCTGAGGATGATGATTTTTTTTATATTGATGATGATATGTTTGAGTATTTTAAAAGTGATTATGCGTTGTATAAGTCGAGGGGTATTCTTTGGGGATATAACTATCTGGATTCCGAGATGTATGAGGGGTCATCTACATCAGGGCAAGTTGGTTTGATAATTCCGAAAAAAGATGTTGGTTACATCTGTTTTAAAGACAATCTTTGGTTTAAGTTACCGGATTAGAGAGCGAGGTGCGTTGTGAAGAGATGTTTTGCTTTATTGCTTGTTGCAGTTCTGATTTTTTCAGGTTGCTCTTTTACGAATAAAAGTGCTGATACTACGAAAGAGGTCGAGCATCAAGAGATACAACAGGAAGATGAAAGTTCGGTTGTGGTTGATAATACCGCTAGCGAGGAAGAGGCGAAAAGTGTTTCCGTTTCCGAGAGTAAGACGGGAAATGATGATCCTTTTGGGGAAAATGTGCAGGGTGAGTCGGAAGAGGCGGAATATGAAACGGCTACTGTGGCTCGAATTATAGATGGCGATACCATTCGGGTTGATAAGGGGGAGTACCAGTATTCCGTGCGTTTTATACTCGTTAATACTCCCGAGATGAATGCAGGGGGTAAGACGGCTAAGGATTTTACGGCTAATTTACTTCCCGTAGGGGCTACTGTCTATTTAGAAAAAGATGTGTCGGAGACTGATAGGTATGATAGGTTGCTTAGGTATGTTTGGACAGAGCCTCCGATTAAAAATCCCACTGTTGAAGATTTGAAGCGTGGGTGTGTTAATGCGATTTTGCTTGATAAACATTATGCGGAAGTTGCTGTTTATCCTCCTGATGTTAAGTATCAAGCTATGTTTGAAAGTATTGCAGGTGTTACTTATGATAAACTTAAAGAATCTACAGATAAGAGCGAGAAAAAAGCCGCTTTTGGAAGAGATGAGAATTATCCTGCGTATAATGGCGGTGCGTCTTATGTAGGGAATAGTAATACGATGAAGTTTCATCGTGCTTCGTGCCGACACGTTAAGGATATTGCTCCGAAGCATCGGGTGGAGCTTAATAGCAGAGAGGCGGGAGTTAGTAAGGGATATAAACCGTGTAAAAGGTGTACGCCGTGAGACGGGCTAACGGAACGGGAACCGTAACAAAGCTTAAAGATAAAAGGCGGCGACCGTTTCAAGCTTTCACACCCGCAGTTTTAAATGTGGAAACAGGGAAATGGGAACGTACTTTGATTGGCTTTTTCGCTACAAGAGATGAAGCTAATATTGCCCTGGCTAAGTATAATAAAGGGGATTTAAGAGAGGGTAGAGCTCCTACTTTGGAAGAGCTTTACCTATCTTTTTATGAAGAGAAAAAAGTTGAGGGTAGAACCGAAGCAACTTTGAAAATGTATAGAGATACTTGGAAACATATGGAGTGCCACGCTTCCGTTAGAGTTGATGAGATTAAGACCGTGGACATTCAAACGGTTGTTAATAATCTTGTAGATGAGGGTAAGGGGTACAGTACTTGCGATAAAGTTAAAAAGCAGTATTCACAACTTTTGAAAAAAGCTGTGCTGGATGATTTTATTAGTAAAGATTATTCGGCAGGTGTTAAAATTCCTAAAAAACCCGACAGTGATGTTTCCGTGTTTAGTGATTTGGATATTGAGAAACTAAAACAAGCGGCAGATAAGGGGGATAGTGTTGCAGGTTCGATTGTTGTTATGATTTATACGGGTATGCGAGTTGGTGAATTGTTAAGCTTGACTAAATTTAATGTTGATTTGGAGAGAGGTTTTATTTTTGGGGGGAATAAAACCGAGGCGGGAAAGAACAGAAAAATCCCGATACATAGATGTGTTGAGCCTATCCTTAAACGGGCTTATGAGAGAGCCGAGGACAGGCTGTTTCCGATAGGATATAGGAAATACACGGACGAATATAAAAATACTCTTAAAAGGCTTGGTATTGAGTATTTAAGCACACATAAGTGCAGAAAGACGTTTGCAACTCGTATGCATAGGCTCGGAGTAGATGACATAACGCTTGAACGCCTTGTAGGACATACAGATATCAGTACAACTGATAAATATTATATAAATGTAGGAGATGAGAAGTTGAAAGAGGCTGTTGATAGATTAGCTTGATTAAGTGGATATCGAGATAAGAAGAATTAAGCAAGTCCTAAGACTTGCTTAATTCTTCTTCCAAGGCTTTCAGCTTATCGTCAATCTCTACAGCGTAGTCTAAGACTATGCTTGCAAGAGGTTTACACCGCTCAAAATTATAAGCCAAGGAGTACTCGTCATTGTACTCGTTACCAAAATAATTCAGAAGCTCATCAACCATAAATCTAAGCTTATCCGAAATTATAGATGCACTTGTAATCATATCCGCCTCACGAACACTCATCACCGCACCTCCGAATATTTGACCGCAAACGATTTATTTGCTGTCGGAATTTTTTTCGGATAGCCGTTTTCACCAAGCCACTTTCTAATCTTCTCAATCACACTCTCCGTATACTGATACCCAACCCCGATATGACCGTTTCTTTCAAAACTTGTAAGCTCCTGTTCGTCTTCCGACACATCAATCTTGCTAATCACCGCTCCAATCGCAAGAGCGTGAGGAGCGCCGTTATTTGAAAACACTCCGAGTATTTTCGCAATCTCGGTTTTATCATAGAGCTTCTCGTCTGCTTTGAGTCTAGTTTCGGGTATCTCTACATCCGCTTTCTGATAGAGCTGTTTAAGCAGAAGCACTTGATATTGTGCTTTCATACCTGCTTTAGCAAGCACGGGTAGAATTGTACGAGCGGCATTGTTCACACTTGAGAGCTTTTCTTTCTTTGGCGTGGAAGAATAAGAGCCTGTTTTGCGGATTGACGGAAGAACTATATCAGTTACCCAATCCGTAAACTTTTCTGCATTTGGTTTATTGCTCTTAAACACTAGCTTATACACACCACTTTCGGTGAGAAAGTTCTCTCCTCGGTTGTTTAATTTTCGGATGTCAATATCTTTGACATCTGAATTTTTGACTATAACCGTTTGATTTTCATTCATCTTTGCTATCGCCATTCTCACTGCGCTGTCTGTTAAATCCAAGCACTTTCCAACATCATACGGATTAAAAAGCACCTGCCCTTCAAGTTCAAAAACTTCAACCGAGTTCCCATCAAAAGCCATCATTTCATTTTTCATAAAAACCTCCTTCTACTTGAAAGAGATTCCAAACCGTGATAGAATATTTCACGGAGTGAAAGCTCTTATGTTGGAAACGCTCTGACAGGCAAAGTCAATTCGAGCGTTTCTTTTTTTTAGTCTTCTTTTTCAGCAGCTAATTTTTTCAACCCAGCTCTTACAGCTTCCGCTTTATCAACTTTTTTCATCTCGCAATATTTATGCATAATACTTGCGGAGAGTTCGTCAAGTCTTACCGTAATTCGTTCCATCTTAGGGTTGTCTGTAGGTCTGCCTCTTTTCTTGGCTGACACATATACCACCTCTCTTTTTGTCTGCCAATATAATTATATATATGTCAGCCGAAACGTCAACCTTTTTTTTAAAAAAATTCTGAAATAAAAAAAGCACTTGATATTGTGCTTTCTTTGCAGGACGGAAAATACTTTGACCGGTACTCCGTCCTATTTTTAATCATTTTGTCTTAATCCCTGTACGGCACACCTTACGCCCTCCGGTCTTGATATATTTTTTCGATTGCAAAAATCGTCCAAAATATTAAGCGTTTTCTCATCAAAACGTATACTCAGCTGTGTTATTTTCGGGCTATCTGTAGGTCTACCCATCTTATTCTTTTCTTTCGTCATCACATTGACCCTTTTTCTTGTTCTATGTTATAGTGGTACGCAAATGAGAGGGAACAAGACCCCTCATTTGTGGTAATTCTCGTAACCCTGCTTACTTTAGCAGGGTTTTTATTCTTTCTCGCACATCTGCCAGCACTTCTTTTCTGTTCTCGTCCTTTGTTTCCCTTTCGAGTTCTTCAATCATAAGAAGTATTGTTTTGGTTTGGCTGTCTTTCGCTTCCTGCATTGCCAATTCGCTTAAATTCATTTCCTCGTCCATCTTTTTCTCCTTTCTCTTGCTCTGACTTGCTTGGTTTCCCTTGCTGTGAATACATTATATATTTATGAATCCCAAATGTCAACCCTTTTTTTAAAAAAAATTTCATACCTGCTTTAGCAAGTAAAGTCTACCCCTTTTTTGTTGTAAAATTTTATATACATAGGCTAACAAAAATAGCTATTTTTATCTCTGTTCATTTGGAGTTATATGTGTACTAGCATCAAACTGTCATCAAAAAGGCTTATAAATGCTGAAAAATACAATCCATGATACTGACTCTTAATCAGTGGGTCTAGGGTTCGAGTCCCTAAAGGTGCATAGCATAAACCTCGCTAGTCTTAAGGATTAGCGAGGTTTTTTTGTGTTTCTTTAAAATATTCAATCCTGCCCAAAAACGGTTGAAAATGGTCTGCGTTGGTACACTGTTGGTACATCATTGGTACACTCAGAAAAGTCTGATATTATCAATTGCAGAGACTAAATCAGCATCGTTATTATGAATGTAGTATTTTGATGTCGTTGAGAGGTCTTCGTGCCCCATTATATCCTGCAAAAAAATCTTATTCATGTCAGCACGGGCAGCTAACGATGAGAAAGTTTTTCGCATATGATGTGTTGGAAGAGGTTCTACCCCAATTGATTTCAACTCTTTAAAATAATTTTTTCTAAATCCTGTATAACTATAATTTAGAAGCTTTCCATCTTTAGAATCATCGCAAAGCTTTTTAAAGTAAGGTAAAATTAGATTATGTATGGGTATATGACGTCCCGTTCCTTTTTCGGTTTTACTTCCAGCTATAACTATCCTTTTCTCCAAATCCACATTAAATCGTGTGAGAGATAAAAATTCACCGATTCTTAAGCCTGTGCCTATCATTATCATTACAGATGATAAAACTTTGTTTTCTAGCGCGTGTTGTGCAATTTTGGATATATCTTTATCGCTGTATATTGTTTTATCCGACTTCGGTTTTTTGGGGAGAGATAAGTATTCTGCATAGTTTTTGTCTACATCGTCCATCTCCATTGCGAGATTTAAAAGTTGCTTGTACAAAAGCTTAACCTTGTTACACGTACTATAACCTATGTCCTCTTCTATCAAGCTGTCTATCACCAGTTGCATTGTGTCTGTTGTCAGCTTGTCGACTTCAATGTTATGATGATACTCCATTTTTTTCCATGCAGCTTTATACATTTTTAGAGTGTTTAAAGATTTATCCTCCCGCTCCTTATTAGATATCAGTTTTTCATAGAAAAAACTTAGCTTATGTGCTTTTTGCTTTATTTTTCCATCAAGATTGTATTGAGCCAGCGAAAGCTCCGCTTCCTTTTTGGTTTCATAATAACCTAGGGTCTTTCGAGCCAATTTTCCGTCCTTATATCCAATTGAAACTCTTACAAGATAAGGCTTTCGTAAACCTTTTCTTTTTATTATGCTTCCCGTTCCGTTTGCTCTTCTCATTGTTTTTCTCCTAAACCCTGCTGAGCGCTGTTCCACAAGTTCAGCATATTTAATACGGACAGGTCTCGGCGCACTCTGCGAGCTCAACCTGCGTCATTTGTTTTTCAAGGCGTGCGGCGATTACAGCGTCAATTATTTCATATTGGGGCGCAAGATTCTCATATTCTTTGCGAAGATCAGGATTATTTGCAAGAGCGGACTTCTTATATTCCTTGTAAGTCATAAGTTGCTCCTCTAATCCCCATTTATGCCATTATTTAGTGACGGGAACCTCAAAAGTTGCTTTTTGTTTATGTGAAGAATCGTCGTATTGTTCAAACATAACTTTAATAGTGTTGCTTTCCGTTTTTAGTCCGTATGTTTCTGTTGCTTTTTCGCAAATCGCTCCGGGCGGTGTCGGTTGTGGACTATTTCCCTCCGATACTGGATAGGTCTCACACATCTTTTTCGATTCATCAATAACGCCATCAGGTGTCATAAATAAATCTTGCAAACTATCCTGATATCCTAAGTTTTCATATGTGTAAACGATAATAACGACCTCTGCGGGTTTATCGTCAGAATAGGAATTCCGTTTTTTTGTTGGATATACCTCATCAATTCTCAGCTTCCATTGTCCCGGAACTTCCCACCACTCGCCCAGTCCATATGTTTTATTTTCAGGATCCGTTGTCGAGGTTTGAGAGGTTTCCGATTCGTTGATGAGTTGGTAGAGTTCTACCAGTTCTTTCAGTTCTTTGTTTTGTTGCTGTATCTCTTCGACGGATTCCATAGATGGTGTTTGTAAAAGCAACACCAAAAGAAGTATCGTCGTGCAGAAAAATACTATTGTTAGTACAATCCATATTTTACCTTGTTTGTTATTCCCCATCTGATTTTCATTCCCTCCTTTAAAATTTCCTTCTTAATTCCCTCACCACGCCTGCAATCTGGACTTCGCCTAACGCATATGTTTTTGGGCTGTATGAAGTGTTGACGGGAATTAAGGTTATAGATTTTTCATTCCTTTTGACCGTTTTCAATGTAGCGTCATAACCGTTTACATAGCACGCACAGTCATCACCGCTATGACATTCAGTGGTACGCTCAATGATGACTATGTCCCCCTCTATGTATTTAGGATACATACTGTCGCCTTTTACAACAAGACAGAAGTATTCCTTTCCGCCTCTTAGCCATTCCTCAGGTATATATTCATAGTCTATTATATCCTCTAAGGCTTCTATCGGTTCTCCTGCCGCTATGCGCCCGTATATAGGTATCTTAACCGTGTTTCTCGGATATTTTACGGGTGCTACATTGTTTATGATTTCTTTAGGGTGATCGGTGCGTCCGAGGAGATAGTCAGTGGTGACCTCAAAATGCTGGGCGATTTTTATTTTTATCTCATCGCTCGGCACCCTTTGATTAGTTTCGTATTGGGAGAGTGTAGAATTACCAACATTAAGAGTTTTTGCCAAATCTATTTGCTTTATTCCCGCATTTTCTCGTAAGCACCTAATCCTATCGCCTATAAGCATCCTTACCTCCTTTTTAGTACATTTGCAAGCTGCAAATTTATTATACCCTTAAATCACGACATGTAAATATTTTTCCTCGAAATGTGAAAAAACTATTGACATTTGCCAATAGCAAATTTATAATATTCGCATAGAGCAAAATGAAAGGAGGGAAAAATGACCTTAAAAGAATTGAGACGCCAAAAAGGAATGACTCAGGAAGATGTAGCGAATAGACTTGAAATTGGGGTTTCTACATACTGCATGTACGAAAATGCACAACGGCGCATACCTGCGGATGTAGCAAAAAAAATTTCAGAATTGCTTAATGTAGACTTAATGAAATTTTTTTCGCCCTCTAGTTTCACAATCAGCAAAAGTTAAAGTGCAAAAAGAAAGGTGATGCTTATTAGGATACAAGGCAAGATTTGAGAGCAGATATGAAGCACCTAAGGAAAGGAAGGATAAATGGGGCAAAAAATTAAACTCAAGCCTATTGATGTTTCCATTATTTTGGATAAAACATTGGATTTCGTCTATGCGGGTTTGCGAGAGGGGGTTTTTGATTTTGGTTATGGGGTGAAAATGCCCGGAGGCAAATACTCATATCACATCTCGGAACATAAGCTTAGAGATTACATAGGCAGTGAAGAGATGGATAGATATTTGAAAAACAAAGAGGAGGGGCAAGAATGAAGATCCAAGGAGGGAGGCGTGTCGAGAGTTGTTAAGGCAACTGGAACACAAAAAGAAAGGGTGATGCTTATAGAGTACAAATCAGAGAAGTTAAGGGGGTTGGTTAAATCGCACGGGTTGAATTTAACCCGTGCAGGAAAGATTATAGGCTGCAATAGGGATACTATGGCTAGAAAACTGTCATTAGGAGGATTGACGGTGTCAGAGTTGACGGAGTTGGCAAAATCTATTCCATTGTCTACGGAAGAATTTTTGTTAGTCTGGGGAGTGGAATAAGAAAAAGCCCAAATGCTGGAACATTGGACTTTTTCTTTGGTGTTACTTCTTTTTTGGCGCAGCTTGTGATAGGGCACTTGCTGCAGCTGCTTTGGAAGCTTTACTGGTTCGTCCATCTCTTAAGACTTTGGAAGCAATCGAAGCAACTTTTTTCGAGGTGTGTCTTTGGGACTTAGCCATTGTATCACCTCCTTTCGCTTGGAGGGAGTCAAGGCTTGAGAGGATTAAGTATAAAAGCTACGGAAACAAAAAGCTCTTCAAACGAGAGTGGTTAGATGAATGGATGGAAGAGAGATAAGGAGGACAAAATGAAAAAAATGGAATCAAAAAAAGTAAAACAAGCATATTCAGTTTCTAAAGATTTATTAAGGACGGCAGAAGAATTCTTCTTGATGGCTAAGAAGTTATCAGGAGAAGAAAATGATAACCTGTATAGGTATGCTCTTCTCTGCTATGAATACGCACAGATGGCAAAAGATGAATTAGTCCTTATACAGGAGACAAAAGAGGGGATGTAAATGAACGAGCTAATCAAAATCACAGTTAACGGGCGACAAGAACCCTGCATTAGCGGAAGAGAGTTGCAGTGATACAACTATTCTAATTGGAGAACTCGCCAAAATTCTAAAAGGAAACGGGGTCGATATAGGGCAAAAGAGATTATTTGCTTGGCTTCGGGATAATAGCTATCTAATTAGAAGACAAGGAAGCGAGCGAAACACCCCGACACAAAAAGCAATGGAAATGGGATTATTCAAAGTCAAAGAAATTGTGGTCGCACACCCCGATGGGCACACATCCATCACAAAGACAACGAAAGTAACAGGAAAAGGACAATAATACTTTGTCGAGCAATTCCTAAAAGATGAAAGAAGGCCTGATAATGAAACTATGGATTAAAGACCTGCACGGAAGCTTCCGTGCATATGTCAAGCGGAGGGATATAACAATATTCGCAGAAGATGAAAGTCGGGAAAAGGCTGTAAGACTGGTAATCGTGGCTATGCAAACGTTAAAGGAGGTATTATGAAACTTAAAGATTTGAAATCAATCCTTAGCGTTAAGGATAAAGACTCGTTAAGTATCGCAGTCGGATATACGCGAAAGGATATGATTGTTAAAGCAACTTATGATGAGCTTGGCAAATACTTAAATTTGAATGTTGTTAAACTCGTCATAACTGAAAAAGGTGCGAGTTTGACTCTACTTGATGCATAGGGGGTAAAGAGTATGAATGAAATAGTGGAATACGAAACGGAGAGCGGAAAAGTCGAGCTGACTGCGGAGATAATAAAAAACCATCTCGCAATCGGTAAGGGATTTACGGACAAAGAAATAATCGCATTTCTAAATCTTTGCCGATATCAAAAGCTTAATCCTTTTCTAAAGGAAGCGTATCTTATAAAATACGGAGATTCCGCTCAAATGGTCGTTGGTAAAGATGTTTTTGTGAAGCGAGCGGAAAAACACGAGAAATTCAAGGGCTATAAAGCAGGGATTATTGTTGAAAAAGATGGGAAAATCGAAATGCGAGATGGTACTTTCTATCTCAAGGGAAAAGAAAGCCTCGTGGGCGGTTGGGCGGAAGTGTATCGGTCAGATAGAGAAATCCCACTGAAGCATACAGTTGCATTTGATGAGTTTTCCAAAAATCAGTCAACGTGGAAGTCAATGCCTGCAACAATGATTCGTAAGGTTGCACTTGTACAGGCTCTTCGGGAAACTTTCCCCGAAAATTTCCAAGGGCTTTACGATTCTTATGAAATGAGCATCGAAGTCCTCGAAGATACTAAAATAACAAAAGAACAACAAAAATATCTGTTTCACATTGCCACCGAGGAAAATGTAAAAAAAGCCTTGGAACACTTCGGTTACTCCGGAACACACGCAATACCCGTTGCAGAATATTCCGTTTTTACGAAATATTTGATGCAACCGGACGAGGAAGACGAGGAAACGGAAGAAGAAATAGAAAAGCAATAAGGGGGTAATATGGCTCGTCCGGCAAAGCAAGGGCTGAATTATTTTCCGCTGGACGTGGACTTTTTTGAAGATATTAAGATTAGGAAATTACAAAAGGCCTGCGGCGTGCAATCCATTCCGGTGTTCATCTATATACTGTGTAATGTTTATCGTAATGATGGATATTATTGCGGGATTGGCGAGGATGAGACTTTTCTAATTGCCGAGAGATTCGGGGTTAGCGAGGGCGTAATATCGGAAATCGTGAAAAAATCGGTTTCAGTGGGGCTGTTTGACCGCCGTATGTTTGACCAATATCAAATTCTAACGTCACGAGCAATCCAAGAGCGTTTTTTTAAAGCGTGCTTGGATTGTAAAAAAAAGTCCGTGCGTGTCACAGGAGATTTTCTGCTCATTTCGGTTATTCCGGAATTAATGGCAGTTTCTTCCGGAATAATGGGTGTTAATTCCGGAAGAAACCCCACAAAGAAAAGTAAAGTAAAGAAAAGTAAAGTAAAGAAAAGAAATACTTCTTTGTGCGAGACGCCTTGCGTCTCTCCCAAAGAAGCCGCCGCCCCCCTTACTTCTCTCACAGAATCAATCAAGAAAAAAATCATCGAAGAGTGGAACGAGATAAAAGAGCTAAACAAAATCAAGAACCTAAACGGCACAACAAGACAAAGACACCTGAAAGCCAGAATAAACGAATACGGTCTTGAAACCATCTACCAAGCCATAGAAAAAGTATCAAAAAGCGACTTTCTAAAAGGCAACAACAATCGGCAATGGAAAGCCACATTTGACTGGATAATTCAACAATCGAACTTCACGAAAATCTTGGAGGGGAATTATGACAACAGAAATTCCGGAAATTCAGACAGCAACGGAAATCCTCAAAGCAATAATCAAGAAAATCAAAAGCAATCCGACCCGTATTCCCACCTCTACGCCAATCTATGAGTGCCAAAAATGCAAAGACAGGGGCGGATTTATCAGAAAAAATCAAAACGGATATGAATACTGGGTAACGTGTCAATGCCAAATTCAAAAAGACATAGAAAGATACATCGCTCAATCCAATCTGCCTGAAAACTGCAAAGGCAAAAGCTTTGAAAACTACAACACCCAAAGCGAACAACAAAAAAAAGCAAAACAACTCTGCCAAACCTACGCAGACAACCCGCAAGGTAATCTCCTTCTCTGCGGACAAATCGGTTCGGGAAAAACTCACCTTGCAATAGCAACACTCCTCGCAATAGCAAAAAAACACAAAAGGATTAAATATCAAAACTACAAGGATATGGTCAAGGGAATAGCCAACGCCGCACGCCAAGATGACACCTACTACACCGAACTCGACAAGTATAGACTTCCCTCCGTGCTTCTCATAGACGACTTTTTCAAAGGCAATGAGCACAAGGAAACTCATCTAAGCTATGCCTATGAAATAATCGACCATCGCTACAAAAACAGCCTAATGACCATCATCACCACCGAAAAAAACATCTCCGAGATGGTACGAATCGAAGAAGCCATAACTTCAAGGCTTCTGGAAAAAAGTACAGCCGTCCTGATGGACGGAATAAAAAATTATCGACTGAGAGTATAATTCAAACACAGCTTTAAAATCCCTACGAGCCACGCTAAGAGATTTTTATCCCCTCAGTCGTATAATTTTACATCGAGAATAAAAACGAGCCTAAAAAAGGCTTACAGAGAACAGGAGAAAAATGAGCAAGTATAACGCAATAAAAACCGAAAGGGACGGAATAAAATTCGACAGCAAGAAAGAGGCTAAAAGATACAAGGAGCTGAAGCATCTCGAGAAAGGGGGGATAATAAAAAATCTCTCCTTGCAGCCTAAATTTTTGTTGCAGGAAAAATTTGAGTATCGCGGTGAGCATTTTCGTGCCATCTACTACATCGCAGACTTTATGTATTACGACCCTGAAAGACAGGCGGTTGTTGTCGAAGATGTGAAAGGAATTAAGACCGAAGTCTACAAGCTTAAAAAAAAGCTGTTTATTAAAAAATATCCTGATTATGTGTTTTGTGAGGTGTGAGGAGGAGAAATTCAAAAGTGATGGATTACTCAAAAATTAAAGAATTATCAGATTTCCGAGAGAGAGAAAAAGGAAATTGACAACAAAAGAATATCTAAAACAGGCGTTTTATCTTGACAAAAGAATCAATTCAAAACTGGAGCAGTTGAGCAGTCTAAATGTTCTTGCGACCAAGACAAACACTGTCCTATCGGGCTTACCCAAGAGTCCGAGCAGAGGAAATTCCAAGCTTGAAGAGACGATTGTTAAAATTATAGACCTGCAGGAAGAAATCAACTCAGATATAAACGCCTTGGTGGATTTGAAAAGAGATATAGCGAAATCGATACGCTCTCTCGAGAACAAAGAAGAGCAAGTGGTGCTTGAGAGGAGATATCTTTGTTTCCATTCTTGGGAGCAGATAGCTGTGGATTTAAGCTTTGACATCAGGCATATTCACAGACTTCACAGTCGGGGTTTAAGAAAAATTTTAATATAGAAATTTTATTTCTTTGCAAATGGTCGTCAACTATAAGTTGACAACCACTCAACATGGTGCAATTACCAAAGCAGTTAAAAGAGCTTGGTTGGCATTACTTACGAACCTGTCGGAAATCCCGACATCTTGGAAAATTAAAAAAATATGTCACTAAATGTCATTGTTTGTCACATCAAGCGTGTGATAGCATTAGAATGTCGAAGAATAGGGTAAGGGCGATAATGTCCTTGCCATTTTTTTATGTGAAGGAGGTGATGGACTTGTCAAAATTAACCTTAAAACAACAAAGATTCGCAGATGAGTACATCATCTCGGGGAATGCAACGGAGGCGGCAATAAAAGCAGGATACAGTAAAAAAACAAGCTATTCTATTGGACAAGAAAACTTGAATAAACCTGATATAAAAGCATACTTAGATAAAAAGATTAAGGAATTACAAGATGAAAAAATTGCAAAGCAGGAAGAAGTGCTTCAGTATCTCACATCGATTATGAGGGGAGAACAGACTGAATCGACACTAAGAGGTGTAGGGGAAGGTGTGCAAACTATATCGGATATTGAAGTGAGTGCAAAAGACCGAATTAAGGCGGCGGAGCTTCTCGGGAAAAGATATGGAATGTGGACGGAGAAACTTGAAGTGAAAGAGCCGATTCAAATTGATATCGTCCGAAAACAAAAATGAAAACCGTAAAGGAAATCAATCCTCATTTTGAGGATTTTTTATTTGACTGGAAACATAAAACATATCTGTTGGTCGGCGGATACGGGTCGAGCAAATCATATCACATAGCGTTGAAAGTTCTCTTGAAGCTCTTAGAGGAGAAACGAACGGCGTTAGTAGTTCGGGAAGTGTTTGATACTATTCGGGATTCGACTTATTCATTATTTCTTGAAATCATTGAGGATATGGGGCTTGTGGATATAATCAGACCGACAGTTTCACCTATGACATTCAACTTTCTTAACGGCTCAAAGATTATCTTCAAGGGAATGGATAAGCCAAAAAAATTAAAATCAATTAACGACATCACAATCATATGGATTGAAGAAGCGGCAGAGGTCAAATATGCGGGATATAAAGAGCTGCTCGGTAGGGCAAGACACCCGAATCTTTCTTTGCATTTTATACTTTCAACAAATCCGGTTGCCAAAAATAATTGGGTGTACACTCACTTTTTCAAAGACGAGCAGGATGAGGAGTTATACGAAAAGAAATGTATCATAAGAAACGACATTTATTATCATCATTCGACGGCGGAAGATAATCTATTTTTGCCGACTTCATACATTGAGCAGTTGGACGAAATGAAAGAATATGACCCTGATTTGTACAGAGTGGCTCGTACGGGGCGATTCGGTGTGAACGGTATTCGGGTATTGCCTCAATTTGAGGTGATGTCGCACGATGAGGTGATGGCTCGCATAAAAGATATTCCCAAGCGTTTTCATCGTATCGGTATGGACTTCGGGTTTATCACATCTTACAATGCGCTGATTAAGATGGCGATAGATGATAAAAACAAAGCCTTATACATCTATTTTGAATACTACGACAAGGGAAAGACGGACGATATCACGGTGGAAGAGATACGTCCGTTTATAGATAAAAATGATTTGATTATTGCGGACAGTGCAGAGCCGAAGACCATTGCCTATTACAATCAATCAGGGCTTCGGATGGTTGCGGTGCATAAGGATACACGGCTCAATGCGATTAAAAAGGTCAAACGGTTTAAAAAGATTTATTGCTCCGATATGTGTAAGAATACGATTTATGAACTTGAAACGCTTACATATGCAAAGGATAAGAATGACAATCTCATTGAGGACGAATTTACAATTGACGCACACACCTTTGACGCCATTAAGTACGGATTGGACGGATATGAGGTGGCAGACCTTAAGGAAAAGAAGAATTACAGTGGAAAGGGAGCGGTATAGATGGATTTTCAAAGAATATTGCAGTTGGAGGGATTGCAGGTCGGACAATTGGAGCGAATTCATCGTATCAATAGGTTGTATGACATCTATGAAGGAAAGCAGCATTGGGCGACGAAAGAGGGGTTGGATTATAAACCGACGAAGAAGATTACTAATTACATCAAGAAGCTGATTGATAAACGGGCACGGTTTATGTTTGGGAAAGAACCGTTTTTCAATCTTTCAGGCAGTGATGAGGAGAAGACGCAACAGAAAGAGGATTTGCTAAAGCAGATTCTTGATGATAATAAGTTCCACGCAAAACTGCTGAAAGCGAAGAAAGATTGCGCTATCGGCGGGAAGGTGGCATTGCGGCTGTGGGCGGAGAAAGAAAAAGGAATCAAGTTATTTTTCATCCCGGCGCAGGAATTTATAGAAACACATAGCATTGATGACACGGACAATCTTGAAAAGGTTGTCCTTTTTTATGCCCTAAACGATAACCTCGACAGGTCGAAGCAGCGGATTAAGAAACAGGAATGGGCTCTTATCAGCGGTAAGTGCATAGTGAACGAGGGAATCTATGACGGCAACGGAAATGTTGTTGAAATCATCTATAAGGGATATTACAACGGCTTGGATTTTATTCCGATTATCATCATTCAAAACGGCGGATTGACGGGCGGTACTCAAGGATATTCGGATGTTGAAATGCTTTGGGATAATCAAGACAGCTACAACAAGCTGACATCAGATGACCAAGATGCTTTAAAGTTTCAAATGTTCGGGCAGTCTGTTTTTACAGATGCCGACCCTGAGGCGCTGGAAAATATTATGATTGCTCCCGGAGCGTTGATTGATTTGCAAACGGACAGAGCTCAGGCGATGGACGGAAGACAGGCGAAAGCGGAGCGATTGGAGAGTAATTTTGTGTATGGAGAGAAGTACACGGATACAATTAACCGCATTAAGTCCGATATGTTTGGTCTGATGGATGTTCCTGATACGTCGTTGGAGCAGTTAAAGGGTATGATGGCGAGCGGAAAGTCGATGGAAGCGGTCTATTGGGATTTGATAGAAGCGTGCAATGAAGCGTGGACGGAATGGGAGAGTGCATTGCGGCAAATGGCAGGTTATATATTCAAGATGATTGAAATATATAACCTGTACAATGCAAGAGATTTGGCAATGACGGAAACGTCATTGAACATCGAGCGGTATTATCCGATTCTGAAAAATGAGATTGAGCAGCGTAAGATGGATTTGGAGGAAGTGATTTCGGGGGTTCGGTCTAAAAAGTCGTATATCGACAAATGGTCGGAGGTTGAAGACATTGAAAACGAATTGAGATTGATTGCAGAGGATTCGGGAGAAGCGTTCGATGAAGAATGAATACGTTCAGATGGCGAAGCAGGCACGAAAAGCAGCAGACCGAGTAACTAAAGAGACTATCCGGAGAACGCAAAAGCTTTTGGAGGAAAGTACCGAAGAGCTTGCAAAAAAGCTGTCTGAGCAGACAAGGGGAACATTGAAAGAACGTCATTTGCAGGAGCTGATGCAGTCTTTTAAGGAAAAACAAAAGGAATTGAATAGAGAAATTAAAGCAGCTGTCAAAGAGGGAATTGAAAAGGGCGCACAGGCTGGCACATCAACGCAAAGCTTTCTTGGTGAGATGATTCCTGATATTGAGATTTCAAAAAGTTTTAAATCTATGCTTGCTAATGTAAACGACGGCGTTGTAAAGTCTATTGTTCAAGGGGATTTGTACTCTGACCATAGGACGCTTTCGGAACGAATATGGAATATTACGAGTGAGTTCGGAGCAAAGGTGCAGGATGTTGTTGCAAAGGGAATGCTTAAGCAGAAATCCGCGGCGGAGCTTGCGAGTGATATAAGAACATTTGTAAAGCCTCCGGAAAGACGTTCTCTTTCGTGGCGGGGAAGTTATGAGGGTTACAAAAGTTATTATGCGAACTGGAACGCAAAACGATTGGCAAGGACGACAATCAATCATTCGTATCAGACGGCGACTATTAAGGCTGCTAAGAATAATCCGTATGTGACAGGAATTTTATGGAGAACGTCAGGCAGCCACAGAGTGTGCGATTTATGCAACAGCAGAAACGGTAAAATCTTTCCTGTTGAAGATGTTCCGCTCGACCATCCGAATGGAATGTGCTCTATGATTCCGAACATAGAAAAGTCATTGGAGGATATAGCAAAGGAGCTAAGCGCTTGGACAGAGGGAGAGAAAAACGAGCGTTTGGATAGTTGGTACAAAGAATTGGTAAGTACAGAATCATCAAAAACAAGTATTGATGATAACAAAAATAAAAAAGTCGACAAACTGAAGGAATATAAAAACGTAGACTCGAAATTGGAAGGAGAATTACAGAAGAGAAGCGACAAGGCTTGGGAAAATGATTTGTTGTTCAGCGAACAAAATGCATTACAAGAGTATTCATATACAAGCTTTGGTATCACAAATAGATACTTAAGAAATGCTTTGTATAGCGACGATGATATCGTTTTGAAGGGTACTGCTGAACGTATCAAAGAATTAGATAGATTATTATCGAGAAATAAGCTCGGGGACGACCTCGTTTTACATCGGGGAGTTAGCTATAAAGAATTTGAAGAGTGGAAAAAATCGGGTATAATAAACACGTATAAGAGTACGAGTATTGACCCGACGGTAACGTATACATTCGATTCAGTCTATAAAATAAAAATCAATGCTCCAAGCGAAACACAAGGTTTTTATTTGGGGAAATACTCTGAAATACCGAGCGAGAAAGAATTCTTGTTGCATCGGGGACAGAAATATCGAATCTTGAAAATCGAAGACACGGTAATGGAGGTGGAGTTTTATGCATAAGGAAGAGGAAAAACGGGTCATCATAGAGAAAGAGCAAATGCTGAAAGCCTATGACACGGGCGAGAAGAAAAGCAAACAATATACTGAACAGGAGTTGGAGGAGAAGAAAAGACATTATTTGTCTATGATTCCAAAAGATGAAAATGTTTTGACAGTTACACGATGGAAGGCGGAAGTGGAACGCTGTTTTATGAGGAAGAGCTTTAAAAGTCGCCCTGATAAATATTTTTATCATTTGGACACCTTTCTTAAGTATGGAATGTAGTATGAGCCAATTTTTGACCAAAACAAGGTATTATTATTGCCCTGACTACAAGCGGTACGTCAAATGCGAGGGTGGCATTTTTTATGTCATAAACAATGATGGAAATGAAGAGATTGACCGTTTCTATGATAAAATCCTCATTGGCGATATATTTACTGATGATATCTCAAAGGAGGAATATTATGCTCAATTACATCAAGGCTCTTTTGGTAGCAATCAAGGCACATAAGGGACAACGCGATAAAGGAGGTCATTGGTATATATGGCATCCGATACGAGTTAGTCTCGGTGTAAAAGGAGTGTCCGCTAAAGTCGTCGCTTTACTTCACGATGTGTTGGAAGACAGCGATACTACCATCGAAGATTTAAACTTCTTATCGGAAGACCAACGACAAGCATTATTGCTTATGACCCACGATAAGAGTGTGGATTACTCAGAGTATATAAAGCGAATCAAAGGGAATTGCCTTGCAAGAGCGGTTAAGATTTCAGACTTAAGACAAAATATGAATCTTTCAAGATTGAAAAATGTAACAGAAGTTGATAGGACACGAAATAAGAAATATCTCAAGGCACTTAAACTGTTAACAGAAACCGTTTAAAGAGGAGGCGTAAAATGGACAAGGATAAAATACCTAAACCTATACCGATGCGTGAAAGGTGGAAACACGATATTCCAAGACCCGTGGTTGTCGGGCACGAAGAATCTACTGAAGAAGAGAGAAAAGCAATAGATAAAATGATTGAAGAATCTATGGAAAAAGAGAGAAAACTCTTCAAGGAATACGAAGAGAGAAAGAAAAGAGAGCAGGAGAATGGCTCTAAGTCCTAAAGAAAGACTTTTGAGCGCCTTATATGTGGAATATCAAGCTCCTGTGTCCGATTTCGATAAGATAACCTTTGAGTTTTTGGAGATGGATTATGAAGTCTTTGCGGATTCCTTGAGAAAGCTTGCCGTTGAAGAATTGGTGTCGGGAGTTGAGTGGATACCGCCAACGGGTCGGATTCAGGCTCTTAATCGCAAATACTTATATTTGACCCGCAGAGGAGTGGAAGAAGCCAAAAGCCTTTTAAAAATCAAAGAACAGAAGCAAGGGGCAATCCTAAAAGAATTAGCCCGTCTGTTCGGTCTTGCAGGTGAGATTGTACTCAAAAAGTTCGCCGAGGAAATTATCACAAATTTCTAACCAAAACGTGGAGCGTGAATTGAAATATGTATACTGCAAATCAAATCGCAATTTATATTGTGAATTACTGTAGCGACTGCTATTGAACAGTTGAAAAAAGATGTGCTCAATTTTGAGCCGAGTAGTTTTTTTCGTCTTTGGACAATAGACGTTAAACAGGTCTTTTTTTGTTGCAAAATAAATTCAAAGGAGAGATGAATTATGTTGGTGGAAATTAAGGGAAGGAAGAATGAGGAGAGAGCGGTAACGAGCAGTGTGAAAGTGGCAGAGGTTTTTGAGAAAAGGCACGACAATGTATTGAGGGATTTGAAACTTCTTCCTTGTAGCGATGAGTTTCGACTCCTCAATTTTGAGGAGTCCTCATATGTGAATGAGCAAGGAAAAAAACAGCCGATGTATTTCATGACTAAAGATGGATTGGTTTTATTGATTATGGGATATACAGGCGATAAAGCTATGAAGTTCAAGGAAGAATACATCAGTGCTTTCAATTCAATGGAAAATGAGTTGAAAAGGATTTACGAAGAACGTCAGCAGTGGGTGATTGAAAGGGAAAAAGGAAAATTGGTGCGTCATATCTTGACGGACACCATCAAGATGAAAGTTTCGGACAGCCCCAATAAAAAGTTTATGTATCCCAATTACACCAAACTGATTTATAAGACGCTATTCGGAAAATCATTTGATGACCTAAAAAGTCTTTACGGCGTGAAGCCTAAGGAGAGTGTGAGGGATTATCTAACGAGTGAGGAATTAAAAGAGATTGAGCAGATGGAGATGTTGATTTCCTCGTTGATTAATCTCGGTTGGGATTATGAGAGGATTAAGGATTTTATTAACAATAATATCATAAAGAGGTTGCAATAATCGTCTTTGGACACAGACGTTAAACAGGTCTTTTTTTGTTGGCAGGAGGGTTTAAAAATAAAATGGTAAAAACTTCTTGCAACCCTCCTTCCAAAGGTTTTCAGGGGTGTCGTGCCGAAAGGTGCGTGGATTGAAAGAAAAAAAATTTGAAAAAAGAGTTGACTTTTATGGCTGACATATATAGAATAATAGTGGCAGACAAAAAAGAGAGGTGATATATGTGTCAGCCAAGAAGAGAGGCAGACCAACGGAGAACCCCAAAACAGAACGCATTACAGTAAGGTTGGACGAAAGTTCCGCAAAGATTATGCACCGATATTGCGAGGCGCAAAAAGTTGATAAAGCGGAAGCTGTAAGGGCGGGGTTGAAAAAGTTGATTGCTGAAATAGAAGAATAAAAAAAGAAACGCTCAGACCTGCAAAGTCAAAAATGAGCGTTTCCAACATAAGAGTTCTCACTCTATGAAATATTCTATCATAGAGGGGGATCTCTTTCAAGAATATTGAAAGGAGATTGACTATGAATGAAAAGTTGGAAGTTTTAGCGGGAAATTGGGCGATGCAACGGAAAGAGTCGACAGAGTTGTACAATTATTTGGTCGAGAAAGCAGGACTAAAACGAGCGGAGATTCTTATTTTACAACAACTTCTTAAGGCAGAGGTTGACGAAGCGGAGACGGTTCGACAGATTAAAGAAGCGGGTTTTAGTTTTGATGAGATGTTGGCTTATTCAGGAGGTGGATTTAATGAATAAAAATCTTGCAGTGATTGATGAACGAGAATTGTTGGGCAAGCACTTCCGAATCTATGGAGATTTTGAAAATCCTCTTTTTCTTGCCAAAGATGTCGCGCAGTGGATTGAACACAGTGATGTGTCAATGATGGTTCGTTCAGTGGATGAAGACGAAAAGCTGGTACAAACATTGTTTGTATCAGGTCAAAAGCGTGAAGTTACAATGCTTACAGAAGATGGGCTTTATGAAGTCTTAATGCAAAGCAGAAAACCTATTGCAAAGCAGTTCAAGAAAAAGGTCAAGGAGATTCTCAAAGAGATTCGAAAGAAGGGTTCGTACGGGTCGCCGAGGAAGTCGCGGAAAGAAAAGTTGTCAAGTGTGAATAACGCGGTGCAGACGATGACACGGTTGGCGGAAAAGGCAGGAATGAAGCCGGAGTTTCAATTCTATATGGCAAAACAACTCTATGAGCAGAATGGAGTGGAGTTTCCGTCGATTCAGGTGTCTCAGCCGGAGGCTTTGTTAGATTTGACGATGATGGCGAGACGGTTGGGCGTGTTGTCGAAGAAAGGGATTCCTCATGCACAGGCAGTTGGAGCGATTATTGGAGATTTGGCGCTGATGGAGGAACAGAAAGTGTTGACGAGTTTCGAGAAGAATGGGCATGTGGGGACAATGGTGCAGTATCGGGAGTCGGTGTTGCCTCAGGTGGAGTCGTGGTTGTCGGAGAGAGGATATCCGCCGATGATTGCGTTAAAAGGGAAATCCTACCAAGTGGTATATGCACATCAATCATAAATCGAATGAACAAGGGCGCTCGGGAGGGCGTTCTTTTCGTCTTTGGACACAGACGTTAAACAGGTCTTTTTTTGTTGGCAGGAGGGTTTAAAAATAAAATGGTAAAAACTTCTTGCAACCCTCCTTCCAATCGTCTTTTCGGTACCGCAGACGAAAAAGAACGGGACAACGGCACGGACTGAACCGTGTAAAAACAATGTGTTGAAAGGAGAAAGTAATGAAGAAAGAAGAGTTTGTGGCATTGGGATTGGACGAGGAAACGGCTCTAAAGTGTGAAAAAGCGTCGGCGGAGGAACTTAAGGGTTTTATCCCTAAGAGTCGTTTTGATGAGGTGAACACGGAGAACAAGCAGCTTAAGCAGGACGTTTCGGACAGGGACACACAGCTGAACGACTTAAAGACAAAAGCGGCAAATGACAAAAACTTGCAGGAGGAGATTACTCGTTTGCAGGAAGAGAACACGAAGAACAAGGAAAAGTTTGAAGCGGATTTGGCTCAAACGAAGCTTGACAATGAAATCGACAAGGCATTGATGGGTGCGAATGCAAAGGATTTGAAGATTGCAAGAGCCGCTTTTGATTTGTCGAAGGTGAAGTTGGAAGAGGGGAAGCTGTTTGGTTTTTCCGAGCAGCTTAAGGAAATTCAGAAGTCGCACGGGTATCTCTTCGGTCAGGAGCAGGAGCCGTCGGGGACGGGAGGCTCGTTGGGGACAGGTGCAAAGAGAGGAGAAGAAAAAGACCCGTTCTTAGTGGGGTTGGGGCTGTAATTTAGAAAGGAGAATAAAATATGGCAATTACGAATTATGCAACGAAGTATTCGGGAGCGGTGGATGAAAAGTTTAAGATAGGGAGTATGTCGGAGTCCTGCGTCAATAAAAATTTTGACTTTGTTGGGGCAAAGACTGTTAAGGTCTACAATATCGCAACGTCAGCTATGAACGATTACAGGAGAAGTGGACAGAATAGATACGGCGATATTGAAGATTTGGAAGTAACAGAGCAGGAAATGACGATGTCCAAAGACCGTTCTTTCACTTTCGCTATTGACAAAATGGATGAAGATGAAACAAAGGGAGCTTTAAAAGCGGGAACGGCACTTGCCAGACAGCTTGCAGAAGTCGTTATTCCGGAGGTTGACGCTTATAGGTACACGAAGATGGCGACGCTCGCAAAGACAAAAAAGACCGAGACGTTGACGAAAGAAAATATCTACGATGCGATTACTACTGCAACGGAAACATTGGACGAAGCTAAAGTCCCTGCGGTTGGGCGATTTCTTATCGTGTCTCCTCAAACATATAAGCTTATGAAGCTTTCAAAAGAAATTATTTTGGACACCGAGACTTCGCAGGAGCAGCGGGCAAGGGGTGTGATTGCAATGCTTGACTCCTGTGAGATTAAGAAAGTCCCGTCGAGTCTTTTGCCGGCGAATACCGGATTTATTATGGGTCATTCAATCGCCTGCACATCTCCACTCAAGCTTGCAGAATATAAGATTAACACCGAGCCTCAAGGAATTTCCGGCTCATTGGTCGAGGGACGTATCTATTACGATGCGTTTGTTTTGGAAAACAAGAAAGCCGCATTGTACACACATAATAATGCATAATGAGGAGAGGGACGATGTTGGTAAAATTTGTCAGCTCCGTAGACGGCTCCTGCTTTTATGCTCAGGAGGGCACAATTCAGTATGATGTTTTAAAGTCGTCGGAAGAGTACACCCGGGAAGCGGTAAAAGAGGACGGGAAGAACAAGGCGGAAAAGAAGTAGGAGTTAATATGACACCGGACGAAAAATTGAAGCTGTTGAAAAAACTGTTAAACGAACGAGACTATCCTTTTTTCGAGGATGGTTTTTTATTGTCTTTGGTGTCTCAAAATGATGACGTGTTGGGGATTGCGGTAAGATTATGTTATGAAAAAGCCGCAATTCCTGATATGAAGTTAGGGGATATCACAATCAAAAGCCCGAAGGATTATTTTATGTCGCTTGCTTCTCGATTGAAAAATTCGGAGCTTAAAGATGGAAAGCTGGTACCGAAGCAATCACGCTTCAGGATTGCGAGGCGATGTGATGAACGGGATTAAATCTTATTACAGAAAACAGATTGAGCGATTGATTGAACAGGACAGACAGGACATCATTGCTGCTCGGAAAACAACAACAGAGGACGGCTACGGCGGTCATACGACAGAAGAAATAAAAGTGCATTATTCGGGTCGTATCTATAACAGACATTCGGTACGAGAGGTATTGGATATTCACGGGGCATCAATCGGTTGGTCAACGGTTGCTCACGCAAAAATTCTTACGCTTTCCGAGGCGGATATCAAGGAAGATGATACATTTGAATTTGATGGTCGAAGAATGCGGGTTCGTTTTGTAGAGGATTATTTGAGTATGTGCAAACAGGCGGAGCTGGAGGTGGTTTGCGATGTCGGGGTTTAAAGTCAAGCAATCACTTGATTGCGAAGCGGTTATGAGAAGAGTCAATTCAGCGATTCAGCTTTTCGGACAGACGGCAGCGCAAAAAATAGAAGGAGAGGCAAAACAGAACGCCAAGTGGACGGATAGAACTGCGAATGCGAGAAACTCAATTCAAGGAAAGTTTGAGAGAAAAGGGAGCAGGGCAGTGATTGAGCTGTCAGGAAACGTTGATTATTTTGTATATCTTGAGCTTGCAAACGAGAAGAAGTACGCCATATTGGTGCCGACGATTGAGAAGAACAAAGATGAGATACTGAGGACATTCGGGAGGTTGGCAAAATGAAACGTATTTATGATTTTCTGAAATCGAAAAAAATTAACGTTTATTTTCCCGGGCAGCATAAAGGACTGTGTACTGAACCGTATGTCGTTATCCATAAACGAAATCAGATGGCGACGAATAGCAACCGTCTGGGTGTACAAGGGACGGATATTATTTTGTATGTTCCGCACTTCTCGTATATCCGAGCGGAGGATTATGAAGAAAAGGTGAGAGTGATTATGAGAAAGCTTGAGTTTTTGAGAAAGACGGGGTTTGAAACTCCGTGGATTTTAGATAACGATAAAAAAGCATTTACGAAGAGTATGGAATATTTGATTCAAAAGGAATTGGAGGGATAGGTATGCCGGCAACAGCTGTGAAATCATTTGCGATTGCAAATATAGCGGCGGTGGATATCATAGAGGAGAAAGAGAATAATCCGAAGACGTATAGATTGATTCAGGTGGCGTCGAAAGCGACTGCAACGCCGTTCATATCGCAGGGGAAAGATGAGGAGCTGCGAGTGAATAATACGATTCACGCCCAAAATATTACGGAGGACATCACAAAGGGATATGAAATCACTTTTGAGACTGTCAAAGCCGTGATGGAGGTGCTTGCACTTGTGGACGGAGGAACGTGGGACGGAGCGCAGAATAAATATTCAGGTGCGGTTGCAGGAAAGCCGACGCAGAGAGTGCCTTTTACCCTGAAGGTGTACACTGCGCAAAAGGATTATGATGGAGAGAATAAGGCTTTTATTTGTTTTACTTTCAAGCATTGCAAGGGAACGCCCATTTCGTTCAATATTCAAGATGGAACGTTCCTAACACAAGAGATGAAGTTGAAAAGCCGACCGAAGTTTAATGAGAATGCCGTTGAAATGGCAACAATGCAGGAAATACCTGAAATTCCGTAAAGAGAACTGCCGTTGAAATGGCAGTTCTTTTTATTTTATAGGAGGGATAATATGTTAATTGATTTGAAGAATGCGAAAACAACAACGATGATTGAGATTCCTGATTTTGATGGAGTCGGGGAAGTTGAGGTGGAGGTTAGACGTCCACGTCTTATGGATATGCTTATGAATGATACGATTCCGAATCCTCTTAGAGGCACAGCGTTGGAGGTTGTTCAGGGTTTTAGAGACACGAGCGGGGAAGAGAACAGAGAGCACGAGGTGAAACGTTCGATAGAGGCGATAGATTTGTATTGTGAGATGTGTCTGGTCAATCCTACTTTTGCTCAGTTTAAAGACGTGATGACAGATGAGCAAAAGACGGCGATTGCTGCGTGGGCGGCGGCTCCTGCGGAGCTTTTGCGTTCCTTTCGTGAAGAGCAGGAAAATAGTTCAAATAATAAGGATGTCTCAGAGGTATAGCGAGAGACCGTCAGAGATTTTAGGGATTGATGATTGGCTTGCATATTGTTTAGATGAGATTTGTATGTATTATGAAAATTCGGCTTACGATGAGGAAACGGGATTTTATGATTTTGAGCTGTTGAGTTTTTCGGACAGAAAGAATGTAAATCCGAATCAAAAATTCATTGATTTTATTCAAAAGAGCAGGTGAGAGTATGTCTATTAGCGCAGGTAAAATTGTTGCGGCGTTGGAGCTTGATACCGGTAATTTTACTCAAAGGCTCCAACAAGCAAAAACACAGGCGGACGGAATTGGTGGAAGGTTAAAAGGGTATGGAGAGGGGCTGGCTAGTCTCGGAAAAGGTTTAACTCTTGGGGTTACAGCACCGATTACAGCGCTAGGAGCGGGAATTGTTAAGACTTCAATGGATTTTGAAGCGGGAATGAGTAAGGTGCAGGCGATTTCAAGTGCAAGCGCAGAGGATATGGAAAAGCTGGAAGCGAAAGCGAAGGAGATGGGAGCTTCTACAAAGTTTAGTGCAACGGAGTCTTCGGAGGCTTTGTCATATATGGCGATGGCGGGCTGGAAAACAAAGGAGATGTTAGATGGTCTTCCGGGTGTGATGAATTTGGCGGCGGCTTCCGGAGAGAATTTGGGAACGGTTTCGGATATCGTTACGGATGCAATTTCGGCTTTCGGATTGAAGGCGAGTGATTCGGCAAGATTTGCAGATGTTTTGGCTCAGGCGTCTTCGAATGCGAATACAAATGTGTCGATGTTGGGAGAGTCGTTTAAGTATGTGGGTCCCGTGGCGGGCTCGCTCGGTTATTCCATTGAAGATACTTCACTTGCACTTGGGTTGATGGCGAATGCGGGGGTGAAAGCTTCTCAGGCGGGCACTACTCTTCGTGCTGCCCTGCTTCGCTTGTCCAATCCGACAGAGGATGGAAGTCTTGTAATGAATGAGTTCGGCATTTCAATGTTTAATTCAGATGGAACTGCACGTTCTTTGCGTGATGTTTTGAAGAATTTAAGGCAGGCGTTTTCTGAAATGAGTCCGGAGGTGCAGTCTTATGCAGGAAAGGTGCTGTTTGGGCAGGAAGCCGTGGCAGGAATGCTGGCGGTGTTGAATACATCAGATGAGGAATTTAATAAGTTTGCAAAAACTCTTGATAATTCGGGCGGTGCTGCGGAGCGAATGGCAAAGACGATGGAGAATAACGTCAAAGGTCAATTGACGCTCTTGAAGTCGAATATGGAGGGCGTGTCGTTACAGCTTGGAAAGACGCTGCTCCCTATTATTAACGATGGGATTAAATGGGTTAACGAGCTGGTTACGAAGTTTAGCAAATTGTCTCCGGAGACTCAAAAGACAATTGTAAAGTTTGCGGCTTTGGCGGCGGCGACAGGTCCCCTTTTGTCCGTAGGAGGAAATCTTTTAAAAGTCGGAGGGTCGGCAATCGGGCTGTTTGGAAAACTCGGAGGCGGTATTATGCAGCTTGCGGGTGGAGCCGGACAAGCGGCAGGAGCGTTAGGCAGCGCAGGTCTGGCAGGCGGCTTGGGTGCTTCATTGGCGGCAGCGGCTCCGTGGGTTTTGGGTATCGGGGCGACTGTGGCGGCAGGGTATGGGCTTTATAAGGTGTTGTCATCTGACACAATCCCTGCGCTGAAATTATTTGACGATTCGATGTCGGAGGCTACAAAAAACGGAATTACATCGTTTTTAGAGCTTGAAAAGTCCGTCAATACCTCGTTGAGTATGGCTTTTGCAGCGGGGAAAGACCTTACCGATGAGATGAAGGATAATGTAGTTAATAGCGTAACGGAGATGAAGGAACAGATTGTAACGAAGATGAATGAGCAGAAAGAGGCTCAGTTGTCTTCCTTGCGGGAAATGCTTGAGAATTCTAAAAATATAACGGAAGAGGAAAAACAGGCGATTATTAAGAATGCGGAGGAAAGCTATAAGGAGAAAGAGAAAGTATATAACGATGGAGTAAAGCGTATAGAAGAGATTTGGAATAATGCAAAGAAGGAGCATAGAGAAATCACTAAGTCGGAAAGAAAAGAAATCAATGATATTGTTGAGGGAATGAAGAAGGACGGTATTCGAGTGCTGACGGAATCCGAGCAGGAGTACGCGGTTATCCGTCAGAGGATGAAAGACCAAGCGGGGAGAATTACTGCAGAACAGGTGGCAGACTTGGTGAAAAAATCACTGGAGCAGAAGGCGAAGACTATTAAGGCGGCGGAGGAAGAGTATGATAAGCGGATTAAGCTTGCGGAGCAGATACGTTCAGAGGGTACTGAAAAAGCGAAAGAGACGGCAGAGAAGATTATTGAGGAAGCTAAGAAACAAAGGGACGATACTATTAAGGCAGCGAAGGAGATGCACGAGAAGGTAGTTGAAGAGGCTAAAAAACAATCCGGAGAGCATATAAAGGAGATTGATTTTGAAACGGGAGAGATTAAAAAATTCTGGGGGCGGCTTCAAGATTGGTTTAATAAAAACCCAATTGTAAGCAAGATTAAAACCTTGTTTGAAGGGGAGACTCCATTCGAGCCTAAGGGTCCGAAGCCTACTCCCTTTGACCCGAATCTTAAGCCGAGAAAGCAATATCGCATTCCTAGATATCCTATGCACGCTCTCGGTACGGATTACTTTCAAGGAGGGCTTACTTGGGTAGGTGAGAGAGGAGCGGAGCTTGTGGAGCTTCCGAGGGGAACAAGAATAAATTCCTCCGGAGGTTCGGAGTCAAGACTTTCGTCTCTCACTCGTGAGGTTAAACATACGGGCGAGATTACGATTAAGGGCGTGAGTAATTCAGGTGAGTTGGTGGCGGTTAAGAAGCTTTTGCTTGATGAGATGAGAAGAGAGGCGAGGGTTTATGTCTAACGGTATGTTTATAAAGGATAAAGGCGTGTCTGTGGATATTGAAGCTTTGATTGAGGAGAAAGAGGGCAATGTTGTAGCTACAAGATTTCTCGACGGCTCTTATCAGGTGCAGTCTGTCGGTAAGCCCTCAAATCTCATTAAGTTTACCATTTACGCACAAAAAAATATGCTCTCCGAAATTGAGAGAGCATATCACGAAGGGGAGGAAGTAATCGTTTACTATAACGGGAGCTTCTATCATGGGCTTATTATTTCAAAGCCTCAATTTTCCTATTCGGTCAATGAGGAGCTGAATGATAAGAATAAGTTCTTTTCCTCAAGTATTACAATGTATGTAGAGAGTTCGGGGGGACTATAATGCGTTACATATCCGTTAAAGATAAACTCTTGAATAAACATCTTACAAAGTCCCAAAATTCACAGGTGGATTTTAAGCTCTATATGGGTAGGGGGAAGAACTCCATAGAGTCCGTAAAAGATATAGCTTTCGAGCTTATAAGAAAGAAAGCGGGTATTACGGATATTGAGGTTGTGCCGAGGAGAATGACCCCTGTGAGAAATCCCGATTCACTTTGGGATGTGCATCTGGATAACGGGATTGTTACGGTTGCAAAGCGTCCGTTTGTAAAGAAAAGAGATGAGGGTTGGAAAGATATTCTTACAATCGGTTCAGGTATAGCGTGCTCAATCTGTTTTGACGGGTATTGGGTGCTTAAAAACAGTATTTGGCGTTTTGTAACGGAGGAAGACCCTTGGATTTTTTATGTGGACACTTCCAATAATCTTTGGGCGAGGCTCTTTGATTTTGATATTGATTTTATATTGGCGAGTGATGTCCTGAAAGTAAAGAGTATAAGAGGTTGGAAGAGTACGGCGGAGAGGTCGAAAGACTTAGGGCTTATTGTTGTCTATTTAAAGAAGGACGGAGAGCTCTATTATAGGAGTTATTGTGAGCAGGAGGACGGGCAGAAGCTGTGGGAGAGCGAAAGGGAGCTTTTAATAACGGCTGAAAGTTTTAATCTTTTTGAGACGAATGATTATCGTGTAGGGCTTTCGGCAACGGAGAATAAAAAGACCAGGCTGTATCTTTCAAAACGAAATTGGGCGGGTATGGGGATTAGACCCGATTATGTGAGCTTAAGACTTTATGAGAGTTTGAGCCTTGTGCCTGTTACAATTTCAGATGCTTTCGGTTTTACTCATATCAAGTCAAGCCTTATTGAGGCTCCTTCTGTCGATTATGCAGGGAAAAACAATGAAGTGCTTTTTGCGAGGAATGAAGCGGACAGCGAGGGGAATTACGGAAAGATTGTCGTATTCGGCTGTCTTTATAAGCTTTATAAGCCCGTTGTCCATCTTACGGACAGCGAGGGAAAGAGTTTGAAAGCGACCGATGTTAAGTTTGTCGGAAGAAGTGAGGATGAGCATTTTCCCTTTGTCTACAAGGCGAGGTTTACGAATTTTAACAGCTTTAAGGGCGAGTGTACTCTTAAGGTTCAGACCGAGAATGCGATAGGTGAAGAGTATGAGATAAGCGGGAAGTTTACACCTGTGGGGCTTAATCCGAGTTATGTTCCCGAGCCCAAGGTTATTTCTTTGGAGAATACGGATAACACATTGGTGCTTAAGTTTGACCAAATTGTAAGCGGAGCGGCGGAGAGTGTTTCGGCGTTTAAGATTACAAGCACCGCCTTTAAGAGTACGAATACGAAAGAAACGGTTGAGGATATTCATACGGTTAAGAGCATATCAAACCGTGATGAGTTTACAGTTGTGATTACCGTAAATGAGAGGTTCAAGCGTGCTATAGATATTACGGTGTCCTATAAAGACGGAGCTTTGTCGGGAGTCGGGGGAGCGGTTAAGCCTTTTGAGCTTACGGTTAAGGCAAGAATTGAGAGTTATTCAAATGATATATTGGATAGCGAGAGTGTTGAACTTTCTATGAGTGAGCAGACCGAGAATGTGAAAGTTGATTTTATAGGCGGTTTCGGTAGAGATTATATAAGGTCTGAGCTTTCGGAAGTGTTGGAGTTTAAGAGAGTTGAGGGAGTTGACCCGTAAAAAAAAAGACACAAATTGCGTCTTTTTATAAAAAATGCTTGACTTATTCTACTAATAGTAGTAAAATATATTCAAGAAAGGAGGTGAGCCGTTGGACTTGGTGGAAAAGCTTTTATTTCAATCCACGTGCCTCTGTGAGGCACGATCTCCTCTCTTGGGGAGATTATACCACGTCCAAACCAAAATGAGAATACTGACAATAGGATTAAATTTGGCTGCTTTAGTGCTGATTGTTGCGACTCTCAGGCTTCATTTTAAGAATAAGGAATGAGTACAAAGAGGACAGAATATAATCAAACTTGGCAAGCTAAAAATCCCGAACGTGCGAAGTATCTCAGGGATAGAACTGCCGCCCGCCGCTTCCTGAGGAAGGCAGAGCCGGAGGATATCGAGGAGATGGAAAGGCTGATTGCAGAAAGGAGGGAGGAAAATGGACGAGGAAATGAATATAAGTGAATTGGCAATGCAAGAGGCAAAAAACGGTCAGACAAAAACGATACTTCTTTTAATAGAAAAAGAAAAGCAGGAACAGGACGAGAAGGGAAGGGAAGTGCTGCAAAAGCTACAGGAAAAAGTGGAAAGCCTGCTGGTATAAGCAGGCTAAAAAAAAAGAAGTACACAGGCGAGGGATTGCTCCCCTCTCGTTTGTGTTTTATTGTCGCACCTTTAAGGTCGCGCCTCCATGAGGCGCGTGGATTGAAATGTCGAGGACAGATGTTATAATTCTAGGAGTGGAGAGGTTGGGTCAGATGTGATGCACGCTTAGGCGTGCTTTTTTATTTTGGGAGGAGTTATGAAAATACACAACAGTTTTAGAATAGAAGTAAGAGATAAAGAGACAAATGCTCTTAAGACTTCGGCAAGGGCGGAGAATATGGTGTTGAATGCGTGGAATTTGGTTTCAATACCGAGGAATATTTATTTCGGTTCGGGGAGCGACCCTCAACAAGAGAAGCCTGATATGACCAATATGATTAAGTATCTTGGCAGTAAGTCGATTGAGTCAACCTCGGGGACTTGGAGCGGAGATACTTTTGTCGTGAATTATAAAGCGTATCAGATTGCAGCTGATGAACACGTCGGAAAGATTATAGCGGAGGTGGGATTGTACGATAGCATTTATAATAACCTATTAAGCCACGCTTTCATTAAGGACAGCGAGGGAAATCCTATTACGATTGAGAAGAAAGCGACGGACGTTATAAATCTTTATGCTACCGTCTATTATAAGAGGGAGTATGAGACTTATAAGACGGATTCTTTGGAGTTTGTCTATCCCTATACTTCTACCACTTCCGTTTCGGCGCATACACTCAACGGCAAAATAGCGGATATGAATAGTAGTCTCGAGATTGATGAGCCTAAGAGAAAGAAAGGCGTTTTGCAGATTTCAAATTCAAAGCTTAACGGAGAGGAGATAAGAGGTTTTTTATTCGGCAGTAATTATGACAAATCTTTAGATAGGGTTGTGCTTTTCCCGTCTGTGCTCTTTCCCGGTGAGAGGCTTTCAAAGCTTAAGCTCTTGGGAGAGCAGGACGGAGTGAATAAAAAGTTTAATCTCCCTTGGGATTGTGTGAAAGATTTTAAGCTTTACAAGAACGGGAACTTAGTGCCTCAAAGTGATTATATTTTCATTAAGGCTGCGGGTAATATTTTAAAGGATTTAAAGAGTGTTGAAATAAACGGGGTGCTTGAGGAGAAGTGTATAAGAAAGCTTGATGATAACTATCTGATTGATTATAAAAAACTTTTTGAAATGCTCCTAAAATCTTCCAAAGAAGATATGATGGGTCTTTTTTATGAGAAAGGAGTTATGAAGAACCTTTCAAGTTATACGGTTGAGTTTGAAAATCCCTATAAGGTTTCACATTATAAGGTGTCCTCGTCCTCTAGTGAGAGAATTAAGGTTGAGCTTTTCACCGACAGTTGGGTTGAGATTTATAATGATACGGGCGGAACATATAAAACGGAACTTTCTTCTCCTCTTGAGGGTGTGAGAAAGGCAAGGGTGAGTATGGTTAATCCCAATAACGGCTCTCCTTTCAAGAGGGTGCCGTGGCTTTACCTTTCTAATGATGAGGCTTTTCATCTGGAGTTTAATAATGCTCCTCTTTCGACTGATAGTCTTGAGTTTGACGGTTTTGTGGATTATATCCCTAAGGACAAAGACCACGTTATAAATTTGAGTTTTGATTTCTCTATGAGTGCAGGGGGATAGGATTGAAAAAGTACTTGACATTTAGGGTATCCGTAATTGTATAATATAGATACAGCAAGGGAAACCGAGCAAGTCGGAGCAAGAGAGAGGAGAAAAAGATGGACGAGGAAATGAATGTCAGTGAGCTTTTAGTCGAACAGACCAAGGAAAATCAGACAAGAAAAATTCTTGCTATCATCAAAGAGAGTAAAGATAAAGAGGAAATCATAAAAAAAGTAGAGGCTCTATTAACAAATAAGTAATAACAGAGCCTCTTACAAGGAAATACCACAAACGGGGGTCTTGCTCCCCCTAGTTTGTGGTGCGATTATAACACAGAGCAAGAGAAGGGCGCAAGTAAGGAGATGTTGCTATGGCTGTTTCGGTAATATTAAACGCTCAAGATGAGCAACTATTTAAGTCCTACGCAAAAGCAAATAATATTTCGCTGTCCGAACTTTTCAGAAATGCAGTTTTTGAAAAAATCGAAGATGAATATGACCTTGCCGTATATCGTGAATCTTTGGAAGAATACAACAAGAACCCAATTAGCTATTCTCACGCAGAGGTGTGCAGAATGTTAGGGATTGAGTGATGTATACTTTACAGTATAGTGATAAGGCAACGAAACAATTAAAAAAACTTGATAAAGGCACGCAGAAATTGATTTTAACTTGGATAGCAAACAACTTGGAAAACTGCGAAAACCCAAGAATAAAGGGTAAAGGGCTTACGGCAAACCTAAGCGGAGAATGGCGGTATAGAGTGGGTGACTATCGAATTATTTGCGATATACGAGATGATAAACTGATGATACTTGCCTTGTCTATCGGACATAGGAAAAGTATTTATTAGACAAGAGCGAGTCAGCCTTTATGTATAGAATGTATAATATACACACAGTCAAGAGAGAACTTAAGGTCGCGCCTCCATGAGGCGCGTGGATTGAAATAAATGAGGAAAATGAGGTAATCAAGCGTTCCATAGGCACTCTAAGTAATGCTTATAGTGCCTTATTCCTTACAGAAGATGGGCTTTATGAAGTCTTAATGCAAAGCAGAAAACCTATTGCGAAACAATTCAAGAAGAAAGTGAAAGAGATACTAAAGGAAATCCGCAAAACAGGCTCTTATTCTTCCACACCAAAGAAAGAAAAGCTCTCAAGTGTGAACAATGCCGCTCGTACAATTCTACCCGTGCTTGCTAAAGCAGGTATGAAAGCACAATATCAAGTGCTTCTGCTTAAACAGCTCTATCAGAAAGCGGATGTAGAGATACCCGAAACTAGACTCAAAGCAGACGAGAAGCTCTATGATAAAACCGAGATTGCGAAAATACTCGGAGTGTTTTCAAATAACGGCGCTCCTCACGCTCTTGCGATTGGAGCGGTGATTAGCAAGATTGATGTGTCGGAAGACGAACAGGAGCTTACAAGTTTTGAAAGAAACGGTCATATCGGGGTTGGGTATCAGTATACGGAGAGTGTGATTGAGAAGATTAGAAAGTGGCTTGGTGAAAACGGCTATCCGAAAAAAATTCCGACAGCAAATAAATCGTTTGCGGTCAAATATTCGGAGGTGCTGTGATGACTGCGATTCAAAGGGCGGATATAGTTTCAAGTGCTTCAATTTCATCAGACAAGCTTAGATTTGTGATTGATGAGCTTCTGAATTATTTCGATAAGAGTTACGACAATGAGCGCTCGTTGGCTTATAATTTTGAGCGGTGTAAACCTCTCGCGGGCATAGTCTTAGACTACGCTGTAGAAGTGGATAATAAGTTGAAAGAGCTGGAGGAAGAATTAAGCAAGTCTTAGGACTTGCTTTTTTGTTGCAAGAATGGAGGTGAAATATGCAATTGGAGTTTGAGCTCTTAAAGGATTTCCCCGATGAGTCGGATGAGGTGGATTTTTACCACTTCCCGAATGAAAACGGGGCTTTTTTGTATCTGAATAACGGTCATTTTTATTCTCACGCTTTTAAGTTTCCTAAGTCGGATTATGTTTTTAGTAATGACCTCGGTTCTTTTCATCTGGGAGGCGGGGGATTGGATGTTTTTGAGTGTCTGACTATTAAGAAGCTTGACCGCTATGGGCTTATAGGTTCTTTCAGAATAGGAGATGAGCATTATGTTATTCTCTTTGAGCTGACTGTTGATGTGAGTGATTTGCTTTCAGGCGGAAGTATTACGGAGGTGAGGAATAATCCTATTCGCCAGCTTCAACTTAATCTTGTTAATGCTAAGAGTGATGACGGTTCTTTCGGTAAGAATATGCTTGTGAATGAGGATAAGTCTTTCGCTCTTCCGGGTTCGAGGTTGGAGCTTTGGATTGAAGCGGGAGGAGAGGAGCAGAATTTCGGAAGTTTTTATCTTGACCGAACGAGTTGGGATGTGTTGAGTTCTTCCGCAGGGCTTGAGGCGAGGAGTGTAACGGGTAGGAAGTTAAAGGATAAGGCAATCTTTGCAGGGGGCGAGAGTGAGCCTCAAGCTTGGAATTTGCCCGTTCTTATTGAGGGGTTGATCGCAGGTCTTGCAGGTATGAGTAAAGAGGATTTTTCAGTGCCTCATATAGATAAGTGGGTTATGATTGAGGCTAATCCTGAGACGGACTTGTTGTCGGTTTTATTGCAGGTTATAGAGCGTGAGGGGTGGAGTGTTAAGGAGACGCTTTCAGGTAAGGTTGTAGTTGGTAAGTTTGAGAATACCCGTGTGGATTTGGATTACGGAAAGCTTTTTAAACGGGAGATTGTTCTTGATGATTCGGAAGTGTACCGTGGGGTTTATGTGTGGACGAGTGTCGAGGGGGAGAGTAAGAGGCGGTATATCTACAAGGAGATTGAAAAGAATGTTTTGTATTCTTTAGAGAACGGTAAGACGCTGTTTGTGCAGATTGCGGATAATTCGTCCGTGAATGAGCTTGAGACGGTGGCTAAGGAGCTTATGAAGAGGATAGAGAGTTCGGGAAGAGTCGAAGAGCTTACTTGTGTATTTGCTCCTTGGATTGAGACGGGTGATGAGATTTTTATTAACGGTGTGAGTTGCGGGATTGTTTCTCGTATAAATCACAGGTTCGGAAGCGGCGGAGTGTTTACGGATATGACACTTGACAGTTCGGGAAGTCTTCAGAGTGTTTCACTTAAGGATTATTTGCAGGTGTTGTCAAGGGAGACAAGGAGAGTTAAGCTTGGCGGGGCGTAGAATTTTTTAAAAAGGTGTTGACTTATGTGCCTACAAATGTTATAATGTATTCACAGCAAGGGAAACCAAGCGAGTCGGAGCAAGAGAAAGGAGAAAAAGATGGACGAGGAAATGAATTTAAGCGAATTGGCAATGCAGGAAGCGAAAGACAGCCAAACCAAAACAATACTTCTTATGATTGAAGAACTCGAAAGGGAAACAAAGGACGAGAACAGAAAAGAAGTGCTGGCAGATGTGCGAGAAAGAATAAAAACCCTGCTAAAGTAAGCAGGGTTACGAGAATTACCACAAACGGGGGTCTTGCTCCCCCAGTTTTGTGGTGCGATTATAACACAGAGCAAGAGAAAGCGTCAAGGTTATGGAAAAGAGGAAGATGGGCAGACCCACGGATAACCCGAAAACATCTACAATTAAGGTTAGACTGTCAGAGAGTGATTTGTATCGGCTGGATTATGCCGCAGATAAAATCCAAGTGTCTAAATCCGATATAATCAGGCAAGGGATTGAAAAAGTATACAACGAATTAAGCAAGTCTTAGGACTTGCTTTTTTATTGCAGGAAAAGGGGTGGTATTCTGTTGGATTTTGTATTGAAGTATTGGCTTGAGTGTTTGTTTTCAGCAGCTCTTGCTTTAATCGGTACGGGGCTTAGGTATGTTGTAAAAAAGATTAAGCAGGAACATGATGAGCAGCAGAAGCTGAAAGAGGGTGTGCTTGCACTTTTGCACGATAGACTTTATCAGTATGCGGAGTATTTGCTTGATAAGGAGCAGCTTTCGACTGAGAATATAGAGAACCTTGAGTATCTCTATAAGAGTTATGCTTCGCTCGGAGGGAACGGCACAGGTGAAATGCTTTATAACGCTTGTAAGAAAAAATTTGAAAATCAAGAAAGGGTGTAAAAAATGAGAATTGATTGGAAGCAAAAATTGACATCAAGGAAGTTTTGGGCGGCGGTTATAGGGTTTGTGACTTCTATCTTGGTGATGTTTAATGTTGAGAATTTAACGGTTGAGCGTGTGATTGCTTTAATTACAGCAGGTTCAACGTTGATTGCGTATATCATAGGTGAGGGTATGGTTGACGCAAAGAGGTTGGAAGGTGAGGGAAATGACAAATAGTCCGCTTGTGTGTTATACAAAGTTGAGTCCTAACCATTCGGGGCTAAGAACACACGGAATTGACAGGATTACTCCACATTGCGTTGTGGGGCAGCTTAGTTGTGAAAGTATTTGCGATTGTTTTCCTAAAGAGCGGATAGCGTCTTGTAATTATGGAATCGGTTCAGATGGAAGAGTTTCGTTGTGTGTTGAAGAGAAGAACCGTTCTTGGTGCTCTTCGTCAAATGCAAATGACCAAAGGGCGGTTACTATTGAATGCGCATCTGATAGAACCGCACCTTATGCAATGAATGAGAATGTCTTAAAGTCGCTGGTGGAATTGTGCGTGGATATTTGCAAGAGAAACGGAAAGACGAAACTTCTGTGGATTGGTGATAAGGATAAAACTTTGAGCTATGAGCCAAAACCGAATGAGATGGTCATAACTGTTCACAGGTGGTTTTCAAATACGGCTTGCCCTGGAGGATTTTTAATGAGCAAGATGGCTTGGATTGCAGAGGAAGTTAATGAGAGGTTGAAAGGAAGTGAGAGAGTGAAGATAAGGTATAAAGGCAAGGAGCTTGAAGTCGATGGGAAGAATGAGGACGGTACTGTATATGTGAAAGCTAGAGAGCTTCTTCAGAAGATGGGATTTAGTGTGAGCTGGGATAATGAGAGTAAGACGGTGGTGGTGAGCTAGTAAAGGACGAAAAAAGCCTTAAGGTATATCCGAGTTTAGGAATACCTTAAGGCTTTTTTTATTCCGCTATGCGGAGAGTTTCTGTATGTTTTGGTCGATTTCCGTCCAAGGTATAGACTCCACTTGATAAGCTTGTAAGGCATTTAAATGCTCATCGCTTATTTTCTTAACCCGATCATCATACAATACATAAAGAACAGAGCTAACATCTCTTGTTTCTTTTGTGTCAGACCAACCGAAAAGGATCTGTTTAATTCGGTTTAAGTCAATTGAACTTATGGTTTGTATAAGTCTTTCAGGAGCCTGCTGTGATTTTGGAATGACGAAGTCGTATTTGGTTTGTAGTTTCGTTTTTCCGACAAACAACGGATCTGCAATGCATCGAATGTTTTTTTGGTCAAAGAATCTTTTCACATCTTCTTGAAAAAGTCGGGTAATTTTTTCTCGACTCAATACTTGCAGGTCAGATACTTTTTGAATGGCTTGCGTCAAGAGATACAGCTTTTGCGCCAAGCTTTTTTCATCAGCTTTTGTACACAAGACATTTTCTTGTATATCAATAGATAGCCCATACAAAATGTGTTGTAATATCTCATATCTTTTAGACTTTTTTTCAAAATGAACTCCTTGCATTCCTAAATCGTTCAGTGTAATCCCATCATCTGTGAGCATAAAAGAATCCTCATCTTTCTGAACGATATAAATTTCAACAAAATCATTTTGGGCATCTAAAAACGGAGTCGTAATTCGAGAGACTTGATCGTTTATCCGGATGATATTGGTCTGTCGATATAAAAAGTTAAGGTATTCATTTTTCATTTCTGAAATAGACATTTAGATCACCACATTCCAATTTGATATTCCGTATTTCCTATATGGGTGTAGCGACAAAACTCTTCAAATACTTCACTTTTTGTCGCTTGATTGCTTAATAGTAATTCTTGGAAATCTTGCAAACTCACACCCCAAAAGATTAGTTCTCCTTCTTTGCATAACCATAAATGCACATGATCTCGATCGGTGATACTTCCGTCAGGATTCATGTGAGGTTTGCCGTCCATCTCCAAACGAAATAGTATAACATTATGCCTCGGATGCCGAAGATTTAACACAAAACGATTGCTGTATTTATGCCCATTACTAATGTCTAAAATGAACTCTTCTCCACTTTCTTTTGCAATGACGACGTTTAGAGAACACCCATCCAAAGAAATATTATTATCTTTAAATATTTTATCTAATTCAATAAGATAGTCAATCAATTCTTTCGATATCATTCTTTCCTCCTCATGCGTCCGTGTAATTGAGGGACTTAATGTAATCCTTTATAACTTCTCTTTTATCCGGGCTTAGCTCCAAAAAGCCTTCAATAATCCTTATGCTAAAGTCATCTAATGAGTATTGTTTTGCAAGGTCATTCAGAAAACTCTCTTTTGTTTCTAAAAACATCTCACCTTTACCGGTTCTTAGCCATTCTTCGTTTACATTGTATGCAAGACAGATTGATTTTATCATTTGTTCTGTTACGGAATTGCGCCCTTTTTCTATATTTGATAGTGCTCCTTTTGTTATCCCTAACTTATCCGCAAACGCTTGTAGAGTTAAATCTAAAAAATTCCTCAATTCCTTTACTCTTTCGTTCATTTCAAAACCTCCTTACTGCAAGAATTCTAAAACAAAACAGGGAAAAAAGCAATAAAAAAGTATTTTTAAAATACAAAAAAAGTGTTTACAAAGCGGTTGAGGATAAGAGTGGTGGTGGAGTAAAATTAAAATACTACCCCAAAAACGGCTGAAAATGGTCTGCGTTGGTACACTGTTGGTACATAATCGTGGATAAAATCTGTATTTTCAAATATTTTAAAACTGACTCTTAATCAGTGGGTCTAGGGTTCGAGTCCCTGAAGGTGCATTCTTTTCATTCACTGTCTTTAAATAAAAGTAAAATTTTTTTGCTCCGCCTTCGGCGGAGTTTTTTTTATCCAAAATCCTCATCTAAAATTAGACCTGTTCGAGAACCTTTTCAAAACAATACCAATCGGTTATAATATACTG
>CAUVKI010000004.1:0-87079 GCA_963552605.1 uncultured Tissierellia bacterium
TCATACTCCTATTGTATCATATCTTATATGGTGTGTAAAATTAAAATACTATATAAGTTTGCATAGAGCTTTGGATAAATGTGGCTTGAAGGATACATATGAAAACAGGTCATACATTTTCAAGAAGATATCAATGAATAATACAGCGACAGTTATTGATATGTATTGGAAAAATTTATTTGACTGTGATTATTATTTGCACTTCTTTAACTTGAGCAACTATGCCAATCCAATAAACAACTATATTCTTTTAAGAAAAGAAAAAGCTCCGGTATGGAAGATTGACGAATTTTCTTTTACTCAATCATTGGATAGCTGGAATGAATCGAACACTTTGAAATATTATGGAGTCAGCATGGGAGAATTCCAAGTTCATAATAATAGGAACTGCTTTAAGTTCAGATTTAATATGAATGGAATAATGGAATTATTTAGAAGAGGTTATATCTAGGAAATAGTAGAGACATGCTATAAAAAAGTGAGGTAGTTTATGTACTACTTCACTTTCTTTAATATGAAGATATATTCATGCTTAAAAATATAGAAATCATTTATAATGGCTCGATAACGCCAAATTCCTTGCTGATTTATTTTCCCTTTTGTTTCGCCAAAATTTTTTACAACTATGGCTTTCAGCAAAAACCCTTTTTTCATAAACAGATTCATACAATAAAATCCTAGCGGAACAACTTGACTTTTTGCATATTTATCTCCGATGACACAAGCGCAGTATCTGTATTTTTCCAGATGCCTCGTTGAGTTATCTATTACTTCTCCAAATGATTTCAAAAATTCTTCCAAGGTTTCAGAGTTTGATAAATCATTGGAGTTTTCGGAGAATCTAATGATATCCCAATAAGGCGGATGCATAATTACAAACTGCAATTTCTTTACACCTAAAGTTTCTATTATTTTACTTATGTCGGTAGTTCGACTGTCTGCGCAAACTACTTTTACAGTGCAGTCGTCACTATGTTCGGCTTGAATTCGGTCATAAGCCTCATGAGCGATATCCTGCTGTAATTCAATTCCTATAGAATTTCTTCCCATTCGCTGAGCTTCTATCAGTGAAGTTCCACTTCCCATAAACGGATCCAAAATCCAGTCTCCTTTTTTTGTATATCTTTTGAAAAGTTGACGAGGGATTTGCGGAATAAAATTCCCATGGTAGTTTCCGGTGTGAACACCTGAATTATCTCTTTTATTTATTATCCATAATGAATCAGTGTTAATATCGCTATATTCTTTCCATCTTTTGGGGTCTAAATCATTATATCTTGCCATCTAGTTTCTCCTATTTTTTACTAAGCAATGAAGATACTCGGTAGTTGAATTTGCAGCAATATTTCGATTTTCATCTTTATCAGCCTTGAAACGCTTATAGTCCTTTGTAAAGAAACTATATTCGCCATAACTCGACATTATTTTCTTAATGGTATCAAGGGACATAAGTCCTTCGTTGTTATAGCTTAAAAAAATATATTTAAATTTTGCATTTTTAATTAAATCTTCAAATGTGTCAACCACAGTACGCTTTGAACAGAATTTGCTTTTTTGATAAGTACTGTCACGAAGACCTGTAACCCCGTTTAGCTTTGGATTGTCATATCTCGAAATGGTTTCAAGTACATGATAGTTTGAACAATATTGTCTTGCATTGTAAGGAGGATCAAGGTACAAAACATCTCCGCATATTTTCTTTGCCAATTCATTTATATCTTCATTATAAGTTTCACCAATAGAACCTGAAATAACCGGAAGAAGTTCTAATTGAAACTTTTTTTGTGCAGATTTCTTGATATGTTTGAGAAATGCTCCATAAACAGAGGCGGTATTTGCATACTTATCGATGGAATTTACAAGACTTGCCAAATAATAAAAATAAAGATGATCATCGATTTCTCCAGTAATACGAAGATGTTCAAGTTCGGCTCTTATAGCATCGCACTTCATTCCGTTTTCATTGGTGAAATAATTCCTTCCTGAACCTGAACCTTCACAATAATTTTTATATATAAAACCCTCAACAGGAGTGAGGTTATTGAGTTTTTCGAGTAAACTTGTATCCAATTCGGGTATGTTTTCTATGTAGTGTTTATTCAATACATAGCTGTAATATTGAATGTCATTTGAAATTACAGTACATCCCTTTGACTTATATGTCTGTCCGATAATTCCCGTTCCTGCAAACAAGTCGCCAAATACATAATTATCTCCATCCTTGTATCCGGAAACTTCTTCAATTGTTGTTTCTAAAAAATCCAGCAAGGAATATTTTGAACCGATGTAATTCATTTAAAACTACCTCCCCTTTTCACATTATAACACAACATAAAAAAAGATGACTGAGGTTTGCCGTATCTTTGAAAGCAAATCGGGTTTTTCTTTTGTTTTTCATCGTGTGCTTTTAAAATCAAAAAAAAACTGCCGACAGGTTCAATCTGTCAGCAGTTTTTTATTTTTGACGGGCAGTGATAAATGCTTTAATTATCGCTTGGTGTGAAAGGCACTGCAACTGCCTGTCGGTTTTCAAAAAGCAGTTTGGCAAGCGAAATCGGCATTGTAGGCAGATTCCAAGCTCCTTTGCTTATCTTAAACTCCAAAACATTGAAAAGTGCCGATAAAAATTTCTCCGTGTTGACCGGTGGCGACTCCCGACTTGAGATCACTTTTCCTTTTTTAATAACCGCATTAGTTGTCATCTCCGTAATTTCATACTGCCAATGATCCGGAACAATCAGCACCGGCGGGTAAGCTCTAACTTCCACTTTATAGGTTGTGCTAAAGCCGCTGTAGGTTACTGTAAGGATTTTTTCGCCCGGGTCTTTGCTCTCAAAGTTTGAAACCATATCCGCTGTGACATCCACTCTTTCCGTACTTCCGTCAGATTTGCTTACGATTAGGAATAATCCTCTCACATCCAATGCTTCGCCTTGTTCATACTCTTTTTTTGCATTATCGCTGTTCAGAGCAATTCCGATTATGACGACAACAGGTATGGACGGATTTGCTTCGAATATCGCTTTTATCTCCACCGCTTCGTTGGGCATACTAAACTGGTCGTTTATAATTTTCACATTGCCTCTTAATACTTCCCACCCCTCAAAGTGATAACCGTCGTCGGGATTGGCGGTTAAGTTTATAGTCGTTCCTGCTGCCGCCGTTGTCGGGTTGGCACTCGCCGTTCCATTTCCGTTTGTTTGTACGATTATTTTGTGTTCAATCGGTGTGTTCTCTTCAAATATCGCTTTTATCTCCACCACTTCGTCGGGCATGGTGAATTGATCATTTATGATATCAACATTGCCCTGCAATACCTCCCACTTCTCAAAGTGATAACCGTTGTCGGGAGTAGCGGTTAAATTTATCATTGTTCCCGCTGCCGCCGTTGTCGGGTTGGCACTCGCCGTTCCATTTCCGTTTGTTTGTACGATTATTTTGTGTTCAATCGGTGTGTTCTCTTCAAATATCGCTTTTATCTCCACCACTTCGTCGGGCATAGTGAATTGATCATTTATGATATCCACATTGCCCTGCAATACTTCCCACCTTTCAAAGTGATAACCGTTGTCGGGAGTGGCGGTTAAGTTTATAGTCGTTCCTGCCGCCGCCGCTGTCAGGTTTGCACTCGCCGAGCCGTTTCCGTCTGTCTGCACGATTATGCTGTGTTTTGTCGGTGAGGGAGGTGCAGGAGGTGTGTAGGAATTAACTTCAAATATCGCTCTAACTTCCACTGCTTCATTAGGCATGGTGAATCGGTTGTTTGCGATATTTACATTTCCTTGTAACACTTCCCACCTTTCAAAGTGATAACCGCTGTCGGGAGTGGCGGTTAAATTTATCGTTGTTCCTGCTGCTGCCATTGCAAGGTTGGCACCCGCCATTCCATTTCCGTTTGTCTGCACGGTTATGCTGTACTCGGTCGGTGCGTTCACTTCAAATATGGCTTTAACTTCCACCGCCTCATTAGGCATGGTGAATCGGTTGTTTACTATATTCACATTGCCTTGCAATACTTCCCATCTTTCAAAGTGATAACCGCTGTCGGGAGTGGCGGTTAAATTTATCATTGTTCCTGCTGCCGCCATTGCCGAGTCAGAACTTACTGTTCCGTTTCCACCGCTGGTTACGGTGATTGCATACTTTTTTGGCTCAAAGATAGCCTTTACGGTTACATCACTTTCGGGCATATTAAACTTGTTTCCCGTAATATTCACATTGCCCTGCAATACATCCCATTCCTTAAACACATATCCCGCATTCGGATTGACGGTAAGGGCGACTTCTTCACCTTTTATCGCTTGCATTTTATCGGCACTTGCCGTTCCGTTTCCGCCACTTGTTACGGTGATTGAATATTTTTTGGGTTCAAAGACAGCTTTTATTTTTACATCACCTTCGGGCATAGTGAATCGGTTGTTTACGATATTCACATTGCCCTGCAATACATCCCATTCCTTAAACACATATCCCGCATTCGGGTTTGGAGTGAGGACGACTTCTTCACCTTTTATCGCTTGCATCTTATCGGCACTTGCCGTTCCGTTTCCGTCATTAGTCAAGGTGATTGTGTACTTTTTTGGCTCAAAGATAGCCTTTACGGTTACATCACTTTCGGGCATCTCAAATTTATTTCCCGCAATATTCACACCTGCGGGAGAAACTTCCCATTTCTTAAACACATATCCTGCATTCGGGTTTGGAGTGAGTGTAACTTCTTCTCCTTTTATCGCTCGTGTTTTATTGGCATTTGCCGAGCCGTGTCCGTCGTCAGTTAAGGCGACTGTGTACTCACGTTCAAAGACCGCTTTTATCTTTACAAGTTTGTCGGGCATATAAAATTTTCCCTTATTCAAACTTATATTAGTAGTTACGGCCACATCGCCTTCAATTGCCTCCCAACCCTTAAGTCGATAACCGGTGTTGGGATATGCGTAAATATACACTGCGGTTCCCCTTGGCGCTGAATAATAGTTGGCTACTGCAGCACCGTTGCCGTCGGTTACAACTACTACGGTATGATATTTTTTTCCTTGGGGATCGGTTTTGTTTTGCTCAAAATGTGCTGTTATCTTCACATCGTTGTCGGGCATAATGAAAGTGCCGTGCGTTTCGGATGACAAAGTCGCTCCCGATGAAGAGTTAAATTCCCATTTTTTAAGGCTATAATTGGCTTTAGGAAAGGCATTTAGAACTACAATATCTCCCTTTGCCGCTTCGTGGGGCGTTGCAACTGCTCTTCCGTCATTTGTTTCGCACTCCACAATAACTCTGTGCTTGGTTCCCCTTCCAAGCGACCGTTGTGCCGCAGTCTTTGCCATACTTTCGGTATATATGCCGAAAATAAGCAATGCGCTCATACACAATGCAAATATTTTTCTTTTCATTCCTATTCTACATCCCTCCATTTTTTTATTAAGATCGTATAGTCTCCGAATTTTCTCTTTCTCAAAACTATTTTTTCGGCGAACTATACCCATGATATATTATAGCATATGGAGTTAAATTTTCATATCCGCACTTGATATTTTTGCGCGCTCCTCCGTCGCCGAAATTTTTCTGTTGTAGTGTTGAATGTCATTTGAGTCTGATTATTTTGCGCGGCACATTAAATTTTTTTATAAATCCGTTTTCTTAACAGAAATTTTATATCCGCCTTGCTATACTTGCGGCGTTGGAAGGAAAAAAATCAGAGGGGGGATAAGAATGGACAGTGTCGGTAAACATTCAGACAAGATAAAATTTGCAGCACAGCTTGTACTCATTGCTACGGCAATAGCATTTGTATGTTTCGGAGCATACAGGGGAGAAGCGGAAACCGTGCTTGCAAAGGCAATTCGTTTATGTTTGGAGTGCGTTGGAATTGGATAAGGCAAAAAAGAAGAAATTTTCTTTCAAGGAATTTTTGATGAGCAGAAACACTGTTCAAATGTTTGCAGCGCTTCTTACCAACATTCATGTTCCGAATTTTCTAAAAGGGGTTCTATATAATGGAAAAGCAAAACAGGTTTGCGTCCCGGGGCTTAACTGCTATTCATGTCCGGCGGCAACCGGAGCTTGTCCTATCGGCTCTTTCCAAGCCGTGGTGGGTTCCTCGAAGTTCAGCTTTTCATATTATATAACCGGAATATTGATTTTTTTCGGTATGATGGTCGGAAGATTTATTTGCGGTTTCCTTTGCCCGTTCGGGTGGTTTCAGGATTTGATTCATAAGATTCCGACAAAAAAATTCAGTACGAAAAAAGTTAAGTTCCTGCGGTACACAAAGTATATCATTCTCGTAGTTGCGGTGGTTTTGCTGCCGACTTTAATTGCAAACAAAGCCGGAATAGGTTCTCCGTATTTTTGCAAGTATATTTGTCCGCAAGGGATATTGGAAGGGGGTATACCTCTTTCCATCGTTGACAAAAGTGTAAGAGCAACACTTGGAAATCTTTTCAGATGGAAGCTGGGAATATTGATTTCCATAATAGTTATCGGTGTAATGTTCTACCGTCCGTTTTGCAAGTGGCTATGTCCGCTCGGTGCTTTTTATGCGCTCTTTAACAGAGTTTCGCTTCTTAGCTACAATGTTGATGAACACAAGTGCGTCTCCTGTGGAAGATGTGCCAAAACCTGCAAGATGGATGTGGATATTACCAAAAACGCCTGCCATACGGAATGTATCCGTTGCGGTGAGTGCGTCAAGGTTTGCCCGACAAAGGCAATAAGCGTCAAGTGGGGATTTAAAAACCCGATGGCGGAAAAAAATAAAATTCAGATTGGAGAGATGAAAAATGAAAGTAATTAAGAAAGTTATGCCCGTATTTATGGCGGTAGTAATAGCAGTTTCGCTTGCAGCATGCGGAAGCGATGGAAATAGCGGAAACTCCGGTGCAAACGATTCGCAATCTTCAAATTCGCAATCCTCATCGGATAATGCGAAAAAAGCTGAAGCGTTCCCCAAGTTTAAGGGAAAAGATTTTGACGGGAATGATGTTGACGAGTCCTTGTTTTCAAAGAACGAAGTGTCTGTGCTTAATTTCTGGTTTAACGGCTGCTCAGCTTGCGTGAATGAGATGCCTGCACTTGAGAAATTCAATGAAAAGCTCCGTGAAAAAGGTGCGGAGATTATAGGTGTGAACGTTCAGGCAAAAGAAAGCCCTGAAGATCTTGCGGAGGCAAAGGACATTCTTGCAAAACAAGGCTGCACTTATAGAAACATAATGATAACCGAAGGTCAGGGAGCGATGGAGTATCTCTCAAAAATCTTCAGTTTCCCCACCACTATTTTAGTTGACAAGAATGGAAACATAATTGGAGATTCCATACTTGGAAGCATTGAAAGTGAAAAAAGAATGAATGAAATTCTGGGTTTGATTGACGATGTTAAATCAGGAAAAGATGTTTCATCTTCTTCCGTTTCTTCAGGCAACCCTGACGAAGATAAATTTACGAAACTTATGGCGGAAGAGAATAATTTGTTTATTGAACACAGTGCAGTTTGGGATAAGGTTTTCGGCAAGGTTCAAAAGGACAATATACAGCCGCAAAATGATGATTACGCAGGCTTCTTAAAAAGTCAAGTGGAATCAATGAAGGACTCTTTTACGGAAGACGAAATGAAGACTCTAAACGAGGACCTCAAGAGAATTGAGGAAATTGAAAAAGAAATTAAAGATTTGAAAAAATAAATATTCCGGAGGTATGGTATGGCTGAAAGCAATCAGCACAAAATACGATTTATTATACTTCCCGTTCTTGCAATAGCGGCGCACTATCTTATGACAAATGTGTTATATATGGTTGTAGGGGTACTGTTCTTAGATGTTCTTAAGATACAGCCTGAACAGTTTATGAAGTTTTCCTATCTGGCTGAAATGCTGATATATATCATAATGATACTCATCTTTTTTGCAGTCTCGAAACTCACGTTGAAAAGAGATGAGAATGAGATCATAACGGAGTTGAATTTGAAAGATTCCGCGATGAGTATGGCTGCCGGTTTGGGAGTTGCGGGCTTCTCCTTTCTTTGGGCTACACTTGCAGATAAGATACCTGCACTTCAAAAAAGCGTTGAGGCAATGAACGCAGGAGCGGAAGCTATGGGCGGAGGAACTTTCATAGGTGCGTTTTTGGTTGCCGCAATAGGAGCTCCTCTTATAGAAGAAATTTTGTTTCGGGGGATAGTATTTAGATCCTTAAGAAAGATAAGTCCTGCGTGGGTTTCGATATTGATATCTGCTGTATTATTCGGAGCATATCATCTGAACATCGTTCAAGTTGTGTACACAACCTTGATGGGGATTGTAACCGGAATAATTTATGAGAAAAAGAAAAATTTGATTTTTCCCATTATGGCGCATTTCGCAAACAATTTTCTTGCCGCAGTGGAGGGTTCCGTTCCGGATACGGGAAAGTTTATAATAAACGTATTTTCCGTCGCTATGATAATTCCCGCTTGCTTTATAATTTATCGTATGCTTAAAAGCGGCGGTTATTCGGGTGAAAGAAGTATTGCATAAAAAAAGAGGGCGATTTTCACAAGATCGCTCTTTTTTATTCCATAGGTATGATTATATCCATTTTGCAATAATAAAAAAAATTGTATATCTTCTGCGGACTACAAATAATTGGATTTTTTTGCACTTTAATCATCTCCACAAATCAATGGTAAAAAATAAATTTTTGTAGTATATTATGAATTATAAAACCCTTTGATTTTAAGCAGGAAGTTTGCTTGTAATTGCATTTTCAAAATCGTTATTGTAGAATAAGGTCGTTGGGAGGTGAGATTGATGGCTATCGAAGTCAAAAATGAAATGGGAAAGATTTCCGTTGATGATGAAGTTATCTCAACCATTGCAGGAATTTCCGCAATGGAAAGTTACGGTATTGTGGGAATGGCGGGAAAAAACGCCAGAGACGGATTGTTTGAGCTTTTGAGAAAAGACTATATGTCAAAGGGCGTTAATGTGGATAGCGATGGAGAGGAAATGAATATTGACCTCCATGTGGTTTTGCAGTTTGGAGTGAAGATTTCGGTCGTGGCTGCAAATATAATGGAACATGTGAAATTTGCGGTTGAAAATCTTTGCGGAGTTAAGGTGAACAAGGTGAATGTGCTTGTGCAGGGAATAAGAGTTGAAAGATAACGGAGGGAGAAATTGATTGTATTAAAGTCGGAGGAATTGAAAGTTTGTTTGAAGTCTGCTCTCTCCCACTTAGATGATAAAAGGGAAGCGGTTAATCGTTTGAATGTGTTTCCCGTTCCTGACGGAGACACCGGAACCAATATGGTGCTTACGGTAAAAAGTGCTGTGGATATGGCATTAAAAGTGCAAAAGGACGATGTGGGAGAAATTCTCAAGTCCTTAAGCAAGGGTGCGCTTATGGGCGCAAGAGGGAATTCAGGGGTTATATTATCTCAAATATTTAGAGGATTTTCCGAGGGACTTGACGGGCAGGCGGAGGCGGATGTAAAAAAACTTGCGAAAGGTTTTTTGGAGGCCTCAAAAAAGGCTTATAAAGCTGTTATGAAACCTACGGAGGGAACCATTCTCACGGTTTCAAAAGATATGGCGAATAATGCGGAGAGAATTGCTTCACATTCTCAGGATATAGAGAGTTTTTTTAGAGAGCTTTTGCTTGTGGCAAAGGAGAGCTTGGATAAGACTCCTGAGAAACTTCCGATTCTTAAAGAGGCGGGAGTCGTTGATTCGGGAGGGGCTGGGCTTTTGGTCTTTTGGGAAGGATTTTATTATGGACTTTCCGAAGACAGAAAAAAATTCTTTTCGGAAGAAAAGAGCATTGAGGAAGTTCCGGAGGAAGATAAACCGTACAGTGTGGCGTTTTCTTTAGATGCCGAGGAGTCGGCAATAAGAAAACTTATTTCGCCGATTGTCGGCGGGGTGGAGATACTGAAACAGAACCCCTTGAGAGTCGGTTTTTCGTGCATTGACTTGGGAGAAGTTTTTGGTGTGCTTAAAAGTTATTCATTGTTCGACATTTCAATAAAAACTCTTAAGGATATGGGAACTATCGAGGTTTTGGAGGAGAAGAAAAATCTGACGGAGGGAACGGCGATGATTTCGGTTTCCTCGGGGAGCGGTGTAAGTAACCTTTTTAAGGATTTGGGGGTTGAGAGCGTAATCTTCGGCGGGCAGACTATGAACCCCAGCACGGAGGATTTTTTGCGTGCAATCGACGAAGTTCCTTTCACCAAAATTTTAATACTACCCAACAATAAAAATATCATACTTGCAGCAAATCAGGCAGCGGAACTTTCCGACAGGGAAGTCTCCGTGATTCCCACAAAGACTATACCTCAAGGTATGGCAGCGGCTTTGGCTTTCAATCCGGAGGCGGAGCTTTCAGATAATTTTGACAATATGACGGAAGCTTCCAATAATATAAAATCCGGTCAGGTGACTTATTCTGTAAGGGATATTTCAATAAACGGCTTGGATATAAAGAAAGATGACATAATGGCACTCTCTGATGGTGATATAGTTGCAAACGGAAATGATTTGAATTCCGTTTCTCTGGAGCTTTTAGAAAAAATGCTTGGTGAGAGTTCTTATCTTGTCACCATAATCTATGGTGAGGAGGTATCGGAAGAGACCGCAGCCGAATTAAAAGAACGCTTTTTAAGTGTTCACCCCGAATTTGAAGTGGAAGTGATAAATGGAAATCAGCCCGTTTATTACTACATCATCTCCGTAGAGTAATAGAGAAAGTATGTATTTATCCGATGACGTCAGCTGCTTAAGAGGAATTGGAAACTATAAAAGGAGCTTGTTTAATAAGTTAGGAGTTTTCAGCATTGAACAGCTCTTAAGGTATTATCCGAAAAAATATACGGATTTGACGGAATTTTCCGATATCAGAACTTCAGGCGTAGGTCAGAGAGTGACTTTAAAAGTTGAAGTGTTGGAGCGGGCGTCGCTTTTTTTTGCCGCAAACGGACTTACAATTCTCACGCTTAAAGTCATTTCAGGCGGGATTGAGCTGGAGCTTGTGTGGTATAGGAAAGAGTATTGGATTGACAGGTTTCATAAGGGGGAAACTTTTGTCATAAGCGGTAAGCTCGCAAGAAAGGGCAAAAAATTTCAGATTTCAAGTCCTATCATAGAGGACGAAAAAAAACAAAATAAAATAGGGAGCATTGTCGGAACTTATTCGCTTACCGCAGGGATTACAAATGATGCCGTTCGTTTCGCAATTAAGGAAGCGATCTCTCTTTCTTCGGAAATCCCTGAGATATTATCCTCGGATTTAAGAAAAAAAACCACGCTTCTCCCCATAGGAGAAGCCATAAGAGCGATACACTTTCCTAAAAATTCGGAGGAACTCCAAAGGGCAATTTTGAGGATTAAGACCGATGAGCTTTTATCTTATGCTTTGGCATTGGAGCTTATCAAAAAAGAGGGGACGGAAAAGAGGGGCAGAGCTTTTTCAGACTCGAAAGAAGCTTTTTCCATAATTAAAAGGCTTGATTTTAAACTCACAAAAGCGCAGGAAAAAGCAGTTAAGGAAATTTTTTCGGATCTCTCAAGCGGCAGGGCTATGCACAGATTGCTCCAAGGCGATGTGGGAAGCGGAAAGACGGTGGTTGCTTTTTTGGCTATGATATATGCGGCTCTTTCCGGTACACAGTCGGTTTTGTTAGCTCCTACGGGGGTTTTGGCTTTGCAGCATTCGGAAAATTTCAAAAAACTTCTTGCAAAACTGGACTTGGATATAAGTTTCGATTTGCTTAAAGGTTCCACCAAGATTAAGGAAAAAGAATTGATAAAAAAGAGACTGAAAAGCGGAGAGCTTATGTGTCTTATTGGGACTCACGCAATCTTGGAAGAAGATGTCGTATTTAAAGATTTGGGGCTTATCGTAACTGATGAGCAGCATCGTTTTGGGGTTTCCCAAAGGGCTTTGTTGGAAAATAAGGCTGAGAACCCGAATATCCTTGTGATGAGCGCCACTCCCATTCCCCGCACTCTTACCCTTACGGTGTTCGGAGATTTGGATATCTCCACGATAGATGAACTTCCGATCGGAAGACGGCCGATAAAAACAACCGTAATTCCCCTTTCGTTTGAAAGCAGGTTGTTTGAATTTTTAAAAACACAGTTGCAGGAGGGCAGACAAGTCTATCTTGTCGTTCCCATGATTGAGGAGTCCGGTTATCTTGTGGAAAGTTCGGAGGAGATATATAGCAGAGCCTCGGAAAAACTCTCGGATTTCAAGGTTGGACTGCTACATGGCAAGATGAAATCCGAGGAGAAAGATGAAGTGCTTTTTTCTTTTATGAAAGGCGATATTGATGTGCTCTGCTCCACCACGGTTATAGAGGTGGGGGTTAATGTTCCGAACGCCACGGTTATGGCGATTTATAATGCGGAACGTTTCGGACTTTCTCAGCTCCATCAGCTCAGGGGGAGAGTCGGAAGAGGAGGATTGCAGTCTTATTGTTTTTTGATCTCCGATTTGTCAAACGACCGACTTAAAATGATGGAGCGTTCAAATGACGGGTTTGAGATAGCGGAGAAAGATCTGGAACTTAGGGGAGCGGGGGATCTTTTGGGAACAAAGCAGTCGGGATTTACCTCTTTTAACCTTGCCGATGTCTATAAAGATTTTCGTCTCTTTCAGAGAGTGCTTGTTTTGGCAAGGGGAATTTTGGATAAAGATCCTAGCCTTTCTTCAGAGGAAAATTCCGGACTTAAATTTCTTGCAGAGGCATTTCTTAAGAGACTTCGTGCGGGAGAGGTTTCCGCAAATTAGGAGAGTTATGCGTATAATATCGGGAAATAGAAAAGGGCTTAGGTTAAAATCGCCAAAAGGCTCGCTCGTCAGACCCACGGAAGATCATATCAAGGAGATGATTTTTAATATCATAAAACCCGTTAAATGCGCTTCAGTTGTGGTGGACGGGTTTTCGGGAAGCGGAGCTGTAGGATTGGAATTTTTGAGCAGAGGGGCAGGGAAGTGTTATTTTATAGATACTTCTCCCTCAAGTGTCGGGCTTATTAGGGAAAATATTTCTTTAGCCAAGCTTGAGGAAGCTTTGGTTTACAAATGCGCCTTTTCTAAAGCTCTGCCAAAAATTTCAGAAATGGTGGATTATTTTTATCTGGATCCTCCTTTTTCAAAAGAATTTTTACTTAAAGAAGCACTTTTGTTGATTGACGAGAGCCCTCTGCTCAACTCCGAGACATTGGTGATTTCGGAAAGCTCTTTAGATTTTCCGAGGGAACTTGGGCTAAAGAGATTGAAACTTTATGATAGACGGGATAAAAAAAATAAATCCGTTTCTTTTTTTGCAGTTCATAAATTATAGGGGTTGGTGGAAAATGATTGCAGTATATCCGGGTAGTTTTGACCCTCCCACACACGGTCATTTGAATTTGATAGAGAGGGCAAGCGGAATGTTCGATTCTCTTGTGGTTGCAGTGCTTACAAATCCTCAAAAAAAATCTCTTCTTACGGTCGGGGAAAGAGTGGATATAATAAAGAAGTGCACGGTTAAGTTTTCAAATGTTCAGGTGGAGCATTTTGAGGGTCTCACAACGGATTTTTTGGAAAGATTGAATGCACATATATTGGTCAGGGGGTTAAGAGCACCTTATGATTTGGAATATGAAATGCAGATGGCGTCGGTAAATCACCATCTTAATCCCAAAGTGGAAACGGTATATTTGCCTGCAAGAGATGATTTGACCTTTATAAGCTCCAGTATTTGCAAAGAGGTGGCTGCTTTCGGAGGTGATATTTCCATATTTGTGCCTAAAGTGGTGGAGGATTTGGTGAGATTAAAATTTAATCGGAGGGATTTCTGATGGATGTTATGGAACTTTTGGATGAGCTTGAGGAGCTGATTGAGAAACATAGAATTTTCAGCAAGAAAAATGACATTCTTGATGTAATTAAAGAAATCCGTCTGGGACTTCCCGATGAAATCAAACAAGCCCAATGGATAAAGGAAGAAAAACAAAAAATTCTTTATGATGCAAAAAGAGAATCGGAAGAAATTATACTCAATGCGGAATCGAAGGTTAAGGAGCTTATAGAAAACAGCAATATAAAGGAAGAAGCGGAGATATTGGCGGAAAAAATTATAAAAGATGCGGAGGAAGAGGCGGAATCAATCATAGGTAATGCTTTTGAATACTCGGATGGAATTTTTGAAGTAATTGAGAGAAAACTCGGAGAGTTTCAGGACACAATGTCTAAAAATCGTCAGGCTATAAAAAAGATGAGTGAAAAAAGAAGATGAGCATAAAAAAAGGGGAGCGTATTTTAAAATACAACTCCCTTTTTTAAGTTTCTAATTTAATACTTTGGATAAGCTGATTTATACGATTCAGCGTCTTCTTATCTTCTGACTGCCAAGAGATATACTCAGCCAAAGCATCTTCGGTAAAGGTTACTCTCATTTAGCCATATCCTCAAGTTCTTCCATGGTCTTTATCACAACACGACCCTCTGCAAGCTGCTGCATAGATTTGTTGATTTTTTCAAAATACTCTGCATTACGGCGGATTTTTTCTAGTTTGTTGTATTCCTTCTCACTTATAACAACAAAATTTTTGTTGCGGGGACGGGAAATCAAAACTTTTTCGCCGGAGCTGACAAGGTCGCTTATTTTTTTGAAATCATTTCGCATATCAAAGGATTTTAAGGCTATCATTTCTCATTCCCGATTTTTGTTCTTTTCAAAATCACCACGGCGTCCGCTTTAATCCCCTCACTTCTACCCTCAAAACCCAAGCCTTCAGTTGTGGTGGCTTTGACTGAAACTTGGTTTTTTTTTGTTTGCAGGGCATTTGCAATATTTACCCTCATCTCATCTATGTATGGAGAGAGTTTAGGTCTTTCACAGGAGATTACGCAGTCCAAATTTCCTACCCTATAACCTTTTTTTCGCATAAGCTTTGCCGTATGCTTCATTAGGATTATACTTGAGATGTCTTTGTATCGGGAATCCGTGTCGGGAAAAAGTTTTCCTATATCGCCCAATGCTAAAGCTCCGAGTATGGCATCATTGATTGCGTGAATTAGAACATCTGCATCGGAGTGTCCGAGCAATCCCAAGTCAAAGGGGATTTTCACCCCCCCTATTATAAGCTCCCTTCCCTTGACCAATCTGTGTACATCGCTTCCAATTCCTATCCTAAGCATTTTTCATAGTGCTCCTTCCGTTTGAATTCTCCCTAAAGAAATGCAAAGCCTCCCCCAACAACACATCATCGGGAGTGGTGATTTTTATATTTTCATAAGCTCCCATAACCATTACCACGCTATGACCGTAGTTTTCCACAATTGAAGCATCATCGGTTTCCGTAATTTCTCTTGAGAGGGCATTTTGGTAAGCTCTTAGCAAAAGATTTTTTTCAAACCCTTGTGGAGTTTGTGTATTCCATATAAGACTGCGGTCGGGAGTTTTCATTACAACTCCGTCTTTTACAAACTTAACGGTGTCTTTAGCTTTCACGCCTGCCACAGCCGCACCGCAAAGTTCTGTTTTTTTCACCACCCGATCTATAATCTCACCGGAAACAAAAGGTCTTGCACCGTCGTGGCTTAAAATAATCTCACACCTCTCCGACACCGAAAGAAATCCGTTAAAAGCGCTATTATGTCTTTCATTTCCTCCCGGAACAACACTCGAAACTTTTTTAAATCCGTATTTTTTCACTATTTCTTTTCTTATAAACTCCAGCTCGTTTCTTCTCCCCACCACAACTATTTCACTTATCAGCGAAGAGTCTTCAAATTTCTCGATTGTATGAGCAAGTATGGGTTTTCCCCCTATGAGAATAAACTGCTTATTGATCTTTGAACCCATACGGTGGCTCATACCTGCTGCCAAGATTACTGCGGAAACAAACATCATATTCCTCTCTTTCTTCTTGGAAGCTTTATAACATTATTTTCAGACGAGGAGCTTTGGGAGTAATAATCAAAAAACGCTTTTGAAAAATCGGATATTCTGAGCATATTGTCAACTTCATTTCTCAAAAAAGGTTCTATCAGTCCTATTCCCTCAAAAACGGAAACATACCTTGAAAATATAAATCTATAAGAGGAAGAGTCAAAGAATTTCAAGACGGAATATTCTCCCGCTTCATTTGACAAGATGAAATCCACTATAAATTCAGTGGTATCTCTCAAAAGCTCTTGTCTCACTCTTCCCGAAACTCTTTCCAAAAATTCCCCGCTCAGCAAAAACAAAGCCATTACATAAAATTTATCCATTGTGCAAAGGCGCAGCCAGTTTACCAAAAGGGGAGTAGGCTTAAGCTTTCCGTTTTCATTTTTAAGAATCGAATATCTGAATCCGAAAGTTATAAAAAAATCTATCCTCGGGTAATCCGATTGAACTACATTTCCTGAACGGGCAGCTTGCGAGAAATTAAAAATTTCGTTAATTCTTTGAAGTTCCCCCTTTTTGGGTCTGCCTTTTTCGGTAAGGTGAAAATCTTCTCCGGAAAGAAATATTAAAAAATCGTCAAAGTCAAAAATCAGGCTGCATTTATCGCTGTCAAAATAAGGAGACAGTTTGGCATTGAGTTTTGTATCTGATGGAAAGAGCGAGTCTATAAGCTCGTTTTCCCGCATCATTATAAACCTTTCCTCGCTTATCTTAAGAATTTCTTTGTACGCCGAAAGGGCATTTTGATCCGTTTTGGAAATATAGGAGAGATAGAGTTTGAGAGCATCAATAAAAGTGTTAAGCTCATTCTTTGTGATAATCATTTTCGAGTCCAAAGCTTCTTCAAAAAACTCCCTTATGTCCGCCTTGTATATTTCATTAAGCTTTAACTTTTTAGGAGAAAGTACCGCATCAAAAAATTCGACCAAAGCAAAACGCACTTTCGCCGCTTCTTCTTCTGAAAGTCCATTTTCGGCTTCAAATTTTTCAATCTCCTCGTATAAATCCAGTGCAGAGCTATCAACTTCTTTGGAAAGATGATACGAAAGATAAGAAGTTATGAGGTCTTTGGATTTTTCCCTCAACTCTTCTTTGCAATCATATCCTGAATACCGAGCCAAAATGGAGTAGTGAAATCTTTTATCGTCGATTATCAGCGGCTCATAGAAAGGAAAATGAAGCTCTCCGATTTTTATAAGCCTCAATAAACCCGTAGAACCTTCTTCCATAACCTTTCCGTACACTTTAAACATATCATTGGTGAAACTGTCTGCAAGAATTGAGTTATCCCCCTCAACTTTCAGACAGGTATACATAGAAACATATGAGTCATCAATCAAATCCGATACTTTAAGCTCTTTTTCGGGAGTTTTTTTGCTTAAAAGATTATCAGCTTGGATAATGAGGTTTCTTATGGTGAGATTGTTCATTTGTTGAAGCCCTATAAAAAATTCTATAAGAATTTCTTTGGGGATATTTTTATTTGAACTTTTCTCATCACGAATAAAAGTTGCTTCCGCCAAGTCAAGAAGTTTTTGTTTCACAGCTTCCAAAGTCTCTTTATTATTTTTAGTCTTCATCTCTTAAATCACCTGCAAGTTTTAGTTATTTTCTCTTATAATCGTATGCGGTAATTGTATATGATAAGTTGTTTTTTTAAAAGTCTTTTTTATATGGATTGGATTTTCTAAGGTGCTGTCGGATTTTCGTATTGACTTGCACAAATCTTTTATACTAATATTAGATACGGTTATTTTAGATTAAGAGGACATTTAATTGAAATGAAAAAAGTAATCATAGAGAGAAATGATTCCGAGCAGCGAATTGATCGCTTCATAAAGAAATTTTTGGATAAAGCTCCCAAGAGTTTCATATGTAAAATGCTCAGAAAAAAAAATATAACATTGAACGGAAAAAAAACTTCTCCGGAGGTCGTTGTGAAAGAGGGGGACTCAGTTGAGTTTTTTCTTTCCGACGAAACGATTTCCAACTTTCAAACCGTCTACGAAAAAAAACGCACATCAGGTGAAGTGGATATAGTTTATGAGAATTGCGGAATTTTAATTCTCAATAAGCCTGAGCGTTTGCTTTCTCACGGAACCGGAAAGGGTTATGAGGATAATCTTTTGGATAGGGTGATTTCTCTTTTGATAAGGGAGGGAAAATATAATCCGAGAATCGAAAAGACCTTTTCTCCCGCCCTCTGCAACAGGCTTGACCGCAACACTTCGGGGCTTATAATATGCGCTAAAAATCATCAGGCACTAAAGGAGATGAATGCGGCACTCAAGGAGGGGAAAGTTTCAAAAAAGTATATGGCTGTGGTTAAAGGGGAGTTTTTTGAGGAAAGAAGCGTTACGGCTTTTTTGACCAAGGATTTTGATAAAAACAAAGTCAAAGTGTCCAACCGAAGAGATGAGAACGCAAAGGAAATTCGCACGGTGATAAAACCGATAAGAGTTGAGGGAGGATATTCGGAGCTTGAAATTTCACTTCTTACGGGTCGCACTCATCAGATAAGAAGTCAGCTCGGAGCACTCGGTTTTCCGATAATCGGCGATGATAAATATGGTGATGCCGAGGAAAATAAAAAATGGCGACTTCAAGGTCAGTTTTTACATTGTAAAGAGCTTTGTTTTAACGGATTTGACGGCGAACTTTCGGAGCTTAACAACCTCTCGGTTAAAGCCGAGCTGTCGGATTATAGAAAGAGAATTTTGGAAGAAGTATGGAAATAGGAGGAGTTATGAAGACAGTAGTATTCGATAATCAGGAGTATCAACTTTCAGATGAGGGAAACACAAGAGATCTTGCGGGACAGATTTTGGGAGATGATTATAGAAAAGTTTTGGGAGGAAAGGTTAAGAATGAAATCTATCATTTAAAAAAATCTCTCCCTTACGGCGAAGCTGTGGATTTTGTCACGATAGAGTCGGGAGAGGGATATAGAATTTTTCAGCAAACGGTTTCAGCCGTTTTTATAATGGCATGCAGGGAATTGTTTCCGGAGCATAATGTCCATATTCAGCATTCTCTGGGTTCGGGATTATATGCGGAGCTTGAGGGAGATGCTTCCTTCACTTTTAAGAGTATAGAACTTTTGGAGAAAAAGATGCAGGAGATAATAGATGCCGATTATGAAATAGACAGGCAAAAAATGGACGCTTCGATTGCCTATAATCTCTTTGAAAATTTCAATTATATGGACAAAATAAGGTTATACCAGTCGGTAGACGCAAAAAAGCTTACGGTATATAACATAGAGGGGCATATAGATACTTTTAACGGATACCTTGCGGCATCTACGGGATATGTAAATTGCTTTAAGTTGAAGTATTACTATCCGGGGGTTTTGATTTTCTTCCCGGATAAATCGCATAGCAACTCAATTCCCCCTTACAAAGACCTCAAAAAACTTTCAAAGATATTCGATGAAACAAATGACTGGATGAGGATACTGGGGCTTTCGGATTTGGGAAGTATGAACCTGAAACTAAAAAAAGGCAAAGCGGAGGAACTGATAAGAGTGGCTGAAGCTTTGCACGAAAAAAAGATTGCAAGCATTGCGGATATGATAAATAAGGACAGTGATGTTCACCTGATTTTGATTGCGGGTCCGTCCTCATCAGGAAAGACCACTTTTGCGGAAAGACTTGCAATGCAGCTTAAAGTATTGGGGCTTGCTCCTATCCTGATTTCTGCGGACAACTACTTTTTGAACCGCAAAGATACTCCGAAAAATGAGGACGGTTCATACGACTATGAGTCTTTAAGGGCCTTGGACGTTGAGGCTCTCAATAGGGATATAATCTCTTTGCTTGAGGGAGAGGAAGTAAGGCTGCCTGTCTACAACTTCATAACGGGTGAGAAAGAATATCCCGAAAATTCGACTCGCTTGGAAAAAGGGAATATGATTATATGCGAAGGCATTCACTCTCTTAATCCCGAAATGACGCCTCTTATTCCTAATAAAAATAAGTTCAAGGTGTATATATCAGCTCTCACCCAGCTTAATCTTGACGGGCATAACAGAATTTCCACCACGGAGTCCCGTCTGTTAAGACGAATGATAAGAGATAACACCCATAGGGGAAATCCTCCCGAAAAGACGCTTGAGATGTGGAATTCGGTCAGAGCCGGAGAGGAAGCCAATATATTTCCCTATCAGGAAGAAGCTGATGTTATGTTTAATTCCGCACTTATGTACGAACTTGCAGTGCTTAAAAAATACGCCCTTCCCTTAATCCAAGGCATAGATAATACCTCCCCCTACTTCGGAAAGATGAAGAAGATAATAAAATTCCTAAGCTACTTTGTGGATATCACCGAGGAAGAGGAAAGGCACATTCCTAGGAACTCACTTCTTAGAGAGTTTATAGGATTTAAGAATATCTAATCCTATGGAAAAATCTATTATTGTTACAAACAATCCTGCGGTATGGGAGAAGTTTAAAAAAAATCATACCGTAAAATTTTTGGAAGGAAAGACTTATCCCGAAGTGCTTGAGAGGGTGAGGAATGATATTCACAAGGGGCATACACTCCTCACTCACCCCTTGTCGGGAAGCGTTAAGCCTAACGAAACACCCTATAAGAGCATAATGATTTCTGAGAAAAGGGAAGAGCTTGATGAAAGAGGTCTTCTATTAGTGGAAGATGCGATTTCCACTGTAAATAAATTTCTGCAAAATGCCGCCACTCCCGTTTGGAACGACAAAATTTTAGACGACTTTCAGGCGATAGATCTTTCCATCATTGAGAATGTTATTGAGAAATTAAATCACTAAACTGAAAGGAGTTTTGTATGAGATTTATTTCCTATGACGAAGAAGAAAAAAGAGAATGGAAAAAATCCAAAGTTAATAAACTGAGCATTGTTTTATTGCTTTTTTTATTTGCAATCGGAGCGGTATTGGTGATAATCTTTCATTTGATTTATTTTGTGATACTCGCCGCTGCGATATATGCGATTATAAATATAATTTCAAATATATTTAAGAAAAAGTAGCGGGGAGCGGAATGGATTTTTGTCATTTGCATTTGCACACTGAATTCAGCTTACTTGACGGTTTTGCAAAAATCTCCGAGCTTCCTTCAAGATTAAAAGATTTGGGAATGAGTGCCTGTGCAATTACGGATCACGGGGTTATGTTCGGAGTGGTGGAATTTTATAAAAAGCTTACGGCTAACGGAATTAAACCCATAATCGGCTGCGAGGTTTATGTGACTGAGGGTGAGCTTTCCGAAAAAAATCCTGAAAAACGAAAGCTCTATCATCTTATTCTTATTGCGGAAAATGATATCGGATATAGAAACTTGATTTCTTTGGTTTCTTTGGGATATACCGAGGGGTTTTACTATAAACCGAGAATAAACCGAAAAGCCATCAAGGAAAAATCCGAAGGGTTGATAGCATTGAGCGGCTGCATTGCCGGAGAGGTGTCAAGAAGATTTCTTGATGGAGATGAAAAAGGTGCAAGAGATGCCGCCAAATTCTATTTAGAAACCTTCGGCGGCTCTTATTTTTTGGAGCTTCAGGATCACGGGATTAAAGACGAGCGGAGGGTAAATAAATTTCTCGTTTCTCTGGGAGAAGAACTCGGGATAGAGCTTGTTGCCACAAATGATGTGCATTATATTTCAAAGGAAGATGCAAAAATTCATGATGTGCTGTTATGTATTCAAACCCAAAGTACGGTGAATGAAAGCAACAGAATGAAGTTTCAATCTTCCGAATTTTATCTGAAAAGTCCCGAGGAAATGGCGGAGATTTTTCGCTATGCTCCCAAGGCTGTTTCAAACACCATAAAGATAGCCCAAAGGTGTAATGTAAAATTCGAGTTCGGAAAGTATCACCTGCCTAAGTATGAACTTTCTCCCGGTATAAATTTCGGGAAAAAGGAATATCTGAGAAAACTGACCTATGAGGGGTTATTGAAAAGATACGGCTCCGTCTCAAAAGAACTTGAAGAAAGAGCGGATTATGAACTCGAAATAATAGAAAAAATGGGGTTTACCGATTATTTTTTGATTGTCAGAGATTTTATACATTATGCAAAAACAAACGGTATCCCCGTAGGACCCGGTCGGGGTTCCGCAGCGGGAAGTCTTGTTTCCTATGCCATTTCGATTACGGAGATAGATCCGATTAAATTTAATCTCCTATTTGAAAGATTTCTAAACCCCGAGAGAATAAGTATGCCCGATATAGACGTGGATTTTTGTTTCGAGAGAAGAGAGGAAGTAATACAATATGTAATAAAAAAATATGGGGAAGAAAATGTAGCGCAGATTGCAACTTTCGGCACTATGCTGGCAAAGGGTGCAATAAGAGATGTGGCGAGAGCCTTAGCGGTTCCTCTATACAAGGCGGACAGGCTTGCAAAGCTTGTGCCGGCAGTTTTGAATATCACCTTGGAGCAGGCTCTCTCTCAAGTGCCGGAGCTTAAAAAGTTATATGACAACGATGACGAAACCAAAAAGATAGTTGACACCGCAAGAGCCGTGGAGGGTATGCCTCGACACGTTTCAACCCATGCTGCGGGGGTTGTGATTACAAAAGAACCCGTAACTCATTATGTGCCGCTCGTAAAGACCAAGGACTCCATCGCCACTGAATACAATATGACGGAGCTTGAGGAATTGGGACTTCTCAAAATGGATTTTCTGGGGCTTAGAACTCTTACGGTTATCCACGATGCTATAAAAATGAGCGGAGAAAATATAGACTTGGAAAAAATTGATGATTGCGATTCTAAAATTTTTGAGCTGTTTCAAAAAGGGGAAACCCTTGGGGTGTTTCAGTTCGAGTCCGAGGGAATGAGGGCTTTTTTAAGAGAATTAAAACCCACTACTTTGGAAGATTTGGTTGCGGCAAATTCATTATATCGTCCGGGACCTATGAGCCAAATTCCCAAATTCATAGAGGGAAAGCATAATCCTGATTCCGTTTCATACATAGACCCGAAGCTTGAACCTATTTTGAATAAGACCTACGGCTGTATCGTCTGGCAGGAACAGGTTATAGAAATATTCAGAGATTTGGCGGGGTTTTCCATGGGGCGTGCGGATTTGGTAAGGCGTGCTATGAGTAAGAAAAAAATGAGCATTATGGAAGCGGAGAGAAAAGTCTTCATCTATGGAGAGGGTGACATCAAGGGGGCTGTGAAAAACGGGGTTAAGGAGAGTGCTGCCGACGCAATATATGACTTGATGATTGATTTTGCAAATTACGCTTTCAACAAAAGTCACTCTGCTGCATATTCGATAGTGGCATACCAGACGGCTTATTTAAAAGCGTATTACCCCAACGAGTATATGGCGGCACTGCTGACTTCTATGATGGGAAACATAAAGCAGACGGCAAAATATATTGCGGAGTGCAAAAAAATGGGGCTTGTTGTAGACAATCCCGATGTCCAAACATCTTATGGTTCATTTACCGTGGTTGATGGAAAAATCAGCTTCGGGCTTTATGCGATAAAAAATGTCGGAACGGGATTTGTCGAGGCAATCGTAAAGGCAAGAAATGAGGGAAAATTTTCGGATTTGGAAAATTTTTTAAGAAGAATAAATAAGATTGACAAAACCGCTTTGAATAAGAGAGCGGTGGAGTCGTTGATATTTGCGGGTGCATTTGATAAATTCGGACTGACGAGAGCGCAACTGGCAAACTCTTATGAGGATTTGGTTGAATCGGTGCATATGGATTCAAGAAAAAATCTTCCGGGGCAAATCGGTTTTTTCGAGGACTCTTCGCAATTTTCGGTACATAGGGAAATTCCCGAATATCCCATGCAATATAAACTGGAAAAAGAAAAAGAGATGCTGGGGCTATATATTTCAGGACATCCGCTTGACGATTACAGGGCGAGAATTACGGTGTTAAGTGAATATACGGCAATTCAACTTTTGGAGCTTTTGGAAGATTTATCGCATACAGGGCTTAAAGACGGAGAGCTTATAAGTATAGCGGGAATGATTTCGGAAAAGAAAATGGTCATTACAAAGAAAAATGAAACAATGGCATTTTTGAAGATTGAAGATTTTACGGGAGAAGTGGAAGCTATTGCATTTCCGAAATTTTATGAAAAATATTCAGCTTCTTTGGAGCTTAATACTCCGCTTTTGTTTAAGGGTAGGCTTATGATTGAGTCGGATTCCTTAAAAATCGCGCCTGCTTTTGTTGAACCCTTGGAAGATTATTCAAGCTCTTCAATAGTCCTAAAATTTTCTTCAAAGGACGATCCGTTAATTGAAAAGGTTGGAGAAATAGTCAAAAGAAACATCGGGGAAACAAATGTTTTTTTAAATTATAAAGATACGCATCTCACACAAAAAGCAAAGGCAAAAATAAAGGTGGATGAAAACTCTCTTTCGGAGCTTTTAGCTCTGTTGGGAAAGGATTTTATAGAACTCAAATAATTTGCGGGAGGTATATATGTTATATAAAAGCACTCGTTCAAATGAAACGGTATCAAGTCGGGAGGCTCTCTTAAGTGCAATGGCGAGCGATGGAGGGCTTTATGTTCCCGAAGAAATTCCGAAATTCGATTTTAAGGATATGATAAATCTCTCATACGGTGATATGGCTATAAAAATTCTCTCGCCTTTTTTTGACGATTTGGGGGACCTGTCATTTATAAAAAAGGTTTATGGTGAGAAGTTTCCGAAAGAAATTATACCGATAAAGAAATGCTCAAATCTTTACTTTGCGGAACTCTATCACGGTAAAAGTCACGCTTTCAAGGACTTTGCACTTTCTCTACTGCCGGAATTTTTAACTCTTGCGTGTTCCGATAAAAAAACAATTAGGGTGCTTGTCGCAACTTCAGGAGATACCGGAGCAGCAGCTATAAAGGCATTTGAAAATGTGAAAGGCACTGAGGCGATCGTATTCTATCCCAAAGGGCATGTGAGTGAAGTGCAGGAGCTTCAAATGCTCTCCTCCGATGCAAAAAATATTCTAACCGTAACCGTCAACGGAAATTTTGATGAATGTCAATCCGCACTCAAGCAGGTTTTTGCCGACAGGGAATTTCGTGAGAGAATGCTTAAGAAAGACATTATGATATCTTCTGCAAACTCAATAAACATAGGAAGATTTCTTCCACAGATTGTATATTATGTCTACTCTTATTTGAAACTGTGCAGAGAAAAAGAGATAGAGTATGGAGAATTGTTGAATGTAGCCGTTCCCACGGGTAATTTCGGAAATATTCTTGCCGCATATTACGCTAAACTTATGGGGCTTCCCTTTGAAAATTTCATTTGTGCAAGCAATGAAAACGACGTACTTGCGAATTTTTTCAAAACCAAGGTCTATACCAAGAAGAATGAACTGAAAACCACTATTTCACCGGCTATGGATATTTTGGTGTCGAGCAATCTTGAAAGACTTCTATATCTCAAGTCCGGGAGAGATTTTGAAAAGATTTCCGATGTTATGGAAATTTTGAAAAAAGAAGACAGCTTTGCCTTTGACGAAAGTTTTGAAGATTTCAAATCGGAGATGGCAACCGAAAAAGAAACTCTAAGAGAGATAAAAAACACTTATGAAGATTTCGGATATCTCATAGATCCGCATACCGCCGTGGCAAAAGCGGTGCTCGGAAAACTTGGAGAAAAAGAAAAAACTCTTATTATGTCCACGGCACACCCCTTTAAGTTTCCTAAAACCTGTCTGGATTCCATAGCAGATGAATATGGAGCAAAAATCTCATCTTCTTTGCTTTCTCTATTAACAGGAGTTTCAATACCGAAGGAGCTCGGATTGTCGATTAATCGCTCGGAGATAAAAACATTTGAAAACAAATTATTGGATATTCCCAAAATTGCAGAAAGGATTTTGAAATGAAATTAAGAATTAAAGTTCCCGCCACTTCGGCAAATATAGGCTCAGGTTTTGATACTATAGGGATGGCTGTGTCTTTATATAACTATTTTGTGTTTGAGCCTTACGGAGAAGAGCACAGTTCTCTTATCTCCAAGGCATTGCACGAAACTTTTCGATATAAAGGAGTGAAACCCGTTCCCTGTGCGATATATTCGGAGTCATTCATACCCTCTTCGAGGGGTCTGGGCTCCTCCGCAACTTGTATTGTTGCAGGGATTGCGGCAGCCGGTGTCATAATGGGGAGGAACTTATCTAAGGGAGAAATGTTTGATATAGCAACAAAGCTTGAAGGACACCCTGATAATGTTGCGCCGGCTATTTTCGGAGGGATACAAGTATCGAGCGTTCTTAACGGCAAACCTTGTCATTGGAGAATTTCATACTCAGGTGCATGGGATTTTGTCGCACTCATTCCTGAAAAGGAGCTTAGCACAAAAAATTCAAGAGCGGTGCTTCCCGAAATGATCCAAAGGCAAAGTGCGGTGGAAAATATTTCAAATTTCGGAGCATTAATCGGAGCACTGCAAACCGGAGATGAAAAGCTTCTTAGGACGGGCTTGGAAGATAATTTACACCAGCCATACAGACTTCCGTTAATCCCTCAAGCCGATGAGGTGATTTCAAAAGCGAAGGATATGGGGGCGATCGGCATTTATTTAAGTGGAGCGGGTTCAACACTTATGGCTGTTTTGAAGTCCGGAGAGGGAGAGGATTTTACCCTTAAGTGGAAAAAGGAAAAGTGGACGGCTCGCTCCCTAAAAATATCAGAAGAAGGTTTTGAGGTAAGAGAGGACTGAAATATGTATCCTAAAATCATAATCAATACTCAAAAACTCAGAGAAAATATTATAGCCTTGCAGAAGATGTGCAGAGAAAACGGAATAGAGCCTTATTTTGTGACAAAGGTGATTGCAAGCGATCCTGAGGTTTTAGAAAAGCTTACGGACTTGAATATAGCGGGGTTTGCCGATTCGCGCACGGAGAATTTGAAAAAATTAAAAGACTTCAAAGAAAAAAAATTACTATTGAGAATTCCTATGCTTTCGGAACTTGAAGAGCTCGTAGATTATGTGGACTATATCCTAATAAGCGAGAAAAAAACTTTGATTGAGCTCAATGAAATATGCCGCAGAAAAAATAAAAAAATCGGAATTATACTTATGACCGACCTCGGAGATTTGAGAGAAGGAGATTTCTATGAAGAAGAGTTTTATAGCAATGCAAAACTTGCTTCGGAGCTTTCCTACTTGAAATTTTCAGGGATAGGAGCAAATCTCACCTGCTATGGTGCAATTCTTCCTTCAGTTGAAAATTTGACTTTGCTCGTAAAAAGAGCAAGACACATTGAAGAAACTCTGGGAGTGAAACTTGAAATTGTTTCAGGGTTAGGCTCAAACGGACTATATCTTTTGAAGCAAGGGAAAATTCCCGGAGGAATAACTCAATTCAGAATAGGAGAAGCGACTTTTATAGGAACCGAAGCCTCTTACGGACTGCCTCTTTCGGAACTTAATCAGGATATAGCCGTGCTTGAGGTTGAGATTGTGGAGCTTAAGAGAAAACCGTCACTTCCCATAGGAGAAGCCGGTCGAGATGCTTTCGGCGGAAAACCTGTTTTTGAAGATCTTGGAGAGAGAAAACGGGCAATAGTGGCGATAGGCAAGCAGGACACCGAAATTGACAGTCTTGAACCGATGATTGAAGGAGCGAAAATAATGGGTGCAAGCTCCGACCACTTGATTGTCGATGTGGAGGACTGCGAGGAAAAGCTTTCGGTAGGGGATAAAATTTCATTTAAGGTGGGTTATACCGCACTGCTCCGTGCCTTTACAAGCACATATGTAAAAAAAGAAATAAGATAAATTTCGGAGGAACTTGTAATGAAAGCAACCCTTCATCTTGAATTTATATCCAAGAGCAAAAAACACGCTCCCAACGATTTATTCAAAAGAATTCTTGAGAATTTTCTAAGCGTCGGCGACTCGTTTGAAATTCGTCATCCGAGAACCGATATAAAAACGATTGCCAAAGCTCTCAAATTCGGTGAATTTTCTCCCAAGGACGGAACCGACACGGAAGTTTCAATCAAGGGCGAGATAGATGATTTGAAAATAAAAAAATGGCTTTCCTTTAAAGCTGAACCGAGAAAGGAAAAGTGGTTTCCTTTTCTTGCTCTTAACCTCCCTCGTGCATCTGTAAGCCGCAACGGCACCGAAATATTTTTTTCTGATATAGCGAAGGAAGAAATTTCCTTTATAAAGGCGATGGTTCAGGACTTTGGGAATTTTCTCCACTCGGAAAGCGAGGAAGAGTTGGTTCCGATTGAAATTAAAGAGTCAAAAGAAGCTAAAGCCCTAAGCGATGCGGACTCGGAATTTTTAGCCAAGGCTATAAAATCCGTGCTTAATAAATCGCAGGGGGATGGAAAATAATAAAAATCCTAAAGAAACTTGGAGGTAAATGTATGTCGGTGTGGTCTTTGGACTGCACCGATTTTTTTTGTCGATTAAAAAAGAGGCGACCCGTTTGAATCAGCCCCATCAATGATTTTTTGTTATTTGTTATTATAGTGTTATATCTTAATTACAAATCTTTTCTCATTTGACTTGGCGTAACTCCATAAGTTTCCTTGAATACTTTTTGAAAATATCCATCACCATAATAACCGACGGCTTTTGCTATTTCTACAACAGATAATTCATCATCATAAAGAAATTCAAGAGCCTTGGTCATTCGCATTTTTTTTGTGTACTCGTTTATTGTCGCATTAAAAGAAGATTTAAAGCCTGATAACAGTTTCTGTTGATTGATGGCAAAAATTTTTGTAAGTTCAGCGATCGTAAAGTTATCTGCATAATTATTTTCTATAAATAATTTCACATCATTCAAAACGGATTTATCTTTGGCGGAAAGATGAACTGTGGATTTCGGAGTTTCCTTATAGATGTAGTCATAGAGGAGTGAAAAGACTTCCAGTGATTTGCCGTGAATATAAAGACTTAAGGCATTCCCTTCCAAAGTGCAATCCTTAACGCTGTTGCAAATAGCGGTTATTCTCGGTATGGAAATCGGCTCGGGATTAAGCACCATAGCCGCTTTCTCAAAAAAATCATCGTCCAATTTTATAGGCAGTGAGGAGAAAAACGGTTCTCGAAAGGCAAAGCCTATGTTAAGAAGTCGCACGTTCGGTTCAATTCTCTTATACCCACAGTAAGTATTGTTGTTTACATAAGCATTCAGTCCATACTCAAATTCAAATATCTCATCTTTTTTTTGATAGTATGATGCAGCACCTGCATAATACTGCCCGATTTCAATGATTCTTTCACTAACATATTCCTTGATTACAAAAGGAGTATAAAGTGTACAATCACTAATCGTTACCATAGATGATGAAGTATCTCCTAAAAGAGAAAAACCGCCCTCACCTTTTTCATCGGACAAGATAAAATCGGTTCTTCCTACTTTAGAATGTTTTATGAAACCGAAATTTTCAAAATCCTTCCAGTAATCTTCGAGAGTTCTCATAGACACACCTTCTTTTTTTGAAGTTTTTTCTGTTGTATTTAAAGATGACTATACCATATAAACATCTATAATTCAAGGAATATTAAAAAACGCACTGTTGTATTTAGAGAATTATTGCGTTGACAATGGATATCAAATAAGTTAGACTGAAACCGTTGCTTCCTAACAATATTTTAAATGAGGGGGTTGTTCTTTTGAACAAAAAGGTAAAAGGGATATCAGAACATATTTTTTACTATTCTAATGAGGGAAAACCATTTCTCATACTCAGCATTTGTTTGTCTGTTATAGGTATGATATGTAATGTCGTTCCATACATATCCGTCTACTTTATAAGTAAAGTTTTTTTGACGTCCAAAGGGGAGAATAAGGAAACGATAATACTATGGATCATTATAGCGGGGATTTCTATCCTGCTTAATTTGGTTTTTACTTTTCTTGGCGGATTGGGTTGCCACAAAATGGCTTTTAAAACTTTATATGTCTACAGAATGAAACTGATGGAGCATTTAGGAAGGCTTTCGATAGGATTTTTTTCAAGAAATACAAGCGGCAGTATTCAAAAAATAATGGATGAAAATATTGAAAAGATGGAAGGAATTATTGCTCATATGATGCCGGACTTAATGGGATCATCTGCCGTGTTGCTGCTGCTTTTCATAGGTATCGGTTATCTAAATATAGTAATGGCAATTACCGTCCTTTTATCTGTATTCATTGCCTTTACTTTTCAGTATGCAATATTCGGAAGCGAGAATGCGAAAGCAAACTATGCAAGTTATATGAAAGCTTCCAATAACATTACAAGCAGTTTTTCCGAATATGTAAAAGGAATGGCTGAAGTAAAATTATTCGGTAAATCAGGCGGTATGCTGAGGAGTCTTGAAATGTACCTTGATGAAAGTCTTGGTTGGGAAATTACGAATTACAAAAAGGCATCTTTTCCGATGAGCATGTACAAAAGTATGATTTTATCTCTTTTAACTTTTGCAGTTCCGGTAGGAGGCTTGTTGATATGGAACAATCCGACGGAATCTAACGTATTAGCCGTTATTATGACTCTTATTATTGCACCGGCTCTATATGAACCCCTTTTAACTTGTGTGGACTATGCTACTCAAATAAATCTTGCTAAAGCGGGGCTTTCTCAGATTGAAGATATTATAAATGAAACGGCTCTCGCAATTAAGGATAGTTCAGATGAAATTAAAGGAAATGATGTCACATTTGATAATGTTTCTTTTTCTTATGGGAGTGAAGCCGATCCGCTAAGGAAGTTTGCTCTTAACAAGGTTTCTCTCGTGTGTAAAGAGAAAGAAATGACAGCTTTGGTCGGGGAGTCGGGAAGTGGAAAGTCTACAATAGGACAGTTGATTTTACGATTTTGGGATGTGGGTGAAGGAAGCATAAAAATCGGAGGGAAGGATATAAGAGCGATTGATACAAAAGATTTAATGGAAAAAATTGCTTTTGTGTTTCAGGATACTCATATTTTTTCAGACACTGTAAAGAACAATATTTCAATGAATAAAGATGTTTCGGAGGAAAAAATAATAGAAGCGGCAAAAAAAGCAAGATGCCATGAGTTTATAATGAACCTCCCTAATGGCTATGACACGGTAATAGGTAGTGGCAATATAAAATTATCCGGTGGAGAAGCTCAGAGGATATCCATTGCCAGAACCTTTTTAAAAGATTCTAAAATTGTAATTTTAGATGAAGCATTAGCCTATACCGATGCGGAGAATGAAAATCTTATCCAAGAAGCCATTAGAAATTTGATTGAGGATAAGACCGTTATTGTTATTGCCCATAGATTAAAGAGCATTATGGAGGCGGATAAAATTATTGTTTTAAGAGAAGGAAAAATAATAGAAGAGGGCACTCATGAAAAACTTTTAGAAAAAGACGGAGAGTATAAGAGTTTATGGAACTTGCAGTTTGAAGCGGAAAGTTGGGAAATAGAGAGAAAGGCGGGTGAGCGATAGTGAGAGAAATCATACGAAAATTTACCATGGGTCATTCAAAGCAGATGATAGAACCTGCAGTATGGCATTTTTTGGAAGGATTTACCATGACTTTTCCAGCTGTAGCCGTCTATTTTGCCATCAATCTGTTTATAGAACACTTTGAAAATTCGGGAAGAATTTTTGATGAGGGATACTGGAATATTGCTTTATGGATGTTGGGTCTGTTCTTATTACAACTGATTGTCAGCACATTTAGCTTTTTAAGAACATTTCTTCCGGGGGCAATCAATTCTACAGATAATAAAAAAGATTTTATTCAAAAAATCAAAAGATTGCCTCTCGGTTTTTTCTCTAAAACGCGTTCAGGCGAGCTTATTAATACTTTTACGGGAGATTTTTTAGCCATTGAGCAGAGCATGGTGGCAACCTTTACCGGTCTTTTCGGGGTTGTTTTCTCCTGTATAGTAACTTCTATATTCATGTTTTATTTTAACCCCAAGATGGCTCTTGCTTTTTATATTACAATACCCGTTTCGGGGATTATTATAGCCGTATCAATGAAAGTATTCGGACATCTGAGCGTTGACCTCAGATCTGCGAAAGATGATACCGCAGAGGGATTAAATGAATATCTTTCGGGAATGAAAATCCTCAGAAGCTATAACCAAATAGGAGAAGGTTTTTCGAAACTCCAAACAGCATATAGGCATTTAATGGAGGTCAGTATAAAAGGCGAAACGATAGGAGGTGCTCTCTTAGGTTTGGCACTGACATTTGCAAGGGCAGGACTTCCGATTATGTGTTTTGTCGGTTCTTATCTGTTGCTTGGCGGTGAGATAGGCTTAACTTCGTTTTTGAGTATTATCATCATCGGTACTAAAATTATAAGTCCTCTTCTGACTTGGATAAGGTACACTGCGGTGCTTAGGGCACATTATGTAAGTGCAAGCAGAATTGACAATGTAATGAAAACAAAAGAGTTGCTCGGAACCGAAAAAATAGAGGATACGGGGGATATTCACTTTGAGAAAGTCAGTTTTTCATACTTAAAAGGTCAAAATATCATTGATGATATATCCTGTTCATTTAAGAAAAATTCTCTTACTGCAATTGTAGGTCCAAGCGGTGGAGGTAAATCAACAATACTGAAACTGATTGCAAGATTTTGGGATGTTGATGGAGGCGATGTAAAAATAGGAAGCACACCTCTAAATGAAATCAATCCGGATAATTGGTTAGAACAAATTTCCATGGTTTTGCAGGATGTGTATCTTTTTCATGAATCAATAAGAGAAAATATCATTTTCGGAAATGAAAATGCAAGTGAAGAAGATATGATTCGTGCTGCAAAGTTGGCAGGCTGTCATGAGTTTATAGAAAAATTACCGGAAAGTTATGAAACCGTTGTAGGTGAAGGAGGTTCAACCTTATCAGGAGGTGAAAAACAAAGAATATCTATTGCAAGAGCCATTCTTAAAAATGCGCCGATTTTACTTTTAGATGAACCGACTTCCAGTTTAGATGCAAAGAACGAAGTATTGGTTCAAAAAGCGATTTCAAACTTGGTAAAAAATAAAACAGTAATTATGATTGCGCATCGATTAAAGACAATCAAAAATGCAGATCACATTATTGTTTTGGATCAAGGAAGAATTGCGGAAGAAGGAAATCACGAAGAGTTGTTAAAGAAGGAAGGGCTTTATCATAAACTCTGGAATTTACAAAACAAATCAAAAGAGTGGAAAATTTCGTCAGGAGGAAAAAAGAATGAACAGTAAAAAAATCGGATTAAAAGATGTTGTACTTATTACATTGTTGACAGCAATTATGATTGGAATACAGACGGTTGTTTTGATACCTTTTGTAGCCAATCTTAAGTTCGTGCTTTGGTTCGTTGGTGGAATTGATTGGTTTTTATGCGGAATTATTTATTGCCTAATGATTGCAAAAGCTCCTAAAACCGGAACTGCATTTATATTCTCATTTATATTTGCAATATATTATTTTTTCACCAACAGTATGATCATAATCAGTGCAATGATAGCGGCGGCAGGGATAATTATGGAACTTATTATGATGAAAGGCGGATATAAAAATAAAATAAGAGCTACGATTGCCTACGTGATATTTGGATTAACGATAATGATGGCTCCTATTGTTCTCATATTTTTGCAAAAAGATGCTATGATTGCGGGATTATTGGCGAATGGAATGACGCAGGAGTATATTGATTCAATTTTTGCGGTTTACAGTGCTAAGAATATAGGCATTGGAATAGTTTTGACGATAATCGGTGCGGTTGCGGGAATATCGATAGGTTACAGAATATTAAACAGATATTTCATATCAGGCGGAATGGTAGAAAAATAGAAAATGGTAAGGGAGAATAAGTTTATTACGGATATTAGAGTGAATGTAATTCTTGCGATTATCAGTAGTATAGCCATTTTGATTTACAAGAAAGAAATTACTTTTGCTATAGCTTTTACAGTTTCAATAGCATTTATCTTGTTCCAGGGACAATACAGGAAAGCTTTGAATTTTGCATCTGCTTTCGTGATATTGTTTATACTGTCAATACTTATGGCAGGAAAGAGCGGGCTGGCGACATTATGGCTATTTACTACAATTGCAAGACATCTGTTAATACCTCTTTCTTTTTTACAAGGAATATCGGAAAGAAGTACAGGGGAACTGCTTGAAGTTTGCCATAGGTTACATTTACCTAAGAGTTTTGGCATTTCCGCAATTGTTTTAATGAGGTTTTTCCCAACTATCAAATATGAATTAAATACCATAAGAGGAGCATTAAAATTCAGAGGGATAGGAATATCTCTGTTTAATACACTATTTCATCTGCCAAAAAATTTTTATTTAACCTTGATACCTTTACTTATTAGAACAGTGCGTATTTCTGATGAAATAACAGCAGCGGCACTTACTCGAGGGATTGATCTCGACAGGGATATTGTCAGCTTTTCAGAGGTTAAGTGGACAAATAAAAACACTGTTTTTCTAATTGTTTTTAGTGTAGTGATTTCATCTTTGAAAATTATTGAAATCAAATGGGGGTGGCAGTTTTGATAGAATTGAAAAATTATTCGTTTTCATATGATGGCAAAAAACAAATTCTGAATAATATAAATTTGAAAATAAAACAGGGTGAATTTGTTGCTGTTACAGGTCTTTCAGGATGTGGAAAAACAACGCTTACACGAGTTTTAAATGGGCTTTGCCCAAATTTCTATCAAGGAGAAGCCGAAGGCGATTACAGATTATATAACAGTGATGCCAAAAATATGAGCATCAGCGAGCTTTCAAGGTATTGGGGAAGTGTATTTCAAGATCCCAGAAGTCAGTTTTTAGCCAAAAGAGTTAGAGATGAGCTGGTCATTGCAATGGAAAATGCTTGCGAAGATAGGCTTGTCATGCAAAAAAAGCTTGATGAAATAGTAAGAAGCTTAGAGATTGAAAATCTTTTAGATAGAGAAATGATGTTTTTATCAAGTGGAGAAAAGCAAAAAGTTGCAATAGGTTCCGTTTTTTGCACAAGTCCGAATGGGTTTGTGTTGGATGAACCTTCTGCAAATTTAGATAGTGTGGCAACAAAAGAATTAACCAATTTTCTGAAACAGTTGAAAGAAAAGTCTTATACTGTAGTTGTTTCGGAACATCGCCTACATTATTTAGTAGACTTGATGGACAGGTTAATTATAATGAAAGATGGATTTATCAAGGGATGAAATAAAATCTTTATGTGATTCAAAATTAAAAAAATTAGGTCTTAGAAGATTTAATACTCCTGAATTAAATATCACAGGAAATGTGAATGGGGAAAGTACATTTCTTGCTTGTAAAGGAGTGTCGTGTGTAAAGGAATCCTACCTTATATTAGATGACGTGGATTTGAATTTTGAAAGCGGAAAAGTTCATGTTATTGTTGGAGAAAATGGAGCGGGAAAGAGCAGTATTTGTAAAATTATTACCGGTTTGTATAAACAAACAACGGGAAATGTTTATATTGATGGACTATTAGTAAAGAGAAAAGAACGATTAAAAAGGACATTTTTTGTAGGACAAGATGTTGATTATCAATTATATGGCTATTCCATAAAAAATGAATTTCAGATTGGAAATAGAAGTCTTGATGATAAAAAAATAGAAGATTGCCTAAATGAAATAAATTTAAAAGTTTCTCTTGATACAAATCCGCAAGTTCTTTCAGGGGGACAAAAACAAAGATTACTGATAGGAATCGCTTATCTGAGTGATAGGGATGTCATTGTTTTGGATGAGCCGACAAGCGGGCTGGATGCCTTTCATATGAGAATTGTTTCAGATTTAGTTAAGTATTTATCGTCGAAAGGTAAGACGGTTATCATTGTTACACATGATCAAGAGTTTACATGGGAAGTCGCCGATACGGTTTTATATGTCAGTAATGGAAAGGTTAAATATCATAAAAATATAACAAAGGAGATTTGAACATGTAGGTTTACTTAAGGGAGGGAAATATTGCTACGAAGCTTATACTATTCTTCTTTTTATAATACTTTTAGAATGAACATGTGCCCTCCTTTCCATTTTTAGAAAAAGAAAAAACAGTAAACCTTTTTCGATTTACTGTTTCTGTGAACTTCTATGTTATAGCTTGTATTAGTTATTTAGGTTAGACAAGCCGGGATTTGTCCCTGGAGCCTTATATTTTTTCCATTATTCTTAATCCAAGTTCAAACGCTAAAAGCATAATCTTGCTCTTCTCATCAAGTCTTACGTTACCGGATATACTTCGAGGATCCCAAGATGAATGATCAAGATTATCCCCTGCATAAAAGAACTGGAAGAATTCAACCCCCCTAAAATCGCAGACCGCTTGCATTCCTGCACATTCCATTTCAACACAAATTGCGCCCTGTTCCTTTCTACGGTTAACTTTATCTCTAGTTTCTCTATAACAAGCATCGGTTGTCCATGTAATTCCTTCAACATAAGTATATCCGAACGCTTTTAGTACTTCCTTAAATTCATCTACATATTTATGATTAACTTCAATAGTGTCGTAAGGTTCAGCATAATGATAGCTCGTTCCTTCATCTCTAATAGCCTTTGTCGGAATAATGATTCCACAGTCTTCAATGTCTTTATCCAACACACCGCAATTGCCAAGCAAAATCAGTCTTTTACTTCCCATTGCAATTATATCTTCATACTGTCCAACACACAAAGGTTCACCAACCATTGACTTAAATATCGCAAAATTTTTTCCTTTATAGTCAATTTCATAAATAGTATTCGTACCACATGCAGAATGTACAGACGAAATTTCTTTTGCATCAAAAAAGGCTAATACCTTATTAAACAGTTGTTCAGAAAAGCAAGAAATAGTCACATCCGGAAAGCCCTCGATTTTGTCTACGCACATATCCGGATTAATAACTGCATTTCTGTTTAAATCAAATTCTTCTAATAACATTCTTTTCCTCCACATTTCTTTTATCTTTTCCACTTCTTGTTATTGTATTTTGTGCACTTTTTCCACTCTCAAGGCAGTTTATCATATTTATATTTGATATTCAATAAATTTATAGAATTATAGTATAAAAAGACACAAGTGGAGAAAAATAATGCCAAGAAGCAAACATCCTAATACTCTTAATGATGTCGTGGACAGATTATGTGAAACTATAAATCTACTCACAGAAAATATGGTCAAAAGTATTACAAATAGAGATTGGCTGAAATCAATGATTTAAAAGAAGAATAGTATTAATAGAAAAATAAATGGCTAAACTCAACAAATAAAACGTTGAAATTTAGCCATTTTATTTTTCTGATTTTTTTCTAAATACTTACCTTTTACTCAGCTTCTTTTTATAATTTCAATCTTTCTTTAGCTGCAAAATTCATTTACTCCATTGCATTCCAGAATGCATTGCCGCGTGTTGCAGTGCGCTTTGCACCGTCTAAAATCAGCACTTCCAACTTTTCTCGTTTCTTGAATCGGTTGGCAGATCCTTTCGGATCCAATCCGTATTCCGCAACCACATCTTTCAGTTCATTTAAATCCAGTTTTGCAAGTTCTTCCCGCAGTTTTTCTTCTCCCTCTTCCCACAACTGAATCGGATTGATCTTAGACGGGTTTCGCTTGGATTTCTTCTTAGGCTTTTCCGCAACCGTCGGCATTTCCGGAATTAGAATCGCCTCAATCTTTTTTGCAAATTCTTCATTGACGGTCATCTCATCTTCAATAACCTTACTTATTTTTTTCCATATGGATATAATATCCTTTGATTTCATACTCTATAACCCCTCACAAACCGTCATAAATTCTTTTGCAAACTCTTCAAAGGCTTCGAACTGCCCGCTATAACCCCACTTCTGTCTAAGCGTCCTGCAACCGGTTTGGAATTCCGCAGCCTCTGCCATTTTAGCGCTTTCATCAAAGTGGGTGGCGAACACCTTAGGATAAGGAATCTTCATATTGCCCATAAGCTTTCCTTCATTTCCTCTCATCTGCAGAAGGGTTCGTTGATGAATCGGTGCCCTCTCCCTGACCTTGGTCGCAACAATTCCGAGTGGAAAAATCCTCTTTCCGCTCTCACAGCTCAACTCTTCCGAAAAGTCATTGACCTTTTTTACTATCTGCGGAATCCCGTAGGTTGAGAGGATATCGGGAATTGTCGGAATGATGTACCCGTGAATAATCCGGAGTCCGTTCAAGGTCATATATCCAAGATTCGGAGGACAATCTACCAAAATGTAATCATAATTTTCCAAGAGCGGCTTAATCCCTCTAAGCAGAATTGTCACCGGGTTTCGTATCCCGAATTCTCCCTTCGGTGTCAGAGTCAGTTTGTCCTGTAAATCAATCAGACCGAGACTGGACGGCAAAAGGTCGATGGTTGTCGCTTCCATAACATCTCCGACCGATTTCTGCAAGGTCTTATCCAAGTTAAAATCCGCCGTCCCCTCAACCGCATCGGCAAAGAGAGATTTTAATGTGTATCCCTGTTTGTTCAACTCAGCCCACTTTTCTTCTCCAATCAGCATCGTCGTTGCGTTGGTCTGCGGATCAAGGTCGATTACCAGAACTTTCTTTTGAAATACTCCTGAGAGCATCTGCGCCAGTCCGACCGTGGTTGTCGTCTTTGCCACTCCGCCTTTTAAGTTGATTGATGCAATAATCACCGTTGACATATAATTCCTCCTATTCATTACACTTTTATATCTGATCTGACGGAAACATTATCATATATGAATTATATCATACTTTATACTATGTCCACGAAAAGCGCAAGACTTGATGGAAAATTTTTACTGCCTAATGCGGTAGTTCTAGCTCTTATTGACATCGACCAGTTGAATATCCACGGCGTTGTCTTCCGTACGAATTTCATAGCGTTTTTCCGGCTTTCCGTAGACATTGACATTTTGATGTCCCGTGGAAAAAGCATTGTTCTCCAAATAATTCCGCTCGCCAAAGAGGATTTCTTCAATGTCCGAAGATGAATATTCAATGCAGTCTCCACTTTGTTTCAACAAATTTTCCAATATTTTCACCAATTTAAGATTATGAATGTTTTCCGTCTTATCATCAGGCATAATCATAAAGAGATAGTCTTTAGCCCGACTAACCGAGACATTGAGTATATTTCGTTTATTAAGAAACATTTCCTTGCCCTTGCCAATCGTTGGCGGCGGATTAAATACCGCAATCACGATATCGCATTCGTCCCCTTGAAATCCATGAATTGTGCCTACTTGAATTTCAATATCCTTAGGATGATTTTTTGCGGCGGAAAGTTTTTCAATGAGATCCGCCTGTGCTCTATATGGAGCGACGACACCGATTCTAAATATCTCTCCCGGATTTGCCTCGGCTATCCATCGGGAAAGTTCAGAAAGGAACTCAAACGTGAAGATCGCCGAATAGATTTGGTATGAACTGCTGTGTTGAAGGCGTTTAGCACGATAAATACTTTCATATCGACTCATCGGAAACTTGATAAGATTAAGAGAACGGATATCCATATATTTTTCGATATTCAAATCCCTACGATTCTCCTGCGAACGAAAATGCCGAAGTTTCCCTCCATATGCAAATCGGCTGAACACCTCACCGATTGTCGAAATGCTGCGAAACTGTGTCATCAACAATTTCACAGGGTAAGGGTGTGGCACCGTATTCGGTTTTACAAAAGAATCCAAGCCCACCATTGTGTAGATATTCTCATTTTTCCATAGATTGACCGCAGTGATCGGTTCGATTTGGAACGGATCACCTGCCACGATAAATTTCTCAGGGTTTATTTTATACAAAGGATAAATAATCGTTGCAAGCGGAATCATTGACGCTTCGTCAAATACAATATAGTCCCAATCAAAGTTGTTCAAAGGAAGCTTTTCCCCTTCCTTCATCACATGATCATAAGAAAATCTCGCAATTGTTGTAATGATGACGCTTCTCTCCAAAGACTCTATATCCCACGATCTATCCCGATAAATCAAGCTTTCTTCGATTACTTCATCTCCGGTCACGCCGAAACGCACCAACCAATCTCTGTAAGAAATATCTTCTCCCATAGATGTCATAATGCGTCTAACTAAGACATCTGCCGCCTTGTTCGTAGGCGCAAGAACCAGCACCTTGAAATCTTTTTCTTTCGCCATCAGAGGAATTAGGACTTCATTCGCCAACCAAGTAGTTTTCCCCGTTCCCGGAGGTCCGAAGACAAATTCGATATTGGAAGGAAGATTACTTTGCATATCATAGTCCGGCTCATAGGGAAGTTTCCCAAACTCCCTTCGGAGTACCTCCAATAGGAACGAAGGGCTTTTGACATCAATTTTCGCCTCCTGAACGGATTCAAAATCAAATCCTTCCATATCCTCTGAAGATTTAAGCTTGATGCGAAGCGTATAAGATTTCACATTCGCCACTTCAATCATCAGTCTCTTGTTTTGATCACCTACCTCAAGCGTCAGCGGAATGTCTCCCAAATCCTCTAAGAACTGTGGAACATAGCGATTCGGATGTTTTAAAATCAATGTCCGCTGTGTCCCCTCCTCCCGCTCTACACGGGAAAAACTAATGGATATTTCCCTACTGCTCAGTTCATTCATATTGCCGCTAAGTTCTTCCAAATGAAGCAAAATCCGAAACCACTCGAAAGAATATCGCTTAGCCGCCAACGCCTGTGCCTGCAAATCTTCCTGATACGCAATCCTATCAATGGCAGCAGCCGCTTTCTGCTTCTCAAGCTCCGCTTTTCTTTCGAAATCTACCGGCGTCGGAATCAATTCGTCGCCGTCCGACTCCTCAGGTTCAACAATATTTTCGCCAAAATGCAAGGTTGGAACTCTATTTGTCCGCTGAAAGATATCCTTTGCCACTCGGGTCGTCGCCTGATTGAGAGTTCTTTCCGATCGGCTGCTAAACCCTGCGCTCTGCGTTTCTTCCGAACTTCCTGGTATATCTCTTTCCTCGACTTCATCAGTGATTTCCGACCACAAAATCTCATCCGGCTCGGATTTTTTCATTTGTTTTCTTCGCTTGCGCTCCAACACCTCTTCGAGATCTTTCCTGGTAATTCCCTGCTCGCTGCACCATTTTGCAAACTCAAGATGAGTTCGCTGTTCATCGGAGAGAAATTCCGCTTCCTCTGCCGCGGACACCCAATCCCCGATTCCAAGGATCTCCATAAGTTCCGACGAACCGCGCCGATCCGTCCGATAGATGTCTGACAAAGTTTTTTTCGTAACTTCCGCCACACTTACGAAACTTCCCTTCTCGTTAAGAACCCACGCCGCCGTTTTAAGAAGCACATAAGTCTCGGAATCTTCGTAAACCGTCGTCCAATGCTGTTTTCGTTTTTTTCGGCTCATCACTTGTTTTTTCAACACATCTCGGTTCAATTGATTATTTTCTTCTAAATCACAAAGTTTTTGCCATAAAAAAGCGGAGCGTTGCGGATCTTTCGTCGATAGTACAGCATCTACCGCTTCCCGCAGTCCGTCAATTTCATATTCCACTACCTGATTAAAACGTCCATCCCCCGTAACTTTTTCCGAAATACGCGGAAATATTTGCACACCCAATTTTTGAAAAAAATCCCGAAGCCGCCCCTGAGAATCGGGAGATATTATGCTCTTGTAACTTTCCCAATCAAGAAATTTCGTCGAAGGTTTTTCCGAAAAAAATTGTTTCAACTCATCATCAGGAAAATACAGCTCCGTTGCCCGTTCTCCCCTAAGAGATCGCTCCCCTCCGGAAAAATATGAAAAGAACCCGTATTGCCGAATTTCTCTAACAAATGCGTTTACCTCTTCCTGCGGACACTTCCCGAAGTAATCAAAGAGAATACAAAAATGCCTTTCGGAAATAATTGAGGTATTGTTTCGATACTTAGGCAAAATCACATTGAAAATCTTATCTTCCAACAATGGCTTAGAAATGCCGAGCAATCTTAGGAATTCAATCGTCGATACCTCATCCAAAAAATCCGGTCGAATTGTCCTAAAGCCTGAAACATCGTGCTCGGGAAGAAACAATAAATGATGACCGTTCTCATCTTCAATTGCCGCAGCGCAAGAAAACTGATCCAAAAAAATCGGTGCTGTCTTTGCATATGCGAGTCGATTTTGCGTTTCGGAAAGCCATCGATAAAACATATGAAGCCAAGTCGTTTCCTGCCGTTCAATAAAATGAGCGTCAATTTGCGTGAGGAAATACTTCTCATTGACTCCCACCGAGACATCATTGATATAATCAAAAATCGCACGCCTACCCCGTTGCGTCTCCTCTCTACTCAAAGATGGAAAAATCCATGCCGATTTTTCATCGCCCGTTATCTTTGCGAGCTGTTCTTCCGAAATAAGATTTGCAAGTGTCGGATTGGACGCCCAATAAGCGTGTTTGGAAGATGTATATCCCGTACGGGTCGGGAGAACCGATTGAGTTGCAAAAGTTTCTTTGATCGCCGTATAAAACGGTTGAAAGGAAATCCTATGAACATCATCAGGTTCACAAAATACTCCCTTATCCATCGGAATTATTAAGACAAGGTCGTCATTCAAAAGTCTTACGCCCTTTTTAAGTCCGATATCCCTAAGACAAACTATGGCATCAGCCGCAAGCTTTGCCAGTAGATTAATCAATTCAACATTGTGAGGTATTCCCGCCCGAATCCCTTCCCGACTGTCTGTCAACAAAAAAGGCGCATGAATCAAAAAATTAAGCCCCGTCATCTCCTTTGTAGGAAAATAACAAAATGCAGGCTCACTTATCGGAATCAATGCACCGAATTCATCCAGAAAAAAACCAACAGAATAGGAGAGCCCATTTCGACTTCGACTGAATAGGAGCAATCGCTTCATAAACACTGCTTTGCCGATTCTTTGAATAAGCTCCAGTCGCTTTGCTGTCAAATATTCAAACGAATACTCTTCTTTCAAACATTTTTCATAGCTCCCGATCTGCCCTCCTATCGTAAAAGAAATCCTATACAGATGAGACAGAAAGAGGACGGGATGGGAGAGATTTCGGAGTTTCCCATAAATATCCCGATAGGTCTCTTTCGGATCTCTATCCTCGTGGTCAAATGGGAATACGAATAGGGTTTCGTCCGACTCCCTTCCCGGAAAATCCTCTTCCAACTTCGTTGGCACTATATAGCGGTCAATTCGGAAGCGAAAGACGGGATCATAGATATGTGGAGTTTTCGTATACTGAAACACCGCCTTAAATCCCACCCCGAATTTTCCAATCTTGTTGTTCTGCGTATTCTTATTTGAAAATGCAATTCCCGTAATAGCATTGATATCTCCCAACATTCCACATTTTAAGTCGATGTCTTCAGTTTCGGGATTGCTAATCGAAAAATGACGCGAGCCGTTGTGGGCAAAAATCAACCTATCCGCTTCCAACACAAAGCGTGCACTTGTCGCCCCCGCATCATCCGCATTTTGAATCAACTCATAGATAAAATGAGCCTGATCGGAATATTTTTCCACAATACTCCGCCATATATCCTTCGTGGACGGTTTTTCAAAAGCATCTGCACTATCCGAACGATCCCGACTGAGTTTATCCAAATAAAGTTTGTCTCTGATATTCACGCCATTCCTCCTTTGTCCGAAATCACTCTAATATCACTTAGTATATGGAAAGTATCCTTTATATAACGCTTATCGGGTCTACATCTACTATAATATCAACCGCATATTTCCCATCATACGAGTGATACACCTCAAAAACCGCTTCCCTTATAATTTGAAATTTTTCGGGGAGGGTTTTGTATAAAATCTGAAATCTGAATTTTTGTTTTATCCACTCTATAAACGAGGGCATGGGGCCGAAAACTTTCCCTTGAAATCCTTTGGTATTCTTTTCGACCCTGACTGCAAAATCCTCGGCAACCATTTTCACTTCTTCCCGATTTTTCCCCTTAAATCCCACAAGCAGCATACGGGAAAAAGGCGGATAAAAAAATTCTCTCCTTATGCTCAGTTCATTTCTGACAAACCGTTCGTAATTTCCCTCGGAAGCCAGAGAGATTGCAAAATGTTCGGGTTGATAGGTTTGTATCACGACATTTCCTTCGGTTTCAGCCCTTCCCGCTCTGCCTGAAACTTGGGTGATAAGCTGAAAAGTTTTTTCCTGCGATTGGAAGTCGGGAAAATTTAAGCTTATATCCGCAAGCAGCACCCCCACCAAAGAAACTTTTGGAAAATCCAACCCTTTTGAAACCATTTGAGTGCCTATTAGAATATTCGTTTCTTCATTTAACATACTCCTATATATTTCCTCATATGAAGTGCGTTCTCTTGTGGTTTCAAAATCCATTCGCCTGACTTTGGAGAAGGGAAAGAGTTTTTTGACGACTTCCTCGACAAGTTCCGTTCCCAATCCGAAATATCCTATGCGCGGGCTTGAGCAATTGGGGCAGGTCTTTGGAATGGATTTGAGAGTTCCGCAATAGCTGCACTTCAGTCTATCTTTGGATTTATAATACCCCAACGATACATCGCAGTTTTCGCACTTAATTGTAGTTCCGCAGTTTCTGCAAGTGAGATTTGCACTGTATCCCTTGCGATTTAAGAATAATATTATCTGCTCATCTTTTAAAAGAGCTTTTGTCATCTTTTCATAAAGGCTCATACTTATGATTGAGGGGTTTCCGTTTTTAAGCTCTTTTCTCATATCCACAAGTTCCACCTCGAGCGTTTCTCCCGAAATCCTTTTTTTAAGCTCCAAGAGCTTGAGTTCATTTTTTTTTGCCCTGTAATAGCTTCGTATATCGGGGGTGGCACTCCCAAGCACAAGAGTTGAGTTTGTAAATTTCACCCTTTCTTCCGCCACTCTTGCGGTTTCATATCTCACACCCGATTGGGACTTAAAAGAGCTTTCGTGTTCTTCATCAACGATTATCAAACCCAAATCTTTTACCGGAGCAAAAATTGCCGACCTTGCTCCCACAACAATTTTTGCCTGTCCGTTTTTTATATTTCTCCAGTGTGTTTCTCTTTCAGATGCAGTGAGTTTACTGTGAATTATAGCGACTTTCTCCCCGAATCTTCCTCGAAAACGATCCGTCATCTGAGGAGTGAGAGAAATTTCCGGCACCAAACATATCACGGCTCTTTCCCTTTTTAGAAATGTTTCGGCAAGTCTTAAATAAATCTCCGTTTTTCCGCTCCCGGTTACACCTTTTAGGAGAAAGTTTTTGCTTCCCGAACTTAAGATTTCCGAAAGCACCTTTTCCTGCTCGTCGGTAAGCTTAGGACGAGGATATTCTTCAACAGGTCTGTTATAGAGAATAATCGCCTGCTTTTTCTCCAGAGCGTGAATAACCTCCATTGACACTTTGGCTTCTTTCAACAGGGTTTCAAGCGGCAGAGAGCCTTTTCTAAGAATTTCAAGGACACTCGCCTGCTTTGTGGCATTGGGTTTTATCTGCACTTCTTTATCCAAGGCTACCATTAAGTTTTGAGGACGATTTTTTTTAAGTTTAAGCCGTGTTTCAATTGAAAGACAGTCGGTAAAATCCGCGATGAGTTTCTTTATTTCTTCCCCGAATTCATTTTCCAGCTTGGAAAGAGAAAGCGTCTTTCCTATGTTTTGATTTATGATGGTGATAAGGCTTTCAGAAGCTTCTTTTTGCGGAATTTCTCCTTTTATGAAAAGGAGCTTTTCAACATCTGAAAAACTTGGAGGAAGAATAAGTTTTGCTATATCTATTCTTTTCGCCCCGTATTCTTTCCTTAAAAATCGGGAAAGCAGGATAAGGTCATCGGGTATTAGGGATTTTTCGTCTGCAAGTTTTATAATTTTTTTTAACTCAATCGTCGGCAATCTCTCGCCGTAGTCCACAACTACCCCGATTTTTAGGGAATTACCTTTTCCGAAAGGCACCAAGACCCTTGAGCCGAGTTGTGCTTTTTCATACTCCTCCGGCGTGCAGGCATACGAAAAGACGCGGTCAAGTGTCCGCGCCTTGGTATCCAATATCACATCTAAAACAAACATATTATCCTATCCAAAAGCTCATCGGCAATTTCCGATTTTGACATCAGCGAAAGCTCTTCCTCTTCTCCGTTCTTGTAAAAAATGGAAACTGCATTGTTTTCAGAGCCGAAACCTATATCTTTTCTTGAAACATCATTGGCGACTATGAAATCCAAATTTTTTTTTCGGATTTTTTTTATTGCATTGGACTTTATATTTTCAGTTTCCGCAGCAAAGCCCACCAATATTTGATGAGTTTTTTTTGCTCCGACAAAGGCTGCCACGTCGGGATTTTTTATAAGTGAGAGAGTATAACCCTCGGTATCTTCTTTTTTGATTTTCTCCTTGGCTTCCTCAATAGGTCTGAAATCCGCAGGAGCTGCCGACTGTATCACACAATCCGCCCAATCGAAATGCTCTTGCATAAGTTTTAATAAATCCCTTGTGGAGCGAAAACTGAATGACCTCACTCCCAACGGAGGGTCAATATTTGTAACTCCCGAGAGAAGAATTACCTCTGCACCTCTTGCCGCCGCTCTCTCCGCCAAGGCAAATCCCATTTTGCCGCTTGAACGATTTGTTATAAACCTTACAGGATCTAAATCCTCCGCAGCCGCTCCCGCAGTGATAAGAAATTTCTTATCCTTGAGGTCTTTATGAGAGAGAGCATATTGCAAAACCTTGTAAAGCTCCGAAGGCTCGGGGAGTTTTCCGTATCCGAAATCTCCGCACGCAAGCATTCCCTCGGAGGATTTTATTATTTCATAACCTCTTTCTATCAGTTTTTCGAGATTTTCTATGGTTGCGGGATTATTTAGCATATTGGAATTCATTGCAGGCGAGATTATAACGGGACAAATCGCTGCAAGGACGGTTTCGGTCAAAAGATTGTCACAAAGTCCGCATGCAATTTTTGCAATCGTATTTGCTGAGGCGGGAGCAATCAAAATAATCTCCGCCCACTTAGCCAAGCTTATATGAAGCGGTTCCGCTCCCTCATAGCAAAAAGCGTCGTCATAGCATAATCCCCCCGCCATAGTTTTAACCGTAAGGGGAGTTATAAATTCCTTGGCTTTATCGGTCATTATGACCTTTACCGAAGCGTCCGATTTTTTCAAAAGGCTTAGAAGTCCGCAAGCCTTATAACAGGCTATCCCCCCCGTCATTGCGATTAAAATTCTCCTGTCCTTAAGCTTCACTTTCTATCCTCCTAAAATTACTCTTCCTCTTCCTCCCAATCATCCCTCAAATCGTCATCTTCGGAGTAGTCGTCATCGCCGTAAAGGCTGTCCTCCAAAGGTTCTTCTTCGTTCTCAACGGGTTTATCATATTCCTCATAGGAGTAATCGGAGTCTTCTTCATAGTAATCGTCATCATCAAGCACCTGAATTATCTTTGAGGGCTCTTCCTCTTTATCCTGAGTAATTATCTCCGTGTCCGTGGGAGTTATCTTTCCTGCAAAAAGTTCTTCAAGAGCTATACTAACCGCTCTCTTGCTTTTTGTGGAAATCAAAGGTTCATCTCCTGCCGTAAGTTCTCTTGCACGCTTTGAGAGAAAGAGAGAGAGAGTATATCTGTTGCCGCCCTTTTCTTTTAATTCTTGAAATGATGGAGTAAACATATTATCACCTATACCCTTATCCTGTTGCGTGAAGTCTTTGCTCTCTCCGCAATAATTATGCTGTTTAAGGTCTTTGCCGCTTCCACAAAATCGTCGTTTACCACCACATAACTGTATTCCTTAACTTTCAATATTTCTTTTTTTGCATTTTCCATACGCACCTTTATACTCTCCTCCGATTCGGTTCCTCTTTTTCTAAGTCTGTTTTCCAATTCCTGAAACGACGGGGGGATTATGAAAACCGTCACCGCATCGGGATAGGTTTTTATCATCTCCTCCATTCCCTGCACATCAATTTCCAAAATTATAACGCCCCCGTTTTCGATAGCTTCATCGACCTTTGTTTTCGGAGTGCCGTAATAATCCATATGAACAAACGCATGCTCCAAAAATTCCCCTCTCTTAATCATATCCTCAAAATTTTCTCTTGAGATAAAATGATAATCCACTCCGTCCGTTTCTCCCGGGCGGGGAGCTCTGGTCGTGCAGGAAATGGAGTACTTCACATCGGGATTTGACTTAACCAGCTCCGAAATAACCGTTCCCTTGCCTGAGCCTGCCGCACCCGAAACAACAACGACAAAACCTTTCATAGCTATCCCTTCCTTTCCGTTTCAACTCTATTGGAAATCGTCTCCACCACAAGTGAAGACAATATTATATGATTTGAATCCGTAACTATCACGCTTCTTGTCTTTCTGCCGAAAGTTGCATCAAGCAGAAACCCTCTGTCCCTTGCTTCCTGAATAAGCCGTTTTATCGGCTGTGAATCCGAATTTAGTACACATACTATCTTATCCTTGCTCACCACATTTCCAAACCCCACATTCACCGTTTCCAACTTCCTCCCCCTCTCATAATTATATCCACTCTCCTCCGCTCTCACGCACTATTGCCCTTGCAAGGGACTCGGAAGAATCTGAAAAAAAATCCGCATGAAAAAAGGGCAGAGCAGTAACCGTCGAAAGCTCCGTACACCCCAAAACGGCACAATCACAGCCGTTTTTTCTAAGCTCTTCCTCTATTTCCAAAAAACTCTCCCTATCGATTGAATTTCCCGCCTTTACCTCATCATAGATTATCTTCATCACCTTATTCTGAATTTCGGGCGAGGGCTCATAATAATCCAATCCGAACCCTAAAAGCTCCTTTTGATACACTCCCGAGATAATTGTCCCCGTGGTTGCGAGTATTCCGGCTCTCTTTCGATTTCTTTGACTTAAATTTCTCACGGTTTCTTCAATCATATTTATAAAAGGCAGATTTGTTGCCGAAAGAAAATAATCCGCAAAGGAATGAGAGGTATTACACGCCATACAAAAAGCCTGAACCTCCGAAAGCTCCAAAATTTTTATATCCCTTATCAAAGACGGAATGGGGGATTCTTTCGTAGGATCCAATATATATTCGGTGCGATCCGGAGTGGAAGCCCGATTTATTATTATCAAATCCAAATGCTCCTGATCCTTTGACGCACGGGTGTGATCTATTATGAGGCGGTATAGATAATCCGTGGCTTTCGGACCCATTCCTCCTATTATGCCTATGGTTTTCATCATTCCTGCTCCTTCTTCTCAAGCACAAGGGTATGCTTTTCCAATTCAAAATCCGGACTCTCCTCGTGAATTGACACCGACAACGCAAGTCCTATGGTCGCAAGGGAGATAAGCTGAAACGTTCCCCCTTGGCTTACAAACGGCAAAGGAATACCGGTAGCGGGAAGAATTCCGACATTCATTCCGATATTTTCCGCTATGTGAAAGAAAAACATTCCGAAAAATCCCATGCAGATAAAACTTCCGAAAGTCAGGTGATGTTTTCTTGCTATATCAATCAATCTTAGTAAAAGTATAAGATAGAGGCTGATTAAAAAAATTCCTCCCAAAAATCCCAATTCTTCCGAAAGTGCGGAAAAAATATAATCCGTCTCCTTTGTGGGAAGATACTTAAATTGAGTCTGCACTCCCTTATAAAGTCCTCTCCCCGTAAGCTCTCCGCTTGCCAAAGCTATCTTGCTCTGAAGTGTTTGATAGGAAGAAGCCAAAGCGTCGTGATTGGGATCAAGAAACGAAAAAAATCTCTTTTTCTGATAATCGTCAAGCTTATTCCAAATCAAAGGTATTGCCACTACCAGCAAAAGCCCCGCATAAAAAACATAACTCCACTTAAGCCCTGCACAAAAGAGCATTACCGCTATAAAAAAAGTGAATACTATTGCCGTTCCCAAATCCGGTTGAAGCAAGATAAGCCCCACCGGAAAAAAGGCAAATATCAAAACCTTTATAAGAGTAAAAGGTTCATTAAGATTTTCCTTATTTTTTTCTATAACTTTTGCAAGAGATATGATAAGTCCCACCTTAACTAACTCCGAGGGTTGAAAACTGAAACTTGAGCCGAGTTTGACCCAAGACCTCGCCCCCCAATTATCCTCAACACCGTAAAAGTAGGTCCAAACCAAAAGTAAAATGCAAACCGCATATATAAGGATATAGAACTTACCCCAAATTTCATAATCCACAAATGTAAGAAAGATAATCAGAAAAAATCCCAATGCCGTCGCCATAATCTGACTTTTCATTATGTGTGCGCTATCCTCCAAAGAATGTGCCGCACTGGAGAGGACTATCAGACCGAAAATCGAAACCGCCACCACACTTAGAAAAAGCACTTTATCAAAATCCGCAAAAGATTTGTTGCGTATGTTTATTGTAAAAAACGCCTTAAGTTTTTTTATCATAAGCTCTCCCAATTTTAAAAACTAAATCTATCATATTAGAGATTATACATTTTTGTCGGAGTGCAATCAACCATTTGTGAAGACCTCACAAATTCTTTTTCGTAAAAACCGAATTCTCGATCTTTGGAATTGCCGCCGACGCCGTATAAGACCCAGCTATGTTTTTTTTCTGTTTATATTGCTCATTTAGTTTTTTAACCCAAAGGCTGCTTAAGAAACACGACAAACGCATGAATATAAAAAAGGCGGAAATACAACATAGTGAAATCTGAAAGAGATAGAGTAAAGGTGAAATCATTTTTAGATTATACATACAGTACATGACGGAAGACAAGAAAAAAGATAAAGCATAAAAGGAAAAAACGATTCGCAATCGGAACAAATTCAGAGAAATATTTGGATAATATTAGACTTGTTAGATAATTTAATGTCGGAAATTATAAATACCGCAAATTAAAGAAACACGTGTTTCTATGAAATGCTCCTATTATAATGTTTTTCTTTGGAGGAGAGTTTGTGATTCTTTGAGGATTTGATGGGAGTTTTGCTGTTTTTGTGATAATGACTTATCCCTTGATAACCGCTATCCGCTATTACCTGAATATCGCTTAGTATACCGAGCCTACTGTTTTTGTTTTTTTTGGGGTGTGCAATTTCTACTTCTGTCGCATCCACCAAAAGAATGTCTATGGAAGGATTATAATTCCAATATTTAAATACAACTCTTGTTTTTGTTCAATACATATTTTCAATACTCACACCCTGCTAGTTGAAATCGGAAATCCCGTAGCTATCTAAAAGTCTCAATGTATTTTCAGTAATAAGACCGCCACAAAGCTTAAACCTTATAATGCAAAACTCCATCCCCCTTACGGTTCAACTTCTATCTTATATTCCGAGACCTCATTTTCATTAAAGTCAAGAAAAAAATAAGACTTCCCCGCTTTTTTTATTTTTGCAAGCTCCATTTCGTTTTTAATAAGTTTAAAGCCTGAACACTCTCCATCATAAACCCAGCTCAAAAGAGTGCCGTTTCCTGTTCGGTGCAGCTTGAACGAAAGTTTTTCTTTTTTGGGCGAAACGGATTCGGGCGTTTTAAGATTTTTAATTTCATTCTTATATTTTTCAAGAAAGTCTTTATTTTTTTGGCTTGTGTTTTCTTTGAAAGCTTTGGAGTTAAAAAAGAAAGAACCGTAAATAGAGTCATAACGAGTATTAAAGAGCAGCTGGTTATAAAGTTCCTCGGAGTTTTTCCAGTCACCTTGAGCGAGTTTATATATAGCATGCCCGATATAGAGTTTCACCTTTGCATTTGAACACACTTTCCCCCACCAATCCGTGCAATTTCCATAGGGAGCGGCTTTTGTGTCAAATTGCCAATAAATCTGTGGAACTATGTAATCAACCCACCGATTTTCCACCCACTTTTTCGTGTCGGCAAAGAGAGTGTCATATGAAGTGTAATTCGTCAAAACCTCCATTCCGCTCGGATCTGTACTCTTATTTCTCCAAACTCCTGCAGGACTTACGCCGAATTCCACATTCTTTCCCTCAACTCTGTTGTAGCTTTGGACGGTTTGGAATACGCCGAAAACCAGATTGTCGGTTTGCTGACGCCTGTAATCTCCTAAATTTTTAACTCCCGACTGCTCAAACGCCTCTTTCTCTTCTTCATAGTATCCGCCGCTTCCCACAAAGGTTGAAGCGGGATAAAAATAATCGTCAAAGTGAATTGCGTCCACCTCATATTTTTTCAAAAGCTCCTGCACCGTTTCTTTCAGGTGTATCACAACTTTCTCGTCCCACGGCTTAAGATAGAGCTTTTTTCCCGCTTTAAAAACACAGCCGGGATTTTTTCTGGCAAAATTTGCAGGATGGAGTGTGGAAATCAACTCCTCCTTTGAGCCCTCAGCATTTCTGTAAGTCACCCTGTAAGGATTAAGCCACGCATGAAAGGTCATACCTTTCTTGTGAGTTTCTTCAATCATCCACGCCAACGGATCAAAGTTGAAATTTTCTCCCTGCTTTCCCGTCAAAAATTCGGAAGCCGGATTGCCATGGGATTTATAAAAGGCATCGCAGGACGGACGCACCTGAAAAATCACGGTGTTTATATGAGCCTTTTCGAGGTTTTTTAATAGTGTCATATATTCTTTTTTATAATCTTCTTCCGAAAGTCCCGGTTTGCTCGGAAAATTATTCCACACGGTATCAACCCATACCCCTCTGAATTTCAGAGAAGAGATGTTTAAACTTTCAGGAAGTTCAATTTTTTCACCATAGAGAGAAGCTCCGAAAGCAAGCGAACTCTTAAAGATAAAAAAGAAAATCAAACAAAACGCAGCTTTTTTGAAAGTATTCATATCTTCAGTCCAACCTTTTCATATACGGAAGAAAGGGTTTTTCCCGCAATCTCGGAGGCCTTTCTCGCTCCTTCGGCTGCCGTTTTCTCAAGATAGGCTTTGTCGTTCATATACTCATAAAAACTTTTTCTTATGGGGTCAAGTTTTTGGACAACCAAATCCCCCAAATCCTTTTTCAGCACTCCATATCCTTTTCCCTCATAGCGTGAAACTATGGTGTCAATATCCTCATTTGAAAATCCTGAGTATATATCCAAAAGATTTCTAAGCCCCGCCTGCTCCGGAGAATATTTTACAACTCCTAAAGAATCAGTCACCGCAGTCTTTATTTTTTTTATAATTGTATCCGGTTCGTCCAACATTCTTATGAATGCGGACTCGTCAGCGTCCGACTTTGACATCTTCGCTTCGGGGTTTTTAAGGCTCATAACCCTTGTGCAATTTTCTCCGTAAAGACCCTCCGGCACAACGAAAGTATCTCCAAAGCGATTATTAAACCTGATCGCCAAATCCCTAGTGATCTCTATATGCTGACGCTGATCTTCACCCACAGGCACCAGGTCTGTGTTGTATAAGAGTATATCTGCAGCCATCAGGACGGGATAGGTAAAAAGTGCAGCGTTGATATTATCCTCGTGCTTTTGTGATTTATCCTTAAACTGCGTCATTCTTGAGAGCTGTCCCATATAGGTTATTGAATTTAGAACCCAGCAAAGCTCCGCATGTTCCGAACAATCCGACTGCACAAATACAATACTTTTTTCGGGATCAATTCCCGAAGCCAAAAAAGTTGCCAAGACTTTATAAATTCGCTCCTTCAAGATAACCGGATCTTGAGTAACCGTCAATGAGTGCATATCTGCAACATTGAATAAACACTCATATTCCTCCTGCAGTTTTGCAAAGTGGCTTACCGAACCCAGATAATTTCCGATTGTAAGATCCCCCGAGGGTTGAACCCCACTATATACAATCTTTTTTCCCATATCTTTATTCCTTTCTGCTCAACAGATTATTAACAGTTTCATTCATCTTCAGCATAATTTTTTCTATATCAACGGTTTTAAGAACCCGATTTTCCATAAGGATTTTTCCGTCCACAATCACGGTATCCACATCAGAGGCTTGTGCAGAGTATGCGAGAGCCGAAACGGGATTTCCAAGAGGAGTGAGATGCGGTTTATTCGTATCAATCAAAATCAAATCTGCCTTTTTTCCTTTTTCAACGGAGCCTATCTCCTTGTCAAGTCCCAATGCCTTAGCTCCGTTAATCGTTGCCATCTCCAATGCGGTATATGCGGAAACGGAGGTTGCATCCAAGTCAAGGGCTTTGTTTATAATTGCGGCGAGATGAATTTCTTCCCACATATTGACATTGTTATTGCTTGCGGAACCGTCCGTTCCCAAGGCCACGGGTATTCCGGCTTTAAGAAGCTTTGACACCGGGGAAAATCCGCTTGCCAATTTAAAATTGCTTGTGGGATTATTTACGGGATACACATTCTTATCTTTGAGAATTTTTATGTCCTCATCGGTTATGTGCACACAATGAGCCGCCACCGTATGCACATCAAACAACCCCAAGTCGTTCATATGGGCTATCGGAGTTTTTCCGGTCTTTTCGATAATTCCCTCCACTTCTCCTTTTGTTTCAGAAAGGTGAATGTTTATTCCCACATTTAATTCGCAGGCAAGCTCCTTTAGTCGCTTCATAAAGACATCTCCCACGGTATAAGGAGCATGGGGCGCAACCATAGTGGTAATTCTTCCGTTTGCCTTCCATTCCCAATGTTCGGAAAACTCCCTCCTTATCCTTATGCGTTCATCTTCCTGCCCTTTCACATCAATCGTTCCATAGGAGAGCACAGCTCTTATTCCGATTTCCTCCACCGCTCTTGCCACTGCGTCCATAAGATCATACATATCCAAAAAGGAAGTGGTTCCCGAAAGGAGCATTTCACATATTGTCAAAAGTGCCCCGACATATATGTCCTCCTCGGTCATCTTTCCTTCTATGGGCCAAATTTCCTCACCAAGCCACCTGTCAAGAGGAAGATCGTCCGCATAGTTTCTAAGCAGCGACATTGAAGCGTGCGTATGTGCATTAACAAGCCCCGGCATCAAAATTTTTTTCTCACCGTCTATTATTTTATCCGCTCTCTCGGGCAGGAGTTCCTCGGTGATTTCAAATATTCGATTATCCTTGATATACACATTCACTCCATAAAGCACTCTATCCTTTGAGTTAAACGGAAGACAGCATACATTTTTTATAAGTATCATAATTCCTCCTAAAAATCACAAATCCAAAGTGGTATATTTTTTTATTCCATAAACCATAAGCGGTATCATCACCAACTGAATTAGAAAGCCCGGCAACCCCTTGACGAAAACATCCAAGGTGTATCGCAAGGGATTTTCTCCGAATGAGAAAAAAAGCGTTGCCACAAACGCCGTAAGGCACAACATAAGTTTAGCTGAGAGTTCGGCTATAAGCAGCGTTAAAATCGGATGAAGTTTTATTTTTCTATAAAGTACACTTGAGACAAGTGCGGCTGTTATGCAGTTTGCGGTTAGTAAAATACCTCCGTAGATAATCGGAGGAGTTTTTAACACTAAAGAAGTTGAAAGCGTCAGGATAAGAGAGAGAAAAATTGCGGGCTTTATCGGAAGAAGAACCCCTCCGAACATGGACATAAACTCCATCGGAGAAAGCGTTTGCACATCAATCTTTTTCATAAAAGTCAGCGCAGCCGTAATAGAAAATCCGACCAGCCACAAAAAAATTACGATAAATCTCTGTTTAGTTTTGCTCGCTGTTTCCATAAGTATCCCCCTCGCAATGATTATAATACAGCAAGAAGATAAATGCAATTCGGATAATATAAATGACGAGTGAACAAAAAAAAGAGACTGTTGCACCGGTATTAGTGAATAGCCTCTTTCTTAATACAAATCCTCCGCTATTTTTTAATAATCAAGTCCTTAAAAATAGTCGAAGTCCTAAAGCGACGATCTCAATTCATTTACCTTTTCTCTTGAAAGCCCCGTACCCTTTGTCACATCTTCAATTGAAAATCCCATATTCAGTAAATTTATTGCCGATTGAAAAAAACCTTTCTCCACGCCATCTTTTAACCCTCCGCTCTTGCTTCCCTTCTTGCATCTGCTATTGCATCTCTGGTTATATATTACGCGATTGTCATCTCTCTTCTCCGAATGCTCTCTTATAAATATCCTCTACAAGCTCCTTTTGTGCTTGGGCTTCTTCCTCCGTATTTGCAACCCTGTTATTTAGCATATAAGTCAAATAAATATGAGCCGAATAAATTAAAAAAGAAAACGCGGGAATTGTGCGGAAGGCTGATTCGTAATTATAAGTTAATAAACTATATACAGGCTTTGTTTCTTAATCTCAAGACTTGCAATTAAAAAAGCGCTGCAAACGCAACGCTTTTTTCCGCTTGAATTATTTCTTTGTTGAACAGCAACAGGATTTTTCATCGGAACCGCAATTGCAGCCCGAACACTTCCCGCTTTTTGCCGCAAGTATCGTTCTTCTCAAAGCAAAAACGACAGCCACAACAACCAACGCGACCAATATAATGTCTATGGGTTTCATATAGTCCTCCTTACGCAGCTTTTGCCTGATTGCGCATCCTGCTCCTTACTGCGTTAAATATACCCAAAATCAAAAATACTATGATAATCCCCAAGAAAATATAAGCTACTATATCTCCGGGAAGAATTTCGTACTCTCCGAACTCTTCCGCCTCTTCTATCGCCTCAACGGAAATCGGCATAGGTTCCGTTAATGAAGTACCTTTGAAAACGGTCGAACCGATAAGGTTTACCAAAGCTGCAACCACATACGCCACTCCCAATTGGAATGCAAGCATAAATCCCAATTTTTTAAAACTTCCAAGCTCTCTTCTCATCGCTCCTATTGCCGCAAAGCAGGGAGGTGCGAACATAGTCATAATTATAAAGCTCATAGCGGTGACTTGAGTGAAGCTGATTGTAATCTTATCTCCTATTGTCGCAAAAGTGGACACCACCACTTCCTTAGCCGCAAATCCGGTAAGAGACGCCACGGACGACGCCCAAGAATCTCCAAAGCCCAAAGGAATGAAAAGGGGACGGATTAAATTTCCGAGGTTTGCAAGCATACTTGAATCTATATCGTCGGGGATATATTGGAAACTAAGGTTGAAATTTTGAAGCACCCATAATATCACATTGCAGATAAGAATTATCGAGCCGGCTTTTCTTATAAAACTCATAGCTTTTTCAAGCATATTAAGGCTCACATTTTTCCACGAAGGGATTCTATATTCCGGAAGTTCCAAAATAAACGGAGCGGGATCCCCCGCAAAGCGTTTGGTGCGCTTCAAAATCATTCCGGAAATCACAATCATAACCATAGCGAATAAATAGATAAACGGACCGACCCACGCCGCATCGTTAAATACCAAGGCTATGAACATTGCAAATACCGGAAGTTTAGCTCCGCAGGGCATAAACGGAGTCAAAAGAATGGTCATACGCTTGTCCGCATCATTCTCAATTGTACGAGTTGCCATAACCCCGGGAATTGAACAGCCCGTTCCGACCAACATAGGGATAAAACTCTTTCCCGAAAGTCCGAATCTTCTGAATACCTTATCCATTATAAATGCAACCCTCGCCATATATCCCGAATCCTCAAGAATGGCAAGGAAAAAGAAGAGCAAAAGCATCTGAGGCACGAAAGTGAAGATTGCTCCGACTCCGCCTATCACGCCGTCCGAAATAAGGGATACAACTCCCTCGCTCGCTCCGAGTCCCTCAAGGAAATCTCCCACCGTTTTTCCCAAACTGCCGAAGATATCTTCCATAAGCCCGATGCCCTTATCGCCGATTGTGGCAATTGAAACATAATATATAAGCCACATAATTGCAAGGAATATGGGAAGTCCGAGGAGTTTACTTGTAAGCACCTTATCTATCTTATCCGAGGTGGTTTCGCCCTCAAGCTTACCTTTCATAATGGCGGATTGAAGTTTTGATTGAATAAATTCATATCTCTCGTTGGTGATTATGGATTCCGCATCGTCGTCCTTTTCCTTTTCCAAAGCCGCCCGAATTTCCTCAACTGCTCCCGGTACTTTGACCTTTTGAGTTAAAATCGAGTCGTTCTCCAAAACCTTTATCGCCGTGTATCTATCACATGGCTCTCCCGACTTTTTTAACTCCTCCTGAATTTTTCCAATAGCCTCCTCAATCTTTTCGCTGAAATTCTTTTGCGGTTCACCTTTTGAAGAAAGCTTTGAAACCTTATCCATAAGCTCCTTGATGCCTATCGCCTTAAGAGCTGATATCTCAATCACATCAACTCCAAGCTCTTTGGATATTTTATTGATATCAATTGACGCTCCGTGTTTTCTCAGGACATCTACCAAATTTATCGCAACTATCGTGGGAATACCCATATCCAATACTTGCGTAGTCAGATATAAATTTCTTTCCAGATTTGTTCCGTCAACAATATTTATCACTGCGTCCGGGCGATCGTTAGAAAGAAAATCTCTTGTAATAACTTCCTCGGAAGTGTAAGGAGAAAGCGAATATACTCCGGGCAAATCCACAATCTCCATTGTCTTATCTCCGGCATATTTTCCCGTTTTTTTCTCCACCGTAACCCCCGGCCAGTTTCCCACATATTGATATGTGCCGGTGAGTTCATTAAAAAGCGTAGTCTTTCCGCAATTCGGATTTCCTACAAGTGCAATTTTCATACTCTCCCTCCTACTTTACCTCAATCACTTCGGCATCGTGTTTCCTGATTGAAAGCGCATAACCCCTTACCTCAATCTCCATAGGATCTCCAAGAGGCGCAAGTTTTTTTACTGAAAGCTTTGTTCCCTTGGTTATACCCATATCCATTATGTGCCTTTTTACCGCCGAATCACCTTTGATTTTCTCAACAACCACACTTGAGCCTACCTTAACATCAGATAATGTCATAATCTCTCTCCTTTACTTCGTTTTCACAGAATTTTCAGCTCACAAATTCCGCAACTTCAATCTTTGCCGCAAGCGACGAATCAATCGCCACCTTTGCTCCTCCCACACGACAGATTAAATTCCCGTCAATGGTCTGTACAACCTCCACCTTCTCTCCGGCTCTGAAACCCAAATCTTCAAGTCTCTTTTGCGCCGCTTCCGCACCCTTAATTCTCTCTACTACATACTGAGTCTTGGGTTTGGCAAATGAAATAGGCATAAAATCCCCCCCTTAAATCGTAAACTTCTGCCGACTGCGCCTAAGTGAGTCTATCCTTACCGATTGATTTTGTCAACAAAATTTTTGAAATTTTTAAGAAATCCGTTCATTGTACGATAAATCCTCCCACGCATAAAAAAATAAGGGATATTCGGATTTTTTACCGAATACCCCTTACCATCTACTGATTTATTCTGCCAAGTGTTTCAGATTTTCCTGCTCTATGGCTCGTATCCTTTCTTCAATGGTGCGCTCTATCTCTTCCCTAACTTCTTCTTCGTTTTCCTCAGGAACCGAATTCTCACTTGAAGGGTCATATGCCACTCCCTCAAACAACGCCTCAAATTCCTTTCCGGAAATGGTTTCTTTTTCCAAAAGCTTTTGAGCCACTCTGTGAAGTCTTTCTATATTTGTTTTCAAAAGTGAAGTCGCCGTTTTATATGCTTCGTCGATAAGTCCTCTCATCTCTTTATCTATTTCAGCCGCAACCAACTCCGAATAATTTCTGGCTCTTGTAAAATCCCTTCCCAAGAACACTTCATCTTCATCGGAACCGTAAGTCATAGGTCCGAGTCGGTCACTCATTCCATAATGAGTAACCATCGAGCGTGCTATCTTGGTTGCCCTTTCAATATCATTCTGTGCTCCGGTGGAAATATCATCTAAGATAACCGCTTCTGCCGCTCTTCCCCCAAGCAAGGTTATAAGCTTGGTTTTCATTCTTCCTTTTGTGGAATAGCTGCGATCTTCGTCGGGAACATATGCGGTGAAACCTCCCGACATTCCTCTGGGAACTATTGTTACCATGTGTATGGGATCGGACTCGGGGCAAAGTCTTGCGACCACCGCATGTCCCGCTTCGTGGTATGCGGTGAGTTTTCTCTCTTTCTCTATCACGACTCTTGACTTCTTTTCAGGACCTGCCTGAACCTTGATTGACGCTTCGTTGATTAACCGCATAGGAATTTTCTTAAGATTTTCTCTCGCCGACAAAATTGCCGCTTCGTTAATCATATTCTCCAAATCCGCAGGAGAAAATCCCGGAGTTCTCTTTGCAATAACTTCCAAATCCACATCGTCCGCTAAGGGTTTCTTTCTCGTATGCACTTTCAAAATTTCAGCCCTCTCACGAACATCAGGCACTCCCACATAAATTTGACGATCAAATCTTCCGGGTCTGAGCAACGCCGGATCCAAAATATCCGCACGATTCGTCGCAGCCATAACTATTATGCCTTCATTCTTGGAAAATCCGTCCATCTCAACCAAAAGCTGATTAAGAGTCTGCTCTCTTTCGTCGTGCCCTCCGCCCATTCCGGCACCTCTTCTTCTGCCGACGGCATCAATCTCATCTATAAAAACTATGCAGGGGGAATTTCTCTTTGCTTCCTCAAATAAATCTCTGACTCTCGACGCTCCCACACCCACAAACATTTCAACGAAATCCGAACCCGAAATCGTAAAAAAGGGCACATTGGCTTCACCTGCCACGGCTTTTGACAAATAGGTCTTTCCCGTGCCCGGAGGTCCTACCAACAAAACTCCGGTGGGAATTCTCGCCCCAATCTCAACATATTTTCTCGGAGATTTAAGAAAATCTACAATTTCTCTCATCTCCTCCTTTTCCTCTTTTAATCCGGCAACTTCCGAAAAGGTAATAATTTTTTTGCCGTCCACCTCAACACGCTTTGCCCTGGAACGCCCGAACCCCATACCCATAGGTTTCGGACCTCCGCCCTGAGATTGTTGCATAAAAAAATACCAAAACACGGCAAAAGCCGCCAGCATAATAATAGGGGTTATAAGCGAAAAATAAAACGGAGTCTGTCGCTCGGGACCGCCGTTATAGACAATCTTTCCCGACTCCACCTTTTCTTTCAAATAATTATCATAAAAATTCTCAATATTTATTGCGGGTATATAACCCTCATAGCGGCTGTTATCAACCAATGAACCGCTAAATTCCAATCCCTCCAAATCAAATGTCTTAACTCTGTCCTGCTGAATTGCGCTGATTAAATCGGAAAAAGTGAGTTTCGTAACCTTAGGCTGATCCCCCTTATATGTCAGGGCAAAATACAAAACTATAAGCACTATGATAAGGTATATCCCCACTCCCTTATATGTCCTTTTCAAATCAAATCCTCCTTTCTCTTTCAATCGCTAATTATACCCTATCCTTAATCATTAAACAAACACTTTTATTTTTCATACACTTCGTTTTTCAAAGCGCAAATATCCGCAAGTCCTCTCCATTTTTCAGCATAATCCATTCCATAGCCCACTATAAACTCATTCTCAATCTTCTTTCCCACGTAGTCCGCATCTATATCCACGACTCTTCTCGCCGCCTTATCCAAAAAAGCTGCAATCCTTACCGACTTTGCTCCTCTCGCAATCATATTCGTCTTTAGATATTTCAAAGTATATCCGGAGTCAATTATATCCTCAACTATTATAATATCTTTACCCTGAACGGAATAATCAAGATCTTTCAATATCCTCACTTCCCCCGTAGATTTTGAAGAACTTCCGTAGCTTTTTACGGACATAAAATCAATCTCAAGATCGAGGTCGCACACCCGAATTAAATCCGCCAAAAAAGGTACCGCTCCTTTCAGTATACCCACAAATAGAGGTCTTTTGTCCTTATAATCCTCGGTTATTTCACGCCCCACCCTCTTTACGGTTTCATAAATTTCTTCTCTTGACACCATAACTTTTTTTATTTCACTATCCATTTTTTCCTCCCGTTTTCCTAAACTCTATCTTCAAAATATTTTTAGTGGTTTCGTCGATTTTGAAAATCCTGCTGTCCCTTATCCCCACAACCCATACGATTTGCCCGCCGCTCTCAATAACGGGCACTTTATTTCTGAGATTTACAGGGATTTTCTCCTCCCTAAAAATATCTTTAAGTTTCTTTTCTCCGTCCATTCCATAAGGAGCAATTTTATCCGAATTCCTCCTTGAACGAATCACAATCGGCTCGCAAAGTTTATCCCCGTCCACAAATATGGTATCTTTAGAGGCATTGCAAACCTCAAAAACTTTTGCAAATGACGAAGAAATCAATCCCGCCTCGGGAATGACTATATCCTCTCCGATTATAAATTCCGTTAGAGGCAAATCCTCGGTTTTATCTTTTTTTATTCTCACCCTGTCAAAAGCCTTCTCAAGTTTTACTCCCAAAGATAAATCAATCTCGCTTCCCGACCGACCTTTTTCTATCCAATCTGAAATTCTTATGAGAGCTTCTCTTCCGAGAGAAAATTTCTCAAATTCTCTGTGCAAAATCAGAAGTCTTATTGAAACCGAGTTGGAGAGGAAGCTTGATACGACTATTTCCCCCTTGTTCACCGCCTCGGGATATTTCAAATCCAAAGCTGAAGCTGCCGCTTCCCACACCTCCGAACTGTTATCGGAAAGCCTTTCTATCGAGGAAAAAAAATCAAACTCAAAATTACTTTCAATAAAAGGTATGAGCTTATTTCTGATTTTGTTCCTTGAATAGATATCGGAGGAATTTGTCGAATCCTCCGCATAGGGTACTTTAAAAGTTTTTGCATATTCCTCAATTTCTTTGCGTCTTACCGAAAGGAGGGGTCTTAGAATATCTCCGCTTCTTATCTTCATTCCGCACAAACCCTTAACCCCCGTTCCCCGTAAAATTCTGAAGAGAACGGTTTCCACCTGATCATCCGCCTGATGAGCCAACACTATGAAATCCGCTTTGCATTCCTTTTTTATTTCAAAAAAAAAGCGCCTCCTTAATTCTCTTCCGGCCTCTTCTTTTGAAAGCTTATGTTTTTTTGCAAATGAGTTCATATCAGCTTCCTTCAAGAAGAACTCAATTCCCGACCTCCTGCAATAATCCTCAACCAACCTTTGATCTCTTTTTGCTTCCTCTCCCCTGACTCCGTGATTTACGTGCAAAACCTTAATATCGAAGTCATAGTTTTTTTTAAGTGAAATCATTCCATGCAAAAGCACCATAGAATCGACTCCTCCGGAAACCCCCAAAAGAAATCTGTGTTTTGAGATTAAAGGCAAATTATTTTCCAAGATTTTATAAATATTCATATAAAGAAAAAAACTCCCGGATATACAGGAGTTCCTCCGCTATTTTTTCCCGACATTAAACCGCTTGTTATCCCTCACTCTAAGCTGAGCATATTTCTCATTGCTGTCTTTCATAAATCTGCTCATCTTTTCTTCAAAGGACATATCCGACTGTTTATCGTCATAATTCCATTCGGCAATCGACTTTTTCTTATCTTCCCCAAAGCCTTTCATAGTAAGACTTATCTTTCCTTCTTCGACAGAAAGCACTTTCACCTTAACTTTCTGCCCCTTTTTCAAATACTCGGAAACCTCTTCCACATAACTTTCCGAAATCTCTGAAATATGGAGCAAACCGTTAAGCCCCTCGCCCAAATCCACAAACGCACCGAATTTTTTTATGCTCAGCACTTTTCCTTCCAGAACAGCACCTACTGCCAACTGCAAATCATTCTACCCCCTTAGAATCGGACGGTTTAAGCTTGGAGCCGCGGTTAATGTCTATATATACAAGCTCCCCCGGCTTTACCATTCCGTAGTCCTCTCTAGCCACTTTTTCTATAAATTCCAACGAATTAACGCCTTCCAACTCTTTTTTAAGAAGCCTGTTTTCATTTTCCAAGCTTTTAACCTCGGTTTCAAGCTCGGAAATTTCCGTTTTCAGTTCATACTGTTTAGCTCTGTGCTCTCTGAAAAGTACGAAAAAAATCAAAAAAGCTATCACGGATATCAGAAAAAACTTAAAAATCCTTATAAAAATTTTTCCTAATCTCATAATACTCAATCCACCGATCTATAAAGCTCGCATGCCTCATCTTTTTTAGGATTATCAACCAAACCGACTACCTCTATGCTCCTTTTCGCATCTCCGAAACTAAGGGTTATAATATCCCCCACTTTAACTTCTTGAGAGGATTTGGATATTTTTCCGTTCACCGATACCTTGCCCTGCTCACAAGCCTCCTGAGCTACAGTGCGCCTTTTTATCAGGCGAGAATTTTTCAAAAATTTATCAACTCTCATTCAAACCACCTGCCGACGGACCGAACAGACCCCCCGATAAGAGGGGTTATTGCTCAACCTATTTTTTCTTTTTGCCGCCTTTTTTCGCTTTTGCATTCACCAAATCCTTTAAGCTCTTTCCCGCCTTAAATACCGGAGCCAAAGATGCGGGGATCTCTATGGGTTTATCGGGATGTTGAGGATTTCTTCCCATTCTTGCTTTTCTGTGACGAACTTCAAATGTACCGAAACCTACCAACTGCACTTTCCCCTCTTTGGAAAGTTCTTCCTCAACCGACTCCACATAAGCCTTAAGTAAAAGCTCCGCGTCTTTTTTTGTCAATCCTGATTTTTCAGCCATCTTTGCTACCAATTCGGATTTGTTCATATTCTTTCCTCCTAATTTTCCTGCCGAGTACCTCCGCAGGTATTCTTTCTTAATCCGCCGTCCGAGAGGCGGTTCTTTAAAGTTTTTGATTGCCAATTATCTTTTCTAAGAGAGCAGTCGTAACATCGTGAGGAAAAATTCCGTCTTCCCTCGCAATCGTCATATGAAACGCCACATCAAAAAGCAAATCCCCAAGCTTCTCAATCATACGATCCGTATCATACTCATCAACCGCACGAAAAAACTCACAGGCGTCACCAGTCAAAACATCTCCGACCGACTGATGCGTCCCAATCTCTCTCCACCGACAACCGCCAACCCCCCTGAGCAACTCTATTATACACAAGACATCATTGAAGTCAAACCTTTTTTTGCCGATTTCAGGCATTTTGGGAATAAAAACGGAGGAAAGTACCCCCACCTTTTTTCCTCTGTCCAACTCATATATCGGAATATTTTCGACCGACTCCTCACCCCTAATTCCCGCATTATGTATGAGATAGATTTCATACTCATCTCCATACACTTCCGAGAGGGAAAGTTTCGCCTCCGAAAGAATTCTCCTATTATAGACTTGTGTGAGAATAGTGTCGCAGTGAATATCCAAGTCCCTATATGTGAGAACTTCCGCATTTAAGATCTTAAAACCGTCAATCGGGTCAGACCGAGTGATTTCCAAAACAGGTTCAATAAAACTTATCCCTTGTATTATCTCAATTTCAGCATTTTTCTCATACAGGAACGACACGCTCCTCTCCGCAACGAGGGGATTTCCCGGCACAAAATAATTCACTGCCGAAAACTCTTCGGCTTTCGATATCAAATCCTCCGCTATTCTTTCATAGAGCTTTGAAAAATCCTTTGCATTCTCATACCAACTGTCATAGCTTTCAAATGAAACGCCCTTATCCAAAAAATATTTCACGCTCGGGTGCTCTTTAGTTCTCAAAAAATTCTTTCTGCCGGAATGAATACATTCAACCGCCCCGAGTGTAAGTTGTGAAACATCTCCCGACCCCATTCCTACCACATAAATTTTTCCCATCACATAAGTCCCGCCTTTTTAAGCCGCTCTACCACTTTCTCACCCTTAGGAAGAATTAAAAAATCCTCCTCACGAAAAATCTTTAACAGCAAAAGTACCGCAAAATAAAAAACTGCTCCGAATATTACTGTAAAAAAAACCATAAACCTTGAACTGCTCACTTGATTAAGAAGCCCGTTGATTAAAAATACCGCAATGCCCATAACCGAAGAAGCCAAAAGAGGCTTAATAAAAATTTCCTTTTTTTCAACCCTGACTCCGCTGAATTTCTCCACGGAACGCAAATCCAAAAGTGCCACCACAAAAAAACATACAAGCGAGGAAATACTCATTCCGTATATATTTATCTCCCTAATTCCCATAAGCAGATAAGAAAGGATCATCTTTATTGCCGCACCTATCAACATATTAAACGCCGGCACAATCGGATGCCCGATACCTTGAAGAATTGCCGCCGAGGTCTGGATAATTCCCAAAAAAATAAGCTGAAACGCAGAAACCGAAAGAAGCGAACCCGCACTCCTCTGGGAACTTATTGATACTCCGGCATAAAGCAGGTGAATAATCGGAAAAGCCAATGCGCAAAGTCCCGCCGCACAGGGAAAAGAAAAAACTGAGGAAAGCCTGAACCCTGAAGAAATTAAAGTCTTTTTCTTTTCATCATCTTCAAGAGCCACGGTTTCCGATATCGAGGGAACCAAAGATACCGACACCGCATAGAGAAACATCAGGGGAAAGTTTATGAGAGTCTGCGCCATACCTTTAAGATTGCCGTGAAGTTTATTCGCCTCCTCCAAAGTGAAACCGCAAGCTCCGAGCCTTGAGGGAAAAATCATTGCATCTACGGAGTCCGTAAGAGGCAGAATTGCAGCTCCCAATGTTATGGGGACGGCAATTAAAATAAGAGTGCGAAATATTTCCCTGTTTGAAAAAATCCTCTTGTGCTTTGAGGAGAGAATTTCTTTGTCGGTTTGGGGTTTTCTCCTTAAGTAATAAAAAATCATAGTTAAAATTCCGAATACCGCTCCCAGCGACCCTCCGAGAGAAGCTCCCCCCGCCGCCATTGCAATTCCCTTAGGAAGAAGTATAACCGCAAAAAAAAGTCCTAATATCACCCGTCCGACCTGCTCCGAAACTTGAGATATCGCCGTGGGCAGCATATTTTGCCGACCTTGAAAAAATCCCCTGAAAGAGGACAGCACGGGACTTACAAGCAATGCAGGAATCAAGGCTATAAGCGAATAATAAACCCCCGGATTTTTTATAAACTCACTGAATTTATCCGCAAACAAAAACACCGAAAACGCAGTTGCCGCTCCCAGAAAAATCATAATCCCCGCGGTAAATTTAAAAATTCTGTCGGCATTTATATAGTCCTCAAGGCTCACACGCTCTGAAATCATTTTTGCAACCGCAACGGGAAGTCCCGTGGTTGATACGGTGAGAAGAAGGGAATAAATCGGATAAGCCGTCTGATAATAGCTCATTCCCTCATCTCCTATTATGGACACGATAGGAATTCTATAAACCGCTCCTAAAAGCTTCACAATCACTCCCGCCGCACTTAAAAGCAGGGTGCCCTTTAAAAATTTAGACGCTTTCGTCATTCCTGTTTTTAACTCTCCTTGGTTTTCAAATATACTTTTATGTCGGCTTTCTGCATTTCAGCTTCCAAATACTCTTCATACTTTTCATTCTCAAGACCTATCCTGACATCTTCCTTAAGGTCGTTAAAACTGTTTTTTCTGCTGTTCACTTTTATGATATAAAATCCCAAATCGGAGGCTATCGGATCGCTTATCGCTCCGACTTCCAAATTAAACGCCGAGTCCTCAAACTCCTTCGGGTACTCTCCACGTGATATCCAGCCCAATTCTCCGCCCTTTGCCGCAGTTTCCGCATCAATTGACGAGGCAAGAGCCAAGTCTTCAAAGGCAAGCCCCGCCTCAATTTTTGTCTTTACGTCTTTTGCTTCTTCCTCAGTCTTTAGCAAAATATATGAGCAATTCACTTTCTCAAACTTGGGTTTGTCCGCCTCATAATATTTTTTTACATCGTCATCCGTGATATGCATCTCACCCACAATCAATTCTCTATGTCTTTCCGCATACATCGCCCTTTTCAGACTTGCATTAAAAAACTCCTCGCTTATTTGGTTAGTCTTTAGAAATTCTGAAATTTTTTTCTCGTCCCCGAATTTTTTCCAATATCCTTTTGAGGACAAATCCTCATCTTTGATTTCATAATTTCTTCTTATCATGTCCTCTTCTATGAATTTTTCACATATCATCTTCTTTAGGACTACTTCATTTAACTGCTGCTCCAAAGTTCTTCCGTCATCTTGCACCTTACTTAACAAATCCTCTCCGAATTTTTTAGAGTTGATTTTTTTATAGAAAGCGCACTCCGCCTCATAGTCACCTTTCATAACGGGCTTATTATTTACCTTTGCAATTATATTTTCATCTCTCCCGCAGGACGCAAGCATCAAGCAGGATAATAAAATAAAAAATACCGATATCCTTTTCATATCTTCCCTCCTAAACTTCACAGGATTTCTTTAAGTCATAAAAAGTCCTTAAAAATTCTTTGACCTCGGACAAACCTCCCTCCAAAATCAAAGATAAAGCACCCTTTAAAGGATTGTAATCCAATCTCGGTTTATATAAGGACAGTATCGAATTATAAAGTCCAGTATTTAATTCCTTTTCATAAAACTCCGCTGAAAGCCTATTTCCCTTTTGCTTTATCTGCCTTATTCCTATTTTTTCTGAAAGACTTCTTATGATTGAAATGTCCATAAGGTTTATGACCGAACTCTTAGGCTCTCCGAACCTGTCAATCAACTCGTCTATAAGCTCAAGCTTATCCTCTTCACTCTCAAGGGATGAAATTTTTTTATAAATCTCCATACGGAAGAGTTCGGACTCGATATAATCTTTCGGTAAAAATGCGTTATATTCAAAATCCACCGAAACTTCAAGTTCATCTTCCACTTTTTCTCCGGAATTTTCCTTTATCGCCCTGTTTAAGAACTTGACATAGAGGTCATAGCCTATCTCCGCCATATTTCCGTGCTGGGAAACCCCCAAAAGATTTCCCGCTCCTCTTATTTGCAAATCTCTTAAAGCTATCTGATAACCCGAGCCGAAACGAGTAAACTCCTTTATGGCACGAAGTCTTTTGCTCGCAATTTCCGTAAGGACTTTTTGCTTTTGGTAGGTCATAAAACAAAAGGCAATCCTCTCACTTCTTCCCACTCTCCCTCTTAACTGATAGAGTTGAGACAGTCCGAAGCGATCCGAATCCTCCACTATTATCGTGTTGACATTCGGTATATCCAATCCCGTTTCGATAATGGTTGTGCAGACCAGAACGTCAAATTCACGGTGCAAAAAATCGGACATTTCATTTTCAAGTTCCTTTCCGCTCATCTTACCATGAGCATATCTGAACCTTGCCTCAGGAACTAAGTCCTTTAGCATTGAAGTCTTTTGAGAAATGCTCTCCACCTTGTTGTATACATAATAAACCTGCCCGTCTCTCTCTATCTCTTTCAAAATTGCGGAACGCACAAGCTCGGGACGATATTCCGTGACATATGTTTGAATTGGGAATCTGTTTTCGGGAGGTTCGTCCAAAAGGGAGATATCCCTAATTCCGGAAAGGGAAAGATGAAGCGTACGTGGAATAGGGGTTGCGCTCAAAGTCAGGACATCTACATTTTCCTTGAGTTTCTTGAGTTCTTCCTTCTGCCTCACTCCGAAACGCTGTTCTTCGTCTATAATGAGCAATCCCAAATCCTTAAACTCAACATCTTTTGAAAGCAATCTGTGAGTTCCGACCGCCAAATCGACCACACCCTGCTTTATTTTTTTTATAGTGCTTTTCTGTTCCTTGGCGGAACGAAAACGGTTAAGCACCTCACAGGTTATGGGAAAGCCCTGAAATCTTTCCATAATCGTATTAAAATGCTGTTCGGTAAGTATAGTTGTGGGAGCTAAAAGTGCGACCTGCTTGCTGTCGGAAATCGCCTTGAAAGCCGCCCTCAATGCGACTTCGGTTTTTCCATATCCCACATCTCCGCACAAGAGCCTATCCATTGACTTTGAACTTTCCATATCCTGTTTGATTTCCGAAACGGCTCTGAGCTGACCCGAAGTTTCACCATACGGAAAGGCATCCTCAAAATCCTTCTGCCACGCCTGATCTTTTGAAAACGAATAGCCTTTTCTGTTTGAACGCTTGGCATAGAGCAAAATCAAATCCTCCGCCATCTCTTCCACCGCTCTTTTGACCTTAGCTGTTTTTTTCTTCCAATCACCTCCGGAGAGTTTGGTCACCTTGGGCTTGGTTTCATCATTACCTATATACTTTTGTATCCAATGGAGCTGTTCTATGGGCACATAAAGTTTTTCACTTCCATGGTAGGAAAGAGAGAGATAATCTTTTTTAATTCCGCAGCTTTCAAGAGTTTTCACTCCCTCATAGACGGCTATTCCGTAGTTTTCGTGAACCACGAACTCCCCGACTTTCAAATCCTTAAAGCTCAAATATTCCTTGGCGTTCTCCCCGGAGCTTTTCTCTCTTTTTCTCTTATTGGTTTCAAAGAGTTCTCTTTCGGTAAATATCGCACACTTAAAATCCGAAAAGACAAATCCCTCCGAAAGGGAAGAGTTTAAAACCGAAATATAATTCCCAAAAAGTTCTTCTGATTTTATTTTTTCTATTAGGAGGTTTGAACGCTCCTTTGTTCCCGAAAAAACCATAACGGAAAAATCATTCGCCCTATAAGTTTTAAGCTCTTCAAAAAACAGATCCCAATTTCTGTTAAAATGCGTGGCACTTCGGATATTCCAATTTTGAATTTCTTCAAACTCAATCTTTATGCTTTGAGTGAAATCGGAATTATAGATTACGGTCTTATTTTTAAGTTTTTCAAGCATTTTCTCAAAAGCCAAATCCGGATAATTCATTCCCGTAATCCATTCGCCTTTAAGAGTGAGTTCAGCCAACTCCTCCCCGATTTCCCTCCTGAATTCCTCCTCGTCCTCCGAAACACGCAGGATATCCTCAAAATACACCAACGTATCATCCGAAAGACAGTCGGTGAACCGCTCAAAGTTCTCCAAAAACGGAAGCAGCAAATCCGCATTATCCAAGTAGAGATTTTCCTCAAGCTTCTCAATAAGTGTCGAAAATTTTTCTTCACATAAACTCGCCGCTTCGACATCGCTCTTACTGAGAACTTCGAGGGCGTTCTTCATCAAAGGTCGGATTTTTTTTGAAATTTCAATTTTTTCTTCCCTTGAGAAGAGCCATTCCTTTGCAGGGTATATTGAAACTTCCTCAAGCTTTCTTTCCGAAAGTTGAGTTTCTATATTGAAAGTGCGAATTGAGTCTATTTCATCATCAAAAAATTCTATTCTCACTGCACTTGTTTCATCGGAAAAGGGGCAGGCTATATCGACTATTCCTCCCCTTATGGAATACTGCCCCTCTCCCTCAACTCTCTCCGCCGACTCATATCCCATAAATTCGAGCCGTGAGCGAATGAAAGATATTTTTTTCTCATCTCCCGATGAAAGTTTAAGTATTGCGGATTTAAAGCTCTCGATGGGCATTATGGGCTGCGAAATCGCTTGAGAAGTGGAAATTATAACCTTGGGTTCATCAGATAGGGTAATCACGGATCTAAGCGCTCCGACCCGTCCGAAAATTCTTTCGCTGCTTGCGGCATCTACGGCATATAACAGTCTTTCTTTCTTCTCCCAAAGTATGACGGAATGTCCCAATGAAATAAAATCTCTCCTAAGCTCCTTTGCTCGTTTCTCATTTGAAGCTATGATTAAAATATCCCGTTCGGTTTCCTTTGCAAGCAGAGAGAATAAAAAAGCGGTGCTCTCCCTCATAATTCCCACGGTTCTTATCTTTTTTCCGTAAGCCTGACTTAGATTTTGAAAATATGCACAGCTTATTATCTTTTCAAAACTCATTTTGCCGATCTCCCGTTATATTCGCTCATAGCCTTATCCTCTCCGTCCTTGATAAGCACTTCCAAAGACTCGGCAGCCATTTCTATTAGGGTATCCATCACTTCCTGTTCATTTCGGGAAAAGCGTCCCAAGACAAAATCCGCCAAATCTTCGCCCTCCTGTTTTTTTCCCACACCGAGTTTTATTCTCGGAAATTCATCGGACTGCAAATGGTAAATCACCGACTTCAAACCGTTATGCCCTCCGGCGCTCCCTTTTCTCTTAATTCTCAAAGTTCCAAAGGGTATATCTATATCATCTGAAAATACCACTATGTCCTTGGGTTCCAATTGGTAATACGAAACGATTTCTCTGACCGCCTGACCGCTGTTGTTCATATAGGTTGTCGGTTTCACCAGCAAGACTTTTTCCCCCGCAATCTTTCCCTCTCCAATCATGGAGTGAAATTTCATACGGGCAGTCTGAATTTCATATTTTTCACAAAGCAGGTCTATAACCCGAAATCCTGCGTTATGTCTGGTTTTCTCATAATCTTTTCCGGGATTTCCAAGCCCGATTATAATCCGCATCAGTCAAAGAGCTTGCTTACGGACAAATTGGAATTTATCCTTCTCATAGCCTCGGCAAGCATCGGCGCAACGGACACCACTTCAATTTTTGAAATTCTCTTTGAGTCGGGAAGAGGGATTGTGTCCGTAATTACAAATTTCTCAAGTGAGGATTCTTCTATTCTCGAAATGGCTGGACCTGAAAGCACCCCGTGAGTTGCACAGCCGTAAATTTTTTTAGCCCCCCTCTCCTTCAGAACGCTTGAGGCATTAGTGATAGTTCCTCCCGTATCTATTATGTCATCGCAAAGAATAACGCTCTTTCCCTCAACATCTCCTATAACATTCATAACTTCCGCCACATTTGCTCTGGGTCTTCGCTTCTCTATTATCACTATGGGAAGATCCAAAATATTTGCAAATTTTCTGGCTCTCGTCACTCCTCCGAGATCCGGCGAAGCTACCACTGCAGCCTCATTTGCCAAAGCCTTTTTGAAATAATCCGCAAGAATTGACATTCCCGACAGATGATCCACGGGAATATCGAAATATCCCTGTATCTGCCCTGCGTGAAGATCCATGGCTATAACTCTGTCCGTTCCGGCAGTTTCGAGTAAATCCGCAACCAGCTTGGCTGTAATCGGTTCTCTCGCCCTCGTCTTTCTGTCCTGACGGGCGTATCCGTAATAGGGAAGAACCACATTTATTCTTCCTGCGGAAGCTCTCTTAAGAGCGTCTATCATTATAAGAACTTCCATTAGGTTGTCGTTTGCGGGAGAACAGGTGGACTGCACCACATACACATCAGCCCCCCTCACGGTTTCTCCTATGTCCACGCTTATTTCAAAATCACTGAAGTGATTTACGGCGCAAGCTCCCAAAGGTACTCCCAACTCATGACAAATCTTCTCTCCCAGTTTCTTATTTGAATTTCCGGTAAAAACTTTCATTTCTCCCAGACAAAAATTCATATTGCCGCCCTCCTCACTTTAAACCTTTTCTTATAACCCAATTCTCAATTTCCGCCTGCTTTCCCCGCTCTATCGCAAGGGAATTTTCTCCGACATCTTCGGTAATTGTCGAGCCTGCGGCGATATAGGAAGAATTTCCGACCCTTACGGGAGAAATCAGATTTGCATTGCACCCCACAAAAACCTCATCTCCGACAAAACTCCGATGTTTTTCCTTTCCGTCATAATTCACTATTACCGAACCGCAGCCGAAATTCACTCCCGACCCCACATCGCAATCTCCCACATATGTCAAGTGACTTACCTTTGTACCCTTTCCGAGCACCGAATTTTTTATCTCCGTAAAATTTCCGAGCCTGACTTTGTCCTTGATTGTCGAATTTGGACGAATATGCGCAAACGGACCTATTTTCACTCCCTCGCCTATCACGCTTTCTTCAATCACCGAGCTTTCAATCTCCGTTCCGTTTCCGATTTGAGATGCCGAAATTCTCGAACTTCCTCTTATTATAACATCTTCCCCGATAACACTTCCCTTTTCTATCTCCGCTCCCGGATATATTACAGTGTCTTTTCCTATGATCACATCGGCGGAAATAATCGTGGAGTCGGGGTCGATTATCTGAACTCCGTCCTGCATATGTCTTTCATTTATCCGTCTTTGCATAAGCTTTGACACATACGCCAACTGATTATTGCTGTTAATCCCCAGAGCTTCTTCAGAAGAAGCTTCTATCGCCGCCACTTTTTTACCCTCTTTGCTCAACACTTCTATAACATCGGTAAGATAGAACTCACCTTTTTGATTGTCGTTGGAAATTTTTTTCAAAGCGTCTTTAAGTACCCCTCCCCTAAAGGCAAACGCTCCCGAATTTATCTCGGTAATCCTCTTCTCTTTCGGGGAGGCTTCCTTTTCCTCAACAATTCTTTCAACATCTCCATCTTTATTTCTCACAATTCTGCCGTAACCGAAAGGATAATCAAACTCCGCCGTAAGCACCGCCGCATGGTATCCTTCCTTGACGGCATCGAGCATTTTCAAAATACTCCCGCTTTGAATAAGGGGAGCATCGCCGCAAAGAATTACCGCCGAATCACCGTCCCTAATCTCGGGAAGTGCCTGCATAACCGCAAAACCCGTACCATAGGGTTCTCCCTCGCCTATGGGTTGGGAGATAAAGAACACATCGGGAGCTTGAAAATTTTCTATTATCTCCTGTGCTCCGTGTCCGACTATCACCAATGAGCGGGTTATCCCCGCCGCATTAACCTGATCCGTCACGCACTTTAGCAAAGACTTTCCCAAAATTTTTTTAAGCACCTTGGGGTGCTTCGAGTTCATTCTCGTTCCTTCCCCCGCTGCCAAGATTATTGCCAAATCCAATCTATACAACCTCCTTTCTCTCACTGCTATTATAGACCAGCCAAAATCTAAAAGCAATATTACGATAGATGAGCAGCTGAACGGGAAAAATTTGCGGTTGATTATGATGAAAAAATTTGGTACACTCTCAACGGGTGACGGACGGAGAAAATTTTTGTCTTTTTCAAATTCGGATTTGTCGGTTGTTCGTTGCGGAGTTAAAAAAACAAGGAGGAGATTTTTATGAAGAGAGTATTAACACTGACACTTGCCCTGCTTCTTATGGCAGTGCCTGTGTTTGCGGAAACGGGAGATATTTACAAAAGTGACGGAACTCCATTTATGAGTGCGATAGAGTTTCTCACAAATCGTGAAGCAATTGAGGCTTATGTCAATACCCCGGGGAATTTTTTGACGGAGATTGATGGACTTCTCTACAAAGCAGATGATATTGCAAAAGCTTTTAAAGAGAGTCAAGGTAATTACATCGAAGCTCTTAAAAAATCGGGAGCGGGGATTCCAAAAATCGGCGCAGAGCTTAAAGTCGTAGACTTCAAACTTAGTGCAAAAGGCGCTTTTGCAGAGGTTTCACTTTCAAGAGAGGCGAAACTCGAAGAGCTTTCAACGATTGTGGTAAAACCCGAAGGAACTTTTGAAAGAGTTGAGGGCAAAACGGCAATTTTTAAGTTCAATGAAAAACTTACCGACGGACAGGATGTTGAAATCGGAGGAATTTCAAAGAAGTTCAAGATGGTGGAAACCCGAAATAAAGTTAGATTCGGTGCAGATCCTAAGCCTTTTAAAGTTGAATTTATAGGCGGGGAGTTGGAGAAAGACTCTTTCATGAATACTTGGTTTTTGCACTATGAAGATTCCTTTAAAATCAAAAACAATTTGGATAAGGCTTTGCAAGTGTTTTTGATCGGACCGAATGATTTTAAAGAAACTATCTTATCCGGAAAGGAAAGCAAACCTCTCTCCTTTGAAAACGATGAAGCTTTGAATTTAAGAACTTTGAACTCCACTCCTACCAAAGCCAATACCAAATTCGAAAGAGCTAAACCGGCAAGAAGTGAAGTTACTTTATCTTCTGTGGGCAAGACGGATAAGCGCTGCAGAATGCCTGCAAACACGGTAGTTGTAGTGAAGATGATGGTTGATTCAACGGAAATTACGCTTTTTGAAAAGACTTATGAAGCTAAGGATGACCTTGGGGAGTTTGCAAGAGACTTGGAAGCTTTGAGGTTCAGAGGAAAATGGATTTATAAAGACTTTGTCCAAATCCCGGGTGTCCTCAGCAATCCTCCCGCAGTAACCGGTAAAAAAACCGAGATTAAGTTTAAGATAAACGAGGAAGTTTTTGAATACAAGCCCGTGTTATTTGTAGAAGCGAATGACAATACTTCAGACGATTTCATTGCCGGTGATGTAGTTGCGGTTGATGACAATTGGAAATCAAAACCCGCAAAGATAACTTTTGATAACGGCGGGTGGGAATCAGGCGCACAATTTTGTGTTTTCAAGGTAGTCATAAAAGAAAACAACACTACGATTTTTGAGGGCATTCTTGAGACCTCTATTGTTAATGGGATTAAAGCCGAAGAATGGGGGGCTTTGAACACAAATCCCAAGATTAAATTCTCGGGGAGCTACTCAGGCGCAAGCAACACGATTAAGATTGAATTCGACTCCGAATTTAAGGGAGACTTGAGCATAGACTTTGAGAAGCCCTAAAGGTTAAAAGTTTCGATTGAAACTCATAAAAAAAACGGTTTGGATTATCGGTTTGCCCGTAATTTAAACCGTTTTTTTATTGCATTATTTAATAGTCGCTCTCTGCCATAAGATATTGAATTTTAGGAGAATTGAATGCTCCATTTTCCTGCATAAGGTAATCCGTACTCATTATGATATTCTTATTTTCCTCACCCATATATTTTACATTGACCGTATAGTTTGCAATTATTTGAATGTTGGGGATTGTTTCGGGAATAAGGGCGTGAATTTTGAAAACTTCCCCCTTTTGCAATGTGCCGTAAAAAAAAGTTTCAATTTTTTTAAAAGCATCGTTTTCATACTCCAAGGAATTGATTTCAAGATTGAGATTGTCCTTTAAGGAAACTAAAAAACAGTCTTCTGCATATTTATCGGAGCTTGTATTAAGGCAGTGCTTGGGATTTTTAGCAGCGAAATCTTTTGCCTCATCTTCACTAATCCCCGAAATCAAAGCCAGAGATGAATTTTCATCAGCGTTTTTTAAAGCAAAAACCTTTAAGTTTCGGCTTAGTCTTATGGGTTTGTATTGATATCCCTTTCCATAGACAAGCTCATGAGTGAGAATATAAACTGTCGGACACTTGTCTGAAACGGCATAAAATAAACGGTAAACATAATCGTCTATCGGCTCGGAGTTAAGCTGATGATCAAGATTTGCCCTTTGCTCGTCCATATATTCATCATACTCGGGAATATCAAGTCCTCCGGAAATGTCGAATGCTTTTGTATATAGAGCCTCATCGTAGAGTTCCACCTGCTTTTTCATAAAATCCAAGCTGTATCCCGTCCTTTTGAGGACTTCCTCCAAGGAGAGTTCTTTTTTTGTTTCCACATCAAGCACAATGGTTCTATAAGCCGTAAAATTCCCGTTTGTGGGGAAGTAAGCCGACAAAGAAAAAGTTTTCAGCATTGTATCGACATCAATATCGTATCTGGTGAGCTTTGCATATTCTTCCGAATTAGCGTCATCTTCTGAGAACAGATAATTTATGTCTTGATATAGCTCTGCAATCTCTTTATTGAATTTGACTGCCGACTCCCCTAGAATTTCCTCATTAAGCCACGGAAATTTGTACTCCTTTCCTCTTGAAAAATCGGCTTCCCTCACCCAATCCTCAACCGAGATTTTCGGTTCGGATTTCGTTTCTTCTTTTGTTTCTTCTTTGAAATCTTTCTTTTCGTTAATCTTTGTCGATGCTTCTTTGCTCTCTTTGCAGGCGGACATAATCACGCAGAGTGCAAGGAATAAAAACAGTCTTTTCATAAGCCCCTCCTAAATTTTTTTTGATTATATAACCCGTTCTTATATGGAAGCAAGAAAAAATAAGAGCGAAGATTCCGCTCTTATCTAAAAATTATATAAGTTTCATTTCCTCTCCGACTTTTTTGAAAATCTCCACGGCACGATTAAGCTGTTCTTCGGTATGTGCCGCCGTAACCATTACTCTCACTCTCCCCGTACCTTTCGGCACTGTCGGAAACACAATGGGAGAAGTGAATACTCCGTTTTCAAATAATTTTTTTGAAAACTCGATTGCCTTTTTTTCTTCCCCTATTATTATCGGAGTGATCGGAGTTTCAGATTTGCCGGTGTTAAATCCCAGAGAAGACATTTTATCCTTAAAAATCTTTGCGTTTGACCAAAGTTTTTCGGTGTATTCTTCACTCTCCATAAGCATCTTTACGGCTTCCATAACGGCAGCAGTGTCCGCAGGAGTATTGCCGGTTGAGAAAAGCAGAGGTCGTCCCCTATTTTTAAGCCACTCAATTGTCGCTTTCTTTCCTGCCACATACCCTCCGATTACTCCTATGGCTTTTGATAGAGTTCCTATTATGAAGTCCACCCTGCCGTGAAGATTGAAGTGATCCACCGTTCCTCTGCCGCTTCTTCCAAGAACTCCGGAAGCGTGTGCATCGTCCACATAGGTCAGGCATTCATATTTTTCCGCCAATTCGACTATCTCGGGAAGTTTTGCTATATCGCCGTCCATAGAAAAAACTCCGTCGGTCACTATTATCACATTTTGGTATTCTTTTCGTGTTTCCTTAAGCACTTTTTCCAAATCTTTCATATCCGAATGTTCAAAGGTGGATTTTTTGGCTTTGGAAAGTTTTGCTCCATCGATTATCGAGGCGTGATTAAGTTTATCCGAAAGAATTAAATCCCCATCCTGTGCGATTGCCTGCAATGTTCCCGCATTGCAGTTAAACCCCGATTGATATACTATTACGGCTTCTTCCTCTTTGAATTTTGCCAACAGCTTCTCCAACTCATCGTGAAGATCGAGGTTTCCGTTAATGGGACGCACCGCTCCCGCACCCACGCCGTATTTTTCTATTGCGGAAATTGCAGCTTTCTTGAGTCTCGGGTGAGTGGCAAATCCCAAGTAATTATTTGAGGAGAGGTTTATTACTTTTTTGCCGTTAATCACGCACTCCGCCTCGTTAGCCCCCTCCACGGTCATAAAATCCTTAAACAATCCGTTATCCTTCAAATCCTGAATATTTTTTTTCAGATATTCCACATCATGTATTGACATAACAACCTCCTATTTTAATTTTTTCTCAAGTTGAAACAGCATATCTTTTGTCATCTCTTCAATGCCGTACTTGGGACACCAGCCCCACTCCTCCCTTGCGCACGAGTCGTCCAAACTGTCCGGCCATGAATTTGCAATAGCCTGTCTTATGGGGTCAACTTCATATGATATCTCAAATTCGGGGATATGTTTTTTTATTTCCTCTGCCAACTCTTCGGGAGCGAAACTCATCGCCGTGATATTAAAAGCGTTTCTGTGTTTCAATTTTGACGGATCGGCAATCATTATATCGTGCATAGCTGATATGGCGTCGGGCATATACATCATATCCATCTTAGTACCTTTTGCGATAAAAGAAGTGTAGGATTTTTTACGAACGGCTTCATAAAAAATATCCACTGCATAATCGGTTGTTCCTCCTCCGGGAAGAGTCTTATATGAAATCAGCCCCGGAAATCTCACGCCTCTGGTATCCAATCCGAACCTAAGGTGATAATAATCACACAAAAGCTCTCCTGCCACCTTAGTCACTCCGTACATAGTTGAAGGTCGCTGAACGGTATCCTGAGGAGTTTTATTTTTTGGAGTCAAATCGCCGAAAGAACCTATCGAGCTTGGAGTAAACACTTGGCAATTTTTCTCTTTTGCCACATTTAACACCTTAAAGAGTCCGTTCAAATTTATCTCAAAGGCAAGTTCCGGTTTTTTTTCAGCCGTTGCGGAGAGCAGAGCCGCAAGATGGTAGATCGTGTCTACCTTATACTTATCAACCAGTTGCGAAAGTTTTTTATCGTCCGTGGCATCAAGAAGTTCAAAGGGTCCGTCTGAAATTCCCTCGATTTCTTTTTTTACAACATCCGTAGCCAACACATTTTCCGAGCCGTATTCTTTCCTAAGAAAAACAAGCAGTTCAGTGCCTATCTGCCCCAATGCGCCCGTGATTAGAATTTTTTTCATAGATTTCCTCCAAATCTGACCCTCATTCTTTGCAATATAACATTCTTTCTATGTTATAATGATACCATTGTTTTTTATCTTTTACAACAAGCATTTGCAATGATACAATTAAAAGAAAATCGGGAGGTTGAAATGAACAAAAAGACTTTAAAAATTTTTTTTCTGAGTGCCATAACGGGACTTGCCGCAGGATTGCTCGCAAATTTTTACAGATTTTTGGTTCACTTTGTTGAGGGAGTATTATCCAAAGAAATAATTCTGTCCGAATCGGAGCCGATTTTTTTTGCGATTTTTTTGGCGCAAGCCGCAATTTTTTCATTTATCTGTTCTTATTTAGCCTCAAAGGAAAGTCTTGCGGGAGGTTCGGGGATTCCACAGGTGAAGGCGGAGCTTGATAAAAAAATAGATCCCAATCCTTTGAGTGTGCTTTTTGTGAAAATCTTCGGAGGAGCTTGTGCGATTTTTTCAGGGCTTTCGGTCGGCAGGGAGGGTCCTTCGATACAAATGGGAGCTATGACGGCAAAAGCTCTTTCAAAAAAAATGACGGACGATGGGGAAATAAAAGATATATTGCTTCAGGTCGGTGCGGCTTCGGGGCTTTCCGCAGCCTTCGGCGCTCCCGTTGCGGGAGTGGCTTTCATACTTGAAGAACTTGAGGGAAAGCTTGATAAAAAACTTTTGATTGCCGGATTTTCAGGAACGCTTTCGGCTGCCGTTTCTTCAACTTTATTTTTCGGAACGGAACCTATTTTCTCATTTGGAAAAATCGTTTCTCCAAGTGTTGATAAATTTCCGATTTTTATATTATTCGGAATTTTCCTCTCGGCGGTCGGACTGATTTATCTCAAACTTATGGATAAAATTTTCTCCATCCAACAGAGTATAAAATTACCTCCGCTCTTAAAATTTTTTCCGACTTTTTTATTGAGTGCGGCATTGTTTTATTTTTCTCCGATGCTTCTTTGCGGCGGAGGATTTCTATTGGACTTCACCACAAAAAATGAACTCTCGGTTCTTATACTGACCCTTTTATTGACAGGCAAACTTCTTTTTTCTCTCGCTTCATTTACAAGCGGGGTTGCAGGAGGCATTTTCTTTCCGATACTTATGATGGGTGCAATTTGCGGAATGATTTTCTCCAAAATTTTTGCTCCGAATGATTTAACTCTTTTCATAATTATGGGAATGGCGGGACTCTTAACGGCAATCGTGAGAGCGCCGATAACGGGAATTCTTCTTCTTTTTGAAATGACGGGAGCTTTCTCAACTCTGCTTCCGCTGGGGATAATCTCCCTAATAACTCTCATAATCCCCGAACTTCTAAATGCAATGCCGGTATATGATTACCTTACGAAAAGACTTCTTTCCAAAACGCCGACCAAAAACTGAAGGTGAGTTGTATTCATCTTTCCGTTTGTTAAATATTTCTTGACCAAGGGTGTTAAAAATGATAAACTGAACCTGCATTAAGCATTGGCAGCAGAGAGGGTTTATAGAATAAAAGAGGAGGTAAGAATGGGTTTTAGAACAACAGAAGCTCAAGAGGCACTTCGCCAAAGAGTCAGAGAGTTTGCGGAAAAAGAAGTGAAGCCGAGAGCGTTCGAGATGGACGAAAAGGATTTGTTTCCTTCGGAGATAGTTAAGAAAATGGGAGAACTCGGTTTTATGGGGATTCCCTATGAAAAGAAATACGGAGGAGCGGAACTTGACGCGGAGAGCTATGCCATAACGGTAGAGGAACTTTCAAGAGTTGACGGGGGAGTGGGAGTAATTTGCTCTGCGCATACTTCACTCGGTTCTTGGCCTATTTGGGCATTCGGAACTGAAGAACAAAAGATGAAATACCTCGTTCCCTTGGCTAAGGGAGAAAAGCTCGGGGCTTTCGGATTGACCGAAGTAAATGCGGGTTCTGACGCGGGAGGCACGGAAACCACGGCGGTGTTAAAAGGAGACCACTATATCTTAAATGGCGGAAAAATTTTTATCACCAACGGTAAGGAAGCCGACACCTATGTAATATTTGCGGTGACCTCTCCTGAAAAAGGTTTGCACGGAATAAGCGCCTTAATCGTTGAGAAAGGCTGGGAGGGTTTCACTTTCCCCGAGCAATACAACAAAATGGGCATTCGTTCGTCCATCACTTCCCGATTGGCATTTAATAATGTAAAAGTGCCTAAGGAAAATCTTTTGGGAAAAGAGGGCGAGGGTTTCAAAATTGCAATGGCGACTTTGGACGGAGGAAGAATAGGAATTGCTTCTCAAGCTTTGGGAATTGCTCAGGGAGCATATGAGGAAGCACTCCAGTATTCAAGAACCAGAGTGCAGTTTAATGAGCCGGTGGCGGTGAACCAAGGGATAAGCTTTAAGCTTGCGGATATGGCGACTTCGATACGTGCGGCGAGGCTTTTGGTGTACAGTGCGGCTGAACTCAAGACAAATCATGAGAAATATACCAAAGAAGCGGCAATGGCAAAGATGTATGCGTCCGATGTTGCGGTAAAGGTTACCAATGAGGCGCTCCAAATTCACGGAGGAAACGGCTTCATAAAGGGAATGCTTGTCGAGAGAGCATATAGAGATGCGAAGATCACGCAGATATATGAAGGAACAAATGAGGTTATGCGTGTTGTAATAGCGGGGCAGATAGTCGGAAAGATAAAGAGGAGTAAAGCTTCGGCTCAAGCGGCCTCTGCAAAGTCGGGTCCCGCCACGGGAGTGAGAAAAAATATCGTGTTTGAGGGTTCGCCCGAGGAGCAGGTGAAAGCTCTTGTTGACGCATTGACTCAAGACGGATTTAAATTTGATTTTACCGTGGACCCAATGGCGGAAATCACGAGCGTGGAAAGATTGGTTTCGGCAGGTCAGGGAATAGGAAAAAAAGAAAATATGAAGCTTATAGAAGATTTAGCGAAGGCGGCGGGCGCCGCAATTTCCTCCTCAAGACCCGTTGCGGAAACTCTCCAATATCTTCCCATAGATCGCTATGTGGGTATGAGCGGACAGAAATTCAAAGGAAACTTATATATCGCCTGCGGAATAAGCGGAGCAGGTCAGCACTTAAAGGGGATAAAAGAGGCTACCACAATCGTTGCGGTAAATAACGATGCAAAGGCTCCCATTATAGCAAATGCCGATTATTCGATAGTGGGTGATGTCAATGTGATACTCCCTCTTCTGACAAAGGCATTGAATGAAATTGCACCTAAACAAAGGAGTGAAGCTCCGGAGTTTGTAAAGATGAAAAAGGTCGTTGTGCAGGATCCCAAAATGAACACTGACATTATGGTTTGCTCGGGCTGCGCTTGGGAATATGATCCGAAGCTTGGGGACAACAATGCCGATATAGCGGCGGGAACTCCCTTTGACCAGCTTCCTCAAACCTATCAATGCCCCAAGTGCGGAGATCCTAAAAGTAATTTCATATCTGTAAAATAAGGGAGGAAATATGCACAATGTAAGAAAGGTCACGGAAGATTTATATTGGGTAGGTGCGAATGACCATCGCACGCATCTTTTTGAAAACATTCACCCCATTCCCTATGGAGTGAGTTATAACTCATATCTTCTTTTAGATGAAAAGACGGTACTCTTTGACACGGCGGATTGGGGGGTGTGCCGTCAGTTTTTGGATAATGTGGACTATCTGCTCGATGGAAGAAAGCTTGACTATTTGGTGGTAAATCACGCAGAGCCCGACCATGCGGCAAGTTTGGGAGAGGTGCTTTTAAGACACCCCGAAACCGTCGTAATAAGTACGGAAAAAGCTTTTTATTTTATGACGCAGTTCAATTTCAGGGTGGATAATAAAATCGTAGTCAAAACTGGAGATACTTTCAAATCGGGAAAGCACGAGTTTGCCTTTGTGGAAATTCCTATGGTGCATTGGCCCGAGCCTATGGCAACCTTTGACACTACAAACGGAGTTTTGTTCTCGGCAGACGCTTTCGGTTCGTTTAAGGCTCTTGACGGAAAACTTTTTGCCGACGAGGTGGATTTTGATAAGGATTGGCTGGAAGAAGCCAGAAGATATTATACCAACATCGTAGGAAAATACGGTCCTCATGTGCAGGCGGTACTCAAAAAAGCGTCCACTCTTCCCATAAAGATAATCTGCCCCTTGCACGGTCCGGTTTGGAGGAAAGATCTCGGTTATATTTTGGATAAGTATGACAAGTGGTCCTCCTACACTCCCGAAGAAAAGGGCGTGATGATTGTATATGCTTCCATGTACGGAAATATGGAAGAAGCTGCTCAACTTCTCGCATCAAAGATTGTGGAAAAGGGAGAAAGAAATGTGGCGGTGTTTGATGTGTCAACAACTCATGTGTCTTATCTTATTTCCGAGGTGTTCAGGGTAAGTCATATAGTTCTCTGCTCGGTGACCTATAACCTTAATGTCTACCCTCCTATGAAAGATTTTATAGCGGATATGCAGGCTTTAAATTTGCAAAACCGCACATTCGGGATTGTGGAGAGCGGTTCTTGGGCTCCCAACAGTGCGGAACCTATGAGAAAGATGATAGACGAAATGTATAAGATGTTTTATCTTGATACCGATGCGTCATTCATCTCATCTTTGAATGAGATTTCCGTAAAGGATATTGAAGCTGTTGCAACATCCGTTGTGGAGTCGCTGAAAAAATAGGGGGTGCTTATATGAAGGATTACCAAGCTTTGTACAGGGAAAAACTTACCACTCCCGAAGAAGCCGTAAAAGTTGTGAAAAGCGGAGATTGGCTCGAATATTCTCACGGTGCGGCTATACCCAATCTTTTGGATAAGGCTTTGGCAAAAAGAGCCGAGGAACTTTCAGACATAAATATCCGAGGGTTTTTGGTGTTCAGAGAACTCGCAATTTATGAAGCCAATGAGAGAGCAGGAAGAAATGTCTTTACCTTTAATTCTTGGCATTTCGGCGGAGTTGAGCGAAAGTGGTCGCAAAAGGGCTATGCTTATTTTAATCCGATGAGATATTGTGAACTTCCGGAGATGTACAGAAGAGAAGAAGATGTGGAAAGAATTGATGTGATGATGTTGCAGACAACCCCGCCCGACTCAAGGGGAAGATTTAATATCGGTCCTGCAAACTCGCACACTTTGGAAGCGATAAGAAGAGCAAAGCATATAATAATCGAGGCGAACTCCAACTATCCTTTTATTCAAGGTCTATACGATGAAAGTATTCCCATGGAAATGGTGGATGCGATTGTGGAATCAAATGAGCCGGTTGATCTTATTTCAAACTCCGCACCTTCGGAAACGGATAAAAAAATAGCCGCCCTTGTTCTTCCGATGATCCCCAACGGAGCTACTCTTCAGCTTGGAATAGGTGGAATGCCAAATGCTGTGGGGGATATGATTGCGGAATCGGATCTTAAGGATTTGGGTATTCATACCGAAATGTATGTTGACAGTATGATGAAGATGACAATGGCGGGAGTTATTACGGGATTGAAAAAAAATATCGACAGAGGAAAGCAGGTGTTTTCCTTTGCCGCAGGTTCAAAAGAGCTTTATGAGTTTATGAATCACAATCAGGAGATTGCAAGCGCACCCGTTGACTATGTGAACAGTCCTTCAGTGGTTGCAAAACTTGATAACTTTATTTCCGTAAACAATGCGATTAATTTGGATTTATACGGTCAGGTTAATGCCGAGTCCGCAGGCTCAAAGCAGATAAGCGGAACGGGAGGACAGCTTGATTTTGTAATCGGGGCATATAATTCCAAAGGAGGAAAGAGCATACTCGCCCTCACTTCAACTTTCAATGATAAAAACGGTGTGAAGCAGAGCCGTATTCTTCCGACACTTCCTTTGAACTCAGTTGTTACCGATCCCAGAACCACCGCTCATTACGTGGTGACCGAGTACGGAGCATTCAATCTGAAAGGAAAATCACTTTGGCAAAGAGCTGAGGGGTTGATTGGAATAGCGCACCCCGATTTCAGAGACGAGCTCATAAAAGAGGCGGAAAAATTAAATATTTGGAGAAAGAGCAATAAGTAAAAATAAAAAAAGCAGAGTTTGAAAGCTCTGCTTTTTTTATTCTAAAAAAATAAATGGACAATACAGGACTCGAACCTGTGACTTCCACCACGTCAAGATGGCACTCTACCAACTGAGTTAATTGTCCAAATTCCACTGAGTGCAATTATACACTTATTAAGTAAAAATACAAGTGTTTTCAAAAAAAATCAACAAAAAAAGCTCTCGATTTTTTTCGAGAGCTTAGGGGGAATTTTTTTGCTTAAATCGAAGTTTGAACTCCCATAAATACAGGGTTGTTGTCGTTATCAAGAATGATATAGATAAAGGGTCTGTCTAAAGTAACCCTGTGGATTACGGGCTTTTTTTCTGGTGTAGAACTACTTCCATACACACTAATAACCGTCGCTGCTGCCGCCTTTGTTCCCTCTCTATCCACTTCCACAAAAGTCTTGTGGATGATATCATACACATAAAGTCCTTTGGAATCACTCATCTTTGAGAAATTTGCCATACTCTTGTCAAAAGCGTCTTTCACTCCGTTATCCTGAAAGAGTTTTTTTAGGTTTGTTGCGTATTCGGCTTTATACTTGGGCATAACGGCGAAAACTTTGTCATCTCTATACTTTTCGTGGGATTTCAAAAGATTTTCAATCTCTTTTTCGTCCAGCGACTCTAAGTATTTGTTAAAGTCCTCGTTCTCCTTAGGGAGTATTGCCAGATACTTAAAGTTTTTATTTCCTAAAAATCCGAAGGATGACTTGTCTTCCACCGGAGCTTTGTTGGACGAGCCCTCGTAATATTTTACAAAAGCCTCCGCCTTGTCGCTTGAAAGATAGATTTTATCCTGAAAATCCATAAAGTCTTTGAGGGTTGTCTTACCGTCAATAGAGGTGAAAGGTTTTTTCACATAATTTCTTTCGTACTTGTTTATCCATTTCGCCTCAAAAGCCAGAGCGTTTACCAACACCGAGGGAGCATCGTTTACACTTTCGGTCACAATTTCTTCAATCATCTTGTCCGTTTTTTTGGAAACCCATTCATTGATTTTTTTGGCATTTACTCCGTTGAATACCTCGGCGTTTAAATTCTTCTTGTTGTACTCCAAAAAATCTTTTCTTATAATGCCGCTAACCCACATTGAATTTGCAATTTTCAATTCTTTTTTGGGGGTGTTGTTATAAGACGAAAGCTCTTTTGTGAGTTTATCCCCGTTTAAAAGATAATCCTCAAGCTGTTTTTTGGTGTTTCCCTCCGCTCCGTTTATGAGCATTGCCGACGCTTCCACTACGGATAGAGGAGAGATCATAATATTTTTTTTGGTATACAATCTCTTGAGAGCATCAAATCCGTTTTTGAATAAAGTATCTCTGAGTTCCGTTTCCCTTGCATAAGCTGAACTCCCCGAACAGATTGCAAGTAAAAGTGCCAAACTCAAGCATAATAATTTTTTCATATCTTCCTCCTTCATAAATGGAAAGTTCCTCTTGTCCTTGTTATTATAGTAAAAAATTCCGGAGTTTTCAACCCATAATTTCCAAAGCGAACTCCATTACAACAAATATTCCCCTCTCAAGAAATTTATCCATCTGTTCCAACTTTTAAATTTGAACAAAAATACCCCCTGTGATACAATGACCGAGAGGAG
>CAUVKI010000005.1:0-80209 GCA_963552605.1 uncultured Tissierellia bacterium
TGTGTAGCATAAAGAATGAGCCTATGGCAACAAATACACAAATCAGCATGAGCAAGTACAGTATCGCTGTTCCTACACTAAGCAAGAATGTTAAAAATGCAGTAAGAATACTTAACAGCAAGCTGATTGGAAATAAAATTATTTTTATTATCCATCTCATTTATTCTCCACCGCCTTTGCTAATGGAATAACTGACATAATGGCTTGAAATATTTTTCTACATATCATAAAAGCCTCCTTTTCGATATTTTGTTTGATTTTAAAAATAGGGATACAGTGCTGAAAGCTCCTATTTATCAAGCTTTTTCCTCTGTATCCCTATTATATCTCAAGCCCATCTGCATCAATCCAACCCGCCCGTTCAAGCAATTCTTTTGCCTTATCGGGGGAATATGAATAGCTGTCGGTTTTTACATTGCAGTAAGGCAGCTTGGCATCAAGGATGGAGCTTGCTTCCTGTTCTATACCTCCCAAGATATTTGTGCGAGTCGACTCCCGATTGACTGCATAATTTACCGCCTGCCTTACCGTTCGCTCATCAAAGGGTGAAATATTGGTGTTCATTCCGGCATATCTCGTCTGAATAGGAGTGTCCGAAGTTTTTCCGTCGAATGCGTCGTCTTTCACCAGTGAAGAATAAGAATCGTAACTTATGTTATTTGCCCCCAATATCATATCAATTTCTTTGTTCTTCAAAGCTAAAAGCTTAGCGTCATTGTCCGGTATAGTTTTGATTTGAAAACTGTCAACGCTCGTTTCTTTCCGAGTGTAGTTCGGATTTTTAACGAAAGTATAGATGTTGTCTTTTTTCTCGCCGCTATACATATAGGGACCTGTCCCTAAAGTGGATGTCTTTATAACCTCTGCTAATGTTCCGTCGTCATTGAATGCTTTCGGGGACATAATCCCCATAGGAAGAGGCAGAGTGAAATCCGTAAGAGCTCCATAGTAAGGCGATGAGAGTTTTATGGCAACGGTATATTTATCTATGACATCAACTTTTTCTATCAGTGTGCTTGTCAAACCATATACTCCATTGTAGGTTCCCAAATTTTTTCCCACATTCTCAAAATTTATTTTTATGACCTCGGAGGTGAGTTCCTCTCCGTCTGAAAACTTTATCCCCTCGTTAAGCTTGAAAGTATAGGTCATCTTATCACTGCTGATTTCCCAACTCTTGGCGAGGGCGGGAACAATTTTCCCGTCTTCATAGTTCACAAGAGTTTCATAAAAATTGCTGATGTAATAAAGCAGCCCGTAGGTGCCGTTAGCCATAAGGGGCTCCTGAAACACGGAAAAGCCTCCATCAAAATTCCAGCTTTCACAAAATACCAAAGTCTCCGGCTTGTTGTCGAATTCCTTTTCCGAGCCGCAACCTGTAAAAGCTGCAAGGATTAAAATGAGCAAAAATACTGCCAAGTGTCTTTTCATTTTCATAAAATTCTCCCTTCTGAATTTCTTTGAATTTTTCTATGCCTATCGTGCGGGGATTTTGCGGGCATTGCGGCAATCAATTCTTTTGAATAGGAGTCGGAAAAAGAGTCGTATGAAATTGCATTTGGAATTTCCTCAATTATCTCTCCGTTCCTCATCACAAAAATATATTTTGACATATAGAGAGCTGCGTCGATGTCGTGCGTAATAAAAAGATAGGTGTTTCCGAGGGATTCCCTCAGACTAAGAAGCAAATCCAATATTTTTTTCTGTACGGTGACATCCAATCCGCTTACGGACTCATCAAATATTATGAGTTTCGGTTTAATGGACATAGCCCTCGCTATACAAACTCTGCTTTGCTGTCCTCCGCTTAATTGATGAGGATAGCGGTCTAATATATCCTCATTCAACTCAACATCTCCAACGATGTTTTTCACCTTTCTTTGTATTTCCATTTCACTGAGCCGACAGAGTTTGCGCAGAGGCTCAGCTATACTGTCGTACACTTTTTTTCTTGGATTGAGAGCGGATTGAGTATCCTGAAGAACCAGCTGAATATCTTTTCTCATCTTGCGATATTCATCTTTTGACAACTTCCATATGTCCTTATCACGATACAAAATCTTTCCGCCGCTCGGTCGAAGAAGCGCTGCTAGCATCAAGGACAGTGTGCTTTTTCCGCTTCCGCTCTCTCCCAAAAGAGAATATGAAGTATTTGAAAGAAGGGAAAGGGAAACATCACTCACAGACACAAAGCTATTCTTTGCGACCTCAAATTTTTTCGTAACGTGTTCCGCTCTGAGCATAAATCAACCTCCTTTCAAGTTACTTGCTGCGAGTAATTCACGAGTATATTTATTAAGCGGATTATCGAATATTTGATAAACCGACCCCTTTTCTATAACTTCACCATTTCTCATCACCAGCACATCGTCAGCCAGTTCAAAAAGAACTCCAAAATTATGTGTAACAACGATGATTGCGACATTTGATTGCTTTATTTTTTTTAATTCTTCCAACACGAGAGCTTGCGTTTTGATATCTAACGCTGTTGTCGTTTCATCTGCAATAATGAGTTTTGGAGAGAGCAGAAGCGTTAAAGCGATCATAATTCTCTGCAACATTCCTCCGCTCAATTCATAAGAGTAACTGTTAAGAATACGCTTCGTTTCGTATAATCCCAATTCCATAAACTTCATCTCAATGTCTTTTAACAAATCTTTTCCTGAGACTTTTTTATGTGCTCTGAGAGTTTCAACAATTTGAGATTTTATCTTACTCGTGGGACTGAAAGCACTCATCGGATTTTGCATAATCATTGCGATACATTCTCCTCGGATGCGATTCAATTCAGAATTTGATAATCCGAAAATATCCGCATCTTTAAAAATAACTTCTCCTCTAACATCAAAAATATCCTCATCCAACAATCTCATTATCGCCCTACAAACAAGACTCTTTCCGCTGCCGCTTTCTCCGATAATTCCCAAGATTTTCCCCTCATTGAGCGTAAAGCTTATGTTCTTCGTCAAGTATTCCTTATTTCCTTTGAGATTTATTGATAAATCTCTAACCGTGAGCATCATATCCCTCCTTAGGAGACAATATATCTCTTAACGCCTCGCCAAAAAGATTAAACCCTGCCGAGGTTAAGAGAATACATATGCCGGGATATACAATCAGCATAGGCTTGGAATACAAATATTGCTTGGCATTGCTGAGCATAGCTCCCCATTCGGGAGTATCCGCACCCAACCCCAGACCCAAGAAAGAATAACCTGAAATCATAAGTATGATAGAAGCGACTCCTGTACTGAAATATGTTATAAGAAGCGGGGCTATATTGGGCAGTATGTGTTCTGTCATGATTTCAACATCTCTACATCCCGAAATTTTTGCGGCTGTGACATACCCCTTGTTTTTCTCTTCCAGAACATAACTCCTAATCACCTTTACGAACCAGACCCACATAGATAAAATCACCGAAAGCAACAAATTAAGAATACCTTGTCCCAAAACATTTATAAATGTCAACACGATTACAAGCGGTGGAAAAGCCATAAAAATATTGCATACCGTAATCAATATCTTATCGAAAATTCCTCCCAAGCCTGCGCCAAGCATTCCTAACGCAGTTCCGATAAAAGCAAGTATCAGCAATGTGGGGATTGCAAGTCCGACAGAATACCTTGCTCCGTAAATCAACATAGATAAAACACAGCGACCGAACTGATCCGTGCCGAGAGGATATTTTGGTGTCGGCTCCAAAAATTTTTGGCTTATGTCTATAAGAGTCGGGTCATTCGGCGCAATAATCGGAGATGCTAAAGCGACAAATATAACTGCCGAAATCAAAAAAAAACTGAAAACCGGTCGTGGATTTTTAATCATTCGCTTTGCCAATTAAACAGCACCTCTTTTCTTTGAACGCATATGTGGATTTAGTAATCCGTTTACGATCTCACCGACTTCATTGCATACAACAAATACAACTCCAAGTATCAAAACGCAGCCGGTAATTGCCGGAACATCTCCGGTTATAACACTGCTCACAAAATACGAACCCATACCCTGCCAAGAGAATACGCTTTCCACGATGGTGCTTCCCCCGATCATCATTCCGATGTTTTGAAAAAATAAAGTTACCATCGGAGGAAGTGCGTTTTTAAGAACATATTTCCACAAAATCAGTCTATCGGATAATCCTCTCGCCCTTGCATAGATAACATAATCTTCCTTCATATTTTCAAGTAATAACGTCTTAAGCATTCTCACAGCTGCACTCGTTATAGGAATTGCCAATGTAAAAGAAGGCAGAATTATGCTTTTCAGATTTCCAAAATCAACCACCTTGAATATGGGAATACAAACGGCAAATGCGGTCAACAGCAGGTATCCGAGCCAAAAAGACGGAATGGATATCCCAAGTATCGTAAATATTTGCAGAAATTTTTTAAATAGAAACTTTCTCTTGGAGACAGACAACAAACTCAGAGAAACGGTCAAAATTAAAATCCAAAATAATGCCGCCGCAACCAACACAACCGTGGCTAAAAATTTACCTGCAATATCCCTTGAGACGGGGTTATTCGTCTGATATGAAATTCCAAAATCACCTCTCAAAACCCCTCTCAGCCAGAGTTCATATCTTAGGTGAAAGGGTTTATCCAATCCCTTTTCCTTGCGAACCGTTTCAATTTGTTCAGGAGTAGGATTCCCATATATATGATGTGCAATGGCTCTTGCAGAATCTATGGAAGAAATGTCGGATAAAAAGAATGACATAAAACTTACCGCAAGCAGTACAAAGAATAAATATAAAATTTTTTGGAAAATTCGCATAATCCTCCCAACTTTTCCACAAAAAAAGAATATGAATGATTAGACCCGGCCAACCGATTTCACATTCTATACGAAATAACGAAATTATACAAAAGAGCAAATGTAATTTTAAAATCACTCCGGATTATTTTAAATTTAAGCAGAAACGACAAGAAGTAATAATAAATTTAAAAATATCGTGATATAAAAAAATAATATCCCGATATTATTTCACTCCATAAAGATTACGGTACTCCTGTGGCTTCATACCGAGCCATATCTCCGGTACAGGAAACTTCTGCGAATAACTTTGCCCTTTTTTTCAAAAGCGGATGTCTTCAAAACTTTTGCGCAAATAAAAAAAGAGAGATTGATTTCAATCTCTCTTTTTTATCGTATGACGGGCATGCCGTCAATCTGTGGTGAAAGTCCACAAGGGGCGTAGTTGCCGACGAACCCTAAAGCGACTCCCAAGGTTTGTATCGTGAGATACAGGCGAGAAGAAGGGATAGCGAAATCGTAGCCTGACGAACAGAAACCTGATAATAAGGCGTATATGGCGGATAAGCTGGCAATAGGCAGCGAAGTCCAAAAGGCAATCGTAACCCATATGCGTAAATCAGGCAGGTAGACGAGGAAAGATTGACGACTTATCCCGTGAGGTCTCACAGGCGGTTCCATTAGCCGTAGTAACAACGAACTGTGAGAAGTCAGCAGAAGCCATAGTAGGCGAAAGCCGAAGGGTTGAACAACAAAACGTGCAAAACGAATGTATGTCTTGATGGATATCCGATAGCGGATGTAGGCAAAACGTAAATGAGCTGTAAACGCATTAATATAGGAGTATACCATAAAGAGCAGAAAGGAGAGGAGCACACAGAGTATGTCAGAGTTACTTGAAAAGATACTGTCAAGAGAGAACATGAACGAAGCATACAAAAGGGTTAAAGGCAATAAAGGTGCCGGTGGCGTGGATGACATGGAAATCGAAGATTTACCTGAATACATCAGGGGAAATTGGAATAGTATCAAAGAGCAAATCAGAACGAGAGAGTACAAACCACAACCTGTAAGGCGTGCAGAAATACCAAAGCCTGACGGAAGCAAGCGTAAACTTGGAATACCGACCGTAATGGACAGGGTAATTCAACAGAGCATAGCACAGATAATAAGTCCTATGTGCGAACCACTGTTTTCAGAGAACAGCTATGGATTTCGCCCGAACAGAAGTTGTGAAATGGCAATCAGGGAACTGCTCATATTTCTCAATGAGGGATATGAATGGATTGTGGACATAGATTTGGAAAAGTTTTTCGACAATGTACCACAGGATAGACTGATGAGCCTTGTTCACAACATCATAAACGACGGAGATACAGAATCACTAATCAGAAAATATCTGAAAGCGGGCGTGATGGTAGAGGGAAAGTATGAAAAGACAGACAAAGGAACGCCGCAAGGTGGAAACTTGTCGCCATTACTATCAAACATAATGCTAAGCGAGTTGGATAAGGAACTGGAAAAGCGGGATTTGCGTTTCGTAAGATATGCAGACGACTGCGTAATTGCAGTCAGAAGTGAGGCAAGTGCGAAACGTGTAATGTACTCAATAACAGACTGGATAGAGAGAAAACTCGGATTAAAGGTAAATGCGACCAAAACAAGGATAACAAGACCGATGAAATTAAAATATCTCGGTTTTGGTTTCTACAAGGACAGCAAAGCAAAAGAATGGAAATGCCGACCTCACACGGACTCGGTAAATAAATTCAAAAGGAAACTGAAAAACCTGACAATCCGAAAATACTCAATGAATTTCAGGAAAAGAATAGAACGTATAAACCAAGTGATACGGGGTTGGATAAACTACTTTTCTCTAGGCTCAATGAAAACAGTAATGAATGACATAGACGCTCATTTGCGTACACGACTTCGGGTAATCATATGGAAGCAATGGAAAGTACCGTCTAAACGACAATGGGGATTGCAGAAACTCGGCATAGGTAAAGACCTTGCAAGACTAACATCATACGTAGGAGACCGCTATCAGTGGGTTGTGAGAAAAACATGTGTTGTTAGGGCAATTTCAAAAGAAAAATTGACAAAAGCGGGACTTGTAAGTTGCTTGGATTACTACAACGAACGTAATGCTTTGAAGTTATGTTGAACCGCCGTATGCCGAACGGCACGTACGGTGGTGTGAGAGGGGAGAGAAAATCTCCCCTACTCAATTGGAAACCTCCACCATAAAGGTTGTAACCATCTTCCGACCGTTCAGCTTTTTTAGATTTTATATACTTCACAAACTCATCAAAGGTGCAGCTTTCTCTTTCATCTCTCTCTCCGAACTTAAACAGATCCTTATATCGATACGCATGCCATGATTTCTGAGTCATATCAAAGCAGGGAAACACAAGAGAATTTTTGCAGTCAAGCAAGAAATATTCACCGGAAATCAAGTTCGTCTTCAAGAATTTAAAGTCCTTCATCTCTTCCACGGTTCTTGAGCTTTCAAATGCTCTAAGCTTTTCAACAAAATTCTTGGAATCTCCTCCGGAGTTAACATATTTGTAGGAATTTTTAGTCCCCGGTTCAAGCATAACTGCAATAAAAGATTCCGCAACTCCGTTAATCTCGGTTACAAATTCCCATATACCCGTATCCATCGGCACAAGCTTATCCTCTTTTTCAAACTTATCCCAGTCAGGAATGTATATCTTTCTGCCTCTTCCCAACCTGAATCTTCGCACATCACCGTCTAATTTTAAATCGGGGTTTCTTCTTACCAGATCTCTTACGAGTTGCAGATTGCCTCCTGCAGCTATTATTGCAGCCTTGGGAACATCTGATTGTTCAAACTCCAAATCCTCATACACATTCTTACTCGCAGCATGTGAAAAACCTGCAAGAGCAAAGAATATTGCAAAGATTGAAAAAAATAATTTTTTCATTATTGTTGCTCCTTTCCGTTTTCCAAATTACCTGAAATCACACATAGTTATAGTCCAAGAATGACCATACCATTTTCCGCCCCTTACATAATTATAATCCAGCAAATAAAATCTGCCGGCTGCGGGATCCATAATTGACACACAGTTTCTTAAGTAATCACACTCCCAAATGCAGAGTCTGATTTCAACCCCTATAACACGACATTTCCCTCTCAATGGAGAGTATAAATTATCCAAACAAATAAAACAAGCTTTATTTTTTATTTCACGCATAAGATGTTCTGTATACTCTTTTCACGTAGAAACGATAAGAAGTAATAACAAATTAAAATATCGTGATATAAAAAAATATCCCGATATTATTTCACTCCATGGAGATTACGGTACTCCTGCGGTTTCATTCCGAAAGTTTCTCTGAATAATTTGGAGAAATGACCTGCATTGCGATACCCGACCTTCAATGCTATATTTTGTATATTATCATCTGAGTTTTGAAGCAACAACAGAGCATAATTCATTCGCATAACCTTTAAATATTCATACGCAGTTGTTCCGTACACTTGACGAAATGCCATTTGAAAACGGGATTCACTCATATTGGCGACTTTAGCAAGCTCGGAAATTGACGGATAAGCGGAGAGATTATTTTTCATTAAAGTTATGGTTTTACCGAGTGAACGTTTATCTTTCCCGTCCAATTTCACCGGCAGATGAGGATGTTCCTGTTTCAAAATATGCGTCACAAGCGACAAAATTTCCATCACCTTCCCCTCCATATAAAGCTGCCTTGCAGTTCCCTCTGCCGGACAATCTTTAATTTGCTGAAAAATAAAATTTAATTTCGGGGAATTCGGATGCTCCGGAAGAAAATTCAACGCATTTTTTGAGGCTTCATAGCTGCCGCCAAATCGTGCCTGCAAAAATTGGTCAAAATATTCCTTGGTAATTATAATTTTGGTAAATCTTGTAGGTTTTCCCGCTAAGCAAAAAACACTCACACTTCTTTGAGTATTTGCATAATGGCAAATTCCTCTGTCAACCTGTTTCACTGCTCTTCCTCCAACTTTGAAAGAACTTGAATCGGTTTCGAATTGACTTATCTCAAAATATTCCTGTTTAATGTTTGAGATTTTTTCAAAATTATAATTCGGTGTGAAATCCGCGATTACAATTAAAAACTGGTCATAAAAATTCATAATGCGCACACAGCCACTGCCATAATCCGAAAGCATCTTATAAAACTTACAGCCCTTGGAAGATTTTTCCGGAATATGAGCGAGGTGAAGATTATCCGGAAGATCCATATAGTAATCAATCACAGTTTTTTCCATTATCCACCGCCCTATCTTAATTACATACCTCAATCAAACACATTTATATCATAATATTTTAAAAACTCAACAACCTGTTGCAATATTGAGTTATCGAATAAGTCTAAAGAATTTTTAATGCCGCTCCTGCGGTGTTTGTGCACTTCAAATATTTCAATTTCCATTACCGTTGACCTTTCAAATGAAAAACCTGTTCAGTTTTCCGCATTTCAAAATATTTTTTTCGAGTCGTGATAAGCAGATAAAAAAATGTTGACAAAATTAAAATTGGGTATAGGATTTTAGAGTGATACTATTTAATAAAACGGAGGTTATCAATATGGCAAAAAGATATTTCACATCGGAGTGTGTAACGGAAGGGCATCCCGATAAGCTTTGCGATCAAATTTCAGATGCGGTGCTTGATTCAATGATTGCGGACGATCCCGATTCGAGAGTGGCAATCGAGTGCGTTGCAACGACGGGAATGGTTTTTATTACAGGAGAAGTTTCCACCAAAACCTATGTGGATATTTCAAAGGTCGCAAGAGAAACAATTCTTGAAATCGGATATGACCGTGCAAAATATGGATTTGACGGAACAACCTGCGCAATCATAACGTCTATAAAGGAACAGTCAAAAGATATAGCAATGGGGGTTGACAGTGCCAAGGAGTATAAGGACAAATCGGAAGATAAATATGACCTGATCGGTGCGGGAGATCAGGGTATGATGTTCGGCTTTGCGTGCAAAGAAACTCCTGAACTTATGCCGCTTCCGATTTCACTTGCGGCAAAACTTGCAAAACAGCTTACAAAGGTGAGAAAAGACGGATTGCTTAAGTATCTTCGTCCTGACGGAAAAACCCAAGTAACCGTCCAATACGACGAAGATAAACCCGTTAGACTTGAAAATGTAGTAATATCCACTCAGCACGATTCTGAAACTTCACTTGAAACCATTCATGAAGATTTGGTTCGTGAAGTGATAAAACCGATAATTCCTAAGGAACTTATAGACGATAAGACAGAGATTTTCGTAAATCCCACAGGAAGATTTGTGATAGGCGGTCCTATGGGAGATGCAGGACTTACGGGAAGAAAAATAATCGTGGATACCTACGGAGGCTATGCAAAGCACGGCGGAGGAGCTTTCTCCGGAAAAGATCCGACCAAGGTTGACCGTTCAGCTTCTTATGCGGCAAGATATGTTGCAAAAAATCTCGTGGCAAGCGGAATTTGCGACAAAGCTGAAGTGGGAATTGCCTATGCGATAGGGGTTGCAAGACCTTTGAGCGTTGATGTGAATACTTTCGGAAGCGGAAAAATTCCCGATGAAAAGATCAGAGAGATAATTCAAAAAGTTTTTGATTTGCGTCCTTTGGCAATTATAGACAAGCTTGATTTGAGAAAACCCATTTATAAAAAGCTTGCAGCTTACGGACATTTCGGCAGAGAGGATTTGGGTGTGAAATGGGAGCAAACCGACAAGGCGGACGAAATAAGGAAGCTTGCAGGAATTTAGGTGATTTAGAAAGCGTGATTGGGGCTTTTTAATGGAATTTACAGGCATAGTGGGGAATATCAGATTTCATAATGAAGAAAACGGATACACCGTGTTTGATTTTAAGACGGATGACGGCGATATAACCGCAGTCGGAAACACTCTTTTATTAAGCGAGGGCGAATCGATAAGACTTTGCGGTGAGCTGATTTTTCATGAAAAGTACGGAGAGCAGATTTCTTTTTCAAGTTTTGAAGTCTTGCCGCCGGGAGGAAGAACGGCAATAATTGCCTATCTTTCTTCCGGACTTTTGCCCCACATAGGTTTGAAAATCGCAGAAAAAATTGTAAATAAATTCGGAGAGGACACTCTGGATATTTTGCAAAATACTCCCGAAAGACTTTTGGAAATCCCCGGTATAGGCAGAAAGCGTATCGGGGCTATTTTTGATGCTTACAAAAATCAAAGGGAACTTAGGGAACTGGTAATCTTTCTTGAGGGGTATCGAATTTCTGCAACAGTCGCAATTAGGGTTTTCAGAGCATACGGCTCGGAGGCGATCTCGATACTTAAAGAAAATCCGTACCGACTCGCAAGGGAGATAAAGGGGATAGGATTTGCAAAAGCGGACGAAATAGCCCAAAAATTAGGTTTAAGCACCGATTGTGAGGAAAGAATTTCCGCAGGGCTTTATCATATACTTTTTGAAGCCGTAATGGAGGGAGATACCTATCTTCCTTTCTCGGTGCTTAAAAATCGCACATCTCAGTTGCTTTTGCTTGACGATGGAGCGGTTTATGAGGGAATGAAGCTTTTTGCGATGCGAAAAGATATAACGGTGGTACATAATGAAAGCGAGGATTATGTATATCTTAGGAGTTATCACCTTGCGGAAAACTACGTGGCAAATAAGATACTTGCTATGCTCACGGAAGAATTTTCCTCAAAAATCAATGAACAGGACATAGACTCAATAGAAAAGCTTTTAGAGATAAAGTATGCGAAAGAACAGCGGGAAGTATTGATTAACGTCTTTTCAAAGGGCGTATCAATAATCACCGGAGGCCCGGGAACGGGAAAGACAACTCTTATAAACGGAATAATCCGCCTTGCCGAGGAAAAAAATTTGAGAACTCTGCTTGCTGCACCCACAGGGCGTGCCGCAAAGAGAATGACCGAAGCGACTTCAAGGGAGGCAAAGACAATACATCGCCTTTTGGAATATGGAATGGGAGAAGAAAACTTAGGATTTCAAAAGAACGAGGACTCCCCTTTGGAAGCGGATATAGTGATAGTGGATGAGATATCCATGGTCAATATTATGCTTATGAATGCCCTTATGAGCGCTCTTACCTCAGGAATGATTTTAATCATAGTCGGAGATAGCGACCAGCTTCCCGCAATAGGCGCGGGAAATGTTCTAAAAGATTTGATTGACTCAAAGACGGTACCAATCTTCAGGCTTAATACGATTTTCAGGCAAAAAAAATCCTCGCTCATAGTTGAAAACGCACATAATATTTTGCTTAACAAATCTCCCATCTCCAATAAACCCGACGGGGATTTCTTTTTTCTGAACTGCGAAAGTCAAAAGGAGTGCAAAGATCTCATAGTTGACTTGGTAAAAAAACGACTTCCCGAATATTACGACCTTGACCCTCTAAAAGAAATTCAGGTGTTATCCCCGATGAAAAAGGGAGAAGTCGGAACATTTTCTTTAAACACCGCATTGCAGGCGGTGTTAAATCCTAAATCCAAATCAAAGGAAGAAAAAAAATCCGCAGACGAAATCTTTCGCGTAGGGGACAAAGTAATGCAAATACGCAATAACTACACGATGGAATGGGATTTGGTTTTTGAAGGAAAGATAATCGACAAGGGAAGCGGAGTTTATAATGGAGATATCGGGGTGATACAGTCGATAGACGATGAAGAGGTTTCGGTTCTTTTTGACAACGAAAAAATTGCAAAGTACGGATTTTCCTCCCTTGATGAACTGGTGCTTTCCTATGCGGTGACAGTTCATAAATCTCAAGGCTCGGAATTCCCCTGCGTGGTTATGCCCATATGGGGAGGACCTCCTATGCTCTTAAACAGGAACTTACTATATACCGCAATCACCAGAGCGAAAAAATTGGCGGTTCTTGTGGGAGAAGAGCGTTTTTTGACCAAGATGATAGAAAACACCTTTGCAAAGGAAAGATATTCATCTCTCGGAGAAAAGCTCTCAAGTCGTAGAGAGATGTTTTTTAGCGAACAATTTGAAGATAATATTTTTACAATTATGGACAATAGTGATGGAATACAAAAGATATGAAAACCTAAGGAGGAAAAAATGTCCGATTCAAACAAAGAATTTGGGTGATACTTTTAGATTTTCCGGTATATCTGAAATTATGAAAAAAGCTGTCGGCATATTTAAGAAAGATGAGTGCGGACGAAAAGGAATTGAAGAGGGAAAGAATGATATTATAGAAAGTATGAGAATAGTCGGTATGTCTGAAGAACAAACATAAGTTTATGGACAACAAATAAAATTGAGCTATCAAACAGGTCTGCTAAATTGACAGCCTTAGGAGCTGTCAATTTTTTATTGCAATACTATTTTTTTTAAACGGCAAACTTTTTTTGATTTGATATAGAGATTTGGTTGGTGTTATTTTTCGTTAGCTTGTCGTTTGTCGTGTCGGATATTGTTTGTCATTTCCATTAATATGGGATATAATGACAAAAAAAACGGAGGTTTTGTTTATGAAGGTTGCAGTGAGCGGTTTTGGTCGCATCGGAAGAAATGTGGTGCGCCAATATTTCGAGAGAGAAAAAAATGATTTTGAGCTGGTTGCAATCAATGCGTCAGGCTCAATGGAGCAACTTAAGATGCTTCTTAAATATGATTCGGTTTATGGAAGATTTAAGGGAGAGGTTGAAGAGAGTCAGGACGGACTTGTTATCAACGGAAAAAAAATTAAAGTGGTAGGACATCGCAGCCCGTCTGAAATTCCGTGGAAGAGTTTGGAAGTGGATTTGGTGATTGATTCCACGGGAGCCTTCAAAGAGCAAAAAGATTTGAGAAAACATATCGACAACGGTGCAAAAAAAGTGTTGTTGACAGCCCCCGGAAAAGATGAAGATCAGACTTTTGTCGTGGGAGTTAATGATAATCTTTATGATCCCTCAAAACATCATATTGTTTCAAACGCTTCCTGCACCACCAATTGTCTGGCTCCCGTGGTCAAGGTAATACACGAGGAGTTTGGAGTCGTGAGGGGGCTTATGACCACAGTACATGCATATACGAATGACCAACAGATTTTAGACAAGCGTCATAAGGATTTGCGCAGAGCAAGAACCGCCGCGCAAAATATAATCCCCACCACCACCGGTGCGGCAAAGACCATAGGAAGAATTATACCTGAACTTAACGGCAGGCTTAACGGTATGGCAATAAGAGTTCCCGTTCCCGTAGGTTCTCTGGTTGATGTGGTGTTTGAAACCGAGAAAGCCGTAACAAAGGAAAGCGTAAACGAAGCCGTAAAAAAGGCGAGCGAAACAGTTTTTAAGGGGATTTTGGGATATACCGAGGAACCTATCGTGTCCTCCGACATCCTTGGAGATGAACATTCTTCAATCTTTGACAGTTCTCTTACTATGACTATGGGAGATCGTACGGTCAAGGTCATAAGCTGGTATGATAACGAGTGGGGATATACGGCAAGGGTATTGGATTTGGCAAATATAATAGCAAGGCACGAATAGGTGTTAAGGTATGAAAAAAACTCTTAAGGATTGGGATTTCAAAAATAAAAAGGTATTGGTTCGCTGCGATTTTAATGTTCCGATCAAGGACGGAAAGATTACCGACGATTTGAGAATTGTTTCCTCAATCCCGACCATAAAAAGCATAATTGACGGCAAGGGTATTCCGATACTCATAAGTCATTTGGGAAGACCTAAAGGAGTTCCGAATGAGAAACTTTCTTTACTTCCGGTGGCATCAAGACTTGGAGAATTGCTCGGAAAAGAAGTGATTTTTGCCAAGTCCGACAAAGTTGTCGACACTTCCGTGAGAGAAAAAGCCTCTATGTTAAAACAGGGAGAGGTTATGCTTCTTGAGAACCTGAGATTTCGTGAGGAAGAGGAAAAAAATGATGAGAATTTTTCAAAGGACTTGGCGAGTCTCGCGGATTTTTTCATAAATGACGCTTTCGGGACAAGTCACAGAGCTCATGCCTCAAATGTGGGAGTGGCTGAACTTTTGCCGTCGGCTTTGGGACTTTTGGTGGAGAAAGAAGTCGGCATAATGGGAAAGGCTTTGAGCAATCCTAAGCTCCCGTTTGTCGTAATATTGGGCGGAGCAAAGATTTCAGATAAGATTTCCGTGATTAAAAATTTGATTAACAAAGTTGACGCTCTCCTGATAGGGGGAGCAATGGCGAACACATTTTTGCTCTCTCAAGGCTATTCAACGGGAAAGAGCTTGGTGGACACTGAAAATACGGATTTTGCAAGAGAGATGCTGAGGAAAGCGAAAGAAAGGGGAGTGGCCTTGGTTCTCCCCAAGGATTTGGTTTTAACGACTGAAATTTCCGATAACGCAAACTTCAGAGAGGTTAAAGCCGATGAGATTTCCGAACAGGAAATTGCCGTGGATATAGGGAGCGAAACCGTGGCGGAATTTGAAAAATTTGTTTCCAATGCGGGAACCGTGGTTTGGAACGGTCCGATGGGGATTTTTGAACATAAAGCTTTCTCAAAAGGAACATTTGAAGTGGCGAAAATGATGGCAAATTCCCGAGCAATTACAATCGTGGGAGGTGGCGATTCCTCGGCTGCGGTGGAACAGTCGGGATTTTCGGAAAAAATCACTCATATTTCCACGGGCGGAGGGGCTTCATTGGAATTTTTAGAGGGAAAACTTCTTCCCGGAATTGAGGTAATAGGTGATAGAGATGAATAGAATTTTAATTGCGGGCAATTGGAAAATGAATAAGACCTTGGAAGAAAGTGTTGACTTTTTAAGGAGCTTGAATAAGGAGGCGTGGAAAGAGGCGGTGGAAGTTGCTCTCTTTCCGCCTTTTTTGTCACTTTTTTCTATGATTTCCGAAAAAGCCGCTTTCTCAATAGGGGCGCAAAACTGCTTTTATGAAAATTCCGGAGCTTATACCGGCGAAATTTCCGTTCCGATGCTTGAAGCGATAGGCTGCGATTATTGCATAGTGGGGCATAGTGAAAGACGGGAGCTTTTTAAGGAAACTGATGAAGATATTTCAAAAAAACTTAAAGCACTTTTGAAATCCGAGGTCAAACCCTTACTTTGCGTGGGAGAAACGTTAAAGGAAAGAGAGTCGGGAAATGCGGAGAATAAAATTAAAAAACAGCTTGAAGTCTTGAGCGACAAAGAGGGGTTGGAAATGACAATCGCCTATGAACCGATTTGGGCTATAGGCACGGGAAAAACCGCAACGGAGCTTGATGTGGAAGCTATGTGTCTTTTCATAAGAGAAAATCTTCCCGAAAGATTTAAAAACAAGGTGAGAATACTCTATGGAGGAAGTGTAAATCCATCCAACATAGAGGGGTTGCTTTCCAAAAAAAATATTGACGGAGTGTTGGTGGGAGGAGCTTCATTAAAAAAAGAGGACTTTCTCACTCTGATAAGAGCGGGAGAAAAATATGTGTTGTAAAGTTTGTCTTTTGATTTTGGACGGCTTCGGTCTGAGAAACGAAACCGAAGGAAACGCCGTGAAAAATGCTTCGACTCCCAATATAGACGCTCTGGTAAAAAAATGGGGAATGACCGAACTTAACGCCTCAGGGGAGGCGGTCGGACTTCCAAAGGGGCAAATGGGCAACTCAGAAGTGGGACATCTCGCAATAGGTTCGGGGCGGATCATTTATCAAGACTTGGCTCTGATTTCAAAAGAAATTTCCGACGGCAGCTTCTATGAAAAAAAAGCTTTCGATTTTCTTGAAAAGCTTAAATCCGAAGGAGGAAATCTCCACCTTATCGGACTTCTTTCAAAGGGCGGGGTGCACAGTCATATGGAGCACCTAAAGGCGTTGCTTTTGCTCTCAAAGAAAAAATATGACCCTGAAAGGGTTTTTGTTCACGCTTTTACGGACGGGAGAGATGTAAAGATAAATTCCTCGCTTACGGACATTCCTGAACTTTCGGACTTTATGAAAAGAGAAGAAGTCGGTACACTCTCAAGCATATGCGGAAGATATTACGCCATGGACAGAGATAAACGCTGGGAAAGAATTGAAGAATGCTACAAGATGCTTGTAGGAAAGACCGAGATTTGCAGAAAATCTCCGATAGATGTCTGCAAGGAATTTCACGAGAAAGGGATTACGGATGAATTTTTCAAACCCGTGAGATTTTCAAAAGACGGGGTAGTCAAAGAAGGAGATGCCGTGATATTTTTCAACTTCAGACCCGACAGAGGAAGAGAGCTTACCCGTGTGTTGGCGGAGGAGGATTTCAAGGAATTTAAGAGGGATTTCATCTGCAATAATATGCTTACAATGACGGAATACGATTCAAGTTTTAAAAATGTGAAAGTCATATATAAAAAGGAAAAGGTGAAGAACACTCTTAGCGAAACCGTTTCAAAAAACGGATTAAAACAGCTGAAGATTGCAGAAACTGAAAAATATGCGCATGTTACATTTTTTCTAAACGGAGGGAGAGAAGAACCTTTCGAGGGGGAGGACAGAATTTTAGTACCTTCTCCCAAGGTCGCAACCTATGACCTTAAACCCGAAATGAGCGCAAGGGAAATTACCGAAAAATTGGTCAAAGCCATTCACTCCGAAAAGTATGATGCAATAATCGTGAATTATGCAAATCCCGATATGGTGGGGCATACCGGTTCGTATGAAGCGGCAGTGAAAGCCATAGAAGTTGTAGACGAGTGCTTAGGAGAGGTTAGGGCGGCAGCGGAAGAGAGGGGTGTCGTCCTTATGCTTACAGCAGACCACGGAAACAGCGAGGAGATGATTGGAGAACACCTTACCACTCACACCACAAATCCCGTATTTTTCACATTGTGCGGCAAAAAAACATCTTTGAGAAAAGGAGGACTTTCCGATATCTCCCCGACAATTTTAGAGCTTTTGGGAGTGGAAAAGCCGAAGGAGATGACAGGCGAAAGCCTTATAGTAAAATAGGAGGATTTATGTCTAAGATACTGAATGTGTATGCAAAGGAAATGCTGGACTCAAGGGGCAATCCCACGCTTGAAGCGGAGGTCTGGACGGAGCTTGGAGGATATGGAACTGCAATGGTTCCCTCCGGGGCTTCCACCGGAGAATATGAGGCGGTGGAGCTTAGAGACGCAGATACGGGCAGATACTCGGGAAAAGGCGTTAAACGTGCGGTGAGGAATGTCAACGAAATCATAAAGCCATTGGTGGTCGGATTAAATTCCACGGATCAGGCTCTTATAGATAAGACTTTGATTGACAGAGACGGAACGGATAATAAGAGCCTTTTGGGTGCAAATGCAATGCTAGGAGTTTCCCTCGCCGCCGCAAGAGCAGCCGCAAATGAACTTAAGGCGGAGTTTTATGAATATATAGGCGGGTTGCAGGCAAACACTCTCCCCGCTCCGATGATGAATATTCTCAACGGAGGAGCTCATGCGGACAATAATCTGGATATACAGGAATTTATGATCTTTCCGTTAGGATTTGCTCGCTACTCGGAAGCGTTAAGAGCGGGAGTGGAGATTTATCACAGCCTTAAGTCGGTGCTTAAGAAAAACGGTCTTTCCACCGGAGTGGGAGATGAGGGAGGCTTTGCTCCAAACTTAAAATCGAATGCACAAGCTTTGGAAATTATGAGCGAAGCCGTAAGAGCGGCAGGGTATTCCTTGGATAGGGAAGTGTTTTTTGCACTTGATGTTGCGGCGAGTGAATTTTATGACGAAGAAAAAAAGCTATACCGTCTTAAGGGAGAGGAACGCTCTTTGACATCGGACGAAATGATTGAATACTATGAGGAGCTTGTCAAAAACTATCCGATTGTATCAATCGAGGACGGGTTGGACGAAAACGACTGGGAAGGCTGGAAGAAACTTACGAAAAAATTAGGAAATAAAATTCAGTTGGTGGGCGACGACTTATTTGTTACGAATACCAAAAAACTCCAAAGAGGGTTTGATGAAGAGGCGGCAAACGCCATTTTGGTTAAACCGAATCAAATCGGCACTCTGACCGAAACTATGCAGACCGTCAAGCTTGCAAAAAATAACGGCTATAATACGATTATAAGCCACCGTTCGGGTGAAACCGAGGATACCACGATAGCGGATTTGGCAGTGGCTTTAAGTTCGGGACAGATAAAGACGGGTGCGCCGTGCCGAACCGACAGAGTGGCAAAGTATAACAGGCTTTTAAGGATAGAACAATATCTGGGGCTGTCGGCGGATTATTCAAAAATCCCGCTTCGCCCCTAGGGCTTGAGGATTAAACAAAAACATTGCAATTAAGCTAAGCTTATGCTAGAATACGACCTTGTGAATAAACATAATCGGAGTTTGAGGGGGTGTGTTATGTCTACATTATTGTCCGTTATCATTGTCATTTCCGCAATTATTGTTACGGCTTCCGTGATAATGCAGGAGGGCAAGGAGAGAGGAGACGCAACGTTTGTGCCGCCGGAACCCATCTGGGGTCCGAACAAAGGCATAGGGCGTGAATTTATGCTAAAGAGAGTGACTATTGTTGCTACAGCGGTATTTATGATTTCCACACTGGGCTTGCTTATGGTAAGCAAATAAAGGGGGATTTTTATGACTGTGTTGTATGCCGGTGCAGGGGTAGGAGTTTTAGCTTTGCTTTTTGCTTTCTATAAGCTCAGCTACATCAACAAGCAATCGCCCGGCAATCAAAAAATGGTGGAGATTTCCACTTATATTCACGACGGAGCGATGGCGTTCTTAAAGAGAGAATATAAAGCTCTCGCAATATTCATAGTGGTTCTTTTCGGAATTTTGACTTTCTCATTGGGAGCAAGTCAGGCTGTTTGCTTCCTTGTCGGAGCGATTTTTTCCATACTTGCGGGATATATCGGTATGAATGCGGCAACTCGTGCAAATGTGAGAACTTCCAATGCCGCTATGGAGTCGGGAATGCCTAAGGCTTTAAATGTGGCTTTCTCCGGCGGAACGGTTATGGGAATGTGCGTCGTGGGTTTGGGAATTATAGGAGTATCCGTACTTTTTGTAATTTTTGATGACCCCGCAGTTATCACAAGTTTCAGCTTGGGAGCGTCTTCCATAGCTTTGTTTGCAAGAGTGGGAGGAGGAATTTATACCAAAGCCGCAGATGTGGGAGCGGATTTGGTAGGTAAAGTTGAAGCGGGAATACCCGAGGACGACCCCAGAAACCCTGCGGTTATTGCGGACAATGTGGGTGATAATGTTGGAGATGTGGCAGGAATGGGAGCCGATCTTTTCGAATCATATGTCGGAGCGATTATTTCCGCAATCACATTAGGTAATTTTGCTTATCCCGACAAGGGAGTTTTTTATGCGGTTTCAATTGCGGCTGTGGGAATTTTAGCATCCATCGTTGCGGTGTTTTTTGTGAAGGGAGATAAAAACCCTCAGAAGTCGCTAAATATGGGTACAATTATAAGCTCGATTTTAACGCTGGTAATAAGTTTCTTCCTCTGCGAATATTTCTTGGGAACAAACAGACCTTTCTTTGCAATTCTTGCGGGAATAGCAGTGGGGCTTTTAATCTCCAAGGTTACGGAAATCTACACCTCGGCGGATTATAAATTCGTAAAAGAAATCGGAAAAGAGTCGGAAACCGGAGCTTCCACGAATATAATTTCGGGGCTTGCCGTAGGAATGAAATCAACCGCTATTCCGATTGTTGCAATTGCAGTAGGAATTATAGTTGCATATTTTGCATCGGGAGGAGCTGAAGATCCCTCTTTGGGATTATACGGAATTTCCCTCGCCGCAGTGGGTATGCTCTCAACTTCGGCTATGACCATCGCCGTTGACGCATATGGCCCTATCGCGGACAATGCGGGAGGTATTGCCGAGATGTGCGAACTTCCTGAAAATGTTAGAGAGATTACGGATACCTTGGATTCCGTCGGAAACACAACAGCAGCTATCGGAAAGGGATTTGCAATCGGTTCTGCCGCTCTTACGGCACTGGCACTTTTCTCTTCATACACTTCCGTGGTCAAGCTTTCGGGAATTGATGTGACAAAACCCTCCGTAGTGGCGGGATTGTTCATCGGAGGAATGCTTCCCTTTGTATTCTCGGCACTCACTATGAGTGCGGTGGGAAAAGCGGCTCACTCGATGATTGAAGAAGTTAGAAGACAATTTAGGGAAATCCCCGGAATTATGAAGGGCGAGGCGAAACCCGAATACGCGACCTGTGTGGATATTTCCACGGGAGCGGCAATTCGCGAGATGGTTCTTCCGGGATTGTTGGCGGTTGTAGTTCCGGTTATTGTCGGAGTGGTATTGGGAGCTGAAGCTCTTGGGGGACTGCTTGCAGGCTCTCTTGTGACCGGCGTGCTTATGGCGATATTTATGTCAAATGCCGGAGGTGCATGGGATAACGCAAAAAAGTATATTGAGTCGGGAAAACACGGCGGAAAAGGTTCCGAAGCTCACAAAGCTGCAGTTACGGGAGATACCGTCGGTGATCCTTTCAAAGATACTTCAGGGCCGTCTCTTAACATTTTAATTAAACTTATGACAGTTGTATCTCTGGTTTTTGCCGGAGCAAATATTTTCGGAAACGGTTTATTCTAAATAACAAAAAAGCTCTCGAGGTTTGAGGGCTTTTTTTTATTGATTTCAAGTATGGGGAGCAGTGGAAATAAAAGCCTATATGACATATATCGTAAGGAACAGTACGAAAGATGACAAAGAAACTGTGAAGAAAATCTTTGATGAAGTCTTGGAAGAGAAAGGGGAAAATGAAATGGAAACTATGCTTGATGTTTTGACGAGGGAAGCGGTGGAAAAGACCAAAAAGGAAAGTGCCGTTAAAATAGCAAAACAGATGGTTCTTTTGGATTTTTCATTAAAGGATATTACGGCTGCAGCGGAAAATTCTTCAAACTCGCTTGACATTGTGAGATTGTGCCGATATAATACCCGAGTGAAAATAATGAAAGCTGTTGAGGAGGTGTCATTATGGCAGTACCTAAGAGAAAAACTTCCAAAGCCAGAAGAGATAAGAGGAGAGCTTCCTCATATGTGCTTCCCAAGGTTGCTATGGCTGAGTGCCCGAGATGCCATGCGAAAAAATTACCGCATCACGTTTGTTTGGAGTGCGGATACTATAAGGACGAAGAAGTCATAGCAGTGGAGTAAGTTCGATTTAAGAAAGATGTGTAATTCACATCTTTTTTTAATATTTGGAGAAATTTTTCTATGAGTGAGGAAATTTTATGAAAATTCTCGTTGATACCCTGGGAAGTGACTTGGGGGCTTTGGAAATAGTCAAAGGAGCTTTATCAGCCTCAAAGGAGTTGGATTATACTCCCGTTTTTTTGGGGGAGTCCGAATTTCTTTCTTCTGAATTGAAGAATGAAAAAAATTATGAAATCGTATCTGCAAATGAAGTAATAGAAAATAATGAAGAACCGGCATTTGCAGTTAGACGCAAAAAAAACAGTTCAATAACGGTCGGGGCGACTTTGCTTAAAAAGAATGAAGCCGACGGAATGTTTTCCTGCGGCTCCACAGGGGCATTGCTTGCAGCGGGACTCTTCATTGTGGGAAGGATTTCCGGAATAGAGCGTGCGGCAATTTCCGTCTTTTTACCTGCGGCAAACGGTCATGTGCTTCTGACCGACTGCGGTGCCAATATGGATACCAAACCCGATATGTTGGTTCAATTTGCGATAATGGGAGAATCATATGCAAGGCTCGTAATGGGCAAGCCCGAACCCAAAGTTGCACTCTTAAATGTGGGTGCTGAGGAAGGAAAGGGTAATTTGTCGGTTAAGGAAGCTTATGAGCTTTTGAAGTCCAGGGACTTGAATTTTATAGGAAACATTGAGGGGAGAGATTTGTTCTCGGGTGCTGCAGATGTAGTTGTGGCGGACGGTTTCTCGGGAAATATTGCATTAAAAACCATAGAAGGTACGGCAACTTCTTTGATGAAAGAGTTAAAGGAGGGCATTCTTTCATCTTATAAATCCAAACTCGGAGCTTTACTTATGAAAGATGTGCTCTCCAAGGTGAAAAATCGATTGGACTATCGTTCGGTTGGAGGTGCGCCGCTTTTGGGATTGAATAAGCCCTTATTTAAAGGACACGGAAGCTCCGATGAACGAGCGGTGCATAACGGGATTTTGCAACTTGGAAAGTTTATAGAAAGAGATGTTATAAAAAACATTGAGGAAAAATTATCGGCAAATTTGGGAGGTAACAATGATGCGTGAAAAGGTGTTTAAGATTTTAAGAGAGGAATTTTCCTCTTACAAAGGAGAATTTTCGGAAAACACGGATTTCCTTGATGATCTGAAAGCGGATTCCGTGGACATTGTGGGTTTTGTAATGAGTCTTGAAGAAGCTTTCGATATGGAGTTTACCGATGAGGATATAGAGGGAGTGCGTACTGTGGGAGATGTGTTAAACGCCCTTTCCAAAAAATTAAAATGAAACTTAAGGGGCTTTCTTTAAAAGGTTTTAAATCTTTTGCGGATCGCACGGAGATTGAATGCCCTGAAGGTATCACTATGATAGTCGGTCCCAACGGGTCGGGAAAAAGCAATATCTCCGATGCCCTAAGGTGGGTTTTCGGTGAGACGAGCTGGAAGAGTCTGCGCGGTGAGAGAATGGAAGATGTAATCTACCAAGGGGCAAAAAATCGAAATCCTTTGAGTTTCGCGGAAGTGGAGGCTATTATTGACAATTCCGACGGTTTTCTTGCGGTTGATTGTAAGGAAGTGAGTATTTCAAGAAAGCTCTATCGCTCGGGAGAATCGGTTTTTATGCTGAACCGCAAGGAATGCCGTGCAAAGGACATTCGCAATATTTTTTTGGATACGGGTGTTGGAAGGGACGGATATTCGATTATCGGACAGGGAAAAATTGACGAAATTTTGAGCACTCGTCCTGACGAAAGACGAGCAATCTTTGAAGAAGTGGCAGGAATTGCCAAGTATCGCAGCCGTAAGATTGAAGCTGAAAAAAAACTTATCCGCACTGTCGATAACCTCGTTCGTATAGAAGATATAGAGAACGAATTGAAAAATTCTCTGGCTTCCGTTTCCGAGGAAGCGGAAAAAACTCGAAGATATCAACAAGCCTTTGAGGAATATAAAAATTTGGATTTGATTTTATCCTCAAAAGAGTATAGAGCCTTTCTTAAAAAAAAAGATGAAATAAATTCAAACCTTAGGATCGGGGAAGCCGAAGTCCTAAAAAAAGAGGAAGACTCCTTCCAATTTCAAAAAGATCTTTCGGATAAAAAAAACTCGCTTGACCTCGTGAAGAAAAAGGAAAAAACCTTTGCCGAGGAAAGAGAGAGTTTGAATTTTAAAGAAGCTGAGCTTTCAAAGGAAATTTCAATCAAAGAAAACACATTGAGTTTTTATTACAGGGAGTGGGAGAGATTAGGAGAGGAAATAGAGAAGCATAAAGCGGAAATTCTTCGATTGGAAAACGAGTCAAAAGTATTTTCAGAGGCAATTGAGGGAATAAAACGTAATATCTTATCGGAAGAGGACGCCCACTTGAAAACTTCAAAAGTGCTTTCAGAAATAAGTCCCGCCGTAGAAAAGCGTTTGAAAGAAGGGGAGTTTTTAAGAGACGGTTTAATAAAAGTTGTAAAACGCTTGGAGAGTGTAAATGAAAAGCTAATTTTTTCAACTTCCTCTCTTACCGAGCTGTGTGGTAAAAAAGATAAGCTTGAAAAAAACATTTCAGAGTTTAAAGAAAAAATAGAACTCAAAGAAATTTCAGGCTCGGAGCTTAGAAAAAAAACCGCTCTCATAAAGCGTGAGATAGAAAATGAAAAAAAGGTTTATTCAGACTTCCTGAAAAAAAAAGAGCTGGCACAAAGTGATATAAATAACGCCCTTAATGAACGGCATAAAATTGAACTTGCAATTGAGGGACTCAAATCCGAGTTGTCCATTATTTCAAAACTTGAGGAAAATTTTGAGGGCTACAAAAGACCGGTAAAGTTTATAATGTCTCTGAAAAATCACGGAAAAATGGGAGTGATAGGGACCGTTTCGGAGCTTTTTACAAATGATGAAAGTTTCTCACTCGCTCTTGAAACGGCACTCGGGGTTCAGCTCCAAAGCATTGTGGTTGGGAAAGAGACGGACGCTAAAACTTTGATTGAACTTTTAAAATCGAAACGGGAGGGGAGGATTACCTTTCTCCCTTTAAATCGTATTGTGCCTTCTTCGCAAAAAATAAGACCCGAGCTTTTGGAACATAAGGGGGTATTCGGCTCGGCGGATACTCTTATAAGTTATGACGAAAAATACAAAAATGTATTTTCAAATTTGTTGGGGCGTACTCTGGTTGTAGATCATCTTAAGACCGCATTTTCCCTCAATAAAGACGATATAAAGTTTTTGAGGGTAATCACACTGGAGGGTGAGGTGTTATCTTCGGGAGGAGCTATTACCGGAGGATATGAGGGAGAAAGTCGGACGGGGCTAATTAGGCGTAAAAATAAGATGACGGAGCTTTCGGAGAGGATAAAGCAAAAAGAATTGGAACTTTCAGAATCCTATGAAAAATTTTCAATAAAGAATTCACTCCTTGGGGAGCTGGAAAAAAATCTTTATGAAAGCTCACTTAAAGGCGAAAGGCTCGCCAAAGATAATGACAAGGACTTAAGGGAGGAAGAAAGAATTGAGGTTGAGCTGACTTCTCTAAAAGAATTTTTAAGAAGAGATGAAGAGGAATTTTCTTCTCTTAAGGAAACGATAGTCAACACGGAAAAAGAGATTGTAAGACTTAAGGCTGAGAAAGATGATTTGACCGCAGAGGAAAAAAATTTGAGTAGGGACTTGGAATCAATTCATACCTCTACGGGAGCGGAAACCGAAAGGATTAAGCTTTTAAAAGACGAACAAGGTGAATCGAGAATAAAATTGGAGAATATGAAAAGTCGGCTTGAAAGGCTTAAAGAGAAATCAATTCTTAATTCCCAAGGATTTTTCAATGAAACGGAAGAACTCAATAAAAAACTGGCAGCTCTTGGAGAACAGGAACAGACAATCAACAATTCCTTGACTGAAATTGAAAAGAAGAGAGATTTGTTCAAAAAAATAGAAGTCGAGATCTCCGAAAAAGATAAGACTTATCAGGAACTTAGAAAATCATCTGAAAATCTTCTTGAGGAAATCTATGAGATACAGAAGAAAATAGAGGAGAACGCCGAATTCAGAAGTATGTATGAAAAAAAATTCTCCGATCTCAAGGTTAAAGAAAAGGGGGCGGAACTTTCCGCAGAGCACCTAAGGGATAGAATTTTTTCAAGCTATGAAATAGACATAGAAAGCATTCCCGAATGCGAAAAGGAAACAAAAAAAACCTCCACGGAAAAAATGGAAGCTTTAAAAGCCGAAATGCTCTCTCTTGGAGAAATAAATCCCCTTGCTTTGCAGGAGGAGGAAAAGCTTTCAGAGAGGCTTGGTCTGCTTGGTACTCAAAAGGAGGATTTGCTTTTGGGAAAATCCGATTTGGAAAAGCTTATTTTAGAGATTGAGAATAAGATGAGTGTGGATTTTACAAATACTCTTAAAGATGTGGACAGAAATTTCAACAGCATTTTTCAAAAATTTTTCGGGGGAGGAACGGCAAATATTTTTCTTACCGACAAAGAAAATCCTCTCACTTCGGGAGTTGAAATTCCTGTGACTTTGCCGAGCAAAAGAAAACAGTCGATTTCTCTTTTGTCGGGAGGAGAAAAAGCGCTGACCGCCATTGCTCTGCTTTTTGCGATACAAAAGATAAAGCCTTCTCCTTTTTGCATACTTGACGAAATCGATGCCGCTTTGGACGACGCAAATATTGAAAGATTTACCAAATACCTGACCGACTCTTTGGATAATGTCCAATTCATACTGGTAACCCATAGAAAAAAAACAATGGAAGCGGCGAATACAATCTATGGGGTTACTATGGATAATGACGGAACCAGCAGACTTTTTTCAATGAAACTTGAGAATTTGAAAGAGGGATAAGATGTTTGAAAAGATAAAGAAAATTTTTAATAAGAAAAAAGCTTCCGACGACGCTGTTTTGAATAAGGAAACCGAACAGATTACGGAAGAAGAAAGTGCAAAGGAAAAATTCTCCGAGGTAGAAAAATCCGAGGAAGCTTCGCAAATCTCCGAGGAAGAATTTTCAGAAGAAAAATCTGAGATAGGTGGGGAAACTGAAATAGAAACCGCACCCGCTGAAGAGGTTGAAGCAAAAAATGAAGAAAAACCCAAAAAACTCGGTTTTTTCCAAAAGATAGTTACGGGATTGAAAAAGACCCGAGATAATTTTACGGGAAAGATAGACGATGTTATTTTTTCGTTTAAGAAAATTGACGAGGATATGCTTGAGGAGCTTGAGGAAATTCTCATAACTGCAGATATAGGAATGCCGACCGCAATGGCACTGATGGACTCTTTAAGAAAAAGAATAAAGCTTGAAAAAACTCAAGAGCCTTCAGAGGTTAAAGGCTTACTTAAAGACGAAATGTTAAAGCTTATGGAGGAGATAAAATCCAATGAGCTGATGATTGAACCTTACCCCTCAATCATATTGGTGGTGGGTGTCAACGGAGTCGGAAAGACCACCACGATAGGTAAACTTGCAAACAAACTCAAATCTCAGGGAAGGAGCGTTTTGCTTGCCGCAGGCGACACTTTTCGTGCAGCGGCAATCGAGCAGCTTACCGAATGGGGAAATCGCTCGGAGATAGCCGTCATCTCTCACGAGGAAGCGTCGGATCCCGCTTCCGTCATCTTTGATGCAATACACGCAGCCAAAGCGAGAAACACCAATGTTTTGATTTGCGATACCGCAGGCAGACTCCACAACAAGCAAAATCTTATGAATGAGCTTGGAAAAATTTTCAAAGTTGTCGAAAGAGAATATCCCGACGCAACAAGGGAAGTGCTTTTGGTATTGGACGCCACAACCGGACAAAACGCCCTAAGTCAAGCAAAAACTTTCAAAGAAGTCTGTGATATAACCGGAATAGCTTTGACCAAATTGGACGGTACCGCCAAAGGAGGCGTAATTATAGCGCTTGAGAAGGAAATCGGCGTGCCTGTAAAACTTGTAGGAGTGGGCGAGGGAATTGACGACTTGCAGCCTTTCGATAATAAAGCCTTTATTGAAGGGATTTTTTCAGAATAAAATTTGCATTTGGTCTTCAGTAAATTTATATAATATTGGTATTGGATTTATTCTTCTGTTTTTGCAATTATGTTCTTACGAAAATATAATATAGTCGATTAACTTAGAATTACGAATCAGCCCTCCTCGCAATTCCCGAGTTTTCTTTTTTAATTTATTCGGCTCATAAGATTAAAATACTATATCACAAAAGCACGCTGAAATTAGCATGCTTTTGTGATTCATCCATTGTTTTTTTAGGGGAATGATACAACCCCTTTTACATTATCTTCTTCCTCATATCCTCCTTTCTTCTAAATACAATTTTTTATCACTTATTATATAATCCCTGTCAATCAGGCGTTTCACTCTGTCGTCATGAGATATGATGATTAACGTTTTGTCTTTATAAAGTTCCGAAATTGTTTCAATAAGCATTTCAATGTTTTCTTTATCAATAAAATTTAAGGGCTCATCAAAAATAAAAACCTCTCCGTTGCTTACAATTCCTCTTGCAATCTGAATCAATTTCCTTTCGCCTCCGGATAGATTATTTAAACTCCCTCCTATTACCGTATCCGGAAATATATTGTTCCGTCTAAGCAAATCAAGTATTTTTTGTGCCTTCCCAATTTCTTTCTCTCTGAAAAGAGTGATATTTTCTTGTACCGTTCCATAGAATATATCCGGTTCGTCAGGAATCAATCGGACAATACTGTTTAAAGAATTTGAACGTTGATCTATAATTTCTCCGTTTAATAGGATTTCGCCGGTATAATTCTTTAAGATTCCGGATAAAAGATTTGAAAGCGTTGTTTTTCCCGAACCATTTTTCCCTGAAATTCCAACCTTTTCTTTCTTTTCGATCTTAAAATTCAAATCTTCGAATATGGGCTCTTTATAAACGATGTTTATATTTTTTAATTCCAATGATTCAAAATCTTCTTGATCTCCGTAGGAAACGGTAAATTGATGCGTCGATGATAAAATTTCATCCAGTCGTTCCTTATGCATCCCGTATAACAATTTTTCCTTAGGATAGGACATATAAAATTCAATCGGACTCCACAGCTTGGAAACATAATAAGAAAACAAAGTTAAAGAACCCAAAGTCATACGTCCCGTCAATATCAGGATTCCTCCGAGGATATAGATGACAACGTCGAACAAATTTAATAAACCCGTTGAAAAGATAAAATCATATTTTACATCCACCTTCATTCGATCAATCACTCGGTCAAAATAATATTTTAATGATTTTTCGTTTTTCTCTTTGAAGATTTCCGCAACATCATTCGCCTTTATGGTGTAATTATAGTTGTAAAACTCTTCAAGATTGTTATTTAATTTTTCACCGATCTCCTTAATGTCTTTATTGATTCCCTTTAATTTTATGCTCATTTTATTTTGTATCAGGTAGAAGATCGGAAATAAGATCACGATTGCCGACGCAAGAAGGATGTCATAATAAAACATGATCGCCATGACGGCAATCAAATAGATTCCCTTGGTAATTCTCTTAAACGGTATTTCAAGGATAAAAGGTCTTATTTCTTCAATATCCTCATTAAATCTCGTCAAAATAAATCCGAGGGATTTCGCATTTAATTCAGCCACATCTTCGTTCTTCAGATAGTCATATATCGCAATCCTGTAACTTTTTATTTTTTCTTCCTCATACCATGTCATAAAATAATAGGACATGGAAAGACTTAAAATAAAAATTACGATGATTATGACATCCGAAATCACCCAATATATAAAATCCTCACGACTTGAAACGGAAAGGGCATCGATGATTCTTTTGATTGCGATTGGAATGCAAATGGAAGCCGCCATGTTTAAGACTTGAAAAAAATAATATAGATATCTGTATTTTTTCATACTCTACCTCCCGTAAGCTCAAGATAGTTTTTCTTTAACATTTCCTGATTCAACCGAATCAAAGAATCTTTTCTGCAAAAAACCTTGTTGAAGTCAAATACTTAAACACTTATACAAATATCCGTCCGGGCTGAAAATATAACTATGTTTTAACTCGCTCGAACATAGCGACCCGTAAACAAAAACATCCCTAACATTTAATCCCAATTCTTTTGCATATGTGTAGAGTCTCAAATGATAGTCCGAATGTTAATGAGTTTTCACTTGTCTTGACGCTATATATTCATGAGCATTGCCTAGCAATGTTTGCGTTACATAACCCAAAGATATGTTCAACTTATCTTTATATTCTTTTCCTGCCAGAAATTCAAGAAAAGCAAAACTCCCATCAAAATTCGATTTGTCATAATTCATTCTGACATCAACAGTATTCAACAAACTATTGCTCAATACATATTCTACATTATGTAATATTCTGTCAAAAGCACCTCTCCATTTTTAAGCTTTCTTATTGAATCATGAACACTTTTTTTTCCATCTAAAGTAATTTAAAGTGTTTTTATGGTTTCATAATATCAAAATAAACTATATATGTCAACCTCTTTTAAAAAAATGCAACATTGCAACAAACTTATTTTGAAACGATAAAGAATACTTTGAAGATATAGAAACAGAAAGAGAATACAATGGCTATTTTTGCAAAGTGGAATACAAAATAACAATAGTCATACTCGGAAGTGTCTGTGGGTTAAAAAACATAAGTCAAATATACCAATGGGTGGAAAATGAAGCAGCAGAGCAACTGCTTGAGGAACTTGAAATAAAAGGATGTGTTGTTGTAGCAGACGTACTCAACTGCCAGATGTACACTTTGAAGAAGACTACTGCCGAAGGGCTTAACATAGTAATAAGATACAAGGAAAAGTCAAAATCCAAACTTGCATTTTCTAAGATTATGCTCGATTTCTCACTTGACTCTTCCCGTCTTCTTGAGGTCGTTTGTAAAAATTGATTTCCCTGATTCATAGAAAAATTCTTTGACTATGAGTGAACAAAAGGAGTATAATCGTTGAAAAAAGAAAATCAAAGAAGGAGAAAAATGATGAAAATTAAGTGGATGTTGATGTCGGTGTTGTTTGCACTGTGTTTCGCAGTGTTCGGTTTTTCGGTAAGAGCGAATGAGGCGTCTTATTCCTATCCGCCAAAGTCCGAGTGGACGGACGCAAAATATTTTGAGTTTGATGCTGCCACGGGAATGATTACAAAATATTCCTTGGACGGACCAAAAGACGTCGTTATCCCTGAGGAGATAGGCGGAGTTTTGGTGCGACACATCGGGAGAAATGTGTTTTATGAACCGGATCTATATTCGCATAAAAATCTTTATGAAATTCGGAGTGTGAAATTTCCGGAGGGATTGATTGCTATCGGAGAATGGGCGCTTTATGGAAATCAATTGACTTCGGTGCAGTTTCCTAAAGGATTGGACACCATCAAAGCGGGAGCATTTGCCAATAATCAGCTAACCGATGTAGAGCTTCCGGAAGTTTTAACCACCATCGAAGAAGATATATTTGCTAATAACAGATTGGAGTATGTAAAGTTTCCGAAGAATTTAACCACCATCAAAAGCAAGGCATTTGCCGGAAATCAATTGAAGCAGGTGGAGTTTCCCGAAACCCTAACCGCCATAGAAAGTCGTGCGTTTGAGAAAAATCAATTAACTCGGGTGGAACTTCCAAATCGTTTGACCACCATCGAAGAAGGGGTATTCAAGGAGAATAAATTGACAGAGGTGAAATTTCCGGAGGGGCTGACAAGTATAGGGTATCAGGCGTTTGGGAATAATAAATTTGCAAAGCTTAAATTCCCTAAAGGTTTGACTACCATCGGAGAATTGGCATTTTATAGAAATCAACTGAAAGAGGTGGAATTTCCTGAAGGATTAACTACCATTGCAAACAAGGCGTTTTATAGAAATGAATTGAAAGAGGTGAAGTTCTCAAGGGGTTTGACTACCATCGGAGATGTGGCATTTGCTGAAAATCAACTGACGGAGGTGGAGTTTCCCGAGGGATTGGCTACCATAGGTCATTTGGCATTTTATAATAATCAATTGACTCGGATTAATTTCCCTGACGGGCTGACCAAAATAAGTGAAGCGGCATTTAAGGATAATCCATTGAAGCAGGTGGAAGTGCCGAAAGATTGTGAGGTGGGAGAATTTTCATTTGACTTGACCGTGAAGGTTATTCGCCGAGGAGAAAAACAGGTTCCCAAAGGAGAGCTCTTTGGGGAAAAGGTGATTTCCGAACCGAAATATTCTTGGACGGTGACCTTTGACAGAGCTTTGGATTCGTCCGCAGTGAATGCCGAGAACTTCTTTATCCAAGACGCGGAGGGAGCTATCTTCAAAGGCATTGAGCCGACCCTTATCGACGAATTGAAAGTACGCTTTGTAAATCAGACGGCATTTGAAAAAAACAAGGACTATTATCTAGTAATTAAAAAAGATATACGAGGAAAGGACAATGCAAAACTTAAAAAGGATATAATTTTTAAGTTCCGTGTGGAATGATAAAAAGAGGGCTGTTATCGACAGCTCTTTTTTTTATCAATAGAAAAATTCTTTGACGATTGGTGAAAAAAAGGAATATAATTTGTGAGAAAAGAAAATCAAAGGAGGAAATTAAATTGAAAAAGAAACGGGTTTTATTGTCGGTGCTGTTTGCGATGTGTTTTTCAGTGTTCGGTTTTTCGGCAAGAGCGGAGGAGGCGGAAGCGTTTTATTCCCATTCGCTACAATCTGCGTGGACGGACGCAAAATATTTTGAATTTGATGCAGCCACGGGAATGATTACCAAATATTCCCCGGACGGACCGAAAGATGTCGTGATCCCTGATGAGATTGGCGGAGTTTTGGTACGACACATTGGAAGGCAAGCATTTTCTAAACTTGATATTCAAAGTGTGAAATTTCCGGAGGGATTGGAAAGTATCGAACCTTGGGCATTTTATAGTAACAAATTAAATCAGGTGGAATTTCCGGAGAGATTTACCGTTATCAAGGAAGGGTCATTTGCTAATAATAAATTGGAGCGGGTGAAGTTTCCGGACGACTTGACTACCATAGAAAATGAGGCATTTTCTTTTAATATGCTGGAGCATATGCAGTTGCCGGAGGGTTTGACCGCCATCGGAGAAAAGGCATTTAGCAGTAATACATTAAGGGAGGTGGTGCTCCCGGAATCTTTAACCGCTATCGGAAGCAGGGCTTTTGCTTCCAATCAATTGACTCAAGTACATTTCCCCAAGGGATTGACCATAATCGAAGAAGGGGTATTTAATAGGAATCGACTGGAAAATCTGCAGCTTCCTAAGAATTTGACCACCATCGGAGATTCAGCATTTTCTAATAACGGATTGACTCATATGGAATTTCCGGAGAGCTTGACTGCCATCGGAGGCTCGGCATTTCAAGGGAATCTATTGACGGAGGTGAAGCTTTCGGAGAATATGACCACCATCGGAAGCTGGGTATTTGCCAATAATAGATTGACGGAGGTTAAGCTTCCGGAGAGATTGACCGCCATAGGAGATCGTGCATTTGCCAATAATCAACTGACTCAGATAAAGCTCCCGAGAGGTTTGACCGATATCGGTGAAGAAGCATTTTCTAATAACAGATTGACTCGTATGGAATTTCCGGGGAGCTTGACCACCATCGGAGATAGTGCATTTAGTTCAAATAAACTTACGGAGTTGGAGTTTTCAAAAGGCTTGACCACTATCGGAGCCCTTGCATTCAGGTATAATCAATTGACAAGTGTGCGGCTTCCGGAAGGATTGACCACCATTGAAAACTTGGCATTTTACGGAAACAAATTGACACATGTGGAATTTCCGAACAGCTTGACTACCATCGGAATAGCGGCATTTCAAGAGAATCAATTGACTCAGGTGAATTTCCCGGATAGATTGACCTCCATCGGATCACGGGCATTTAGGGATAATCGATTGAAGCAAGTGCAAGTGCCTAAGGGGTGTAAGGTGGATTCGATTTCTTTTGATAGAGGAGTGAAGGTTATTCGCCGAGGATCAAAACAGATTTCTAAAGGGGAGCTTTTTGGGGAAAAGGTGATTTCCGACCCGAAATATTCTTGGACGGTGACATTTGACAGAGCTTTGGATTCATCCGCAGTGAACGCCGAAAACTTCTTTATCCAAGACGCAGAGGGAAATATCCTCAAAGATATCGAGCCTACTCTTTTGGAGGAAACTAAGGTGCGCTTTGTAAATAATGCGGCATTTGAAAAAAACAGGGATTATTATCTAGTCGTCAGAAAGGACATACAGGGAAAGGACAATACAAAGCTCAAAAAGGATATATTTTTTAAATTCCTTGTGCAGTAGTTAAAGACATATATAGATAAAAGGGCAGCCGCTTGGCTGTTTTTTTATTGCTCTTTTATGCAGGTGTTTTTGTGATATAATTGTTGGGTCGTAAAAGAAAGGTGGTTTGTATGCTTGAGGACTTAAACGAAAAACAAAAAGAGGCTGTGCTCTCCACCGAGGGGGCGGTCTTGGTTCTTGCGGGTGCGGGAAGCGGAAAGACAAAGGTCATTACGGAAAAAATTGCGCTGCTGATAAAAGAGAAAAAAATTTCTCCCACAAATGTAATGGCAATAACCTTTACCAACAAAGCCGCAAAAGAGATGAAAGACAGAGCGGAAAAAATGATCGGAGCGGAAATCAGAGATATGTGGATTGGCACTTTTCATAAAATTGCCGTCAGAATACTCAGAAGAGATATTGAAAAAATCGGCTATCTCAAAAATTTTACAATATATGACAGAGCGGATCAGCTCTCCCTCGTGAGAGAAGCTGTTAAAGCACTTGAAATAGATAAATCCTCCTTTAAAGAGGCTGCACTTCTCTCGATTATAAGCAGAGAAAAATCCGCCGGCATATCTCCCGCCGAGTTTCAAGATCTCAATAGAAGTTCACCGGCTATGGGTAAGATAGGTCTTATCTATGAATACTATGAAAATCATTTACATTCAAACAACGCCTTGGATTTTGACGATCTTCTGATAAAAATGGTTGAGCTTTTCAAAAAAGAACCTGAAGTGCTTGAGTATTACGGGAAAAAGTTTAAATATATCTTTGTGGACGAGTATCAGGATACCAACCTAATTCAATATCAATTTATAAAACTTTTGTCATCGTTTCATAATAACCTCACTGCGGTGGGAGATGCGGATCAATCCATCTATGCTTTTCGAGGAGCTGATATTTCAAATATTTTAAATTTCAAAAAGGATTTCAAAAACGCTTTGGTAATTAAGCTTGAACAAAATTACCGTTCCACAAAAAACATACTGAATGCCGCCAACTCAGTCATAAAAAATAATCAGGAACGATTGAAAAAAAATCTTTGGACTTCAAAAGAAATCGGTGCTCCCGTAATCTACAAGGAATTGATGGACGATTATGAAGAAGCCGATTTTGTTGCATGTGAGATATTAAACCTCATGGAAGAGGGATATTCTATGGAGGATATAGCGATACTGTACCGCACAAACTCCCAGTCCAGAATATTTGAAGAACACTTTATGAAACATCAAATTCCCTATAAGATTTTCGGAGGGCTGAAGTTCTACGATAGAAAAGAAGTAAAGGATTTAATTTCTTATTTGAAACTCATAGTAAATCCTCGGGACAATGCGGCGTTTAAGAGGGTGGTCAACGAGCCTAAACGAGGCATCGGAGATAAGGCTCTGGAAAAGCTCTCAACTTTAAGCGAAGAATATGACCAAAGCCTTATGGAAGCTTTATATAACCCCGAAGTTATTTCAAAATTCCCCAAAAAAAGCTCGGATTCGCTTTTGAAATTTTGCTCTCTTATGGAAACCTTGAGTGAACGCTCATTGGAGCTTTCTATGTGCGATTTCATAAGGGAACTGTTGGAACTTAGCGGAATGCTGCCGGAGCTTAGAAAAGACGGTTCAATTGAAGCAAAAAGCCGAATAGAAAATCTGGAGGAATTTGTCTCCGCAGCAGTGGATTATGAAGAACAAAATCCTGAGGGTACTTTGGACGACTTTGTGGCAGGGCTTTCCCTTATGACCGACGGCGACAAAACTGACGACGCAGGTCAAAAAATCACCCTTATGACCATACACGGAGCTAAGGGTTTGGAATTCCCTGCAGTGTTTGTGGTGGGAATGGAGGAGGGGCTCTTTCCCTCAAAGATGTCCATAGATAAGGACGAGGTGGAAGAGGAGAGGAGACTTTGCTATGTGGCATTGACTCGAGCGGAAAAAAAACTTTTTCTCACCTCCGCCAATTTAAGAACTATGTACGGAGAAACCCGATACACCTCGAAATCACGCTTTATAGAGGAAATGGAAGACGTGATTTCAAAACCTAAGGTAGTGTTTTCAGAAAAAATCCGAAAAGAGGAACAGCCTAAAAAAATCGCCAAGGAAACCGAAAAATATGAAGCGGAAACTTTTTCCTTGGGAGATAAGGTGCTTCATAAACAGTTCGGAGAAGGAAGGATAGTTCAAATCAAACCTAAGGGTTCGGATAATGAACTGGTTATAAGTTTTGATGAAAAGGGATTAAAAAAAGTTCTGCAATCTCTTGCAAAGATAAAAAAGCTATGAAAGATAAACGAATAAGAGAATTGGTAGCCCTCCTTAATGAATACTCAAGGGCTTATTACACTTTCGATAACCCCAAAGTCGAGGATTGGGAATATGACAGGCTCTATGAAGAATTAAAGAGACTGGAAGTTGAAACGGGAACAATTTTAAGGGACTCTCCCACCAATCGCATAGGAGGGGAGATACTCGAAAAGTTTGAAAAGGTTATCCATAAAAATTCCCTTTGGAGTATGGATAAACGGAGAAATTTCGATGACTTAAGAGATTGGGACAGAAAAAATAAAAAAACTCTCTCGGATTTTTCCGAAAAGAACGGAGAAAAACTCCCTCCGCTTGACTATGTGCTGGAATACAAATTTGACGGACTTACGGTGAACCTTTCCTATGAGGACGGATTTTTGGTTCAAGCCGCAACAAGAGGAAACGGAATAACGGGGGAAAAGATTACGGCGCAGATTAAGACCGTTCCGAATATTCCCCTGTCTGTAAGTTTCAAAAATTCTTTGGAAATCCAAGGAGAAGGGATAATGCCTCTCTCCTCGCTTGAAAACTATAATCGAACCCATGAAGAAAAACTGAAGAACGCAAGAAATGCCGCCGCAGGAGCATTAAGAAACCTCGACCCGAAAATTGCCAAGGAAAGAGGACTTAGAGTTTATGCTTACAACATAGGCTATTACGAAGGTTTGAATTTTGAAACTCACTGGGAAAGCTTAAACTTTCTTAGAGAGAATAATATTCCCACCTTTCCCTATGCCAAAAAATTTTCGGACTTTGAGGAACTTCTTTTGGAAATCGAAAGGCAAGGAGAAGAAAGACATAAGTTGGACGTGCTTACCGACGGAATGTGCATTAAGATAAATTCTCTAAGACTTAGGGAAATTTTGGGATATACAAATAAATTCCCGCGCTGGGCGATGGCATATAAATACGAAGCCGAAGAGGTAATAACCGAACTTTCGGAAGTGGTTTGGAATGTCGGACGAAGCGCAAGACTTACTCCTTCGGCGATCCTTAAACCCATAGATATTTCGGGAGCCACCGTAAGCCGTGCCACTTTGAATAATTATGACGATATACTAAGAAAAGGACTAAGACTTAAGAGTGATGTCATAGTTAGAAGAAGTAATGAAGTAATTCCTGAAGTTTTGGGAACGATCCCTACAGAGCGTGAAACCTTTGAGATAGAAAAGCCCTCGGTATGCCCTTCGTGCGGGTCTGAATTGGTAGAGGAGGGGGCTAATTTATTCTGCCCCAATTCGCTGGGCTGTAAGCCCCAACTGGTTATGAGAACGGTTCATTTCGCCTCAAGAGCCGCAATGAATATTGAGGGTTTCAGTGAAAAGACGGCTCAACTTCTTATGGAGCACGAGTTGTTATCCGATGTGTCGGATCTATATAAGCTCACCGAGGAAAATCTTCTAAAACTTCCTTCATTCAAGAAAAAGAAAACCGAAAATCTTCTCAATGCCATAGAAAAAAGTAAAAATCCCTCTCTTTCCGCTTTTATATATGCGGTGGGGATAAGAAATGTGGGGATTGCCACAGCAAGAGCCCTTTGTGAAAAATTCAAATCTTGGGAGGAGCTTTCAAAAAAGAGTGCTGAAGAACTCACCGAAGTACAGGATATAGGGGAAGTTATGGCTTTTGATATCGTGAATTTCTTCAGAGATGAAAGAGTTCAAAAGGTGATTTCGGAATTGTTTTCTTTGGGTGTGAAAATCCGTCAAGAGAGCTATGAAAAACTTCCGGAAACCTTTTTTACGGGAAAAAGCGTGGTGATAAGCGGCACTTTCAAGAGTATGAAACGGGAAGAAATGGAAAGCACTGTGAGAAATATGGGGGGAAGGACTTCAAGTTCGGTGAGCAAAAAGACCGATTTTTTGATTTTCGGAGAGAATGCCGGTTCAAAGTATAATAAGGCGATTGAGCTTGGAATTAAGATGATAGATGAAATCGAATGGGAAAAAATAGTGAAAGGAGAAAACCATGGATAAGGAAACCTTGGAGGAGTTGGCGGAGCTTTCACGAATTGCGCTTGACCCCTTGGAAGTTCCAAAAACTTTGGAAAAAATTACGGAGGTTGAACGCTATGTTGAAATGCTTACGAAGCTTGAACTTTTGGAAGTGGATCCGACGATTTGGCTTGAAGAAGCCCCGATGGAGCTTAGGGAGGATTCGCCGAAAGAAAGTATGGAAAAAAAGAATGCGATGAAAAATGCTCCCAAGGAGGCATATGGATATTTCGCACTCAACAATATGATGGAGTATGGAGGATAATATGGAAATAACAGAGCTTTCAGTGGTGGAGCTTAACCGATTATTTCTGGACAAAAAGCTCTCCGCAGTTGAAATTTCAGAAGCGTATAGGAAAAATATAGAAAAAAAAGAACCTGAAATCAATGCTTATATTTCCGAGAACGAAGAAGCTTTAAACCTCGCAAAGGCTTTGGATAAAAAAATGGCGGACGGAGAAGAACTCGGAGAGTTGGCAGGAGTGCCCTATGGTGCAAAAGACAATATTATGACATCGGGGCTAAGAACCACATGTGCTTCAAAAATGCTTGAAAATTTTGTACCGACCTATGATGCAAATGTAATCTCACTCCTGAAAAAAGAAGATGCAATTTTGCTTGGAAAGAATAATATGGACGAATTTGCGGTGGGAGGTTCAACGGAGACTTCTTATTTCGGAATTACAAAAAACCCCTTGGATCTTTTGAGAGTTCCGGGAGGTTCTTCGGGAGGTTCCGCAGCTGCGGTTGCTGCGAGAGAAGCTGCTTTCACTCTCGGAACGGACACGGGCGGTTCAATTCGTCAACCGGCGTCCTTTTGCGGGGTGGTGGGAATAAAACCCACTTACGGTGCGGTTTCAAGATATGGAGTTCAGTCCATGTCACATTCTCTGGATCAGGTCGGAACGCTCGCAAGAGATGTGAGAGATGCTTTTTATGCACTCAGAGCCATTGCGAAAAAAGATGAGCGGGACGGGCAATCAAGACATCTCGATTGCGAAGAGGATTTTAAAAAACCGATAGCAGAATACCTCGAAAGAGCTGGGAAGAAAATGCGGGGAGTAAGGATTGCAAAGCCCAAGGAATTTTTTTCAAAGGGAATAACTAAAGAGGTCAGAGAAAAAATAGAGAATGCCATTTTGAAGCTTGAAAAGTCGGGTGCGGTAATTGAAGAGGTGGAGCTTAAGCATTTGGAATACACCCTCCCCGCTTATTATGCGATAGCTCAATCGGAACTTTCCTCAAATCTTGCAAGATTTGACGGGGTAAGACTCGGATATCGCACAGACAGCTATGAAACAATGGCTGATATGATGAAAAAGACCCGTGCCGAGGGGTTCGGAGATGAGGTTAAAAGAAGAATTCTTCTTGGAACTTACTGCACCAGAGGCGGCTTTGAAAAAAGTTATTACAGAAAAGCCCTAAAGGCTCGCACCCTCCTGATAAGAGATTTCAAAAAAGTATTTGAAAAATATGATTATATAATCGCTCCGACAGTTCCCACGCTGCCCTTCGTGCTGGGAGAGCGAACAAACGACCCCATAGAGATGTATCTTTCCGATGTGTATACGGTTCCTGTAAATTTAGCGGGAATTTGTGCAGTAAGCGTTCCTGTGGGGAAAGTGGGAGAACTCTCCGTGGGCTGTCAGCTTATGGCGGATCGTTTTAAGGATTATACTCTCTTTGATGCGGCAATGGCGCTGGAAGGAGCAATATGATGTATGAAACAATAGTGGGACTTGAAATTCACAGTGAGCTTTTGACCGAATCAAAGATGTATTGCTCGTGCAAAAACGAGTTCGGACTTGAGCCCAACACAAACTGCTGTCCGATTTGTATGGGAATGCCCGGCACTCTCCCGAGGGTGAACAAAAGAGCCGTGGAATTTGCGATAAGAGCGGGACTTGCTCTAAACTGCAAAATTTCACAGCACACGAGAATGGACAGAAAAAACTATTACTATCCCGATTTGGTTAAAGGCTACCAAATCACGCAAGATGAAACTCCCATATGCGAGGGAGGATATATAGAGATAGAAACAAAAAACGGTGCAAAAAAAATTCATCTTGAACGCATACACATTGAAGAAGATACGGGAAAATCCACTCACCTTGGAGATGAGAGTCTTTTGGATTATAACCGCTGCGGAGTTCCTCTGATAGAAATAGTTACGAAGCCGGAAATTTCCACTTCCGAAGAAGCAAGGCTTTTTATGGAAAGCCTTAGGAGCATATTGAAATATATCGGAGTGTCCGACGGAAAAATGGAAGAGGGTTCTTTGCGATGTGATGTGAATATCAATGTAAAGGATTTAAGTGCCGGAACAAAAACGGCTATCACGGAAGTGAAAAACTTAGGCTCGTTTCGTGCAGTCGTGAGGGCAATGGAGTATGAAAAAAACCGCCACGAAGCTCTTTTAAAAAATCAGCAGACGGGGGAGAGGGAGACCCGACGCTGGGACGAAGTGAACGGAGAAACGATAGTGATGAGAAAAAAAGTTACCGCCACGGACTATCGTTATGTTCCCGAAAGTGATCTGCTTTCTCTCTTTGTGCCGAAGGAATGGATAGAGGAGATAAAAAACTCTCTCCCCGAACTTCCGGCGGCAAAAAAAGAAAGATTTATAAAAGACTTCTCCCTCTCCGCATATGATGCGGGAGTGCTTTCCGCTTCAAAGGAGTTATCCGAATTCTATGAGAAAACTCTTTCCCTCACAAAAGATGCAAAACTCACTGCAAATTGGATTTCGGGCGAAGTGCTTAGGATTTTGGGAGAACAGGAAAAGGATATAACAAAACTCTCCATCACCCCGGAAACTCTTGCGGAGCTTCTTTACTTCGTAAAGACTTCAGAGATAAATAATAACACGGCAAAAAAGGTGCTGCGCGAGATGTCGATCTCCGGAAAAAGTGCAAAGGAGATAATAAAGGAACAAGGTTTATCACAGGTTTCCGATGAAACGGCAATAAGAGAAGTTATATCGGAGGTGCTTAAGGAAAATCCCAAGTCCATTGAGGACTACAAGAACGGAAAAGATAGAGCCTTAGGTTTTCTGATAGGAAAGGTTATGAAGCAAAGCAAAGGCAAAGCCAATCCCAAATTGGTCAATGAGTTTATGACGGAGATGTTGGAGCAAATATGAAGAGGAGATACATCTTAGTCTGTGTGCTTTTGGTTTTCTTAATATCATTTTTAAGTTATGCGGGTGCGTCGGATAAGATAAAAATAAAAATAAACGGCAAGTCTCACACGGTATCCACGGTTCCCGTTATGGTCGATAATAAGGAACTTCCCTCATTAGTGCCTTCCGTTTTGCTCTCAAACAGAACCTTAGTACCCTTGAGAGCGCTATCCGAATATTATAATCTCAAGGTGGGTTGGAATAACGATACGCAGGAAGTAACTCTTTCAGACTCCAACTCAAAAATAGTATTGCAAATAAACTCTAAAAAAGTAACCGTTAACGGTGCCGCACAAACTCTTGATGAAAATGCAAAACCGAGGCTTGTTATCTTTCCGGACAAAGATGCAAGGACAATGGTTCCCTTGAGATTTATCTCCGAGGTTTTAAAGTATGATGTAAGTTGGGACGAAAAAAATCTTTCGGCAAGCGTAAATAGAATTTCCAAATCGGAGGAATCTGAAAATCAGGAAAATAAAACTCCTCCCCAAGCTTTAAATGAAATCTTAAGCATATACTATTCCGAAGAGGCGGTGGGAAATGAGTTGCTTGTTCTCAAAGCCGCAAAGGAAATTAAGTTCACCGAAACTTTCGAAAAAGATTCAGGGCTTCTTAAGATAACTCTTAGCGATACGAGAGACGGAGTATATCCTAAAGATTACCTCTCAGAGATACAAGCCTCTCAAACCTCAAATATAGGTTCGGTGGAACTTAGACATATGAAAGAAAATTCCTCCGAGCTTACATTTACAATGAAGATAAAAAATGGAACTCCCTATCAACTTAAACCTAAAGGCTCGGTGCTTGCCATTCATGTGGGATCGGAAGCGGCGGTAAAGCCGGAAGTCCACGAGGGGGGAACGGTCGTAGTGACCGGAGTGAGCGAATTTGAGGGAGGAGGTTTTTTAATAAAGGGTGCGGGAAAGGCAAAATATAATCTATTAAAGCTTGACAACCCGACCCGAATAGTTGCGGACATAAAGGACGCTTATTTTAACAGTCTTAATCAAAAGACCTACCCTTATGTTCAAGGAGATATATCCCAAGTCAGGATATCTCAGTTTACGCCCGAGGGAGGAAGCGAAGCGGAAAAAATTGTAAGGGTGGTGCTTGATGTCAAAGAAGGAGCAAATCCGGATTTTGAGGTAATTCAAAAAGGGGCTGATTTGCTTTTGGCTCCCAAAAATTCTCTGCTCTCAATCATAAGAACCGAATTTAAAGGCAACTCTCTCACTCTTACGCTAAATTTCCCGAAAGAAATTTCTTATACTACTGAATATAATTCCGAGCAAAAACTCTTTACAATTCATCTTCCGAAAGACGCTTTGGATATTCCCAATGGAAGCGTGGAAATGACGGGGCTTATAAAAAATGTCGCATTGGAGGACGGAATTGATGAAAAGGTTATGACATTGAAATTTGAAAAAGAGGTTCAATTAAAAGTGCTTTCTCCTCCAATATCTTCACAACTTGTGCTTGAGGCGGAAAGACTTTTTACGGGCAATGCCTCAGATTTCCTTGTCTGGATTGATCCGGGACATGGCGGAAAAGATCCCGGCTGCCGAGGCTATAAGACAGGTACGTTGGAAAAAAATGTGACGCTTCCCGTGGGGCTTAAAGTCAGAGAGATTTTACAGGGAATGGGTTATAGGGTGATGATGACCAGAGAGGGTGATACTCATATCGAATTATTCCAACGACCGGAGCTTGCCAATTCCGCAGGTGCGGATGTGTTCGTAAGCATTCACGCAAACAGCATTGACGGGAATAAACATAATATAAACGGAATAGAGGCCTTTTATTATAAACCGAATGAAGAAGCAATCGGCAGAGCAAATCAAAAACATCTTATGCAATATATTTACGAAGAGGCGGCAAAGCGCACCGGTTTAAAGAAAAGACTCTCCTCCGCCACCAGACCCTATGTTGTAATAAAATACACCAAGATGCCCGCAATGCTCATTGAGCTTGGGTATATGACCAATGTGGAAGACGAAAAAAGACTGGTTACTCCCCAAATACAGGAGAAGTTTGCCGAAGCGATTGCCTACGGAATCGACAGATATCTCAAAGAATTCGGGAGGAAGTAGATGAGCTTAATTCTTGCAACGGGCAACAAAGATAAGGTCAGAGAGATAAAGAGAATTTTGGGTGAAAAAGTCGAAGTGAAAACAAAGCTTGAACTGGGAATTGATTTTGAGCCGGAAGAGAATGGAGATACTTTGGAAAAAAATGCGCTCATAAAAGCCGAAAGTCTCTTATCGGAACTCAATAAAAGAGGACTTATCAAAGAAGACATATATGTTCTTTCGGAGGACTCGGGGATTTTTGTGAGAGCCTTGAATTGGGCACCGGGGATTCATTCAAGAAGATTTGCAGGAGAGGGAGCTTCAGATGAAGAAAATAATTCTCTCCTCATAAAATCCCTAAGAGAAAAGAAAGACACCTGTGCGGAATATCGCAGTGTGATTTGCTTAATTGATGCTTTGGGAAGTGTAAAATATTTCAAAGGAAGGTGCAGGGGAAATATAACGTTTGAAAAAAGAGGTTCAAACGGATTTGGATACGACCCCTATTTTATCCCCGAGGGTTTTGATAAAACCTTCGGAGAGCTTTCGGACGAAATCAAAAATAAAATCAGCCATAGAGCTTTGGCTATGAAGGATTTGAAAATTTTTTTCAAAGTATGACAAAATATATTGCGCTTATCGGGCGAAGGAATAAAACAAAGAAGAGCCGAATATACGGCTCTTTTTTTGTTTTTCAAATTCTTTGCGTCTCGCTGCAAATTTTAAAATGTTTGTATGGCATATGGTGATTTTTAAACTCGTCTTATATTTCCGACTCAATTGCATTATGGTTGAGTTTTTTTTAAATTTGTAATCACTATCAATTACCGCTACGATTTTACTTAAAATTTTAATGTAGGTGTGAATAAAAAAAATTGATTTTGTATTAGGTGTTTATTTTTCATTTGCAGTGTGATAGAATTTGCTTCAAATAAATAAAGGAGGTTTGTTTATGAGAAGAAACAAAATCATTTCTTTGGCGTTGGCAATCGTTCTTGTATTGCTTTCGTTTCCGATTAGTTCTCCGGTTTTGGGAGCCGGTGCGGAAACTTCCAGAGAAAAAGCCGTCAAGGCTGTGAAAGAAAGAGTGGATAATTCTCAAAGCACCGTAAAAAAACCGGTCTTTGGAAATTCCGAAACCTTAAGAGTGATAGTCGAGCTTGAGGATGAGCCGGCTATCTTAGCCGGAGAAGCTGCGGCTGAAAAGATCGCTGCAAGCGAAGCTTCGGTGAAGCAAAAAATGAGAGAACTCGGTATTCCGTTTAATGAACTTTTTTCAATGGATACCCTTGTTTCAGCATTTTCGATTGAAGTAAAAAGACAATACTTAACAGAAATTTCAAAAATTCCGGGAGTAAAGAGAGTTCATGAAGCTCAAAGATATCTTCCTCCCGATGTTAAGCCTACAAAGGGTGGAAATCCTCCTGATCACAAAGGGGCAACTCCCGAACTCTATGCTTCTGTAGACATTATCGGAGCACAAAAAGTTTGGAATGAAACCGGCTATAGGGGAGAGGGAACTCTTGTAGGCATCTTGGACACCGGATTTGATATTAACCACAACGCTTTCTCATTAGATGAGGGAGTGGAAGTGAAATATACCGAAGCCGAGATGAATGCTCTGATAAGAGAGAAAGGTTTACCCGGAAAGTATGTTTCAAGCAAAGTACCCTATGTTTTCAACTATCAGGATATGACTGCAGATTCGCTGCTGGATTCATACGGTTCAAGACACGGACTGCATGTTGCGGGAATTATCGGAGCCAACGCCAAAGAGGGTAAAGGAGAAATCCCTCCTATCAGGGGTGTTGCTCCTCATGCTCAGCTTGCAATCCTTAAAGTTTTTTCGCAAGATGTCACTATGGTCTCCACTCCTACTGATGCACAGGTCAGAGCCATAGAGGACGCAATTAAACTTGGTTGCGACTCCATAAATATGTCTCTAGGTTCAAGAGCCGGATTTGTTGAAGGAGATGACTCTCTTATAAATGTGGCTTTCAGAAACGCAAGGGCTGCGGGTGTGTTTGTTGCGGTATCTCAAGGTAATAATGCAACTCCTTATGAGGGACGAAGAGAATACGGCTTGCTTTATGCAAAAAAAGAAAATCCCGATTTGTCAAATTCGAGTTCTCCGGCTCTTTCAAGTTGGGCAAGCGCTGTGGCGTCCACCGAGAATACGAGTATGGTAACGAATGTTGCAAAAGCTTCATTTTCCGGAGGGGTCAGAAATATAGGCTACCTGCTCGGAAGCTCAACAACTCCGTTCTCCCTTGAGATAAAAGCGGGAGAGCTTGTAGAGTGCGGGAACGGTTCGCCTGAAAGCTTTGAAGGCAAAGATTTAAAGGGAAAAGTAGCTCTAATCAAAAGGGGTGGCGCAACTTTCTCGAATATGGGACTTACAGCTCATAAAATGGGTGCAAAGGGTGCGATCCTCTATAATAATCAACCCGGAACTATTTTAATGGGTTCGGATGCAGTGCCTAAGGAATTTCCCTTCTGCTCAATCACTGCAGAAAACGGAAAGTTTTTGCTTGAACATATCAACGATGTGAAAGTTGTGTTTGAAGCGAATAAAGAAGGAATCGACAAGAATGCGAACTCAATGAAGATGTCGGGATTTTCATCTTGGGGTCCTGCTCCCGATTTGAGAATTAAGCCGGAGATTTCCGCTCCCGGAGGAGTAATTTACTCAGCAGATGAAGGTAATCTCTATCAGACGATGAGCGGAACATCTATGGCATCTCCTCATATTGCAGGAGTTGCAGCCATAATTTCGCAGTTCGTAAACGATGAAAAGTCCGTCTTCCATACGCCCGCACTCAAGAGCGGAGCAAGCAAGGAAGAATTTGTAAGACTTATAATGATGAACACGGCAGTTCCTCAAAAAGAGCCTCAAGCAACTTACTACAATGTAAGACGACAAGGCGCAGGGCTTGTGTCTTTGAGCAATGCCGTAAAGAATGAAGTTTTAATCAGAGCAACCGGCGGAGCTGACACCACAAAAGATGAAAAGGTTGAGTTTAAGTCAACTTCCGAGAAAAAACTCACGGCAAATTTGGAAATCACGAATTATTCAAATGAAGTTAAGAGTTTTAGAGGAAACCTTATCGTTTTGAAAGATAAGCTTGCAGACAGCGAACTTTACACTGATTCAAAGATAATCACCGAAAAGTCGGAAGATATGAATTTTGAGTCCGGTTTTGTTAATCAAACGGTTGTAATCCCTGCAGGAGAAACTGTTACAGTTCAAGTCCCGATTGATTTTTCAAAAGATGAAATTGGGGAGAATGCTTTTGTTGAAGGGTTTATAAGATTGATTGCAACTTCTTCGGAAGATTCGGATCTCACAGTGCCTTTCCTTGCTTTCTACGGAAATTGGAATACACCGAGAATTTTTGACAAGTTCCCTCATGAACTTGCAAAAGATGAGACCCCTCAAAACATTGATTATAATGTGTGGGAAGGTGAGGCACAGGTCAGGAATCCCGAAAATAAGTCTTTGAAAGTATTTGAAAAAGACAAAAAGAAATACTATGTGTGGAATCCGGACCTTTGCAAGGCTAAGAACGGTAAGATTACTCTTAAAATTGATTTTGTTGTCATGAGAAATGCTGAAGATGTAAAGATAGAGGAGCTTGATTCTGAAGGCAACTTTAAGTCGATGTTCTATAGCAGTGATGGAGAGCGAAAAGCTTATCCGGGTGCTTCGATGCGTAACGCGACATTTGCAAGAAATTCTCTGGCTTATGCGAAAGATGGAGAAGTTTCTAGGTTAAGACTTTCGGCTAAGCTTAACGACCCTTCGATTTCAGAAAGGCAAACGGTTGAATTGCCGCTGCTTAGTGATCAACAAAATCCGATTATAGAAAACTTTAAGCTTATCGAAGAAAACGGAAAGAAGCTTGTGGAGTTTAAACTTTCCGATTCAACTTTAGTTGACAGGTTTGGACTTCAAGCTGTAAACAGCGACGGTTCTCTCGGAAAGGAAGTTGAAGTCTCACAAAGTGATGGAAAATATTCACTTACAGACTGGGAGTATGATGACAATAAGGAGCGTCATAGCAAGTATTTCGATCTTATCGGAGAAGAATCGAATAAGAGCATTGAAGCTTATAAGAACGGCTCGACAGTAAAAGTTGATATCACAAAATTTGCAAAATCAAAAGAAGTTATGCTTTATGTTTCCGATTTGGCAGGAAACTTCTCATCGAAGTTCTTGGAAGTAAATGGAGAGGAATCAAGCTATGCTATAACAAATTCCAAAGATTCCAATGCGGATTTGGAAGTTGTTGTGAATACCAAAAAAGGCAAAGAGGACAAGAAGGATAACGATAAGTTCATTATCAAGCCCGGAGAGAGGAAAGATGTGGTTGTCGGTTCGGGCGGAAGTATTTCGGCTCTCGGAAAAGGCGGAAGTTTGTTTAAGCTTGAAACCTTTATGGTTGGGGGCAAGGATTTTAGGAAAAAAGCCTCTGCGATATCTCCTAAAAAAGGTGAACCTCAAAAATTCTCTGTAAATATCTCTGATTTCAGTGAATTGGAGAAAGGAGAGGTGTTGGTGAAACTTGAAGAACTGAAAGTTGAACCTCAAAAACCTCACGAGTATCCGAAAGTCGAGGACAGAAAATATCCCATAGTTGCTATGGATAAACCCTATCACTATTGGTATATTTCGGAGAATGATCCCGAGACAAATCCTCAAAAAGATCCTGAAATTGTAAATGGTATGTTGCAATTCAGAGGAAATGTGCTCTATACCACTCCTGAAGAGCTTGACAGGGTGGAGCTTGTATTCCAAAATCCCATTACAAGAGAGCCTGCATCTCCCGTTTATACGGTTGAGAAATCGGCTATAAAGGAAAAGCATTTCAAAAAGAGGGCTCATGCAGGCGTGATTTATGACGCTATGTCCTTGTTCTTTGAGGGAGAAATGCCTATGCCTAAAGACGGACGCAATTACTACACCCTTACTGTAAGTGCCGTGAATAAGGATGGGAGAAGAGGGGAGATAGGGCTTTCAATCCACATAGATAAGAAAGCACCTGATTTCAATGTCAAGATGGCTCCCAGAGAGCTGAATTCAAGATCTGTTTCATTCAACTATACCTTAGCTGACGACAGCATGATAAATGAGATTTCAGTGCAGATTTTGGGAAGCGGAGAGCAAATATTCTATAAGCAGTTATCTCTTGAAGACAAGGTTTTTGAAAACGGGCACACCGTGTATAAAGGCTCTTTCTCTTACGATAACTTGCCCAAGGGAGTGACTTTCCTGCAATTTGTCGTTTCGGAAGCGGGGACATCTCGCAAAATCAATAGAACGATCGGCGTTTACAGAATGCCGTAGGAGGTTATGATGAAAAAAATACTTTTTCTATTATCAGCGCTGATGCTTTTGCTCTCCTTTAAAGGAGTATCGGAAGCATATTCGGGCTTTGATTACACCTTGCCCACTGAAGAAAGTGCTGCAAAATCTTCTCTTAGAGAAGTGATGGCAATTCTTCAAAGTAAGATTTCCGTCCTTCCTAAAGACTCCACTCTCTACCGAAGCATAAGCAACGCTTTGGTGGGAGCAAAAAAGGTTTTGAATGATAAAAATTCTACCGAAGCCGATTTTATAAATGAAAAGGCTAAGCTTGAGAAATTCTTTGAGTCTAACGGAGGTGTGGCAAATTTCTATTTCGGTTCGGAGTTTATGCCCTTTGAGGGAAAAGAAGTAAGACGCCAAAAAATAGTTTACACTGAAGAACTTTTGAGAAAAATGGTTCAGCTTATCGGAGTGGACGGAACCAACTTAAGCGACAGAATTGTAATGACGGTTGACCCCGGCTTGAAACTTGGCGAAGAACCGAAAAAAGACTTTTTTGTGACTTACAGCGACCCCTTGGGCGGCAATCAGACAATGCTCTTTTTCAAAGAAAAAGATATGACCAAGCCCGTCATTCAAACTCCCGGAGCTTTGGATATTAAGGACGGCACGGTTCTTACGATGGATTTGCTGATTGAAAAAGGTGTGAAAGCTTATGACACCAAGGACGGGGACTTAACCTCAAAAATTCGTGCCATCATTGACGGAATGGAACTTCCCTACAAGGTTACAAAAGGGAACTACAAGCTTTCGTTGGTAGTTTCCGATGAGAATGGAAATGAAACGGTTGAATATGTTGATATCCATGTATATGAGGACTTTAATAATAGCGAATTGAGTTTGCTGCTCTTTAACGACAAAAACGGAAAAGAGGCTTATTCTTCATCAATAGTAGACGAAAAAGCCGTTCCTCAAATCGTTATCGGAAAATCGGAGTTAAGCAAAGCGCTTCCCAAATTCGCTCAGGTTCTCTATAAAAATACCGGAGAATTGATGACCAAGAAAGATTCTAAAGGTAAGGAATGGGTTGTTGACATAGAATGGAGACTTGACGGAACTGTGGTGAGCGACCTTTCATCCTACACTAGTGGGAAAAAATTGGTTGCTATTGTGAAGTCTAAAGTTGAGACTGCGACCGATCCCAAAATTTCCTTTGAGTTCATAGAAGTAGAAGTCGGGGTCGTTTTGCACTAAGAGAGAGGGCTGCTTAAAGCAGTCCTTTTTTTATACGCTCACACCCTAGAAATAAGTTTCAAACAAACCTATTCGTAATGGAAAATATCCTAATCTTAATCCGCTTTTTTTGTATTGTGTTATAATGTGAAAAAAGGAGGGATTGTTGTGGATAGAATAATTTCTGAAAAGAGGTCTGAGTTCGCCGTTGAGGCGAGAGGGCTTTTGAAAAATTTCAGGGAAGATTTGGGCGTGTCAAGATTAGAGAATGTCAGGCTCTTAAATGTGTATTATATGGACTGTCACACAAGCGAGGAACTTGAAGCAAGCCTTAGTACAGTGTTTTCCGAACCGTCCGTGGATACAGTCAAGGTGGGGGATTTTGATATACCGAATGACGCAAGGGTTTTCGGAATGAGATTTCTGCCGGGACAGTATGACCAGAGGGCGGACAGTGCGGAACAGGCTGTAAGGATATTGACAGGTTCGGAAGTATCGGTGCGCTCGATGAAGGTCTTTATTCTTGAAGGAGAGATTAGTGATGATGAATTTTCCGAAATAAAAAGATATATGATAAATCCCACCGACTCCGAGGAGGCTCCTCTCACAATGCCTTCTTCCTTTAAGGATATGTCGGTTTCAAGAGAAAAAACGGAAGTTTTCACAGGATTTAGAACGCTTGACGGCGAAGAACTTAAAAATTTTTCAGACAGACAATCATTGGCTATGTCTTTTGAAGATCTCAAGCTTATACAAAAGTATTATGCCAATGAAGAGGACAGAGATCCGACAGAAGCCGAGATAAAAATATTTGATACCTATTGGTCGGACCATTGCCGCCACACGACTTTTGAAACGGTTTTGACAAATCTTAAATTCTACGGCGCTTCGCCCTTGGCTGACAGCTTTACGGAATATATTTCTCTTAGGGATGAAGTGTATGCAGATAAGCAGCGCCCTATCTCACTTATGGATATGGCAACCATTGCCGCAAAAGCCCATAGAAAAAGGGGATTGTTGGAAGATCAGGAAATTTCCGGAGAGATAAACGCCTGCTCCGTTGAAATAGAAACGGATCATAAAGGAGAAAAAGAACCGTGGCTGATGATGTTTAAGAACGAAACTCATAATCACCCGACCGAGATAGAGCCTTTCGGAGGAGCGGCAACTTGTCTGGGCGGAGCTATAAGAGATCCCCTTTCCGGAAGAAGCTATGTATATCAGGCGATGAGAATAAGCGGTGCGGCAGACCCTACCGTACCCGTTTCAAAAACCCGACAGGGAAAAATTCCTCAGTTAAAGCTCACCCGCACCGCCGCAGCGGGATATAGTTCCTATGGCAATCAGATAGGTATCGCAACAGGTTATGTAAGAGAATATTATCACCCGGGGTATGAAGCTAAGAGGTTGGAGCTTGGCGCGGTAATCGGTGCGGTTAGAAAGGATATGGTAAGAAGAGAAGAACCCTCTCCGACAGATGTAGTGCTGCTTTTGGGGGGGAAGACCGGAAGGGACGGACTTGGCGGAGCGGTGGGTTCTTCCAAGAAACAAACCGAAAGTTCAATCGAAACTTCGGGTGCGGAAGTGCAAAAAGGCAATGCTCCTGAAGAACGAAAGATTTTGAGGCTCTTCAGAAATCCCGATGCCACAAAGCTTATTAAAAAGTGCAATGACTTCGGTGCCGGAGGGGTGAGCGTTGCAATCGGCGAATTAGCAAGGGGGTTGGATATAGATTTGGACGCCGTTCCCCTGAAATATTCAGGAATAACCGCAACGGAGATAGCTATTTCGGAGTCTCAGGAGCGAATGGCAGTAGTGGTTTCAAAAGAGGATTGCGAAAAATTTATATCCCTTGCAAATGAGGAAAATCTAAGCGCCGTAAAAGTTGCTCACGTAACGGATTCCGAAAGGCTGAGAATGACCTATAAGGGAGAAGTAATCTGCGATATATCTCGTAAATTTTTAGATACCAACGGAGCCAAAAATACTCAAACTGCAGATTTATCATTTTCCGTTCCTAACAAATACTTTGTTGGAAAAGGTGGAGATATAAAAACTCGGTGGTTTAATGCAATATCCGACTTAAATGCAGCTTCTCAAAAAGGACTTAAAGAAAGATTTGATTTTTCCGTTGGAGCCGGAACAGTGTTGGCGCCTCTCGGCGGAAAATATCAACTTACGGAAGAAGTGGGTATGGTGAGTAAAATTCCCGTGATTGACGGCGAAACCCGAACCTGTTCGGTAATGGCGGCGGGATTTTATCCTTATCTGGGAGAACTTTCAACCTACCATTCGGCAGTTTTTGCCGTGGCGGATTCGGTAGCAAAACTCGCCTGCTACGGAGCGGATCTTTCAAGAATACGACTGTCTTTCCAAGAGTATTTCGGAAAGCTCAAAGATAATCCGAAAAAATGGGGAGAGGTTTCAGCAGCGCTCTTGGGAGCTTTGACAGCGCAGATGAGTTTGGGAACTCCCTCCATAGGCGGAAAGGATTCGATGAGCGGCACTTTTGAGGATTTGGACGTTCCTCCCACATTTGTTTCTTTCGCCGCCTCAACTTCCGAACTCTCTAAAATCACAACGGCTTCTCTGCAAGGCGGGGGAAGTTCGCTATACCTTTTGGAAACCAATTTGAATGAATTTCTTTTGCCCGATTTTGATTTACTTAAAAGAAACCTCAAGCTTATATCCGACGGAAAGTTTAAATCCGTTTCCACTGTTAGAAACGGAGGAATTGCGGAAACTCTTTCCAATATGGCATTCGGAAATATGATAGGTTTTTCGCTGGATATTTCGGAGGAAAAACTTTTTATTCCCATGGTCGGCTCGTTTATAGTTGAAAGCGACGAAGATTTGGGAGATGGCTTCATAAAAATAGGGGAAACCTCAGATGACGGAATTATTCACTATAAAGATTTGAACATCTCGCTTGAAGAATTGAAAAAAATATGGGAAGCTCCGTTGGAGGGTGTGTTTTTATCAAAAGAAAATGAAGATAAAAGGGAGGTTAAAACCCTTTCTTATGACAAAAAAGTTTTTATAAAAGGAGAAAGCTTTGCAAAACCCAAGGTGCTTATAACCGCTTTTTCGGGTACAAACTCTGAGTATGATTCCAAAAATGCCTTTGACCGTGCAGGAGCTCAAACCGAAATATTTTTATTCAAAAACCGTACTGCTTCCGACATAGAACAATCCGTCAAAAAGCTTTCCGAAAAAATAAAAAGCTCTCAAATTGTTATGATTCCGGGAGGTTTCAGTGCCGGAGACGAACCCGAGGGGTCTGCAAAATTCATTGCAACCTGCTTTAGAAATCCCGGAATAAAGGAAGCTTTGAATTATCAGTTTAATGAAAAGAAAGGGTTGATACTTGGGATTTGCAACGGATTTCAAACTTTGATTAAGCTCGGACTTCTTCCTTATGGAAAGATTTCCGCACTTGATGAAAATTCTCCTACCCTGACTTATAATTCAATAGGTCATCATCAAGCCGTTATGGTGAATGTTAGAATATCCTCGAACATTTCCCCTTGGTATGCAAAAATGAATTTGGGAGAAGTTTATAAAATGCCAATAAGCCACGGTGAGGGAAGATTTATTTCAAACGACTTGCTTATGAAAGAACTGATAGCCGACGGACAAATAGCGTCGCAATATGTGGATTTTGACGACAATGCCACTATGGATATAAATTTCAACCCCAACGGATCTCTTATGGCTGTCGAAGCTTTGACGGATAAAACCGGAAGAATTTTGGGAAAGATGGGTCACTCCGAGAGAATAACCTACGGCACTTATAAAAATATTCCGAATGTAGAACCTCAGCCGATATTTTTGGGAGGAGTGGAATATTTTTCATAAATAAAAAAGAGAATTGCAAGATGATTTCGATATCATAATGCAATTCTTTTTTTTATTCCGTAAGACATATTAAAAAAAACTGTCGGAAGTTTTTTTGACTTGTTTGATTGATTGGTATAGGTTAGGTGTGATTGCTTATTTTTTTTTAACTAAGTGAAATAAAAAAGTATGAATGGCTTAATTGTGATATACTTATTGGGAATAACTTGTGGGAGGTTTTTTATGCGTAAAAAAATTATCAGTTGGATCTTGTTGATTGCAATTTTTTTGGGGAGTTTTCCCTCTTACGCGAAAATTGAAGTCAGAGGAGGAAACTATGTGAGCGAAAAGGATCTTTTGGAGGGAACTTATCCTTCAAAAAATCAGGCGGATATTGAGCTCCGTCCTATAATAACTCTTTCGCTCAAAAAGCCCTATGTTCTTTCGGACAGGCTGTCCAATAATGACGGAAAAAAGCCGGATACGGAAAAAGTGCTTGAGGAATTTAAAGCGAATACTTTTCTGGATAAAAAAAATATTGGAGAATACTTTGATGAAGAGGGATTGAAAAGGGGAGTGCGTCTGGTTGACGGCAGCAGGGAGATTGTGTTGGACTTTAGGTATGCAAAATCTTCTCTGCTTCAAAACAAAGACTATGCCTTGGAAATTTCTATGAATTGCCTTAATCTCAAAAATGAGGAAACCCGAACCGATTTGGTGAATTATATTCTTGCCTCGACATATACCAATCGCAGCAAGATTTCCATAAATTTCAAAACCGGAATGAGAAGTGAATTGTCGCCGAAAGTCAGTGTGAAAGCGGACGGGAAAGAAATTTTTGCGGGAGATAAGGGAATTAACCCCGCAGTGAAAGAAATCGAAGCGAATGTGAATAACCCCGAGTTTTATATAAACCCGTCCTATCTGAACGGCGAAAAGGTCTTAGGAGTCAAGCTTTTTTACAAACAGGACGGTGTTGAAAAAGAACTTACCAAGGCAAAGTTCTATTGCGAAAAGAGCGGAGATATTCCCAAAAAAGTGAAGATTCAAATTAACGGGGGCGGTGCGGACTCCGAGCAGCTTATGGAGAACACGCACTATTATATAAATTTCCCAAAAGATTTCTTTCAGGAAAAGGGAGGGGATCGTTCAAAGGAAGTTAAGTTTAATTTTGCCACCGGTTCTTATGATGGTGTTGTGAAAGACATAATTATCCCTAAAGAACGGGTTAAAGGGCAGCTGATTGATTTTGAAAAAGACGAGATTACGCTCTTTTTCCTTGACGAAATCGTTCTCAATCCTTCTGCAGTTCTGAAGCCTGAATATTATTTTTCGGTTGAAGAAAATCCTGTAGACGGAGGCAGCGGAAATAAGATTGATGTCAACAGATTTTCATTTTCCGCAATTGGAAATAAACTCATCATAAAAAAGAAAGCAAATGTCGGAGGAAGCACCTCGCCGGACATAGACTTAAACGACACCAAATCATATAAGATAAGCATTGAACCGAATGCCGTATATCTTCTTTCTTCTGCGGAGTATGAGAAATATGACGGACTGAAGATTTATAACGGCTATGTGGAAGAAACTTGTAAAAACAAAAATTACATCTTGGAAGTATTGGCGGATTGGACAAAGAGAGCTGACCCGAAGCTTTCGGATTTATCGGATCTTTCCAAAGTGAAAGATATTGATAGAAATGCTCCGCATTACCCCTTGACTGAGTGGCCCAAAGTCTTATATGACAGCAAGGGGAATGTGAGTATAGAGTTTGGAGAGAGACGGCTCACCAGAAATCCTATGATTAAAATAAGATTTTCAAAGCCCGTAAAAGTCAGGGATTTGTCGAAAATAAAGCTTACTTCCGATGCGGAAACCTTTGCCTTGGATAAGGCAAAATCCGTATTTGCGGAGGGAGATTCCCTATATTTCGATTTGGGGAATTTGCAAAAGGGAAGCAATCTTTTGAGATTCGACACTGCATATAAGGTTATGATTGAAGAAGGAGCTTTGGAGCATAGCGGTAATGATTATTCAATAACCAATCCTCAAATAAAGCTAAGCTTCATAACGAGCAGGGAAACTATAGGTTTTAAGCGTCATTGGTCGAGCATTGTTGAAAAGACTCTTTCAAAATCGATGGACGATCTCACAAAGGTTTGCGACAGTGAAAACCCCGATTCTTCCGGACTTGAGTGGAAACGAACCCAACTTAAACCGGACGGCAGGATTTATCTCACCTTTTATGACAACGAAGATAGAAAAGACGACCAGATAAAAGATTTTCTAAAAATCGCAGTTTCGAAAGAGGGGGATCTTTCAAAATATTTCCGTCTCTACAAAATCCCCAAAGCTGTTAAAAAGATGCAATACGACTCAAACGGCTATTCCGAAAATTCCGACCTGCTGATTGAGTACGATTCAAACGGCAATTCCGTGGGCGGAGCTGAAGAAGAAGTGCCGATAGAGTCCGTAGAATTGAAAGATAATGCGATTGCGATTAAACCCAAGCATAATCTGCTTCCGTATAATGCGTATAGAATAAGACTTGACGACCTTTCATTGATCAGAGTGGGAAGCAATGACACCAAAGAAGAGTCGGAACCTTTTCGCACTCTTTCAGAGCCTATAAACGATATTATCTGGACAGCGGCGGACGGAACGGTTAAATCTCTCTCTCCCGTGAGGATTTCAGATGAAAAGGAGATTAAAAACGAAAAATCACCTCTTGGGTCTGAAAGCACGGAGGGCGAAAGTTTTTCGTATGCGGAGGAATTGTCAAGCGGGAAAGATACGGCGTTTGTGTTGGGAGGAACTCGTAAGTATTCGCCGTCTTCACCTATTAGGATTCCTATGAATGACAGAATTGTTATCAATCCTTGTTTGATGGACAGGGAATGGACTGAGCTGTTCGTCCTCGAGTACGGATATTACACCGTAAAGGATAATGAAACGACCAACCCCTATGGAAAGAAGAGCGGGAGAAACGAATTTATAGCTCAAGGCACAATTCCCATTTCAAAAATCGGAATAGAAGAAAGAGTAGTCGGAAACGGTAAAGAGAAACGCTCTACCCTTATTGTCTATCCGTCCGGTACTTTGAAATCGGGTATGGATCATAGGCTCAGATTGAAACTCTACAACCCCAAAGAGGACAAAAAGAGAAATTTGAAATCCGATAAACTCCAATCTCCGATTAAGTCAAGGGCGGGTGCCGAAATGACGGGAAAGGACGGAAAAATAAGCGAGTGGACATTTTATTTCTCCGTAGAAGGCAGCAAGCAGTCTCAAGACGGTGCGGGAATTTATGAATTTGAGTTGAGATTTCCTGACAGGTCGGGGAGATACAATGAAGAATATCAGGGAAAAATCCTCTACAAAAATAAAAAGCTCTATTATTACGGAGAGCTTAGAGAATTGTTGAAAATTGTGGAAGACAGCCGAACGGAAGCTGTAAATAAGGGTGAGTATTACTTTAAACTTCCAAAGGTTAAAATATACGGCTTTAATTTCACGGAGAACATAGATAAGCTTGAGCTTGTCGGAGATAACGGAAAGACTATAACCATAGATAACGGCAAGAAAGTTAATGTGCATACCGAAAGCGGTGAAAAGCTAAGTGTTAATCCTTTGAAATTCGATAACACTTCAATGATTGAGGGCTATATTCCCATCGAAGCTTTAAGACAGATGATTTGGGAAGAGGGAGAAAACTTTGCAAGAAAGAATATGCAGGGCATTTATGATGTCAAGGTATCGTTTAGAAATTCAGGAACGGCAACGGGAAAATCCTCTCCCGAAAAATTTTTCTTCGGTATAGTTGACCGTCCGTATGCGATTGACTCCTATCCCAAGAGCGGTGCACAGTATTTGGACGTGGAAACGATGAAACCCGGTAAAGCCACAAGCGTTTACATTCTCAATCAAAAGGACAGAACCGGTGTGGATTCGGGTCTGTCAAATGCACTTAGGGATATTCTTTCGAAATTTTCCGAAAGAATTGTTGAGGCTTATAACAACTATGTGGAGGAATATAACTCTTCAAACAGCGACAAGCTCAGCACTACAACCGGCAGAGCATATTTGGATTTTTTGGTTAAGGAATTGCTTGGCGTTTCAAAGAGCAGTTCAAAGATAAACACTCTTAAAGATATTTTAAATACTCCCTACACCGCGGAAAATGTCAGAGGAGTTGAGGGAAAGATTGCTTCTCTCATAGATACCGACAATTCCATAACCGACAGAGATAAGCTGATTGAAGAAAGGCTCAGGGCAAGAGATAAAAACGAAAGAGAGAAGAAATTTTTCTATTTCTATAAGTTTTCAAAGCAGGAGCAAAGAGAGGATCATAATTCGTTCTCGGAGCTTTTTAAACTTCTCGAAAACTATCAGACTCTGAATACGGGAGGAGTTCTTAAAAAAGATAAGGAAACTTCGGAAGAAAAGAAATCCGATGTTGCGGGAAATCTTCCGCAGGATACCTATTTTATACAACTTAAGTATAAAGATTTTCTAAATACCATAGCGGCTGTGGATAAGGCAATCGAGGGAGTTGTGATGTATGACAAAAAAGATCAGTCAAAGACCAATATGGTTGATACTTCCTCTTCGGTTCACTTGGAAAAGGGTTCGGACGGCAATGTCGTGTTTTGGGTACCGTTAAGCGGAAAACCCGAAGCCGGCAAGACCTATGAAGTCGTGGTGGAAGAAAACAAGCTTTCAGAATACAGACTCGATGGAAAGCACGGAATGCCCGAAAGATACAGCAGACTCGGAAATTATAAGACGGTATTTGAATTTAGCACGAATATAATTCCGAAGCACGAAAGATTATATGAGGGTTCGGTGCCGGAAGATTATAATCCCGCATATCCGATTGCAATGGATATGGACGTGAAAGAACTTGAGAGGAAGCATTGGAAGATATTCGACACCACATCGGTTTATTTCAGAGATGTTTTGGGGAGAATTTTTGTCCCCGACAGGATCGTTATAAGAAAGAGTGATGAAGATAAAGATGCGTTGGTAAGGCTCTATATATTCCTTCCTGCCAATCCGAGACTTCAAAAGGGACTATATGACATCATCCTTTCAAATACCAAGCTGAAAAAAAGCGAATATTCCGAAGAATTGGTGTATGGAGTATTCTCAGTGGTTCCGAGGGGGGAAATTCCTCCAAATGAAGTCTTTTGGTTCAAACGAAAAGACGATAAGCTTGAGGTGGAGAAGTTAAAGAATAAGAGTGATGACACCGTAAGGGTCATCAAGCCCGACTCTCTTGATAAAGAGGGAGTGAAAACCTCCTATGATAATTTTGAAATAGATTTGGAGAAACTTACAGGCTCAAGTTCTCAAAAGAGGTTGGTTGAGTTTCCTTCGGGACAATATCAAAAGCTTACCGTCTCGTCCAAGGAGGGCAGGGCGGAATTTTCCTCCGTATCAAAAAATTCCCTAAAGAAAGTGTGCTGCAATCTGGAGTCAAGGTTAAAGGATAAGACAAGTCTTTTCCTCTATATAGGAGAAGTGTCTCAAGGGGAACAGTTGCACTTGAAGAAGAAACTTAAAGGAAATACGATCAAATCCAAATTTTTCTCCATTTCCGATGAAAATTTTGATTTTGAGCTTTTGACGGTTTCTCTGAAATATTCAGGCGAAGCGGACGAAAAATATAAGATTTATCGTTACGATGAGGAAGAAAGAATTTTTAAGGCTCTTGAAACAAAACTTGATTCACTTACTAAGAGAGCCGTTGCTCTCTCGGATAAGGGAGGCATATTTGTGGTGGTAAAAGAGAGGTAGAAGATGAGAAGATTTATTGCAATACTTTTGGCAGCTTTCGTTTTGGTAATGAGCCTGCCTTTGGAGCTGGCGGCGGCTCCGGGAGATGTTGATCTGAAAACGGTTCAGATTACCAAAACCTATCGCAGAGAAGGGGGAAGTGCCGTACTTGACAAAGTGGTGCTAAACGCCACGGGTGATAACTTGGATAAGGCGACTTTCCGCTTGGAGAAGAAAGACGGCAGCACACAGATAATTGACTTAAAACCGAAACCCGGCTCGACATTTGCGGAAACCGTGCTTTCCGGAGAAGATGTGAAAAATCTTGTGGGAAACACCTTGAAGATTTCAGGGCAGGGAATGGCGGAGATTTCTTATGATCTTACAACAAATCTTCCCCGCTTTGAATATCCCACAAAACCCTTTAAGAAAACCGATGAGGTCGTTTTGACGGGTTCAAACTATTTGAAAGTGAAAAACGGAATCACCGAGGGAATTTTTTTCAAATCGGATTCCAATGTTCCCATACTACCTGCGTCCGTAAAAAGCGACACCGAGATTAAGCAACATATAGGAAATAATATCCAAGGATCAGTGGGAGTGTCCTTTAAAAATAAAGCTACGGTGGGAACGGTAAAAATCACCTCCGAGCATCGTTATCCGGACTCGGTGACGGTCATTGCCGATTTGAAAGTCTCCAATGTGAGGTTTTTTCCCAACAGAGGACCTGTTCAAACCAAGGTGACACTGGCAGGGAAGCTGATGGATGAAAAATCCATAAGCATATTTTTCATTCCCAAAACGGCAGATATTTATAATTTTTCGGCGTACAACCTAAAAAATATGGTAAAGCCCTCGGACGAACAATATTCACCGAATTATCAGGGGACGGGCGAGGACAGATTTTTCATAAAAGTTCCTCAAGGCATAGATCCGGGGCATTATAATGTCGTGCTTACCAATGAAGTGACGGATAAACCGTCCGAGCAGATTAACAGTTTGTTTTTGGTTGAAACGGAATATGTTGCTCCGATAGGAGACAGTCCTGCCGACTTTTATGTCACAAACACCCCGTTTGCGGAAATCGTAAATATGGATCCTCTTGAGGGTGCTGCGGGAACGAATGTGAAAATAGACGGAATAAACCTGGGCTCGCTCTCCGATCAGGAATTCAAACCCACAAAAGGTTATGATATCACCATTTCGGAAGAACCTATTCCTCCCAATTCACCTGCACCCAAGCTCACGCTCGTCTATACTCCTAAAAGCGGAGGAACTCTCGGCAAGTATGATTATTTCGGAGTGAGTAAAGATATTAAATCAATAAAGCGGGAGATTACCGGAGATATAGGAGAACCCGTAAGTTTTATTTCAGGTTCCACCTTTACTCAAGCTTTGGACACTTTGCAAATAAGACTTCCCTCTCCTCACCAAGGAGATCCTTGGGCTGATGTGAATATCTACACAAAGACCAGAATCGAGTTTATGGACGGTACGTTCCTTACTCCTGAGGACACCGCAGTGATAAATCCCAAAAATGCGAATTGGAAAAAAACCAACGGGAAATATCAATTCCACTATCTGGAAACTTTATTCACTCCGGAGATTAAGGATGGAGGAATTTTTCCTGATAAACTCCCTGTAGACGATTCCAACACACTGCTTGCAAACTTGGAAGTCTATATCACGGGAAAAAATTTCGTGAAATACCGTTATCGTGACCAAAACGGAGTGGAGAAAATAAAATATCCTTTGGTGGATTTGGGTTCTCAGTTCATAGTCAATAAAAACCTTGAAGGCGCTCCTCCCGCTCACACATGGAAGGATTCTTTTATAGAAGTCTATAATAAAGGACGGGTGGTTTCCGGAAATCAGGGTGATCAGGAAGGAGATACGATTAAGATAACAATTCCTCAAGGCGTATCCGTCGATCCTAATCAGATTAACAATCCCTCCACAGTGGCAACGGTAAAAAACCCCATTAAAAATGCAGACCCGATTATAGATAATGACCAGAATTTTTTCGGAAATGCACAGCACCGTATCACTTTCATAAGAGTGTCGGGAAATGAAAGACCTGAGATTACTGAAATTCAGCCTTCGCCCATAGTGCCTGCAAATGAAGTCACAAAAGATTTAAAGGCAATCGGAAAAAACTTTGATTTGGACTGCGAGTTATACATTGAAGGAAAAAAAGTAAACGATGCAAAGAGAGATCCCGTAAACAATATAATCACCTTCAGCGCACCTGCAAAACCCGTGGGAAATTATCAGGTTGCCGTAATAAATCCGAGAAACGGAGCGGTGGGAATTTTCAATTACCTTACTTATATACAAACTTCCACCGAGGGGCTTTCCATAACCAATTATCAGCCCCATTCCGGTAAAAAAGACGACTTAATCAATGTTACCGGTACAAGCTTCGTGCTTCCCGACCCCACCGTAAGCGATATAAACGGTTCGGGTGTTTGGAGGCTTATAGGTTCAATCATAAAACTTGATGATAAGGATATAAACGAATACACTTCCAAAGACGCTCAGGGAAATCCCAAGGCGAGTATCTTTGCTCCTGCCGAAAGCTTGGTGAAAATCGAAGGAAATTCGGTGCGTGCAACTGAAGAAGCGGCGGGAGTATTCTTGGAAAAGGGCGGAAAATATTTCATCTTAAGAACCAACTACACCACAGGTGAGACCGTCATCACCGACGGACAATCGGAAGAGTATAAGGTGACGACGTCTTCGGGCTTTAGTCAAACAGGTTCAACCCTTACAAATGACGGAAAGACTTTCAATATAATGACCGTTTATAAAAACGAGGGAGGAAAGCTCACGGGGCACAGAGTTTTTGTAAAGTCGAATTATGAGCTTACTTTTAGAGTTCCTTCGCCTCCCGAATTTCAACCGAGATTGGATAATCCCTATGATCTTACGGTTCAAAATCCCGATACGAGAAAAGCAACCGTTGCCGACGGATTTACGATTCTTGCTCCGATTGTAAATCCCGAGATAACCTCGGTGAACCCGAACATAGTTTCGGAAGAGGGAGGAATACCCATTCTAATCAAGGGGAAGGACTTCATTAACTTGGGAGAGGATAAAAAATCCGTTGTCTATGTGGACGGAGTGAAAGTTCCGGCGGACAAGACCACGGTGGGGCTGAACAATGATGAAATAAAAATCATAGTTCCCAAGTATGTGCCAAAAGGCGGAGCAAAAAGTCTTGCGGAGGAAATTAAAACCGACAGAAAACAAGTTCCGATTGTGGTGCAAAATCCCGGAGGCGGTTCCGCAAGATGGGAAGATTTCTACTATATGGTTTTGAAAAACAGACCCGTGATTGATGCGATTCAACCGAAAACCAATGAAAAAGGCACAAAGGAAGTGGATATTTTCGGAAACGGGTTTATATTCTATGAGCCTTTTACAAATAACAAAGGTGGAGACGATTCAAAGTGGGAGCCGGGGGAAAGTTTTTCGGATTTAAACGGAAACGGCAAGTGGGACAGCTACAAAAGTTCCTCCGACCCAGATTTCATAAAAGAGCTGACAGATCTTGCAACGGAACTTGGAACTCATCCCGAAAATGAAGGAAAGAGCCAAGAAGAATTGAAAAAACTTGCATGGGATAAGTATGTTAAACCCATACTTCCAAAGGTATATTTCAGACCTTCGACGGGCACTGATGCAGTTGAAGCTGAAATAGTGGCCTTTTCTCCCACACAGATTACGGTGAAGCTTCCGGAGCTTCCGAGCGGAAAAGCCGTAGTTTACTTGATAAATAATAACTATGCTTCATCAAATGAGGTTGAGTTTGAATTTGTTTCAAGCGGAATTAAAATCACCGAGGTTGCTCCCCAAAGAGCGGACAAAAAGGGAGGAAAAGAGGTCAATATTATCGGAGGACCTTTTTTGGAAACTACCATCTCCGTTATCGACGGCAATATGACAAAGCAATCCGTAAAGATGCCGTTGGTGAGGTTTGGAGATCTTTCGGATAAAAATATGTCCAACCGTTCCACCTCCATAGACGAACCCAATTCGGGAAAAGTTACGGGAACTAGGGGTATGGTCGAGGTCGGAGGGTTGACCGTGTCTTACGACTCCTCGTCCTCCCCCAAAATGAGTTTTTCCTACAAAGCAAACGGAAAGGTTTACTCCGGAGAAATTCCCTACAATATGTCCGAGGGAGCGGTTTATCTTCCCCTTTCATCGCTAAAAGATCCGGATGGGAATTTCTTTCAATCAAATGAAATGGTTCGCATCGAAATAAAACGTGATCAGGGTTCAGCCTCGAGTTATAGAATTTTTGTGGACAGAGGATATGCGAGAACCGCCAGGCTTACCAACACCGGCATTTTCGTGACAACTCCCGAGTTTTATAAGACCGGAAAAACCAAGGTTACCGTCTATAATAACGACAAGGACGAAAATGAAAAAGCGGATCACGATTTTGAGTTTACAAACCCCGGAAGCCATCCGAGAATTACGAATATTTTGAAGGATGAAAAAGAGGGGAGTTCAGGAAGAAATTCAGACGGAAAACTGATAAAAATCATCACCGTGTCTCCCAATGGAGGAAATAAGATAAGGGTAATCGGAGAAGATTTCAGAAATCCTTCGGTTATAAAATTCGTGGGCAATGAAGCCAAAGTTTCGGATATACACTATGAAAAACCGGGAAACAACTCGAATTATTCTGAATTGACATTCACAATGCCGGCTTTGGGAGAAAAAGCAATAGGAAAATTGATTCCTCTTACGGTTTCTTCTTCCGACAACGATGCAAGCTCCGTTGACGCCGATCCTCCCATTTATTTCCGAGTGGCGGCTACGGAAAGTCCCGATTTAAAAATCATATCGGTAACCCCCAACAAAGGACCGACTACGGGAGGCACGGAGATAGAGATAAAGGGCGCGGACTTCAGACGGGAGATGGAGGGTTTTTCGGATAAGTTTACGGTTTATTTTGAGCGCAACGGCGAGGTTAAAGCGGTTACGGATTTTCTTTCTTTCACCCACGACACGATTAAACTAAAAACTCCACCGTTCTCAAAAGGACCGGTTAAAATCAGAGTGCAAAATCCTGACGGAAATATAGCCTCTCTTGACAATGCGTTTACTTATGAAGAACCGATTATTCCGCCGAGAATTACAAAAATAGTCTATCAGGAAGACCCCAAGAAAAAACTCGAAGTGCTTTCCGATGAGGGCGATGAAAAAGTTACCATTGTCGGAACAGGTTTTCAGGAGGGAGCAAAGGTATTATTCGGGCCGATCCTTACGGAGATTACAAAAGATAACAAACCCGATGAAAAGGCTATCACCTTGACGGTGAACGGAAAGAAGTATTTCATAAAGGATAAGGATTACTATGAAGCAAAAGATGTGAAAGTTATAGACTCCGAGCATATCAATGTGACCACTCCGAAAGGCGAAAAGGGAAGAAGCGGAGTTTTGGTTATAAACAAAGACGGAGGAATTTCAAATCTCTATCCTATAAAGTACGACGAGCCGAAGATAGAAACGCCGACGCAGGTTGCGGCACTTTTGGGATTTGACGGTTCAATCAAACTCACTTGGACGGGTGCGATAAATTCGGAGGAGTATGAAATTTTTGCTTCCGAAAATGCGGGACCTTGGCAGTTTTTGGCATCAACAAGGGAAACTTTCTATGTGTGGCATAATCCGAAACCGAACACAACCTATAAATTTATGGTGAGGAATAAGGCAAAGAGAGGAACTTCCGATCCGATAAAAGTTTCTGAAAGCAATATTATTCACACGGGTTCGGACGCGGGCTATAAGGATAAGGACGGAAAACTTCTGGATAAGACCGTTATGAAGAAGTCGGGAGTTAACGGTTCGGTGCTTATAGGGAATGATTTTTCGTCAGACGGGTTGACTTTGGATTTGACGAAAGGAGATCTTTCGGGCGTTAAGAATTTGACGCTGAGAATCCCCTCAAAAATAATTCGTGAGGGATTGGGAGATGTAAAAATTAAGGCGAATGATTATTCCTTGACCTTTAATCCGAAGATCTTCAGAAATGATGAATTGATGGCGGCAGATGAGAGCGATCAGGACGGAGTGGTGTTTAATGTCGCACCCTACAAGAAGACGGATCTCACTAAATATACAATCAATAAGATGTCCGAACCCCTTTCCGTCTCCGCAGAAATGACAATCGGTAAACAAAAGACCAAGGTGGCGGAACTTGCAGAGCCGTTTAATCTTAAGATGGATTATTCAGAGCTTTCAAAAAACACAAAACGTTATAAATGGGTATTGCTTGCCAAGTATGATGATAAAAAGAAGATGTTCCTTAAGGAAGAAGACTTTAAGACCTTGGGCGTTTATATGCTTATAGGCGGGAGGAAGTAGCAGCTTGTGATTGAGCTGTCCGGAGGTAGATGTGAAAAAATTTATAGTATTAGGCGTTTTCGTTTTGACTTTCGTGATTGCGTTTGCGGTCAGGAGTGCAAAGCTCCCTGAAGTTATCGAAGGGTATTTTGTGGGAGCAAAGGGTTCAAGAATAACTCTCAAGGACTATGACGGGAAGCTTTACAGTCTTCCCACGGATAAGGAAACAAAACTCTATGTGGATAAACGCCCCGTGTTTTCGTTTTCCGTGTTCAAAAAGGGAATGGAAGTTTATGCCGCTATCAAAAATAATAAGGTTATGCTTTTTGAAGCTTATTCCTCGGAAAATTCGGGGCATGAAGCGCCGGAATCGGTGCACAGAGTGGGGTGGATTACGGCAATCGACAGAGATATTTTGACTGTGAAATGGGCGAGTGGAGAGGAAACGGAAGTTTCCTTTTCAAGCGGCACAATTTTCAATAAGAACCGTAAGCTTGAAAAGCCTGAAAATTTATGTGTCGGCGACAGAGTAAGAGCCACTTTTGAAAATTCGGATTCCGATGTTGCAACCATGATTGAAGTTATGGGAGATGCGGTCAAAGTAAAAGCTCTATACAGCGGAACGCTTGCCAATGTTGACCCCTATGAGCATACGATCCTACTCACAAACACCAGAGTTTATGAAAATGCAAGCTGGAAAAAACTTTCCGAACCCTATTGGGAGGAAAGGAAAGAAAAGACCGAAAATCCCAATCAGGGTGGAAATAACCAAGGCAATAATCAGGGCAATAATCAGGGCAATAATCAGGGAAACAACCAAGGAAACAATCAAAGCTCAACTCCTAAAACTTCCTCTGAAGAAAGAGTTGTGTCCTATACGGACGAATGGGAGGATAGTAATCCATCTGAGGGATTAGAAATAAAATATTCTCAAAGGACTCCGATTTACCTTTCGGGTACGGCTGTTCCCGAAAACAAGTTAAAACTCTATAAGGAAAAGGAAGTATATATCGTTGTAAGAGATGATTTCGGAAAACCCATTGCGGAGAGAGTGATCTTAAAATCGCAGTATGAAACCTCTTATTCTTCAAAAATTGTTGAGGTAAATGAATTAGCTTCTGCAATCGAGCTTGGAAACAAGAGAAATGTTTCAATTAACGACGGCACTGTCATTATGGAACAGGACAGGATTATAGATTTTCCGAGACTTAATAAGGGTTCAGATGCGTTGGTGGTGTGCGACGGGAGAAAGGACAACAAATCGGCTTCTTTGATTTATGTCTATAATCGGGGACTTAATACCTCAAACATTTCCGATTATCAGCTCTTTCAAGGCAGGCTTCAAAAGATTACTCCCGAGGAAGTCGTGCTTAAAGATTATTTTGTGCTGAACAATAACGCTTGGGAATCATTCGGAAGAAATGATAAAGATAGCGGAGAAAAGACTTTGTTTTTCGATGACGAGGCTAAGCTATTGAATTTGGAGAACAAAAATCCCAAAACTCGCTATGATTTGATTTCCGTAAAGCAATTTGTCGGAGATACCTTTTCGGTTGAAGAAGGAAATTATCATGAGGCGATAATCCCTCCCGAAATCTTGAAAGATAAGGAGAACTCCCACCTCAAGCACAGAAGGGATTGGTATGGCTACTTCTTTATGGAGGGGGACAGGATTACCGGAGGAATGGTTTCAAAATCCATAGAATCTTTACTAAGACAAAGGGCGATTACGGCGGAAGTTGCGTCCGTCAGTAAAGATGAGAAAGCCGGTCCGAGAATTACCGTTAAGAATGCAAGAGAGTATTCCGCTCTCACAGGAGAATGGATTCCTCGCACAAACACCCTCACCTTTAACATAGGGGGGGCTTTAGTTGTGAAAAACGGAGAGCCTGTGAAATTATCCGCAGTTAAGGAGAAAGATAAGATTTACTTCCTAAGAGATAACAATGAAGTGAAATTTATCTTGATTTACTAGGAGGAAAGATGAAAAGAGTTTTTACTTTATTAGCCGCACTTATATTCATATTGAGCGGCGAAGTTTTTGCCATTCCCTATGACTTTTACGGAGGAGTGGCGGACGAGATTGAATATAGCGAATATGTGTTTTTATCCGGTACTCCCGTAAAAATGGTTGGGACTTATTCTGCCGAGCAAACAACTCAAAAGACGGCTCCTTCAACTCATCAAAAGGTTTCTCATACCGGTAAGAAAGCTGACGGAAGTGTGGCGAATACCACAACCACCACAATCGAAACTTACAGTTTCAAACTGGCTCAGGAGGATAAGCCCGAAAACACTCTTACTCGCAGAATGACTTTTGAAACGAAGTGGGTTGAGCAAAAAGATGTAAGACAGTCCACGGGAAATACCAAGCTTACCTCATGGTCGGAGAGCGTAACTTTGGACGGAGTTAAATATGAGCTTACGAATTATTTTTTCAGCAAGGCAAACACCAATGACCTTGCTCCGATAGCCGACTTCTATAAAGGAGCTATAAAGAGCCGCAGAGTCTATTCAATCGGAGGAAATCAAGGCACCGCCACCATAAGTACAACAGGGCACACCACGGGATATCTTAACCTTTGGGGAAATGCCGAGACTGTAAAACTCGAGAGTTCGATATTAGTGAAGAAAAATTCCCAAGGAAACAACCAAGGAGGAAATCAAGCGGCAAACTTTATGCCGTTTAAGGGTTCATATACCGTGAATGTTGCGGACGCACATACAGTTTCTATGCAATATGACGAGAATGAGGGTGAAGTTTCTTCAATAAAAGGCTCAAACATTTTGGTGGAACGCTATGATGCAATTTCAAAATACACTTATATGCTCCCCTCGGGAAAGGGTGAAGTGTCGCTCCATAAGGAGAAGATGCCCTTTTTGAAATCTCTGATTGCAACAAAATTCAGAGATGTGGAGGGTATTCCCGAGCAGGATGCAATAGAAAAGTTATCGTCCATGATTAAGCAGATAGATAACGGAGTAGGTGTATTTTTTCCGAATAACGACACCGTTCTTAATGACGAGCAGGACGCAATCTCTCCTGCAAATGAAACGGTGACGGAAGACACATCCGATATCTTCCACCCCAGAGGACGGCTTACGAGAATTGATTTTATCCGTGCATTTGTGAACCTTTCAAATATTCGCCACGCTTTGCAAACCGAACCGTCTGCGCTTAGGATTGTAAAGGATCGTGAGGCGGACTATAATCACAGAAACGAGAACAGGCATAAACAAAAGGGGATTTACTCTCTTAACTATGAAAACTATTTTCTGGATATAAAAGACAGTCATCCGGATTATGAGCTGATTGAGAACGGAGTTAAGAGCGGAGTAATAAAGGGAAGAAAGCGCACACGCTTCAGACCCGACGCCTATATCACAAAAGATGAGATGGCAACATTTTTCATAAGAGCGTTGGGAATGGAAAACCGTGCCCCCAATCCCGAATACTTCACCAAGTATTCAGATGACGCTTCAATTGACAGCTGGTCTAAAGATGCAATCTATGTTGCGACCGAGCTTGGAATTTTTAAACCCGATGAGAACGGAAACTTTAATCCCAAGGGTACCGTGACCCGTGCGGAGGGGGCGGAAATTTTGATGCGTTATGTGGAGTTTTTGGAGAAGGATTTGAAAGAGCATTATTCGGACTTGGTTAAGTATTGAAAAAAGATGAAACTTTCGGGTTTCATCTTTTTTTTATAGGATTATATGTTATAATTCGGTTGTAGAGAAGGAGGCGGTCATAATGGGAATCGGTGTTTTTGGGATTGTTTACAAATTATTTTCGGGCGTTTTTACGGAATTGCCGTTCTGGTTTGCGTTGTTGTTTACCTTTTCCCTCATTGCGGTTTTGCTAGTATTCAAAGCCATTATATTTATGAGAATGGGGGAGCCTGCGATTTTTGCCTTTGTTCCCATTTATAACGAATGGGTGTTGTATAAGAGGACGCTCGGAAACGGAGTTTTATCGCTTTTGCAGCTTGTGCCGATAGTGGGAATAATTATGCGCATTATTCAAAGAATGGAGATGGCAAAGGTGTTCGGCAAATCAGAGCTTGTGGGGGTGCTTTTGATTTTGTTTCCGGTTATAGGAGAGGCGTATTTGGTACTTAGCGAAGCTGAATATGAAGGTATGAGAACAAAAAGCTATTGGGACGAATTTTTGGATATTTTCAGAAGAAGATAATTTTTAGGCTTTGCATTTTTATGCAGAGCTTTTTTATTAAAAAGGAGGAAAAATTTGGCAGTAATTATTACAGCATTTCTTTTGGGAAGTGCTTATAACTTCTTTAAGAGAAGCGGACAGTTTATAAAGGCAATAATTCCTCCCAAGAGAATGGCGATGATTATTATGGCTTTTTTGGGGGCGGCTTCAGCGGTGCTGTTTATTAAAGGTTTTTATTTGGTCTTAATTGTGATGTCGGGCTTTTGCTATTATATAACGGGGATTTTTTCAGAGGGACTTTCAGGCAAAGGGATAAGAGTATTCAGTTCGTTTACAATGCTTTCCCGCCTTGAGCCGTGGGGAAATGTTAAAAAAGCAAGCATAGATGTATATGACAAAGAGCATTATATCAAGCTTGGAATATACGGAGAAAAAATCGCATCCTTTCAATATTACAGCTCAAACGAACTCGAAAGAATTATAAAAATACTTGAGAATAATAAAATTGAAACAACGGTTTATAGGTAGGGTCGAAAAAAAAACGCTTTTATTAAAATATTCTTTTAAAGCCGTAAAAAAACAGCCTCACTCGGCTGTTCTCTGTCTCTTAGTATAATCCCTCAACTTCTTTAAGCGAAAGTCCGGTTGCCGTTGCGATATCTTTCATAGCAAGTCCCAAAGTGATTAGCCGTTTAGCTATTTTTACCGAACTTTCTTTCATACCTCTGTCCATACCCAAAAGAAGCCCTTCTTCTTTTCCTTTTTCCTCAAGCCTTTCCGCTAGGATTTGCATTTCTTTTGTTACGAATTCCATAGCTTCCTTATCCTCCTTTTCGGTTGAGGTCTTTATGAGTCTTACGGTTTATCATCAACTGTACCTTTTCCGTTGTTATACCGTAGGAGTTAAATCAATGTAAAGCCTCAACCTCTTTAAGCGAAAGTCCGGTTGCCGTTGCGATATCTTTCATAGCAAGTCCCAAAGTGATTAGCCGTTTAGCTATTTTTACTGAACTTTCTTTCATACCCCTGTCTATCCCTAAAAGGATTCCCTCTCCTATTCCTTCTTCTCTTCCTTCTTCTTTTCCTTTTTCCTCAAGCCTTTCAGCTAGGATTTGCATTTCTTTTGTTACGAATTCCATAGCTTCCTTATCCTCCTTTTCGGTTGAGGTCTTTATGAGTCTTACGGTTTCTCTAAAGACTTCATTCTTTATATTTCGGTAGTCTCTCATTAGAAAATCATTCAGCAGTTCCCTTACTTCTCCATCTTCTTTGGTTGCCCCGTTTACGAAGATTATTGTTTGTCGGTCTTTGAATAACTTGTGCGTATCGGTAAACATTCGCTTGATTGTGTAGACGGATTTTCCCTCTCCAAACGGATCCTTCTCCATTATAAAAATGGTGTAGAACTCGTGAATGTCTTTGAATTTCGTTCCGCTCTTTATTAAGTTGGCGTCCGATACGGAGCAGATATGTCTTGCTCTTAGAGGCAGCCATTCATCGGAGACTCTTTGTATTTCTATTACGATTACTTTCCCGTCCCCTGTCTTTGCCAAGACATCTACTATTGCGGTTCTTCCTTGAGCATTGTCCATACTATATTGAGTTGAACTTTCCACCACCTTTATTTGTTGTTTCAAAATGATGCTTACTAATACTTCTACACATCTGGGATTTTTAAATACCCATCTTGCGAGTGCATCGTCCATAATTCTGGAGCTGAGAAAAAATTCTTTTCCCACTTTTATAAGAGACATATTTTCCAATCCGAGTGCTTTTAAATCTATTTTCTTATTTTTTTTCATATCGACAGCACCTCCTTGAAAGATTATACCACACGATTTGTTTTTAAGTAAGAATGCTTTTAAGCATTTCATATGTTGCGTGAATACGGTTCAAATGAACTCGAAGGCGGGATTGCATTTCTCGGCTGCGCTTTGCAAAAATAAAAAAGGCTTGTCAAACAGTGTAAAATGTGGTATAAGGTAGTAGAAAGGAATAAAAATGAAGCAGGGAGGTGGTTGTATGTGGAATAAATTATTGTTGTTTTTTCTTTTGGCGGCGGTGATTTTATCTGCCTGCAAGGAAAAAACTGATGGAGAAGCTAAAGTGCAGAAAGAGGCAGGTGTGGTTCACAAAACAAAGATGGTTGACCTTGAGAAGGAAGCGGCAATGGAGTTTTACTACGAAATTGTGGAGCATTTTGAAACGATAAGCATTGAGGATTTGCTTGAGAAAGTCTCAAATAACGAAACTTTTCTGGTTTACATAGGTTATGCTGAATGCCCCGATTGCAGGAGATTTGTTCCTATTCTGAACAATGTGAGGGAAGAGCTGAAACTTGTGATCTTCTATGTTGACGGCTCTAAGAAGTCGGACGCTCTCACAGAGTTTTCCACTGCTTATGATATAAAATATGTTCCCGCTTTCGCCTCTGTGGTTGAGGGAAGGCTTGTAAATCTTGATGTTGGAGAGAGAGGCTATTCCGAGGCTTCCATCAAGGACAAGCTCAAGCAATTCATAAATATCTAAGTATATAGTGTTTTTCGCTATATAAAAAACAAAAAGGAGGAAGCACATGAAGAGAAAATTGGCGTTGTTGTTGGCCATCGCAATGCTTGTCATCACGCTTTCGGCGTGTGGAGGAGATAGCAAGCAGGACGGGCAACCTGAGGGCAACAAGCAACAGGAGGAAAAAAAGGGTGAGGGCGGCGACGATAAAGGCGCCGAGGACAAAGAAGGAGACTCCGACAGCGGACTTATCCCCGCGGATTCGGAAGTGAAGGATTGGGTTACTTCGTCGAGTCAATTCCCCGAAACTTGGGATTATGTCTGCACCGCAAAGAATTCGGATTCTCAATGGCTTGCGAATATGGTGGACGGGTTGCTTGAGAACGACAGATACGGAAAATTCGTTCCCTGCCTTGCGGAGTCTTGGGACTCTAACGATGACAAGACCGTTTGGACTTTCCATCTTCGCCCGAATGTGAAGTGGGTTACCAACACCGGAGATGAATTTGCCACCCTAACGGCGGACGACTTCGTGACCGGTCTTAGACACGCTGCGGAATTCAAATCCGAGGCGAACAGCATTCTTCAAGGTATGGTGAAGGGCTATTCGGAATACTTGGGAAGCGACTTCTCGGACGAAGCTTTTGAAAAAGTCGGGGTAAAGGCGCTTGATGAGCTTACCGTTGAGTACACTTTGGAAAAACCGATTCCCTACTTCTTCACCATTACTACTTATTCGATCCTAAACCCCATTAACCGTGAGTTCCTTGAGGGTAAGGGAGAGGGTTGTGCATTGGGAAAACCCGATGATGATAAGTGCGACTTCGGCTCATTAAAGCTTGATTCAATCCTTTATAACGGCGGGTTTATTTTGGAATCGCATGATGACAAGTCGCAAATGACTTTCAAGAAAAATCCGGATTATTGGGACGCCGAGCATATTTACTTGGACAGCGCGAAAATAATCTATGATGACGGACAGGATCCTTATTCTTCAATCAAGGGCTTTGAGAACGGCACTTATTCAAAAGCTGCGCTTCGCACAAGCTGGGAGGATTATGAGACATATCTTGAGAAGTATAAGGACAATGTCTACTTTGACCGTGCAAACAGCACAGTTTTCGGAATCATCTGGAACTTCAACCGAAAGACTTTCAAAGAGACCAACTATGCAAGTGATAAGGCTTTGAGAGAGAATACTCGCAAGGCGGTTCTCAATGAGAATTTCAGAAAGGCAATGAGAGCTGCAAACGACACTCTTGCAAAGCTTTCGACGATAGCACCCGAGGGAGTGGCAAAGGCTATGCTCAGAAGTGTCAACAACTTCCCTGCTGCGGGAACGACTTCGGACGGGACGGTTTATTATGACTTGGTGAGCCAAGAGTATGAAAAGCTCACAGGGGAAAAACTTAACTTCAATGACGGAGAACAGCCTTTCTTAAGCAAGGAAAAGACTCTTGAGTATATTGAGAAAGCCAAAGCCGAGGGAATACAGTTCCCCGTGCATTTGGATATGCTCGTTGACGAAACCAGCGACGCTCTTACAAAAGAGGCTCAATCAATGAAGAAGTCTGTGGACGAAAACAGTGACGGACAAATTATTATTGAATTGGTTAAGAGATCACAGGATACCGTTGAGAGCATTGCTTATCGTGAGTCGGATCCCGCAAAGATGGACTATGACATTTCGACTTTCTCGGGTTGGGGACCTGACTATATGGATCCCAAGACCTTTGTTGACATCTACTCCCCGACCACCGGCTACTATATGGGACCGTGCGGATTGGGAACGGTTGACAGTAAGGGAGAAATCCTTGAAAAGGAAATCAAAGAGACTGTGGGACTTATGGAATATGAGAAGCTATACAGGGAAGCGGATGAGATTGTGGACGACTTGGACGCTCGTTATAGAGCATTTGCAGCCTGCGATGCCAAGCTGCTTGAAAAGTGCATATTCATTCCCCAACAAATGCAAAGAAGGTCTCAGGTTATATCAAAGACCGTGCCTTTCTCAATTCCTTATTCCGATGCCGGTAATTCCGAGTATAAGTGGAAGGGATTGGTAATTTTAAAAAATATCATCACTACAAAGATGAGAGATGCCATATATCAGGACTTTATAAATCATCAGTAGACTAAGAGGGAGGGGGCTTCGGGTTGATACTCAGCCCCTCTTTTTTTATAAATTAAGGAGGATTTCATGAAAAAGTATATTGCGGTTCGTCTGCTGAGATCTCTGATATCCGTTTTCTTAGTTGTGGCATGTGTGGTTGCGATTGTATTCAAGCTTGTGCCGACGACCCGAGCGTTTCAGAAAGACGCCACCTATAAGAAGATAAAGGGAAACACCAAAATCGTCTATGAGTACAGTAAACTTGAGGACTTGGGATACTTGGATTATGTGTCTATGGCGGATATGTGCGCCGAAAAATCCGATGATGTGAAAGGCTGCCTTATCGGAGGGTCGGACGAACAAAAAGAGGTTATAGAGGCTTACGAAAAATCGGGATATTCAATAAAGGAGCTGACGGAATATGACGATCTTCAAGGCGGAAAGTTCGCCTATCGCTATTATTCCGTGCCGGAGCTTGTTGTGAGATTTTTTAAGAGATTATTCGTGTTTGACGGTCCGAATAAGGTGCCTGAAGATAGGTGGCCCGAGGGGGTTCAGAGGGGGATTTCGGTTGAGAAGGGACCTAATGGAATTCCGGCTTTGGCTTGTTCGGGGTGCGTGCATAAGTATCTTCTTTATGTAGACGGGAAATTTCCGTTTCTTCATCAAAACTTTTTGAACCTTGAGTTCGGAGAATCTTTCCCTACTCATGCCGGTCTTCAGACTACGGAGGTTATAATGCGGGGTCAAGGCTCCATGAAAAAGAAGGAGCAGCTTTTTGAAACCGGACAGACCATAAATTCTCCCGTACTCCAATATACCAGAGAGTTCAAAGACAAACCCGACTCCTTGGATAAGAAACGCTATAATGACAACTATGCAAAGACTCAAAATCAGATGGACGCTCCCAGTATGGTATCGGTGTCTTATATCTTCGGAGTGCTTTCGGTTATACTTGCTTATCTCCTTGCGCTGCCGGCAGGCGTAATTATGGCGAGAAATAAGGGGAAATTTGCGGATAAACTCGGAATAGTTTATATCAACCTGCTTATTTCGGTGCCGTCGCTTGCATTTATCTTTTTCATGAAGTTCATAGGGAACAAGTTGGGTTTTCCCGACACTTTCCCTCAATTGGGTTTTCATAACATAAAATCCTATGTAATGCCCACAATAATCCTCGCTCTTATGAGCACTCCGTCAATTATGATGTGGGTACGTCGCTTTATGGTGGATCAATCCACTGCGGATTATGTTAAGTTTGCAAAGGCAAAAGGACTTTCCAAGAGTGAGATTTCCAAAAATCACATCTTTAAGAATGCGGTTATTCCGATTGTAAACGGAATTCCCTCGTCAATAATCTTGGCAATTTCCGGTGCGGTTATAACGGAGACGATTTTTGCAACCCCCGGAATGGGAAAAATGCTTCCCGATGCGATTTCCGTAGTCAATAACAATATGGTTATCACCTTGACCTTTATCTTCACCGCTCTTTCTATATTTTCGGTGCTTTTGGGAGATGTGCTGATGACCGTTGTAGATCCGAGAATCCAGCTTAGTGCAAAGAAAGGAGAGTAGGAATGGAACAGAAAACGGACGACAGATTTTCCTTTCAGAAACTTGATGACACCGCCTCGGAGGTAATTGCAGCACCGGAGTATTCTTATTGGAAAAGCGTATTCAGGAGCTTTTTTGCTTCAAAAGCGGCTATATTTATGCTTATTGTATTCTTAATCGTAATAGGAATGAGCGTATTTCAACCGCTTATTTCGGGATATGACCACTCAAACATCGAGCATATAAACGATAAAAGTCAGTGGTTTTTAAGACCTTCGGCAAAGCACATATTCGGCACCGACGAAGTGGGAAGAGATATGTTTTCGGTGGTTTGGTCGGGTGCAAGAACAAGTCTTTTCATTGCGGTAGTGGCAACTGCAATTACGACAATTGTCGGCGTGATTGTGGGAATGTGGTGGGGCTTTTCAAAAAAAGTCGATATGGTAATGATAGAAGTCTACAATGTCATTGCAAATATTCCGTTCACCCTCATAGTTATGGTGCTTGCATTTGCTTTTGACTCGGGTATTCCTCAGCTTATCTTTGCTCTAAGCTGCACCTCGTGGATTGGAACCGCCTTTTTCATAAGGGTGCAGGTTATGATTATAAGAGATCGTGAGTATAACTTGGCGTCAAAGTGCCTTGGAACTCCTACCGGAAAGATCATAAGAAATAATATACTTCCTTATTTGATTTCTGTAATAGTTACGGTTATTTCAAGAGACGTGCCGAGTTTCATTTCATATGAGGTGTTCCTTTCCTATATCGGAGTCGGATTGTCACAGGATATAGCCTCTCTTGGCAGAGTGGTAAGACAGGGGTCTTTATATATGCAGTCCGCACCTTATTTGTTCGTAATTCCGGTTTCGGTTGCGGCGATCATATCCGTATCTCTCTATATAGTGGGTCAGACCCTTGCGGATGCGTCAGATCCCAGAAACCATATGCTTTAGGAGGATTGTATGTCTGAAAAAATTCTAAAGGTGAAGGATTTGGAAGTGAAATTTAAGGTCAGAGACAGAGAGCTTACCGCTATTAGGGGAATCACTATGGATTTTGATGAAAACAAGGTGGTGGCTATCGTAGGAGAGTCCGGTTCCGGAAAGTCGGTTTTCACCAAGACTTTCACGGGTATGCTTGAAACCAACGGAAGAATTTCCCAAGGCGAGGTCTGGTTTGAGGGGGAAGATCTCTCAAAAATCGGTTCTGAAGATAAGCATTGGGAGCAAATTAGGGGAAGAAAAATCGCGACCGTTTTCCAAGACCCGATGACCTCTCTTAATCCCGTAAGAACCATAGGTTATCAAATTTCGGAGGTAATTATAAAGCATCAGGGAAAATCCAAGGAAGAAGCTAAAAAATTGGCGATTGAGCTTATGACCAAAGTAGGCATTCCCGAAGCCGAAGTGAGATATGACGAGTATCCCTTTATGTACTCCGGAGGAATGAGACAGAGAATTGTAATAGCTATTGCACTTGCGTGCAGACCCAAGGTTCTTATATGCGACGAGCCCACAACTGCACTTGATGTTACAATCCAAGCGCAAATTATAAGGCTCATAAAGGATTTGGCTTTGGAATACGGTTTCACCACGATTTATATAACGCACGATTTGGGGGTTGTTGCGAATGTTGCCGATATAGTTGCGGTGATGTATGCGGGACAGGTGATTGAGTACGGCACGGTTGAAGAAATATTTTACGACCCCAAACACCCTTACACATGGGGACTTCTAAGTTCTCTTCCCCAACTTGGGGATAAGGGAGATAAGCTTTTTGCGATTAAAGGCACTCCTCCGTCGTTATTCCAAAAAATTGTGGGAGATGCGTTTGCGCCCAGAAGCGAATATTCTATGAAGATAGATTTTGAAGAAGAACCGCCTATGTTTAAAGTTTCGGATACGCATTTCGCAAAAACTTGGCTCTTAGATCCGAGAGCTCCGAAAGTGGAAAAACCCTCCGCAATTCAGAACTTACACGAGAAAATGCTCGCTCTTACGAGCAAGGGAGGTGTTTACAGTGTCAGACAATAGAGAAGTCTTAATAGAGCTGAAGAATGTGGACATCACCTTTTATAACGGAAAAAGAGCTTTCAAAGCCGTAAAGGACGCAACCTTTAAGATTTATAAGGGGGAGACTTTTGCCCTTGTGGGAGAGTCGGGTTCGGGAAAGACTACAATCGGCAGAGCGATTATCGGACTGAATGAGACTTCCGCAGGGGATATCTATTTCAGAGGTAAGAAAATCAACACCAAGCTTTCAAAAGCGGAAAAGCGTAATTTGGTTAGAGAGATGCAAATGATCTTTCAGGACCCGGCGGCTTCTCTTAATGAAAGAGCGACCGTTGATTATTGTATAGCCGAGGGGCTTGACAACTTCAAACTGTATAAAGACAGCGACGAGAGGCGTAAAAAAGTTGCCGAAGCTCTCGAGTCCGTCGGGCTTTTGCCGGAGCACCGCTCAAGATATCCTCACGAATTTTCAGGAGGTCAAAGGCAGAGGATAGGAATTGCAAGAGCTATAGTTATGGAGCCGTCGTTTATAGTCGCTGACGAGCCCATTTCAGCTCTTGATGTTTCAATTCGGGCTCAGGTTTTGAATTTGATGAATAAGTTTCAGGACGAGAGAGGGCTTACTTATCTGTTCATAGCCCACGATTTATCTGTGGTGAGATATTTTTCGGATAGAATTGCGGTAATTCACAAGGGAGTGCTTGTGGAGATTGCAGATACCGATGAGCTTTTTAAAAGTCCGCTCCACCCCTATACGCAATCTTTGTTGCAGTCGGTTCCTATGCCCGATCCCGAAATTGAAAAGAAAAAGAATGTGATTGTATACAAAGGTGAAGAAGAAAATCCCACCCCCGATATGATTTTAAGAGAGATAGTGCCGGGGCATGAGGTCTTTTGCAAAGAAGAAGAAGTTGAAAAGTATAAAGAGAAGCGGGAGAAGATGTTAAAGGAACTCTCGGAAATAAAACTCTAATAAAAATCGACGGGAAATCTCGTCGATTTTTTTTTACAGCGAAAGAGAGAGCCAATTTATACTGTTATTTCTCTTAATTATGAATATAAACGGTTTGTGCTCCGCAGTGGTAGAAAAATAGATTTTCTATTGAAGAATAGTATTAGTCCACGAACGAGATCGAAAATGCAGTCAAACCGCCAATCAGAAAGTCGAAATCTATTTCAACTTTATCGGCAACTATGAACCGCCGAAAGAAGAATTATCTGAAGAAGAAAAGCAGAAATTAAGGGAGGAGGAAGAAAAAGAACGGGAAAGAAAAGACCGACTTCATCAAAACTACCTCAAGCGTAAAGCAAACGGCAAGCAAAAAGAATATGAGGAAAGATATAAGGCAAGGAGAGAGGAGAAAAAACAGGAAAAGCTAAAGAGTTTGAAAAGAACAGGGATACCGGTAAGTGAATATATTAAAAACATTAAAAAAACAAAATTGATATACAATAATTAGTTGACATTAAATATCATAGTAGGATATAATAAAAATCGACGATACCGTCGGTTTTTATTTGGTAATAGAAATGAGGTCTTTATTTTGAAGGAAGAAAAACAAAAGGTTGGACAAATTAAAAAAAAGAAAATTAGAGAAGCTGCAAAAAAATGTTTTTTAACAAAAGGCTTTC
>CAUVKI010000006.1:0-72992 GCA_963552605.1 uncultured Tissierellia bacterium
TGGCTTTATCTTCATACTTTTTTAATAGCTCTTCTTCTTGTTCAAATGTCATATTCTTGTTGTTGTATTTTGTGCATTTTTTTCCATCCCCAAGATGGTTTAGCATATTTATATTTGATATTCAATAAATTTATAGAATTTTAGTATTAATCTTATAAATCGAAAGAAAGCGCGGGTATTATACGGAAGCTTGATGCGAAAAATATAAGATAACTTGAAAGATATAAAATTATGCCTACGATTAGAGAAGATGATGTATCTAATCGTATTTTTTATGCAAAGATTAAGGAGTAAGCATATCACTGTGAACCTCCAAGTGATTATCTATACATTTATTGCCTCAAATGAGTCTTTATTATTTCTTGATATTTTCTTGATGTTTTCTTAATATTTTCCGATTTCTTATTTTCTATAATATCCTCGAAGGGAGATAGTATGAAAAAAATTCTAAAGGAGGATAATTATGAAAAAAAGAATCGTATTGACATTGCTTGTAATAGCAATAGTAATGTCAGCATGCAAGAGCACGCAAATAGTAAAGCTCTACGAAAAAGGTCAGGAGGTATTTTACGAAACTAAGAGCATTATCAAAAATCAAATAGTGGGAGTAAAACCCGCAAAATTGGTTTTGAAATCGGAGAATGATCTGAAGGAAAATTCCAAAGCCTACATCGTTGTCGATTACGACACCGGAGAAACTCTTATGGAGTACAATGCTGATGAGGTTAGAGCAATAGCTTCCATATCCAAACTTATGTCATATCTTTTGGTGGAAGAAGTGATCAAAAAAGGTGAGATCCGCCCTGATGATGTGATAACAGGACAACCCGAAGATGTAAGGGGAGGCACGAGCTTCGGTCTTTCTCCCGATAGGGAATATTCTATCTCTCAATTGCTGGAAGGAATGATTGTAGTATCAGGAAATGATACTGCGGCTTGCCTTGGGAGAATCGTAGGCGGTTCTGAAAAAGATTTCGCTTCCAAAATGAATAACAGAGCGAATGAATTGGAGCTTGATACCGCACATTTCATAAATGCGTCAGGACTTTCGGAAGGAGACGATGAAATGCAAAATGAAATGAGTGCAAGAGATGTGGCAAGACTTGCAAGATATATTATAAAAAATTATCCGGAAATTTTGGAATTAAGCTCCAAAGACGGAATTTACATCAATGATGAATTTAGACCTAATTCCAATCCTTTGATCGGAAAGGTTCCCGAGGTAGACGGACTTAAACCCGGAATGACCGAAAAAGCCGGATACTCTCTTGTATGGACTTTTAAATTTAACGGTAAACGCCTTATCGGTGTAAATTTAGGATTCCCGACAAAAGAACTGAGAGATATGTGTACAACGGATTTTGTCAAAGAAGCACTTTGGGCGGTGTCGATAAAATGAAGAGACTTATAATATATGAGTTCAAAAGAATTATCAGATCAAAAGTTACGATTTCGGTCATGCTCATAGGCGTCGTTTTAGTGACATTAAGTTTTTTGGGCTCAATATACTCGGAAGCACCTGATCGATATCAAACCGATAACAAAAGAATAGAATATGGAGTGATTACAAATGAAAAAGTCAGAGAGGAGCTCAATTATTTAAGAAAAAATTACACAACGCCTGAAAACATTCATTCTATAGACCCTGGAAAAGAAATGGAAACCGCTCTCACGAAAGATGTATATCTTAATTATTATCTTCCGAGAAAAAACTATTTCGGTTGGATAAGGGAAAATTACTTAGGTTTTCAGTTCAACGGCGGACATAAATTTGAAAAGCTTATGGCAAATGACGAATATATTGAAGATTTTTACAAAGTGAGAGAAAGGCACGCAATCTCGAAAATAAAATATGACAAGGATATGAAATATAATTTAGGGGAGATGGAATATCTCACAGGACTTGCAAAGAAAAGTTCCGGACCATATCATTACGGAGAAGCTGACGGCTACGCTTACGCATTAACATTTTTAGCTGCATTGCCCGTAATACTCCTTGTGATAAGTATATCCGTCGGAAGCACTTATTCTCTGGATTATGAGACCGGAGCAGCGGAGATAATCACCGCATCGATGCACGGAAAAATGCATCTGAGCATTGCAAAAATCGTATCCGCATTGATATTTGCATCGGTTTCGATAATTCTCATATCTGTGATATTTCTTTTGATACTTTTCGGCAAATATTCTTTTTATGGCGGAGAACTTCCGATACAGGCTTTGGACACCGGTTTCGTATTTCCTTTTACCTTCAGAGAATTGCTTATAAAAAATATGGCAGCCGTATTTTTGGCAACTCTTACCACCGCCCTCGGCTCGGTATTTTTATCCCGCATTACAAAGAGGACTTATGTGGTTTATGGTGCGTTATTATCCGCATATCTCGCAGGCAGATATGTAAGCGGAATATGGGCAGGAGGAAATACGCTTCTCGGAAAACTTATGGAGCTTTATCCATTCAATGCCGCCTCTTATCAGCATCTTATAGTTAGGGTTTATTCATTATTCGATGGCTATTACAATTACTATGAAGTCTATCCGGTATTTTATGCCATATGTATTGCAGCTTTAATCATCATTATTTTAATGCTTTCAAAAAGAGAGCTTATCACTGCAAATGAAAAATTCACTTTAATGAATATTTTTGCAAAGAAAGTATAAAAAGATGCCGAAAGGATTGATATAATCCCTTCGGCATCTTTTTTATCTAAGACATTATATTCAAATCTACCACTATCTTGAAAACTCCGCAAATGGATTGTGCGGATATTTTGCCTCCGTGTTTTTCAATGATTGTCCTTGCTATGGATAATCCGAGCCCTGTGCCCTTATCTTCTGCAGAAATTCTAAAAAAGGGTTTGAAAATATCTTCAAGTTCTTTTTCATTCATATCTTTCGCCTGATTTTCAATAACGATTTCGTCAGCCCTGCGTCTGTAAATATTTATATCATAACCTTCGTCCGAGTGCTCGATCGCATTTTTTATGATATTTTGAAAGGCTCTTGCGATAAGCTCAGGTTCCGCTTTTATATATAAAGCTTCATCTATTGCTATATTGAATTTGAGTTTTTTTTCGGTGATCACCGGATAAAAATTCGACTTTATCTGATACAAAAGCTCTGTGAGATCTATATCCTGCATACTAAGATTTTCCTGTATCTCACTGAATTTTGAAAGTTTCATTATCTCGTCGATATAGTTATTCATAACATCGGCTTTCTCCAAAATTATTTCCAAATACTTTAATGCCTCTTCTCTTCTTATATCATTGTGTAAAAGATAAGCCGTATAACCTTTGATTGAAGTGAGCGGACTTCTTAGATCGTGAGCCAAAAAAGACATTGAATGCTGATACTCAAGCAAATATTCCTTGTTTTTATCGTACGCCCTTTTTTTCTGAGACATCAGAGTTCTTATCTCCTCTTCCACCTCTCTAAGCTCATCGTCTTTGGGAATTTTTTGACCCGCTGCAAGCTTTTTTATAAGCTCGTGAACATTTCCTACAATATTAAGCCTTATCTTAATCTCTGTCTTGTAAATGACATAAAAGGAGAATGCGAAAGATATAAGCAGCAACAAAAAAAGTCCGATCGATATGAACGTCCAGACTTTTCTGAAATTTACTGCATGCATAAAATCATTGATTGATCCATAATCGGACAGGAATACTTGTAAGAATTTTTTCTTAAGCACATCTTTTCCTGATAAAAGCATTATCCCTAAATTGTAAAACAAAAAAATAGCTAAAAGTATGATAATAAATAATTTTATAAGCTCCCGTTTTTCATTATTTTTCAATATAGTACCCCTTTCCCCAAGCCGTTTTTATGTACTTGGGATTTTCAAAATGATCCTTCAGTTTCAGTCTAAGATTTGAAATATGCGTGGTCACGGTATTCATTGTTTTGTCGAAATAAGTATCCCCGGTAATTTTTTTAAAAATCTCCTCTGATGACAGCTTCTTCCCTCGGTTTTTTAAAAGCATTGCCAAAATTTCAATTTCCATATTAGTCAAAATAATCTCTTCGTCCCCGAGTTTGCAAATTTTTGCCTCCGTATCCAAAAAAAGATCTTTATAATAAATCGCCGTTTTTGTGTCATTGGATTTTTTCGCATAAACCTCTTTTCTCCTCAAAAGGCTTTTCACTCTCATCACGAGTTCCATAGGATTAAAAGGTTTTTTTAGATAGTCATCGCTTCCGAGCATAAGTCCTTCTACGAGATCTCTATCCTCGTTTTTGGCGGAAACTATTATTATAGGAAAATATTTTTCTTCCCGAATTTTTTTTACCATAGTAAAACCGTCCATATCAGGCATCATTACATCAAGAACCAACAGCTCCGGTTCATTTTCAGAAATATGGGAATAAGCCTCAAGGGGATTATAAAACACCTCCGTATCATAACCGTCATTCTTAAGATATAATTCGATGAGATCCGCAATTTCCTTATCGTCGTCCAATATTACGATCTTTCCCATATTTCCCTCCGTTTCTATAATAAAGCCTTGATAATAATTTTACCGAAGTGCTTTTTTCTGCTTCATTTTCTCCAATTATCGCATATAATCTGCCCTTTTCAAATATAAAATTTATTCCTTTCAAGACATTTTGTCCGATGGAATATGAAAACGAAAGATTTTTGATTTCCAATTCTTTTTTACTATACAAAGAATAAGGTGAAGAGGCATAGGAAATCTTGATACTTCTTGCAATAAGTCCCATTCTCTTCACCTTCTCTTTAATTTTTGAGACCTTACTCACTTTTGTTATCCACGGTTTCGGGATAGTAGTATAGATAAATATCTTCCAATAGCGGAACCTCCGGGGTGGCATTTTCCATGGGCTTCTTATCTGCCACCACCCTTAAGCGAATCTTTCCTCCGAACCTAGAAATACCGATTAGTCCTTCCGTTACCTTTTCCGCATCCTCTTCATTGCATTCATATTCAAAAATCTTTCCCTTGAATTTTTCTAAAAGTTCATTTTCATCCGTTTGTGCAATTATCTTCCCGCTCTTTATAAAAATTATCTTGTTGGCAATGCTTTGAATATCCGAAGTAATATGAGTGGAGAGAATTATTATCTTTGATTTTGAAATTTTTGAAAGATAATTTCTGAAATTAATCCTCTGCTTCGGGTCAAGTCCCGCTGTCGGTTCGTCCAATATCACGATCGAAGGATTGTTAAGCATTGCCTGAATTAAATTAAGCCTTTGTTTCATACCTCCGGAATAGGTTCTGATTCGTTTCTTTCTTACCTCGGTAAGTTCAAACACTTCAAAAAGCTCGTCCATTCTTTCTTTTGTTTCCTTTTCGGTCAATCCTTTTACCGCTCCGATATAGTCAACAAACTCCGCCCCTTTAAAATAGGGATAATATCCGAATTTTTGAGGCTGATAGCCTATGTGCTCAAGGTATCTTTCCTTCAAATTTTTTACATTTTCTCCATCTAAAAAAATTTCCCCCGTACTCTGTCTTAAAACTGTTGCGATTATTCTCATCAGAGTGGTTTTTCCGGCACCGTTCGAACCGAGAAGACCATAAATCCCCGGCTTAAAAGTGATAGAAACATCGTCCAGAGCTTTCTTATCCTTATAATTCATCGTAATATTCTGTAAAGTTAATTCCATTTGAAGTTACTCCTCCTAAATCGCATAATCCTTTTTCACTTTTCTCACAGTCAAAACTGCCAAAAGTATGATTATAAGACTTTGAATCAATATCACCGCCTGATAAAAATTCATGGGGATCCCCAAAAATTGATAAAGAAAATCAGGTCTAATCCACGTTGAAAATATCGGCAGTATTCGTATATGTTTCAAAACATTAGTTCCAAGTGCGTCAAAAATACCTTGAGTAAGGTAAAATTGATCCATGGCATAGCGTAATATAAACGGCAAAATAAAACATATTACTCCGTACTCTTTTTTCAAGTATGAAGACAAAAACGCTGCGTATACAATTACAAACAAAATATTAAACAGCGTAAGAACGACCTCTAATACCCCTTGTTGAAAAAGATTCATAGGCAAAAAACATTCCCAAGATTGCACCTGTACGGGCAAATCATATCCGTCAAAGCCGAAGCTTATGGCGTCCACCAAAATCGCACTGCCGACAGTCACCAATGCTGTAAATAAAAACATAATAAAAACCGCTTTTAATTTTGTTTTTAACAGCATATCCCTGCCGTTTTTCGCACTCAATAGAATGGAATGCATTCCTGTCTTATCTTCGTCCGCAAATACCCCCAAAACGGCAATCCCTATTACGATCCAAAAATATATTGCATCGTTCATAAAGTCTGAAAAAAATCCCCATCCGAAGTCATAGCCATACATAAAAGGCACTTCGTTTTTATCAACCATCTTCACAATATATTCCCTCTTCGCCGGTGTCCAACTAACATTTTTATCAGATTCAGCGCGTTTCTCAAAATCTAAGAGGAGAGCCCGCCTCGTGTCATAAAAATCTCCCAGCCCTTCTATATCAGCTAATAAATCATACCACTCCTTTCCATATAAATCGTCTATCCAGTAAAAATAATGCCTAAAATTCTGGAACATCAAACTCGACCACAGCTTTTCACCTGTTTCTTCAGGTGAGTCTTCCGGATTGAATTTTATATCTTTCTTAAGAGCTTTCAGGTCGTTTTTTATTTTTGCATCCGTCAATGGACCTTGAAATTTTTCCTTGTAGAGCCTTTTGTATTCTTTTATCGCATCCATACAACTCAGATCTCCGTTTTCAGTAACCATTGGCACAGTCGCTATTCTTCTATACATCTTCTTGGCAAAAGCAACTAAAGATATAAGCAACAGCAACAGTATCATCGGTTTGAATAACAGCTTTTTAATTTCATATTTCAACATTTTCTCACCCCCTTATATTTGAGTTTAAGGGCGACAGCTACTCGCCCTTAAACTCAAATACTATTCATTTTGCTACCAAGTTGTGCCACTTTTAGCAGCTTTCATCCTATTCCCCACTCTCACTTTATAACTTCCGCATGAGCATCCGCAATAATCGCAATTAACAGTTCCTCCGTTACTTCTTGCACTTTTATGAGCATTGTACGTTGAGCAAATGCATCCCAAGGGTTTACTCCCGGCTTTTCCCAAAGGTTTCAAGAATGTCATTTTATCACCCCCTTTACGATTTGTAGAGTACTCTTGGGATTATCCTACTCGATTTTTCTGAGGAAAACATTAAGAAAACATCAAGAAAATATTAAGGTGTCTTGATATTTAGCTCTGAAAATTTTAGAGCTATAAGTATTGTGTCTAAATATATAGTTTTATTATGTAGTGTTTTAATCTTATGAGCCGAATAAATAAAAAAAAGAAAACGCGGAAATCACACACAAACTTGATTCGTAATTCTAAGTTTATCGACTATAAAACTGTTCCATTATCCTATCAAGTGAGTTATACTATAAAAAGATGAAAGGAGTGGGTTTAATGCACGATGAATTTTTCAAATACAACTTGAAAAAGAAACAAATCCTCAATGGTACTCTTAAATCCGCCCTACCTGAAAATATTTTAAATATGATTGACTTAGAAAAAACAGAAAGTGAAAAGACCGACTTTATCACGGACGACTTAAAAACAACATCAGAGCGACGTTCCGTTAAAAACCACCATTGAATATAAAATATAAATATGCTAAACTATCTTGGGGGGTGAAAGAAATGCACAAAATACAACAACAAGAAGTGGAAAAGATAAAAGAAATGAGAAAGAAAGTAAAAGACAAAAAAGAAGACAAAAGACTATATGCAGTACAACTAAGAGCGGAAAGAAAAACCAATCAGGAAATAGCGGATAAATTAGACACATCAGATAGGGTAGTAAGCAATTGGAGAAGAAATAAAAAGAGAAATAGTAATCAACATAATAGACTTCAATCTCTTTGACTGCGAAGAATACCACTCGACCTTCAGAATTTTTGAAGAAAATCGTCTGAACTTCTAACGGACAAATTGAGAATAGACTTTTTGGAGCTTAGGAAAGCAAAGGGGTTAGCACCATGGACAGCAAACAAATCCGGATGGACTTTCTTAATACGAATGCGTCAGATGAAAAGGAGCTATACTCAATAGAACAGAGAGAAAAGATGATAAGAGACGGACTCTTCGCAATCAATTATGCTAAAAGACAAGGGATTGAAGAGGAAAAAATGATATTATGGAAAGTATTAAAAGAGCAGGTATGTCTGAAGAACAGATACAAAGAATTTTACCGGCATAAGCTTATGGACAGCAAACAAAATTGAGTTAAAGTAGGTCTACTCTCAATTGCGTTGAGGGCTTGTTATCAGCATTATTTAAGGAGGTATTATGAAAGCTGAACTTTCAAAATTTTTATTATCAAAACGCCAAGAGATGAGAGATTTCATTTCGGATCTTTCAAAGGATTTTGATTATGTGTCTTTATTGGCAACCGATGTCAAGGGCACTGCATTTGTAAAGACAACCAAAGACTCAAATGTCTCCGACTCATCAGTTTCTGAAAGGGGATTTGTGGCAAGGATTTATGACGAAAATTTTTATTTCGAATATTCTTTTAGCGAATGGAAGCCGAAAGAAGCGGCAAAAGCTATAAGAGAACTAGCCTCGGATAAAAAAAATCTTAAGAATTTGAAATTCACCAAATATCCCGTCATAGAAGAAGAAAAACTTACTGCGGATTATCAGTCAGAGCTTGAAGTGCACCCATCGGAGCTTTCGGAGGCGGAAATTTTTGGGCGAATGGAAAAAATAGTGAATTCAATAAAAAAGCATGATAAAGTTATCGAGGTTCAGCTTATGCTTGACCCCGTGAATGTATCTAAAGCTTTTGTCTCAACAAACAAAGACTTAATTCAAAGTTATGTTTATACGGTAGCTGTGTGCGTAGTTGTAGTTTCCGACGGGGAAAGATTTAAGGACGATTTTTTATGCCACTCGGGAAGATGCGGAATTGAAATTCTCGATGAATTGGAAAAAAGTTCGGAAAAAGTCTTAAACAATGCTCTGGAACTTTTAAAATCCGAACCCATTGTGCCGGGAGAGTATGACTTCATTTGCAGTCCCGAAGTTACGGGGCTTATTGCTCACGAAGCCTTCGGACACGGGGTGGAGATGGATATGTTTGTGAAACATAGAGCCAAAGGTGCGGAATATTTGGGAAAAGAAGTGGCATCAAAAATTACTCAAATGAAAGACGGAGCAAACAGTATTGAGAATGTTTCCTCTTATTTTTTTGATGACGAGGGTACTCTCGGAGGAGATACCAAAGTCATAAAGGACGGAATTTTGCAAACCGGAATGTGTGATAATCTCTCTGCTTTAAGGCTTGGAATTAAACCCACCGGAAACGGCAAGCGTCAGTCCTACGAAAGAAAAGCCTATACCCGAATGACCAATACTTTCTTTGAAGACGGAACGGATCGTTTGGAGGATATGATTTCTTCAATCGAAAACGGTTATCTTCTTGAGGGTATGAGGAGCGGAATGGAAGATCCCAAAAATTGGGGAATACAGTGTCAAATTGCAAGAGGAAAAGAAATTAAGGACGGAAAGCTTACGGGAAAAGTTGTCGCTCCCATTGTGCTTACGGGCTATGTGCCGGATTTATTAAAGTCGATTTCTATGATATCAAAAGGTGTGGAGATGGACGGTGCAGGCTTTTGCGGAAAAGGTTATAAGGAATTTGTCAAAACCTCAAACGGAGGTTCTTATATAAAGGCAAGAGGGAGGTTGGGCTAATGCGTGAACTCTTGATTAGGGCTTTAAAAGCCGCAGAAATTTCAGGTTGGCTTATAGAGGAGATGGAAACCAATTCAAAGGAGCTTTTCTCATCGGGAGGAAATATTGACCTTATTCGGGGAAAAGATGTGGTTAAATACAGGGTGATTGTCTATACGGATCACGACGGGTTTAGAGGCGATGCGAAATTTTCCGTCTATTCGTCCACTTCCGAGGAAGAACTTAACCTTGAGATTTCCCGTGCAGTAAGGGCGGCAAAGAGCGTAAATAATAAACCTTATCCATTGGCAAGCGGCGAAAAATTTGAGCAAAAGGGAGAAAAACGGGATCTTTTGAAAATTATGGGAGATATTTCTACGACCGTTATAAATAAAACTCATAAAGATGCAAAGGTCAATTCCTTTGAAGTGTTTGTCGAAGAAGGAACCAAAAGGATTTTAAATTCAAACGGTGTAGATGTGAGCTTCCCCATATTTAGGGAAACGATAGAGCTTATCACCGAGGCGGAGGGGAAAAATGAACCCGTTGAGGTTTACTGTCTTTTGAATTTTAAGGATACCGACGGTCATATTCTTAGGAGAACGCTTGAGGAAAAACTTGAAGAAGCGGCATTAAGAGCCGAAGCCAAACCTACGCTTTCTTTGGATAATATAAATGTGTACCTTAGCGGAGAGAATGTTAAGGATTTCTTCGAATATTTCTTAAGTCAAACCTCCGTTCCTATGGCATATAGAAATATGTCAAGCTATAAGGAGGGTGATGAGATAAAATCTAAGGATTCGATTTCCATAGAATTAAAACCTCTTATGGAAAATTCCGCAAGCTCTATGCCCTATGACTCGGACGGAGTGAAGTTATCCGACACAGTAATTATTAAGGACGGAAAATTTGTAAAACTCCACGGTTCTTTGAGATTTAGCCACTATATGCACACCGCTCCTACAGGCACTATAAAAAATTTTGAAGTCAAAGGCGGCACTCTTTCCGAAGAAGAGAGAAAAACTGCTCCCTATTTGGAAATTTTGGCTTTTTCCGATTTTCTTATGGATCCTTTGACCGGAGAATTTGGTGGAGAAATAAGGCTTGCAAAATATTTTGACGGAAAAGAGATAAGACCTGTAACCGGAGGATCTTTCACCACAGTTATGAGCGATGCTCTTCCCTCTCTGAGGCTTTCAAAGGAATTGCAGGAGCGGGACGGATTTATAGGTCCGAAAGTTATAGGTTTTTCAGATATGACTGTTTTGGGAATAAATAAGTGATTATTAAGCCCGTATCTATTACGGGTTTTTTTTATAAATTTTGGGGAGATAAAAATGAATGTTATAGAATGGAGAAGATATTTTCATAGGAAACCTGAGCTCAGCTTTAAGGAATTTGAAACGACACAACAAATTTCCCTTGCACTCTTAAAGATGAATATACCTCATTTTATTCCGAAAGAGCCGCCTTGTGTTGGAGTAATCGGTTGGATTGACGGGAGAGACATGGGAAAGACGGTCGCACTCAGAGCGGATATTGACGCACTGCCCATCAGAGAAAAAACAAAACTTCCCTTTGCCTCGGAAAATGAAAATATGCACGCCTGCGGGCACGATGCACATATAGCTATGCTCCTTTGTGCGGCAAGTGAGCTTGAAAAAATGAAAACCTCTTTCAGAGGGAGAATATATTTAATCTTTCAACCTGCGGAGGAAATAGGATTGGGATCAAGATATTTGATGCGGCAAGGGGAATGGTTCAATCAAACCGACTCCGTATTCGGAATGCACATCTGGACTCCTCTTGCGAAAGGTAAAATTTCCGTTGAAGAGGGAGCAAGAATGGCAGGGGCGGATCGTTTCTCAATAAAAGTTACGGGAAGATCGGGTCATTCGGGAGAGCCGAATCAGACAATAGATCCGATAGTTTGTGCCTCGGCAATGGTTTCAAATCTCCAGACCGTCGTTTCAAGAAACACTTCTCCTTCAGATCCCCTTGCACTTTCCGTCTGCAGCATTCACTCGGGGACTTCATTTAATGTTATACCCGAAACCGCCACGCTTGAAGGCACAACGAGGTATTATTCAAATGACATAAAAAACGGAATTGAAAATCATATAAAGCGTATCGCTGAGGGAACTGCCATCACATATGGCGCAAAGGCTGAAGTAGATTTCGAACATATCCTTGACCCGCTTATAAATTCTCCAAATGCTTCGGAAACAGCCTTGAAAGCTGCGAAAAAAATTTTTCCGAAAGACTTTATAGTCAAGATGAAACCGACGGCAGTAAGCGAAGATTTTTCCTTTTACGCTGAAAAAAAACCTTCCTGCTTTGCCTTTTTGGGTACGGGTTCAAAGGAATGTAAATTTCCACACCACAGTGAAAATTTTCTGATCGACGAAAGCGTGCTTCAGCTCGGAGTCAGAATGCACATAGAATACGCTCTTGCCTTTTTACTCTAAATTTGAAAGGAAAACCTTATGAGAAAATCTTGGGATGAATATTTTATTGAGATTGCTCAGACAGTCGCCGAAAGATCCACATGCGATCGTGCCTTTGTCGGGTGTGTGTTGGTTAATGATGACCACAGAATTATTTCAACGGGGTATAACGGTTCGGTTGTGGGAAACCCTCACTGCGACGATGCGGGGCATAAGATGAGAGACGGACATTGCATAAGAACCGTTCATGCGGAGATGAACGCACTTTTATATTGTGCGAGGGAGGGAATTTCAGTGAAAAATTCCACCTGTTATATAACACACTTTCCGTGTCTTAACTGCACAAAATCGCTTATACAAGCCGGCATAAAAAAAATCATCTATAAAGAGGGTTACAGGATTGATGACTTTGCTCTGGAGCTTCTTAAGACAAACAATGTTGCAACTGAAAAATTCGGTTCCAGTTAAAGAATAACGGGCTCACCTCCTTTCTAAAATAATAATCTTATAGTGTGAAAGTCGAATGAAAGAAAAAACCTCTTACCGTAGCGGCGGTTAATCACCGAAGCTCTGTAAGAGGTTTTTTATAATTCCAACAGTATGTCAAACAGCTCATAAATATTGGAATGATTATAATTCAAACTGTTATCCGTTATAGTTGTTTTCTTTGGTCTTAAGAGAATAGAAATATCTACTCCTTCTTTACGGACGGAATATTGATGTGAAAAATAATGTGGTTGGTTTTGCTTCAGCTTCTGTATCGCATTTTTGTAGCTTCTTCGATTTTTATTAAGAAAATCAAAGATTTTATTGTCAGCTTTAAATTCTTCAAGAGATTTATATCCAAAATGCTTCGTGATGTAGTGGTGTGTATCATTGTTTTTATAATTTGGGCAATGACAACACACAAAAAATTCAAAGTCCTTATTGTTTCCAATTAGAAAATAGGGCGCAATGGAATGTTTATTTTTTGCATCACAATACTTTATCAGTTCCTCTAATGCCTTCTTTTCGATGAGAGCTTTATCCAAGTCGATGATGATGAATATTGCTAAAAACCCAGTCTCATCTTCTTTTTTTAGCTGCTTCAAAAAATTAGAATAACCTCCGCCATTCATATTTACGGTTTTAATATATAACTTCAATTCCGGCTGTTCTTTAAACCCTTTAAAATAATTTTCCTCCGTTTTTCCTTCAACCAAAATTTTGATTCTTTTTGTGATTCGCCTACTCATTTGGCACACCGCCCAAGAGTCCCTTTAAATAAAGTTCATATACATTCTCCTTTTCATATCTGTAATCCTTAAACTCCGCTAAAGAATAGAGCTCCGATTCCAAAGTTTCCGGATTTTTATTTACAAAATAGAGTTGTTCTTTGGTAAAATCCCTTGTGTTTAAGTGAAAAATATTATGTGTGGAAAAAATAAATTGCCCGCAGTGTTCACTTCCTTTAATGAATTGTAAAACTTTTGAAGCTAAAATGGGGTTCAATACCCTATCCAATTCATCAGCAAAAAGAGTCACATTTTCATATATGACTTTCCAAATTTGAATAGACCATGCAAAAAATTCACGGATTCCTGATGATTCATACTTGATTGGAATATCAAATTCTTTCTCTTCTCGTCTTCTGGTGAGGATAGATTCTCGAAAAGGGTCTTCCAGGTCAATTTTCAATCTGATTATGGTAGGATCCGCTAGTCTAAAAATCTCCAAAAAATTATCATTTTGAATAATTCTGAGATCTTCTTCACTTTTTTCCATTTGTCTATATATGTTCAGAGTCGCATTAGAAGGGAGAATAATAACCAGTTGACGTTCGATCCAATTTAAAAAAGTGTTAACTTCTTTAATACCAAAAATCGACAAAGCATTCAATAGCAATCTCCCTGGATTTGTCTCAAGCATTTTTTGAAAATCTTTTTTGAAATTATAGTAAGATTTCACTTGATAAGAAAATCCAATACCATAATTATACTCTTCTGTCTTTGTTCGACGATTCGAGAAAATGGAAATATCCTCTTGTTCTTTTTGTGTATAACCTCGATATTTTAATTCTTCAGAAACAATTGAATACTGATCGATAGTGAGTTCATAGGTATATATTTTTTTGTCGATTAACACCACTAATTTAAAAGACTGCGGCTGCTCAAAATTATAATTGCTGCAAAGATTTTTTATCGACCGTACATTTTCATATGAAGTCATAAGATATTTAAGGAAATCAAGACTTGTCATAAAATATGTTTTTCCGCTTCCATTTTCTCCGACAATTAAGGCGAATTTTGAGACTTTCATTTTAGAGTGTGCTTTATATACATTATCTGAGAACCGGCGATATACTTTACCGGGTTTCATACTGAGGGTTGTCTTATCTCTAAATACCGTAAAATTACTTACTTCATATTCTAATAACATAATATCATCTCCTCCCGACAATTGTACCATAATAAAATTCATTTGGAACATTTTTTTTGTTTTATATGGATTTGAAAATTTATTGAAAGATGTGGTATGTAAAGAAAAATAATCGTAAAGACAAACAATGTTGCAACTGAAAAATTCGGTTCCAGTTAAAGAATAACGGGCTCACCTCCTTTCTAAAATAATAATCTTATAGTGTGAAAGTCGAATGAAAGAAAAAACCTCTTACCGTAGCGGCGGTTAATCACCGAAGCTCTGTAAGAGGTTTTTTATAATTCCAACAGTATGTCAAACAGCTCATAAATATTGGAATGATTATAATTCAAACTGTTATCCGTTATAGTTGTTTTCTTTGGTCTTAAGAGAATAGAAATATCTACTCCTTCTTTACGGACGGAATATTGATGTGAAAAATAATGTTGTATTTTATGCATTTCTTTCACTCTCAAGATAGTCCGGCATATTTATATTTGATATTCAATAAGTTTATAGAATTATAGTATAGTCGATTAACTTAGAATTGCGAATCAAGTTTGTGTGCGATTCCCGCATTTTCTTTTTTTATTTATTCGGCTCACAAGATTAAAACACTATATCACTCAATGGGGAATCGCTGAAAAAGAAAAAACCTATGAAACACTGTTTTTTCAGTAAATCATAGGCTTTTTCTTAAGGACTTTTGAGTAATCCTCTATTGGTTATTCTATAACTCGAATTTTGAAACCTCTTCCTGCAACGCTATTGCTACCTTTGAAAGATTTTCAGCTGTTTCACTCACATCTTCCAAGGCTTGCACTTGAGATAATACAGTTGCAGAGGCTTGCTGCGTGGACGCCGCATTCTGTTCGGCAATCGCCGAGAGATTTTCAATTATGGAAATGATTTGGGTATTGTAATCTTCAATCTCTTTAGACTCTCCGCTCAGATGTTCCACCATTTTTTTGCTCTCATCTAACGCGGAAGCGATATTATTAAAATTATCCTTGGTGTCATCAAGTTTTTCTGACTGAAGCTCAACGCTCTTCTTTACATTGGCCATTGTCTCGACAGCGCTTTGGGTCTTAACTTTAAGTCCGTCAATAACCTTTCCTATCTCGGAGGTGAAACCTGCCGACTCCTCTGCAAGTTTTCGGATCTCTTCCGCAACCACCGCAAAACCTCTTCCGGCATCTCCCGCTCTTGCCGCTTCAATTGCAGCATTAAGTGCCAAGAGATTTGTCTGATCGGAAATAGATTGAATCATTTGAGAAGCTTTTGAAATTTCTTCCGCGCCCTGATTTGTATCCATAATCACATCAGTAACCAAAGCCGCCGATTTATTCGTGTCTTCCGCAACCTCCAAAAGCTCCGACAGATGATTTAAACCTTCGTTCTTCAACTCCTCAATGCTGTCTACCGCATTTACAAGTTTCTCTATATCTACAATCATTTTACCTATTGAAATATTGACCTGCTCAACGGACTCCGCCGCCTGCTGGGTATCCCCCGCCTGACTTGTTGCACCCTCGGCAATATTCTCCACCGCATAGGAAACATCTTTTGAGGAAGCAACGGTGCTTTGAGCGGTGGCGGTCAATTCCTCGGAAGTTGCGGTTAAATTCTCCGAAGTGCCATAAATTTTTGTCACAAGCTCCGATATGTTATCGGTCATAGCAACGCCCGCTCTGAAAGCCGAACCGATTTCATCTTTTCTTTCAATATATTTTTGAGCTTTTTTCTCGATATCTCCCATATTTAAATGATATGTTGAAATATAAGTTAGTGCCTCTTCCAAAAGTCCCACAGGTTCTTTTACTTGTTTTCTCATTATTACGGCGATTGTGATGCCTATGAATAAAAGTACAATCAAGTTTCCTATTATGGTTATGGCAAGCTCAAGTCTTGCCTCACTCATAAAACTGTCATAAGTATTTGAGTAAAAAAGCACCCATTTTTTATCGAATCCGGAAATATTTAGAGGAAGAGCATAGACGGTGGAAAGTTTTCCCGTAACTTTGGATTTTCCTTTGGTTTCAATCCCGTCTTTACCTGTCTGAAGATCATCGACTATTGATTTGTAAGCAGGCTGAAATTCAAATTCATTCTTACCGATTAAACTGTCGTCCATTGAGTGAGCGACAATTGTACCGTCGGTTGAAGTGATAAACATATACTTGTCTTTTGAATTTCCGTCTTGGGCTTTTAAAATTTTTTGAAATGCGGACAGGTTAACCCTTAAAGCAACTATTCCGATAACACTCCCGCCGTGATCAATCGGATAATCAAGATAGACGTCCGCATTTCCTGAGTTATCAATTATTGTAACTCCAAGATAATTATCTCGGCTTGAAAGAGTCTTTTCATACCATTTCTCGGCAGGTCTTTCAATTTTATTTAAGGTGTCGGTTTCCTTTGTATATGATCTTCCGAAAAATCCCAAGGTTGAGTCTTTGCCGTCAAAGGTATTCGGCTCAAAATAAACCTGTCCTTCCGCCACGGAGCTTTGACCCTTTACCACTCCCTTGAGAATCGTCTCCACATATTCTCTGTCTCTCTTATCCTTGGGAATTTCATCAAGCATATGCTCCAAAGATTCCTTAAGAGTATCTCCCACTGCACTTGTTTTGCAAAAGAGCTGTTCCGCCGCTTTGGTGTTTTTCCCTCCAACCTCTGCAAACATAGTGCGGCTTTTATTAACGGTTTCGGAAAAATTTCTCAACCCTTGGATAAGAGTAAGAATAAAAAGCAGCAACGCAACCGTTCCGACTAAGAACAGCGCAACCTTTGTCCCCAAACTTTCACTCAACTTCCTCTTTCTCTTCTTTTCCAATTTTACTTCCTCCCTTTTTGAATGCGTTACTGGTTGTTTGTGTAACCACCGATTTTCGTAGCATTTATTATAACATTAAAAAAAGTATTTTGGTAGCATAAATTTAAAAGCAAGAACTATTTTATCGGGGTGATATGAAAATGTTATGCGTTTTTTTTTTTTCAAAGTTTGAAAAAATTCATTTTCAATCGGGTGTACATTCCCATTTCATAAATGCAGATAATTTTTTCTCCGTCCGTATCTTTGATTTTGTCAGGGCATTATGATCCTTTCGGGTTTGCCCGCTTACATGAAAAAATTTTTGATTTCACTCAATTTTCTTATGTCCAAATTATCGGGCATTTTTTTACTTAATCCTTCGGAAATTATAAAGCTATTGAAAACCGTTCTTTAGGATTTACGCAAGTAATTGAGTCTGACAATTGCTCGGCGGATTGTTTTGTATTATAATCAGCCATATATAAAAAATCAATACAGGTGATTTTAATGGACAGGGCATTGCGAATTAACCATAGCAGGGATAAAAATTCCGAAATAAATATCGGATAAATTATACATTAGGGAGTAATGCAAAATGAAATACGGACTCATAGGAGGAAGTTTATCACACAGTCTTTCTCCAAAGATACATAAACTGATGGGAATTGAGAATTATGAACTCAACGAAATGACGGAAAGCGAAGCGGAGATTTTTTTTGAAGAAAAAAACTTCATCGGAATAAATATAACAAATCCTTTTAAAAAAACGGCTTATAAAAAAGCGGACATTTTGTCCGACAAGGCAAAAAAAACGGGGGCGGTCAACACAATACATAACGACGGCGGAAAACTTTTGGGATATAACACCGACTGGCAGGGTTTTTCTTCACTGCTCTCTTACTTTGAAATTTCAAAAGATGAAACTTTTTTGATTTTTGGAAACGGTGCCGTTTCTTCAACAATAAAGGAAGTTCTTTACGAATTTGGTGCAAAGAAAATAAAACAGGTTGCAAGAAATCTTGAACACGACTTCGATGATATTGACTACACAAAAGATGCCACCGTAGTAATAAACGCCCTGCCGATAGGAATCTTTCCTCTCTCACTCAAGGCACTTGCAAAAGTCCACTCGGTCATTGATGTGAATTATTCTCCTTTCCCTTCCTTTCTCTTAAGAGAAGCTTTATTCTTAAAAAAAAGAGCTATATCGGGATTATATATGCTTGTTTCACAGGCGTTGGTTTCCTCCAATATTTTCAAGGGGAAAAATAATTCAAATAAAATTGTCGAAGATACGGAAGCCATAGAAGCTATATATATAAAACTCAAAAAAGAACTTATTTCAAAAAAGATTTTGGTGATCAATGGTCCCAATCTCAATCTGCTGGGAATACGAGAACCGAATTTATACGGCACAAAAACCTATGAGGAGCTTGGAAAGTTTTTACACGACAAAGCTCTTGAAGAAAATATCGAATTGGAAGTCTTTCAATCAAATCACGAGGGAGATATCATAGACAAGATACAGGAGGCAAGAGGAAACTTTTCCGGTCTTGTTATAAATGCCGCAGCCTATTCCCACACAAGCCTTGCTATCTATGATGCTATAAAAGCCGTAAATCTTCCGATCGTGGAAGTACATTTAACCGATCCTTCAAACAGGGAGGATTATAGAAAATTTTCATACATTTCAAAAGCCTCCGAGCAAATTTTTAAAGGCAAAGGCTTTGAAAGCTATGGAGAAGCACTGGAATATTTTTCGGGGAGAAACTGCTTATGATTTATTGGTTTAAAGACGAAGCAAAATTTAATGAAGCAAAAGAATCAGCTCTTGCCAAAAAAATTTTTTTTACTGAAAGAAAAGTCAACGGAAATTTCGTGATAAATATTCCGGGAGAGGGAAGAGAACCCGTAGACCCTTATCCTATGGGTTATTTGGTGAGTCGGGAATACAAAAAAAAATCGGTGGTAAAGGTTGAAGATGTAAGAATAGGAGAAGCCGAACCGATTTTCATAGCCGGATACTGCACGGCGGAATCCGAAGAAGGAGTTTTAAACCTTGCGCTCGATTTGAAAGAAAGGGGTACGGATATTTTCAGAGCAGGCTGCTATAAACCCAGAACCTCTCCCTATGATTTTCAGGGATTCGGAAAAAAAGCTTTGGAATGGGTCATAAAAGCAAAAGATATAACGGGGCTTCCGATTTGCGTGGAAATTTTGGACGCAAGGGATATTCCGTATTTTGAAAAGGTTGATTTAATACAGGTCGGTGCAAGAAATATGTATAATCATACGCTGCTTAGAGAACTTGGAAAACTTTCCAAACCCATTCTATTAAAACGAAGTTTCAGCGCAACGCTTAAGGAATTGCTTTTGAGTGCGGAAGTCATAATGCTTGAGGGAAATGAAAGCGTGGTGCTTTGCGAGAGGGGAATACGCACCTTTTCGGACGAATTGAGAAACACCTTGGACATCGCAGGAGCTTGCTATCTCAAAGAACTTTCACATCTTCCCGTAATTTTTGATCCAAGTCACGCAACGGGAAAAGCCTCACTTGTATCAAAAATGTCCAAGGCGGGAATTGCTGCAGGACTTGACGGTCTTATGATAGAAGTACACAAAAATCCAAGTTGTGCATTCAGCGACAGAAAACAAGCCATCACTCCCTTGGAGCTTGGCGAGATAACAAAAAAATCTAAAGAAATAAGAGCCTTGGAGGACAGAGAAATATGAAAAGAATGTTGTTCTTTTTTATTCTGATATTTTCAATAAGCAGCACAAGCCGTGCCGGTGAAACTTGGGGGGGAGAGAGCAAAATCGTTGAACCTTTAAAACTGCAAAGGACGGAAGAGGTCGTTCTAAACAAAGAGTATAATGTCACCGAAAAAAGAGCTGTTTTCAATTTGGGAACAGCTTTTATAAGAACCGTAAAACTTTCAGACTCCATAAGCAATGCGAAAGTTACACTTTCGATATCCGGAAAAAAATTAAGATTACAGGAATCGGACGGAAAAACTATAAGGAGTGAAATCATAGTAGACCAAAAGACGGTAATTCCCGAGGGCGTAATTTTATTGGAGACCGAAAGCGAAACCTTGGTTATAGGTCAACCCAGAGTCACAAAAAAAATCAGAAACGGAATTCGTGAAGAACAACCCTCGAACGTCAAATTTGAAATTGCTCCCAACTCTCTTGGCTACTCCATTACAGTCCGAATCACCTCCTCCAAAAAATGTGAATGCGAAGCTCACTTTTGGGCTGTAAAATCCTACTATTCACTTTTTGAAGGCGACTATGAACCCTTTATGGCTATTTGCGAACAGAGCAAAAAAGCCAAACAATTTATCGCTCCGGAAGGTTATTTCTACAAGATGGATCAAAGCTATTCACCTTGGAGTGAAAATTCATTTTATCTAAATCCTTCAGCTTATACAGCAAATCTTCTGAGTCAATATATGGAGCATACATTTTCGAAACTTTCTCTTGAAGCATTGCTAAGATTGATGGACACTCAAATAAACGAAAAAGGTTTTATACCGATGGGAAATTCTTCGCTCTGGCTGCTTAGGGAATATAAAATTCCCGCCCTTTATTATGACACGAGGTGGAACTGCGATTTGGGCTATCATTATCTTAGTGCATACGAAAAAAACGGTGTGCCTGAAGATTTGATAAGCGCAAAAAAACTTATTTCATATTTCATGTACCACTCAAAAACCAGAAATTTTCCCATAAAAGATGGACTAAAGGACGGAATATTTGTCTGTGACTATTCCTCAGAGAACTCACCCGCTATAACACATTGCTCTCTTAACCATCAGCTTATGGGTATAAAACTTTTGTACAAGGCATACCTGATTTTTTCGGGTGAAGCTCCAAACAAGAAAACACCTGAGAGTTTTGAAAATAGGGAAGAACTTTTGGATCTTGCAAAGAAGATGCTTGGCTCAATAGAGATTACTCGCAGCTCTTGGATTAGGACAAACAACGATCTTCATTACGCAATTTTTCCGAACTTTTCTTATGGCTTGGACGACTATCCTGATCTCACTTATTCGGATTTATTGGAGGTTCAAGAACTTCACAGGCAAATCTTCGGTACACCCAATTATTCACTGGACTTTTTAATAGAATCCAAGAAAAAATTTTTGGGCTTGACCTAAAGGATTAGCTATTAAATGTTAAGGAAAGGTAAAAAGTAAAATGAGCAAACTTAAATTCAGTGCAACTAATGACTACGCCTTCAAAAAACTCTTCGGCACAATAAAAAACATACCGGTACTAAGAAGGTTTCTATCTCTCATACTGGGAATCTCGGAGAGCGATGTAAATGGAATACATCTAAAAAATCCAATGATAGGAGGCGACTATGACTTGGGAAAACTGGGAATAATAGACATAAAAGCAGCTCTAAACGATATGGTGATAAACATAGAAATGCAAAATCTATGGCACGATTACTATGAAGAAAGAGTAATCTTCGGACTCGCAAAAAGCTATGCGGAAGACATAGAAAAAGGAGAAGACTATGGAAAACTGAAACCTTGCATAAGTATAAGCATACTAAACTCCAAATTCCCCTACTCGAAAAAAATACACTCAATATACAGAATGCTTGAAGCAAAAGATCACACCCCGTTTAAAAATCTTCTTGAACTTCATTTTTTGGATCTTACGAAAGTAAGAGGCGGGAAAGAAGCAAGCGAACTTGAAAAATGGCTGTTATTCATAAAGACGGAAGATGAAAAAGTAAGAGAAGAACTATCCGAAGGAGATGAAATAATGAAAAAGGCAAACATAACTATGAAAGAATTCTACAGCAATGAAAAGGAAAGAATGAGATACGACGCACTCTTTATGTTTGAATGCGACAAAGCCACAATGAGAAGAGTGGGATTGGAAGAGGGATTGGAAAAAGGAATGGAAAAAGGAATGATGAGAGGAATCAAAAAGGGAATAAGGAAAGGAAGAGTTGAGGGAATTGAAGAAGGTATGAAAAAAGGAATGGAAAAGGGAATGGAAAAGGGGATGGAAGAAGCTGCAAGAAATATGCTTAAAGAGGGAACTCCGATAGAGGCGATAATAAGATGGACAGGATTATCAAGAGAGAGAATAGATATGATCAAAGGAGGGTTATAATCCAAAAATTTAAAAGACGACAAAAATCTGCGACTTTACATTTTATTAAAACTTGATTATAATTAGCGGAGTGAGAGGATTTTCTCACTTAGAAAACTAGGTGATGATTTTGGATTTTGAGCATAAGCCCGTTTTGGTTTCTGAAGTGATAGAGGGATTGTCCATTAAACCCTCGGGAATATATGTTGACGGAACGGTCGGAGGAGGGGGACATTCCCGTCTTATTCTTGAGCACCTTGACAAATTCGGAAGACTTATAGGTATAGATAAAGATAAAGAGGCATTGGCAAAGGCAAAGAGAGTTCTTGAAAATAAAAATGCAACCCTTGCGTATGGAGACTATGAAAATTTCGACACGATTTTAGACAATTTGGGGATAGAAAAAGTTGACGGAATTTTGATTGACATAGGAGTTTCTTCCTATCAGCTCGATTTCGGAGAGAGAGGTTTTTCATATCATAACGATGCTCCCTTGGATATGAGAATGGATCGCACTCAATCCCTTACAGCCAAAGAGATTATAAACACCTATCCTAAAGAGAAGCTTTGCAAAATTTTTTATGAATACGCTCAGGAAACTTGGGCAGCCCGCATTTCCGATTTTATTGTAGAGGCTCGTGCAAAAAAAGAGATAGAGACAACTTTTGAACTTACGGAAATCATAAAAGCCGCAATCCCGAAAGCCAAGCGAAGAGACGGCGGTCATCCCTCAAGAAAGGTCTTTCAGGCTTTGAGGATTGAAACCAACGATGAATTGGGAGTGCTTGAGAGAAGCATTGATCGTATGATTTCGAGGCTTGCTCCGAAAGGAAGGCTTTGTGTTATAACCTTTCATTCGCTCGAAGATAGGATTGTAAAAGAGAAGTTCAAGTATGCGGCACTCTCCTGCATATGTCCTAAAGAACTGCCGATATGCAGCTGCAAAAAAAGGCAGGAAATAAGAATTATAACTAAAAAAGCAATTGTACCCGGCAAAAAGGAAATTGCAGAAAATAACCGTTCCAGATCCGCAAAGCTTAGAATTGCGGAGAAGATATAAGTCCTGAGAGGTCTAATTATGGAAGCCAAGACTTTAGATGAAAGAAGTTTACTGAAAATAAAGGCTGAAAACAGAAGAAAAATAGAAGAATTCAGAAAAAAGCGTGTGTTGTTGAAGAATAGAACTCGACTGCGTTTTTTTGTGGTTTCGGGAGCTTTGATATTTGGTGCGCTTTTGTATCTGTATCTTCAAAGCAAGGCTGAGGTTGACGCACTGCAAAAGGTTGCGCTCTCCCTTAAAGCCGAGAAGAAAACTCTTGAAGCTGAAAAACTTGACTTGATTTCCAAATTGGATGAGGAAAAAGCGTCTTCAAAAATCAAGGAAGAAGCTCAATATAAGCTTGGTATGGATTATCCCTCGGAAGGGCAGATTGTGTATATAACGGTTGAAGAAATGCAGGAGAACAAATCAAAGCGGACGAGCGATTTATTAAAAGCTTTGATTTCTAACGGGCTTTGATTGATGAAGAAGAAATTCGATTGGAGATTTTTCGTCGTGTTGCTGTTTGTTCTCGTTGCTTTCGGCTGCTCTTTTTACAGGTTGTATGAAGTGCAGATTGTAAAGGGAAAGGAATATCACAAAGGTGCAATTATTCAAGCGATGAAAAATTATTCTCTAAATTCCTTGAGGGGTGAGATTATGGATCGCTCAAGGAAAAAACTTGCGGCAAATCAAACCGGATATACGCCTTGGGTTTATTGTACGGATTTGGAAGATGATCTGGATATAGAGAAAACGGTCGCGGAAGTTACTAGGGTTTTGGATACAGACCCCGAAAGGCTTGGGGAGAGGTTAAAAGAAAAGAAAGGAAATTTTAAGCTTTCCCAGTGGATTGATAAAGAAACGGCAGACAAGCTTTCCGCCCTGAACATAAAAGGTATTAGAGTCGAGGAAGGAGCCAAGAGATATTATCCGTTCGGAAAAGCCGCCTCTTATTTGATTGGCTTTACAAATATTGACAATGAAGGCTCGGAGGGAATTGAGGCGAGGTATAACTCCGAACTTAGCGGAATTAAGGGAAAGCTTACAGTCAGAACCGATGCCGGAGGGCAGCCGCTTTCCTTTGCCGACGAGAAAAAGTATTCAACCATAAACGGTATGACTTTGGTTTCAACTTTAGATATAGAGCTTGAGAATATGCTCGAAGAAGCGGCAAAAAAACACTTGGCTTTAACAAATGCAAAAAAAGCTATGCTGCTGGTTATGGAGCCTAAGACCGGAAAAATTCTGGCAATGGCTCAAACTCCGGGATATGACTTGAATGACCCTCGAGCACCTCAATCCGAGGAGCAGAGGCTTAGGTGGGAAATGATGGATCAGGAAGAGCTCACTGAAGAATGGTTCGACTTATGGAAAAACGATGCGATAAACAGCGTGTATGAACCGGGTTCGATTTTTAAGATAATAACGGCAGCGGCGGGATTGGAAGAAAATGTCACGAGCGAGAATAAACATTATTCGTGTAAAGGCATATGGAGCGAGATTAAGAATGTAAATCTTAGATGTGTGCTCTATCCCGACTCGCACGGTATGATTTCTTTGGATAAGGGCTTTGAGCAGTCCTGCAACATAGTTTTTATTGAACTGGGCAGGGAGATTGGCAGAGAAAGGTTTTATAAGTATGTGAGAGCTTTCGGGTTCGGAGAAAAGACGGGAGTGGATTTGCCGGGAGAGAGTGCAGGGCTCGTTCAGCCTTTTGAGAAGTTTGACCCCGTAGGATTGGCAACGGCTTCTTACGGTCACGGAATTTCCATTACGGCATTGCAGATGATTACGGCGGCAAGTGCGGTTGTTAACGGCGGAAATCTTATGAGACCGTATATAATAGACTATATGCTTGATGAGAAGGGCAATATCGTAAATAAAACGGAACCCGTTGTAAGGCGAAAGGTCATTTCCGAAAACACTTCAAGGCGCATAAATGCGATGATGCGCCGTACAGTTGAAACCGGCACCGGAAAAAAACTTTTAATTTCAGGATATAAAATCGGGGCAAAAACCGGCACCTCGGTAAAGATGGTAAACGGTTCCTATTCGGATAACGCTACCGTTGCGTCTATGGTTGCAACGGTTCCCTCGGACGATCCCAAATATATTTTTTTAGGGCTTATTGACGAGCCTCAGACCGAATATCGCACCGGAGGAGTAGTGGTCGGCGCAATGCTTAGAGACGCTATGGAGGAAGCATTGCCTTATTTGGGAGTGCCGATTGATGAAGCCTCAAAAGAAAATTCGGTATCGGTTCCTAATCTGGTGGGAATGAAAACTCTTGATGCCGGAAGAAAATTAAACGGGTTGAATATAAAATTCAAAACCGAATTTGCGGACGATAAAAAAACCGAGTATGTTATCGCTCAGTCCGTTCCCGAGGGAATCAGCATAAAATCAGGTGAGGTAATAATTCTTACGCTTGGGGAAAATCCCGAACAGGCGAAAGAACCATAAAATATTAGCGGAGGGGGGAGAGAGTGGTTTTATATTTTGTGGCATCTTTTTTGATTGCGGCGGCGATAGGACCGCTTGTTATAAAAAATGTTAAGCTTTTGGGAATAAGACAAACCGAAAGGGGAGTGGGAGCTGTCACGCATTTGGAAAAACAGGGCACACCGCTTATGGGCGGTTTTATTTTTCTGTTTCCCGTTGTTTTTCTCTCTCTGATTTTCATTTTGGTTGATAAAAGTGAGTCGCATTTTGTGGTTTGCTTTCTCCTGTTAAGTATGCTTGCTTTTTCCTTGGTGGGATTTTTCGATGACTATATAAAAGCAAAGGCTTTAAGGAATTTGGGGCTTACCGAAAAGCAAAAACTTTTTTTGCAGTTTCTTATAGCTTTCGTTATGGCAGGAGTTTTCTTTTTGAAAAGAGGCTCTTCGTTGCTTATTCCTTTTATGAATAAGGAAATTTCATTCGGTCTTTTCTACATTCCCTTTATGATGTTTGTGATTGTCGGCACGGTGAACAGCGTAAACCTGTTGGACGGAATGGACGGGTTGGCGGCAATTGTAACCGTTCTTTATTTTTTGTTTTACCTGTTTTTGGGAAATTCGTGGAACTCGCCTCAAACTGCATTTTTCGCATTGATAACCATAGGAGGGGAGCTCGGGTTTTTAATCTATAATAAGCACCCCGCCAAGATATTTATGGGGGATACCGGTGCAATGGCTTTAGGGGGAATAGTTGCAGGACTTTCAGTAGTCACGGAAACGGCTCTGCACATTCCCGTCGTGGGATTTATCTTTTTACTTGAGGCGTTATCCGTAATGATACAGGTGGGCTGGTATAAAAAAACCAAGAAACGCATTTTTCTGATGGCTCCGATTCACTACCATTTTGAGAAGCTGGGACTTAAAGAAACCTCCGTGGTGGCTCTTTTCGGAGCCGTGCAGCTCATTTTGAGCATTATCGGGATTTTTGGACTCTAGGAGAGGTTTTTTTATGAACTTTGTCGGTGAAGTCAACGGAGTTAAATTTTATGAAGATTTTCTTTCGAAATCGCCTAAAGAAAGTGCAAAGAGTTTTTTGTTGCTTGATGAGCCGATAGTCTGGATTGCGGGGGGAGATGAAACCGAGGAGGATTTTTCGGAAATTTTCGATCTCTTTTTTGATAAACTCTATCTTTTGGTTTTAATAGGAGAGGCAAGCAATAAGATAAGAAGCGAGGCTTTAAGAAAGAGTTTTTCAAATGTTTATTCCTCCAAGGGAATTGAAGAAGCGACGGAATATTCCTACCTTTGCTCCGAGAAGGGAACCAATGTTTTATTTTCCCCCGCATGTCCCTCAGTAGAAAAAAGTTGGGAAGCATTGTATGCAGAAAAGGTGGGAGTGCTCGGAAAGCTTGAAGATGAAAAAAGAAAATCTCAGGAATAGATCTTTAGGCAAAAAGAAAGCAAAAAAAATAGATACAGTCGAAAGGAAATCTCCCGCTCTGAAAAGAAAAAAACTTAAAAAATCCGAAGCCTATGTCCTTCATAAGCCGGATTTCATACTGTTTTTTTGCGTGGTGCTTTTGCTTATTCTGGGAGCGCTTATGGTTTATAGCGCGACTTGGCCCGAATCTCTTAAAGAATACGGCAATGCCAATACAATGGCGTTAAATCAGCTCAAGGCAATGGCTATCGGTTTTTTGGTAATGCTTCTTGCGTATATAATTCCCATAGGATTTTATGGTCAGCCTTTTGTTTCATTTCTTATATTTGCATTTGCGATTGCGCTCAATCTTTTGACCAAAACCGGTTTGGGAGTTGAGCATAACGGGGCTAAGAGATGGCTTATTATTTTGGGGCAGGAATTTATGCCGTCGGACATTATGAAAATTGCAGGGATTATAGCTATGTCCGCATTTATCGCTTTTTATAAAGACAAGCTCAAACCTATTTTCGGAAACTTGGGAATGATTTTAATTTTGGCAATCGCCGTTGTTGTAGTCTACATACAGAAAGACTTAGGCACTTCCGCGGTGCTTGCGGCGGTGCTTGCAGTTTTGGCGTTTTTGGGGGGATTAAGCCTGATTATGGTAGTAATCGGAGGTTCAGGCGCAGCTTTTCTTGCAACAAAGGCGTTGAGTTCCGAGTCGTTCCGTATGGCAAGGCTTTCGGCTTTTAAAGATCCCTTTCAGGATAAGTTGGGAACGGGACTTCAGGCGGTGCAGTCTCTTTATGCTCTTGGTTCGGGAGGAATTTTCGGAAAAGGCGTGGGTAGGAGCGTACAAAAATATTTCTATCTCCCGTTTAGCTTTAATGACTTTATTTTCTCCATAATGGGAGAGGAATTGGGATTTATAGGTGCTTCCTTTTATCTTCTGGTGCTTTTAATTTTTGTATTCAGGGGACTATGGATAGCTAAAAATGTGCGGGCGAAATTTCAAAAAAGCATTGCAATAGGAATAGTTATGACGGTAGCCATACAATCTGTGGTACACATCTTGGTTGCATTGAGTGCGCTCCCGACAAAGGGAATAAGCCTTCCTTTTATCTCCCAAGGAGGTACTTCATTGGTGCTCTTTATGGGAATGGCGGGGATTCTTTTTCAGATTTCGAGAATGACGGAGTTTAAACAATGAAAGTGATAATCAGCGGAGGAGGTACGGGAGGGCATATTTATCCTGCGCTCTCCATCTGTCGTGCACTTAAGGAAAGAGAAGCCGCCGAAGTGTTGTATGTCGGAAAAAAGGACAGCTTGGAGGAAGAGCTCGCCAAAAAAGCGGGGATTGATTTCGCCTCGGTGGAGTCCGCAGGATTTCCGAGGAAAGTGGGAATTAAGATGATTAAAGCCCTCTTCGTGCTTTTTAAAGGTATTTTAAGCTCGTTTTCAATTCTCAAAAAATTTTCTCCGGATATAGTGATGGGCACGGGAGGATTTGTTTCTGTTCCCATTGTGTTCTCCGCACAACTTAAAAAAATTCCTACGGCAGTTCACGAAGCGAATGGCGTTGCAGGGCTTGCAAATAAGTTGCTTGCAAAGAGGGCTAAACTTATTTTTCTGACTTTGAAAGAAACTAAAATAAGTACCAAGGGGAGGATAGTTTTCTCGGGAAATCCCGTGAGGGACGAGTTTTTAAAACCGCTAAAGGTTCAGGAAAAAAACAAAAATTTCGTGTTGTCGTTCGGAGGGAGCGGAGGACAAAAGGGACTTAATGATTCTCTCTCCGATATAATAAAAGGAGATCTGCTGGATGACGATACGGAACTTATTCATATCACCGGCAGACGTTTTTATAAGTCTTTTTTGGAGGGCTTGGGGGATTATCGCACGGATAAGTATAAGGTGCTTGAATATTCGGATGATATTGCAAATCTTATGAGAGTTTCCGATATAATTATCGGAAGTAGCGGAATGATGACCATTACGGAGATTACCGCCTCGGGAAAACCGAGCATACTTATTCCCAAACCTTACACTACGGAAAATCATCAGGAGTTTAACGCCCGTGCATTGGAGAAAGCGGGAGCGAGCGTTGTTTTTTTGGAGAGGGATTTGAATGCCGAAGTTCTTTCAAAATGCCTTAGAGAACTGTTGGCGGATAAGGATAAACTCTCCGAAATGGGAGCAAACAGCAAAAAATTATTTAAAGAAAATTCCGACGCTATTATATGCGATGAATTAAAGTCGCTTATTACTAAATAACTTAGGAGCAAATAAATGGAAACCGGACGCACAAGGAGAAGAAAAAAAAGAAGAAGAAGGCTTAACCTCAGGGGTAAGTTTTTGCTTTTTTTCGTTGAGCTTTGTGTGATTTTTGTGTTGCTGAGATTTTCCGTTCTCCTTGAAATCAAGGAAATTATGGTTGAGGGAGCAATCGAAACCGATTCCTCCGAGATAGTTGAACTTTCCAAGGTCAAATTGGGAGAAAATCTTTTTTCAATAAACAGGTCGGACATAAGAAAGAAAGTCCTTAAAAATCCGATGATTAAAAATGTGTTTGTGGAAAAAAAATATTTGGATAAGCTGAAAATAGTCGTGGAAGAAAAAGTGCCGGCTGCAAAAACCGCCTATAACGGAAAGATTTTTGTGATAAATTCGGAGCTTGAGGTGCTTGCTTCAAAAAATGTGAAATCAAAAACGATTGTTCTCAGGGGCTTTTTGAAAAAAGATCCCGGTGGAAAATTATTTTCCCCCGAGGAAGAAAAAGAGCCGACCGGGGTTTTTCTAAAAAAACTGCTTTCCACTTTTTCTTACAAGGAATTAAAGCATGCAAGCCTTTTGGGAGATAATATTTCTTTAGGACTTACAAACGGAATAGGGGTTTTTTTCGGAAGTTCCGTAAACAGTGAATATAAGCTTGAGTTGCTTAAAGAGATACTTTCTGATATTGAGCAGAAAAAAATCAGGGTGAAGATGATAGATATGACAAAGGGTAAGTATCCTGTGTTGATTTTGAATGAGGGAGAAAGCGAAAATGAACAGTAAAAAACGGGTGGAGCAAGTATATTTTGCCGCAGTGTCCTTTGCGCTGGGGCTTATTTTGTCTTTGACATATAAGACGGCAAAAAATTCCCTTGCAAACGGACAGCTTTCTTCCCAATATTCACAGCAGCTTACTCTTGAGCTTAAACAGTCAAAGCAGCTCAATGAAGATTTGAAAGCTCAAGCTGACGAATTGGAAGCGAGGGTTTCGGAATATGAAAAAAATGCTTCCTCAAATGATACTTATGTGAATGCGTTGTTTGAAAATGCAAAGCTTTATCGTGCGCTTGCGGGCTATACGGATATGGAGGGGCAGGGGCTTACAATAGAGATTACCGAATCAAAGGTTTTGATAGATAAGGGATTGGCTTTGGGAATGCAGTCGGATACGGATCTTTTGTTATATTTAAGATCCACCCTCAATGCGGCGGGGGCGGAGGCGATCTCGATGAATGATTTAAGACTTACCGCAAGAAGTGAGATAGAGAGGGCGGGAGATCATGTCGTGATAAACGGAGTGGCGACGAATACCCCGATTGTTGTGAAAGTTATAGGAAATTCCGATGTCCTATACTCGGCTTTACATATTCCCAACGGAATGGTGGATAGGATAAGAAAGGCTAATTATAATGTGAATATCATAAAAGAAAAATCCGTTACGGTCCCTAAGAGCAGACAGCCCAATAATTTTATATACGGTGTGTCCGCCGGCGAAACAAAGGAATAGTTATGAAAAAAATCAGCGTTTTGCTCATTGTGAGTTTTACCGCCCTTTTTTTCTTTTTGATTGTAATTCAGGTTAAGAGCAATCCCTCCCAGTATCAGTTTATCAGCTATAAAAGTATCCAGGCGTTAAAGGCGCAGCTTAGTGCCGTAAAAGATGAGAACGAAAGAATAATGCTGCAAAACAGGGAAAAGGAAGAAGTTATAAAGAAACTTCAGGGGTATAACAAAGACGCTCTGATAGAGGAATATAAATCGGAAATTCTAAAGCATAAGTTTGAAATCGGAATGGTGGAGATAAAGGGAGAGGGAGTTACAATAACTATGAATGATCTTCATCGTCTGACACCCTCCGCAAGGGACATAAATTTCGATATTATTCACGATATAGATATCCTTATAATTTTGAACGACCTTAATGTTGCCGGAGCGGAAGCGGTTTCCATAAACGGTGAAAGATTGATTTCTTCGACCGAGGTTATATGCGGAGGTCCCATTATGATTGTGAACCGTGAGAGAATGGCAGCCCCCTATATTCTAAAGGCTATAGGAGATAAAGAGAGACTTTATGCCGCACTTACAGCTCCTAATACTTACGGGAGCATTTTGATTGAGGACGGTTTGGGGTTTGAGGTTGAAAAGAAAGATGAAATCACAATTCCCGCATATAGGGGAGAGCGGACATTGAAGTACGGCAGTACACCAAAGGAGGTTGAAGAATGATAATAGTATTGGGAGTGGCATTGGGGCTTCTTGCAGGAATATTGATTCCCTATACTTATAATCCTCAGTATTCATTATACATTACCATTGCGATTTTAGCTTGTTTGGATTCGCTTCTCGGAGGAGTGAGAGCTATATTGAGCGGAGATTTTGACAATGCCGTTTTTATTTCGGGATTTTTTATGAATGCTATTTTTGCAGGCTTTTTTGCTTTTTTGGGAGATAAATTGGGAGTGCCTCTCTATTACGCACCGATTGTTACTTTTGGGGGGCGTATGTTCGATAATTTTGCAAAAATAAGAAGAATATTTATAAAAAAGTTAAGACCCGTTCGAACTGCAAAAAAAGATTTGAATAATAGTAAACAAATGATATAATAAAGGTAGTGGGAGGTAGGACTGCTATGTTGGATTTCGATGTTCAATCAGATCAATTTGCTAAAATAATTATAGTGGGTGTGGGCGGCGGCGGAAGCAATGCCGTAAACAGTATGATAGAGCAAGGAATAAAGGGAGTTTCATTTGTTGCTATGAACACCGATGCGCAAGCTCTCGGAAAGTCAAAGGCGGATAAGAGAATTAAAATAGGCGACAAACTTACTAAAGGATTGGGAGCCGGAGCAAATCCCGAAATCGGAAGAAAAGCTGCCGAAGAAAGCAGGGCTGAAATATCTCAGGCTCTTGAGGGAGCGGAGATGGTTTTTATTACCGCAGGAATGGGCGGAGGCACCGGCACGGGGGCAGCTCCCGTTATCGCATCTATAACCAAGGAGATGGGAGCTTTGACCATAGGGGTGGTCACAAAACCTTTTACCTATGAGGGACTTAAGCGCAAAAGAAATGCGGAGAGCGGTCTTGCAGAATTAAGAAAATATGTTGACACTTTGATTATAATTCCAAATGATAAACTTCTTACGGATAAAAAAACTCCTTTGCTTGAAGCTTTCGCGCTTGCGGATTCCGTTTTGAAACAGGGAATTCAGGGGATAACGGATTTGATTGCAGTTCCCAGCTTGATAAATCTTGATTTTGCGGATGTACGCACCACAATGGAAGGCAAGGGACTTGCACATATGGGAATAGGGGTTGCGTCGGGAGAAAGCAGGGCGGTGGAGGCTGCAAACAAGGCAATTCATTCGCCGCTTTTAGAAACCTCCATGGAGGGCGCAACTGATGTAATACTTAATGTCACAGGAGGGTCGGACATAACGATTAACGAGATAAGCGAAGCGGCGGAGCTGATAAACGAGTTTATGACCGAGGACTCCAATATGATATTCGGTGCGGGTATTGATGAAGATCTCGGAGATCAGATTAAGATTACCGTAATAGCGACAGGTTTTGAGTCAAGGACAAAAATACTTCCGGAAATAGAGCCGATTCCCATTCACAAACCTAAACCTAGAGTGCTTGAAGAAGCTAAACCTGAGCCAATATCCATCGTTCAGCCCCAAAGTGATAATAAATCCAAAAGAGTGGAGATAAATTTTGGCGGCGAGAGTGAGAGAAGTGAGAATAATGGAGACGGTGAATTGGAAGTTCCCGAATTTTTGCATTTCTTAAATCGTAAAAACAAAAAATAATTTTAGGAGATGAAAGGTGAGAAGCCTTTCTTTTTTTTTTACGAAATAGAAAGCTAAAGAGGACAATCCATATTAAAAATGGGATTGTCGGTTGAAGATGTGGCGAAGGGTACGAGACTTTCGAGAGAGAAAATAAATGAACTGAGATTATCAATATAAAGGACGGCCTTCGGGCTGTTTTTTTGTAATTTCTAAAACGGCAATTTTCACTCTCCCCGATTTTCATTTTTTATAAAATGATTGTTGTGTTGACAGGGAGTTTATGATAGTATGGCTCTAGGTATATGTTTGAAACGCATTACCTGACGATTGATTTGGAAAAATAAAAATACCAAGGAGGTAGCTATGTCACTTGTAGGAAAGAAAATTGCGGAGTTTAAGGTTAATGCTTATCAAAATGAAAAGTTTTTCGAGGTAACTCACGAGGATTTCAAAGGGCACTGGAGTTTGCTCGCCTTTTATCCTGCGGACTTTACTTTTGTTTGCCCCACCGAGCTTGAAAGCTTGCAGGATAATTACGAGGAGTTTAAAAAACTCGGAGTAGAGGTTTATTCCTGCTCCACGGACACACATTTCGTTCACAAAGCGTGGCACGACCATTCGGAGGCAATAAAGAGAATTCAATATGTTATGCTTGGAGATCCCGGACAATTCCTATCCCGTGCATTTGATGTGCTTGATGAGGAACAAGGACTTGCTCAAAGAGCAACGTTCCTCATAGACTCCGAGGGAGTTATACAGGCGGTTGAAATAAACGCTGACGGTATCGGAAGAAACGCGGAAGATTTTGTGGCAAAGATAAAGGCGGCTCAATATGTTGCAGCTCACCCCGGTCAAGTTTGCCCTGCAAGATGGAGAGATGACGGAGAAACTTTAACACCCGGATTGGATTTGGTAGGGAAGATCTGATATGCTTGATCAGTCTTTAAAAGGTCAGCTTGGTCAATATTTGGGTTTATTGGAAAATGATGTTGTTTTAAGAGTAAGTTTGGGAGAGGGAAAGGGTTCACAGGAAGTGAAAGCTTTTTTGGAGGAGGTCGTTTCTCTCTCCGACAAGCTTTCGATTTCCTATGAAAAACTTCCGCTCTCCCCGAGCTTTGCCATTGACCGCAAGGATAAAAAGACGGGAATAGTCTTTGCGGGGCTTCCGCTGGGACACGAATTTCAGTCATTTGTCCTTGCACTGCTCCAAGTGGGAGGACGTGCGCCGAAAATTACGGAGGAACAAAAGAACTCTATCCTTGCGATTGACGAGGAGCACAACTTTGAGACCTTTGTGAGTCTTTCTTGCCACAACTGTCCGGATGTGGTGCAGGGATTTAACATAATGTCCATATTAAATCCCAAGATAAGTCACACTATGATTGAGGGAGGAATGTTCCGAGAGCTTGTCGAGGAAAGGGGGATAATGGCAGTTCCTCAAATCTTCGACAATAAAAAGGAACTCGCCTCGGGAAGACAAACCCTTGACGATCTCATTACCCTCGTGTCGGGGAGCAGCAGTGCAAAGAAGCTTGATGACATTAAACCCTTTGATGTGCTTATAATCGGCGGAGGACCGGCAGGCGGAAGTGCCGCAATCTATTCGGCGAGAAAAGGACTTAGGACGGGCATTGTTGCGAAACAGTTCGGAGGTCAGGTCAATGACACTATGGGCATAGAGAACTATATAGGAATGGAATATACCGAAGGACCTATGCTTATGCAAAAAGTCAGAGCGCATACCGAAAAATACGGTGTGGAGATTTACGAAAATCAAGTTGTCAAAGGGCTTGAAAAACTCTCCGACGGAAAGGTAAAGGTCGAGCTTGAAACCGGTTCTCATCTGATAAGCAGGACGGTGATTATCGCCACCGGTGCAAGGTGGAGAAATTTGGACGTACCGGGAGAGGCAAGGCTAAAGACGAAGGGAGTTTGCTACTGTCCTCACTGCGACGGACCGCTTTTCAAAGATAAGCACGTGATTGTGGTGGGAGGAGGAAATTCCGCAGTGGAAGCGGCAATAGATCTCTCGGCAATCGCAAGCAAAGTAACGGTAGTCCACCGCTCCAAAGAATTCAGAGCGGACAAGGTGCTTGAAGATAGGATGCGTGCGCTGAAAAATGCTGTCATTCTGACAGAAGCCGTAACGGAAGAAATCACGGGAGATAAAAAAGTTACAGGGCTTAGATACAAACATAGGGAAACCGGAGAATTAAGCCAAATCGACTGTGAGGGAATTTTTATCCAAATAGGGCTTGTGCCGAATACGGATTTTGTAAAAGGCACGATTGAAACGGACAAAGCCGGTCAAATCATTACGGACGATTCAGGTCATACCAGCATTGAGGGAGTGTTTGCGGCAGGCGACTGCACAAATGCCAAATATAAACAGATTATCATCTCAATGGGCAGCGGAGCAACCGCCGCCTTGGGAGCGTTTGATTATTTAATTCGTCATTGATTAGAAAACTCCGCGGTGAGAGATCTCCGTGGAGTTTTTATTTTGCAGAAAGATGTTAAAAATTTTTAACATTCTTGCATTTTGTTTTTTGTACCGTGTATAATCAACAGGTCGAGAGCCTTAGGGCTTTTTTTATTGGCTCAAAAACTTAGGGCTTTGTGATCATTAAGACGGAGGTGGACTTGTGAGAGATCGAGTTGTTTTAGCCTGTGATGGGTGTAAAAGGCGAAATTACGTGACCAAAAAGAATAAGAAAAATAATCCTGAGCGTATAGAGATGAAAAAGTATTGCAAATTTTGCAAGACGCATACGCTCCATAAAGAAACGAAGTAGGGTGCGATATGGCTAACGATCAAAAGAATGATGAGAAAAAAGATCAAGGCAGGATTAAAAATTATCTTAGGGGCGTTAAGGCTGAGAGAAAGAAAATTATCTGGCCGGGTAGAGATGAGGTAATAAAATATACCTCTGTGGTTATTGCGCTCAGCATTGCAGTAAGTCTTTTTGTGTTCTGTTTCGATCTTCTCTTTAACAGTGCCATTACCAAGCTTATTTCACTCTAGGTGGTTTCATGGCAGAGGAAACAAGAGAAGAAAAAGAAGCGCGTGCCAAGTGGTATGTGGTACATACTTATTCCGGATATGAAAAGAAAGTGAAAGCAAATCTTGAAAAGATGATTGAGAACCGAGGGTTTATTGATGACATTTTTGAGATTACCATTCCCACGGAGCAGTATGTCGATAAGAATGATAAGGCAAAACTCAAAGAACGAAAACTCTTTCCGGGGTATGTTCTGGTCAAGATGATAAACACCAACGAATCGTGGTATCTTGTCAGAAATACAAACGGTGTGACGGGATTTGTGGGAACGGGAGCTGAACCCGTGCCGCTTTCTCCTGAAGAGATGAGGTTTTTGGGAGTCAAAGGAGCTGCCCTTAAGCCCATGGATTTGGAAATCGGCGAAGTGGTAAAGATAAACGAGGGTCCCTTTGAAAGCTTTATCGGAACGGTTGAGAGTATGAACGAGGAAAGACGGCGAGTCAAGGTTTTTGTTTCAATGTTCGGAAGAGAAACTTTGGTGGAAATGGATTACGACCAGTTGGCAAAAATGTAACTTGAGTGGGAGGATTTATTCCGAAAACCACAATCGATTCTATGGAGGTGCAGTATGGCTAAAAAAGTTGCCGCAATGGTGAAATTGCAAATTCCCGCAGGAAAAGCAACTCCTGCTCCGCCCGTAGGTACCGCTTTGGGACCTCACGGTGTGAATATTATGCAGTTTACAAAAGAATTTAATGAGAAGACGAAAGATCAGGTAGGACTGATTATTCCGGTGGTTATGACGGTTTATGCGGATCGTTCGTTCTCCTTTATAACAAAGACGCCGCCGGCTGCGATTCTGATTAAAAAGGCTTGCAAGATTGAGAAAGCTTCAGGCGTGCCGAATAAACAGAAAGTTGCTAAGATAAGCAAGGAAGATGTGAAAAAAATTGCCGAAACCAAAATGCCCGACTTAAACGCCTCAAGCCTTGAGGCTGCAATAAGTATGATTAGAGGAACGGCAAGAAGTATGGGAGTTGAGTGTGAGTAGTAGTGGGAGGATTATTCCGTTTGTACCACAAGGAGGGACTGAATGAAAAAGGGAAAGAGATATAAGGAAAGTGCAAAGCTTGTAGATCGTTCCGTGTTGTATGATGTGGAAGAAGCTTTCGACTTGGTGCTTAAGACCGGAGTGGCAAAGTTCGATGAAACCATAGATCTTTCGATTCGATTGGGAGTAGATCCGAGACACGCCGACCAACAGGTCAGAGGCGTAATAGTATTGCCCAACGGAACCGGAAAGAGCAAAAAGGTTTTGGTGCTTGCAAAAGCTGATAAGATTAAAGAAGCTTTGGACGCAGGAGCGGACTTTGCAGGTTCGGAAGAGTATGTGCAAAAAATCCAGACTGAAAATTGGTTTGATTTTGATGTGATTGTGGCAACTCCCGATATGATGGGAACGGTCGGAAAACTCGGAAAGGTTTTAGGACCGAAAGGTCTTATGCCAAACCCCAAGAGCGGAACCGTTACATTTGAGGTTGCAAAAGCCGTTTCCGAGATTAAAGCCGGCAAGGTCGAGTACCGTGTGGATAAGACTAGCATTATCAATGTGCCGATTGGAAAGAAATCATTCGGAAAAGAAAAGCTGATTGAAAATTTCAAGGCGCTTATGGGAGCTGTTGTCAAGGCTAAACCTTCCGCAAGCAAGGGGAAATATTTAAAGACGGTGGCTATTTCCGCCACAATGGGTCCGGGGATTAAGTTGAACGGGCAAAAGTTAATGGATTTATCTTGATTTTTTGAAGTGATTGATATAAAATTTGAAAACCGCAGACAGCAGGTACAAAAATAAATCCTGCCGAGGTAAGACAAGCTTGGATTTTTCAGTCTCCTCGTGTTTGTTTGCGAGGAGATTTTTTTGTGCGGAGGTGAGAATATGAAGGATAAGGTACTCCAAGCTAAACAGGCTGTGGTGAGCGAGATAAAGGAAAAGATTGATCGTGCTCAGGCTGTTGTGCTTATGGATTACAGAGGACTGACCGTTGATGAAGCAACGGAGCTTAGAAGGCAATTCCGTGAAGCGGGTGTGGAATATAAAGTCTATAAGAACACTATGATGCGATTTGCTTTCAAAGAAGCGGGACTTGAAGATTTCAACAAAAATCTTACAGGACCCAACTCCATAGCTTTCGGATATGACGACCCTGTGGGTGTCGCAAAGGTTTCCAAGGAATTTTCAAAAACTCATGAAAAATTGGAAATAAAGGCAGGTCTTGTTGAGGGTAAACCGGTTTCCGTTTCCGAAATTGAAAGACTTGCAGCATTGCCTTCAAGAGAAGTGTTGTTGGCACAGTTGCTTGGCGGTTTGAATGCGCCTATCCAAGGATTTGCAAATGTGCTTAACGGCACTATAAAAGGTTTGGTTGTTGCACTTAACGCAATTCAAGAGAAAAAAGCCCAAGAGGCATAAATTAAGGAGGAAAGAAAATGAGCGAAAAAGTTGAAAAATTAATTGAAATGGTAAAGGAACTCTCCGTTTTGGAGCTTGCAGAAACTGTTAAAGCTTTGGAGGAGGAGTTTGGAGTATCCGCAGCGGCTCCCGTTGCAGTGGCAGCACCCGTAGCAGGCGCAGCGGCAGCACCCGCAGCTGAAGAACAAACTGAATTTAATGTAATTTTGGCGTCCGCAGGAGCGGAAAAGATCAAGGTTATTAAGGTTGTAAGAGAGCTTACCGGCTTAGGTTTGAAAGAAGCGAAGGCTTTGGTTGACGAAGCTCCCAAGCCCTTAAAAGAATCTGTTTCAAAAGAAGAGGCGGAAGACATCAAAAAGAAATTGGAAGAAGTCGGAGCAAAAATCGAGCTTAAGTAGTTATCTGAATCGGGGAAATTTCCCCGATTTTTTATCGGCACAAAAAAGCTATGGAATGACTTGTGGTGGTATAGTCGATTAATATTATTCTTCCTTTGTGTATGGCGGTATATGAGTTATTTTTATGTTGTACGGAATATGTTATATTTTGAATTTCTCCTTTAAAAATTCACTTACCCTTTTATTTTCCACCCATTGGTGTATTTGACTTATGTTTTTTAACCCACAGACACTTCCGAGTATGACGATATATTTTATTTCTTTGAAAATTGATTTCCGTAGGAAACTTAATGCGCGTATTGCGTTTTCGATATTTTATGCGGTATTATTAAAATAGTTTTGGAAGTGATTTATGAGTGTTTATTATAAACTTTAATAACTAACCCTCAAACCCCTTGAAATACAAGGAAATTTGCAAGAGTACAAGTTGAATTTACTACCAATTTACTACTTTTGAGGAAAGAGCCTTGATGTGCTGTAAAACTCTTGCAGATAGGAACATTCTAGCACAGATAGCACAAAGCATGTTGTGAGGATCAAAACTAAATAGGAAATCGTAAAAGCGGTGTTCTTTCGCTTCTGTTAAAGGAAGCATAGGATGCCGCTTTTTTCATGCCCATGTTACGAAGTAGAGGTAAATAAGGGCTTGAAATACAAGGCTTTCAGAGGGCGGTTTTGAAAAAGTAAGGGAAATATACCTTTTCTTTCAAAATTGCCCTTTTACTGCGTAACAAATAAAAAACGAAAGGAGTATCCGCATGGCAGTTTTCAGAGTAGAGAAAAACAAAGGCTATACCGTCATGAGCAATCATCATCTGCGAAACAAAGAGCTAACGCTAAAAGCAAAGGGCTTGCTCTCACAGATGCTTTCACTTCCGGAAAACTGGGACTATACCCTTGCCGGACTTTCCCATATCAACAAAGAAAGTATCGATGCCATTCGTACCGCTGTCTTGGAGCTTGAAAAGACAGGATATATCGAAAGGTCGCAAGGCAGGGATGAGAAAGGAAAAATGACAGCTATTACCTATACCATTTATGAGCAGCCGCAAAATCCGGTATTGGAAAATCCAACATCGGATAAGCCGGTATTGGAAAATCCGACAACGGATAATCCGACGTCGGAAAATCCAATGCAATTAAATAAAGATATACAAAAAACTGATCTATCAAAAAAAGAAGAAATAAATAAAGATGGATTAAGTACCGATTCCATTCCTATCCTTTCCCCTAACCCCTCTCCTTTGAGAGAGCCGCCTTTATCAGAAAAGAACGGAAAGGAAGAAAAAGACGCATACAAAATCTATGAGGAACTCATCAAGGACAATATCGAGTATGAACACCTCATAAATGCAAAACGTCTTGACCGTGATCGCATTGATGAAATTCTTGACCTCATTCTTGAAACCGTATGCAGCAAAAGAAAAAGAATCTTAATTGCAGGCGACGAATACCCGGCAGAGCTTGTGAAGGCAAAATTCATGAAGCTTAACAGCGAACATATTGAATTTGTCCTTAACTGTATGCAGGAAAACACAACGAAAGTCAGAAACATCAAACAGTATCTAAAGGCGGCACTTTTTAATGCTCCGTCCACAATAGGAAACTATTACACCTCACTTGTAAATCACGATATGTACGGAAGAAACGACTTCTAAAGGAGAAATCACTATGAAACAGGGAGCCCTTATCTTTGACGAATACCGCGACCTTTATGAGATCCGTTTTGACTTGAAAGACTACTTAGGAGGTCTTTATCCCGGAGATCAGTTTGAAGTCTTTGCCTATGGAAAGTGGAAGCCCACCGAGATAGATATAGACAAAAACGATGAATGGTACCTGAAAGGAATACGGGGAAATATAAACGGGCTTCGGGTAAGAGTTAAGGAATAAAAAAATTTCAGAGAACAGGAAAGGAGGATGACAGTTGCAGGATGAAATAAACGAAAAAGTAATTGCCCTGTATATTAAGGGTGGAAAAATTACAGCAAGGTTGTTGCAAAAGGCAATAAAGATTTTTCTTGCCGAAATTAAAAAACAATCTTTAAAACAGCAGCTTCCCCACGGGAAACAAAGTCTGGAACAGCTTATGAAGCAAAATACAGGTATTTCCAATATCGAAATCACGGATAAAAACATCAAAGCCTTTGAAGCGACGGCAAAGAAATACGGAATCGACTTTGCACTGAAAAAAGACAGCAGCACTTCGCCGCCCCGGCACCTTGTATTTTTTAAGGGTCGGGATGCGGATGTTCTAAAGGCGGCATTTACCGAGTTTTCACAAAAGAAATTGTCAAGGGAAAAGCTGCCCTCTATAAGAAAAGTGCTTTCCGCCTTTAAGGAGCAGGCGAAGGCAATCAACAAAGGACGAGATATCGTAAAACATAAGGACAGGGGGATTGAGAGATGACGGAAGAAACAAAGAAACAAATTTTACTGCATCTGCCTTATCTGGTCTTTGTCTATCTCTTTGACAAAATAGCACAGGGCTTTCGATTATCCTACGGCATGGATTTTGGAACAAAGCTTCTGCACTTTCCAAAAGGTTTGACAGAAGCCTTTTCTTCACTCTTTATCAGCTTTCACTTATCCGATCTTTTTATCGGAATTATAGCAGCGGCAATCGTTCGCCTTGCCATTTATGTGAAAGGAAAAAATGCAAAAAAATACAGGAAAGGTACAGAGTACGGCTCCGCCCGTTTTGGAAATAAAAAAGACACAAAACCATATACGGATCCCGTCTTTAGAAATAACATTCCTCTCACAAAAACGGAGTGCATTACCATGAACAGCCGTCCGAAAAATCCGAAGTATGCAAGAAACAAAAACATTCTTGTGGTCGGAGGCTCAGGAAGCGGAAAGACGAGATTTTTCGTCAAGCCGTCCCTTATGCAAATGCACAGCTCCTATGTTGTTACCGACCCGAAAGGCGAACTGCTTCTTTCCTGCGGACAGCTCCTTAAGCGAGGCGGATATAAAATCAAGGTGCTTAATACCATCAATTTCAAAAAGTCCATGAGGTATAACCCCTTTGCATATATCAGAAGCGAAAAGGACATTTTGAAGCTGGTAAATACCATTATCATGAATACCAAAGGAGACGGCGAAAAATCCGGTGAGGATTTCTGGACGAAATCGGAACGACTTTTCTACTGTGCCCTGATCGGATATATCTTTTATGAAGCACCGGAGGAGGAAAAGAATTTTACCACGCTTCTTGAAATGATAAACGCATCGGAGGCAAGGGAGGACGATCCGGAATTTCAAAGTCCAGTGGATCTCATGTTTCAGAGGTTAGAGGAAAAAGACCCGGAGCATTTTGCGGTAAGGCAGTATAAAAAGTTTCTCCTTTCCGCCGGCAAAACAAGATCCTCAATCCTCATTTCCTGCGGCGCCCGCCTTACATAAGAGAGCTTCGGGAGCTACTGGAAAAGGACGAAATGGAGCTTGATGCCATAGGCGATCGCAAAATGGCACTGTTTGTTATCATTTCCGATACTGACGATACTTTCAACTTTGTCGTATCCATTCTTTACACACAGCTTTTTAACCTGCTCTGTGATAAGGCGGATGACGTGTACGGCGGAAGGCTCCCCGTTCATGTGCGCTGCCTTTTGGACGAGTTTGCAAATATCGGGCAGATTCCAAAATTTGAAAAACTCATTGCTACCATCCGAAGCCGTGAAATATCGGCTTCTATTATTTTGCAGTCGCAGTCCCAGCTTAAAGCAATCTATAAAGACAATGCGGACACCATCACGGGAAATTGCGACAGCTTCCTTTTTCTTGGCGGAAAGGAAAAAACAACCCTGAAAGAAGTATCGGAAATACTTGGAAAGGAAACCATAGACAGCTTCAATACTTCCGAAACAAGAGGACGGGAACTATCCCACGGATTGAACTATCAAAAGCTCGGCAAAGAACTTATGACACAGGATGAAATCGCAGTAATGGACGGCGGTAAATGCATCCTGCAGATAAGAGGCGTAAGATCTTTCTTTTCGGATAAGTATGATATTACAAAGCATCCCAACTACAAATATCTTTCCGATTTTGATAAGAAAAATACCTTTGACACGGAAAGGTATATCAAACGCCGTCCAGCCGTCGTAAAGCAAAATGAAGTCTTTGACTACTACGAAATTGATGCAGAAGAACTGACGGAAGAATAAATTAAGGAGGAATAGCCTGATATATAAAGCAGCAGTATATAGAGCGCGGGCACCTGATGCCTGAATGCTTATCCGCCTATACGGAGGTTTTTTTATTAGGAAATCAAACACACAAAATTATGTTTAGCCGAAATAACGGCAGAAAGGATGATTCTATGGCATTTTTTAATTCAGCAGTCGGAGTATTACAAACACTTGTTATCGCACTTGGCGCAGGACTTGGAATCTGGGGCATTGTAAACCTTTTGGAAGGATATGGTAATGACAATCCCGGAGCGAAGTCGCAGGGAATTAAGCAGCTGATGGCAGGCGGTGGTGTTGCTCTTATCGGTACAACCCTTGTTCCGCTTCTTCGCGGACTTTTCGGATAAGGAGGTAACACGTGCAGAGCATACTTGATGCAATCAATGAATGGATTAAGGAAATTTTAATCGGATCCATTCAGGGAAATCTTGAAGCTCTGTTCGGAGATGTCAACGAAAAGGTAGGAACCATAGCGGCAGAGGTAGGCAAGACCCCGCAAGTCTGGAACGGCAGTGTATTTTCCATGATAAAAACCTTATCTGAAAATGTCATTGTTCCTATTGCGGGGCTTGTCATTACCTATGTGCTTTGCTACGAGCTTATCAGCATGATTATTGACAAAAATAACCTGCACGAGCTTGACACATTTATGTTTTTCAAGTGGTTTTTCAAGGCGTGGGTAGCGGTATTTATCGTTACCCATACCTTTGATATTACTATGGCGGTATTCGATGTGGCGCAGCACGTCGTATCGGGGGCAGCCGGTATTATCAGCTCGGACACAAGCATGGATATTTCTTCAACCATAACATCTATGGGCGATAAATTAAAGGATATGGAGATACCGGAGCTTCTGCTCCTTTCCATAGAAACGGGGCTTGTAAGCCTTTCTATGAAAATCATGTCCATTTTTATTACCGTTGTCATCTACGGCAGAATGATAGAGATCTATTTAGTCTGCTCCGTCGCCCCGATTCCATTTGCCACTATGACAAATAAAGAATGGGGACAGATCGGAAACAACTATCTGAAAAGCTTATTCGCACTCGGTTTTCAGGGCTTTTTAATCATGGTATGCGTAGGAATTTATGCCGTCTTGGTAAAGGGCATGACCGTATCGGATAACCTGCATACCGCGATATTTTCCCTTGCGGCATATACCGTGCTGCTTTGCTTTATGCTTCTAAAATCAAGTGCTATTTCAAAATCTATTTTTGGAGCACATTAGCTCTGTAACTTAAAAGGAGGTATCAAAACAATCAATAAAAAATACAGCATTATCTATGCCGATCCGCCGTGGAAGTATGAAAGAAACAAGGTACAAGGTGCAGCGGAACATCACTACTCCACGATGGGCATAGAGGAACTTTGTGCGCTTCCTGTTTCTGAAATTACAGAAAAGGACTGCGTACTTTTTTTGTGGGCTACTTTCCCGCAGCTTAAAGAAGCCCTGCAGCTTATTAAAGCGTGGGGATTTACCTATAAAACGGTCGCTTTTGTATGGCTGAAAACAAATAAAAAAGCTCTCACATGGTTTTACGGACTTGGCTTTTGGACGAGAGGAAATGCGGAAATCTGCCTTCTTGCAACAAAAGGACATCCCAAAAGGCAGGCGAAAAATATTCACCAGCTTATCATAAGCCCCATAGAAGAACACAGCAAAAAACCGGAGGAAGCAAGAAAAAAGATTGTCGCTCTTATGGGAGATATTCCGCGAATCGAGCTTTTTGCAAGAAAAGAAAGTCCCGGCTGGGATATATGGGGAAATGAAGTAAAAAGCAATATTACGCTTTGATGGAAAGGAGGTTTTTATGGCGTATGTACCCGTACCGAAGGATCTGACAAAGGTTAAAACGAAGGTTGCCTTTAACCTGACAAAAAGACAGATCCTTTGTTTTACGGCAGCTCTCATTTTAGGGCTGCCTGTTTTCTTTCTCTTAAAGGGAAGCGCAGGCACAAGCCTTGCGTCTTTTTTCATGATTTTAGTTATGCTTCCCTTTTTCCTCTTTGCCATGTACGAAAAACACGGACAGCCCCTTGAGGTCATTCTAAAACATATCGTGCAGACAAAGTTTATCAGAAAGAAGGAGCGTCCCTACAGGACGAGAAACTATTATGCCGTTCTCATAAGGCAGAGAAAACTTGAAAAGGAGGTATTTCATATTGTTAAAGGACAAAACAAAGGGAAAAAACAGCATAAGAACTAAACGAAAGCTGACAAGAAGCGAGAAAAAGCAGATTGCGGAGCTGATTAGAAAAGCAAACCCGGATAAAAAGGCTTCTTCCGCACAGGAGAGCATCCCCTACCTTTCCATGTATCCGGACGGAATCTGTAAAGTAACGGAAAACAGATACAGTAGGTGCATTGCCTTTTCCGACATCAACTATCAGCTTGCAGGAGCAGATGAGAAAACCGCAATCTTTTAAAACTGGTGCGACTTTCTTAATTACTTTGATTCCTCTGTGGATGTGCAGCTTTCCTTTATCAATCAGGGAAGCCGCGGAGAAGCAAAAGAAGCGATTGAAATTCCAAAGCGGGATGATGACTTTAATTCCATAAGAACGGAATATCAGAAAATGCTTTCCGAGCAGCTTTCCAAAGGAAACAACGGACTTGTGAAGCTGAAATTCGTAACATTCAGTATAGAAGCGGACAGCTTAAGTGCTGCAAAGGCAAGGCTAAACCGCATTGAAACGGATATGCTGAACAATTTCAAGGTGCTTGGTGTAAGTGCTCATTCTATGAACGGATATGAGAGGTTAAAAACTTTACACGGTATTTTTCATCCGGAGGGAGAACCGTTTTTCTTTTCTTGGGACTATCTTGTTCCGTCAGGACTGTCAACCAAAGATTTTATCGCACCGTCCTCTTTTTACTTCGGGGAAGGCAGAACCTTTCGCATAGGCGGTAAACTTGGTGCGGTAAGCTTTCTTGAAATCTTGGCTCCGGAATTAAACGACCGCATATTATCCGATCTTTTAGATCTTGAAACGGGAATGATTGTAAACCTGCATATCAAAAGCATCGATCAGGCGGAGGCAATCAAAACAATCAAAAGAAAAATCACAGACCTTGACAAAATGAAGATTGACGAGCAGAAAAAAGCCGTCCGATCCGGCTATGACATGGACATTATCCCGTCCGATCTTGCCACCTATGGCGGCGAAGCAAAAAATCTTTTGCAGGATCTTCAAAGCAGAAACGAAAGAATGTTTCTTGTTACTTTTTTAGTCGTGAACATGGCAGGCAGCAAAAGAAAGCTGGATAATGACATCTTTGCCGCCGCGGGAATTGCACAGAAATATAACTGTGCGCTTACCCGCCTTGACTTTCAGCAGGAGGAAGGATTGATGTTAAGCATTCCTATTGGAAGAAATGAAATTGAAATTCAAAGAGGACTTACCACCTCAAGCACTGCCGTATTCATTCCCTTTATTACGCAGGAGCTTTTTCAGGGCGGCGAAGCTCTCTATTATGGGCTTAATGCTCTTTCAAACAACATGATTTTATGCGACAGAAAGCAGCTGAAAAATCCGAACGGCTTGATTCTCGGAACACCGGGTTCAGGTAAATCCTTTGCGGCAAAGCGTGAAATTACAAACGCCTTTTTAATTACGAATGATGACATTTATATATCAGATCCGGAATCGGAATATTCCCCCTTGGTAAACAGCCTTTTGGGACAGGTCATCCGTATCTCTCCCACAAGCAAAGAGTATATCAATCCTATGGATATAAACCTTAATTACAGCGAGGATGATAATCCCCTTGCCTTAAAATCGGATTTTATCCTTTCTCTTTGCGAGCTTGTAGTAGGCGGAAAAGAAGGACTTGCCCCCGTGGAAAAAACGGTCATCGATCGCTCGGTAAGAAATATTTACAGAGAGTTTCTTGCAGATCCGGCAACGGAAAAGATGCCGATTTTAGGAGACCTTTACGATGAGCTTTTAAGACAGCCTGAGCCGGAGGCTGCACGAGTTGCGGCAGCACTTGAACTTTATGTAACGGGCTCTCTCAATGTATTTAATCACAGAACCAATGTAGAGCTTACGAACCGCCTTGTATGCTTTGACATTAAAAGCCTCGGAAAGCAGCTTAAAAAGCTGGGAATGTTAATTGTTCAGGATCAGATCTGGAACCGTGTCACCATCAACAGAGCGCAAAGTAAAGCAACCCGCTACTACATGGATGAATTTCATTTGCTACTTCGTGAAGAGCAGACAGCCGCATATTCCGTTGAAATCTGGAAACGTTTCAGAAAATGGTCGGGCATCCCGACAGGAATCACTCAAAATGTAAAGGATCTTTTATCAAGCAGGGAGGTTGAAAACATTTTTGAAAACAGCGATTTTGTTCTGATGTTAAATCAGGCGGTAAGCGACAGAAATATCCTTGCAAAACAGCTTAATATTTCTCCGCAGCAGATGAAGTATGTAACGCATACGGAAGCCAGAGAAGGACTGCTCTTTTACGGAAATGTTATCCTGCCTTTTGTGGATCACTTCCCGAAAGATACAAAACTTTACAAGGTGATGACGACAAAGCCGGAGGAAGTGAGCGGCGAATGAAGAAACTAACGCATTTCAGCCTGTTTACCGGAATCGGAGGAATCGATCTTGCGGCGGAAGCCGCAGGCTTTTCTACCGTTTGTCAGTGTGAATGGGCGGACTTTCCAAACTCCGTACTAAAAAAACACTGGCCGGATGTTCCGCGTTTTCAGGATATTACTACCGTTACAAAGGAGGCATTTATTGAAAAAACAGGACAAGATACCGTCACCCTCATATCTGGAGGTTTCCCGTGCCAGCCATTTTCCGCAATCGGAGCAAAAAAGGGTTTTACAGACCCCTGTTACCTCTGGCCGCAGATGTGCAGAGTTATTAAAGAGCTCAAGCCCCGGTTCGTGCTTGGCGAAAATGTTGCTAACTTCGTCAATATGGGGCTCAACAAAACGATCATTGACTTGGGAAAAGCGGGATATGCCGTTTGGACATTTTTACTTACTGCTTGCAGCGTCAGCGCATGGCATGAACGCAAGCGAACTTTTATCGTGGGGGCAGATGTTTCCAACGCCCCTTGCATCCGACACGGGAACAAGACCGGCAGTGCCGCAGGTAATCCTATCTCCTGCGGGCTCTTTTCGCAGGAAGAAGAAAACGGGACACTGGTCGGCAAATCTGTCGGAGGCGATCTACTATCTGGAGAAAAATGCAGATCCAAAACTTCGCTTCAATCCGGAGTGGGTGGAGTGGCTGATGGGATTCCCGCGAGCGTGGACGGACGTTTCCTCTGGATAACGGAGCCTACGGATATTCCGAGGCTTACAGAGGATAAAAAAGACCGGGTAAAGCGATTAAAGGCACTGGGCAATGCCGTTGTTCCCGCGCAGGTTTACCCGATTCTGAAATACATTGCAGATATTGAACTTGGGCGCTGCAAAAACTCTTGCGTCTTTTCAAGAAAGGAAGGTGATGCACTTTGAAAGAACCTCTAAAGCCCCGTGATAAGTTCAGGCAGAAAATGAGCCGGGACGGACTTGTCAGAGAAAATATGACAACAGGAGAAACGGGAAATATATCGAGCAGAGTAAACGAAAATTCCGTTCAGGATGTTCCCGAAAGCCTGATACAAGGTAAAGAAATCTCTAACAAAAAATCCTCAAGGCTTACCTTTACCGAAGAAGAAAGAAATATTCCGGAGCTTCAAAAGTATATTAAAAAATCGGATCAGGCGGCAGACCGACTTGACGAGGCAAGGGATAAAATTCCAAAGAAAAAAGTTCTTTCCTTTGACCGTGAGTTTGACGAAAAAACAGGAAAAGGAAAAACGAGACTTCACTTTGAAGAAAAAGAAAAGCCGATCGGAACGGGAAAAGGTATAAACCCTATTTCCCCCGCACTGAATGAAGCCGGCGCCTTTGTGCATAAGAAAATCCATGAGGCGGAGCATGACAATGCAGGTGTTGAAGCGGCACACAAAACCGAAAAGGCTGCTGAAACACTTGGAAGATTCAGCGTAAGAAAAGCAAGACAAAATTACAGAAATCAAAAACTAAAGCCTTACCGCACCGCAAGAAAAGCGGAGAAAGCCGCAGAAAAGGCAAATGCAAGGTATTTTTACAAAAAGGCAATGTATGAAAATCCGAATCTGTCATCTGCAAATCCTTTTAGTCGTATGTGGCAGAAAAGACGCCTTAAAAGAAAGTATGCCGCAGAGCTTCGTAAGAAAGGACAAAAAGCGGCAAAGGCGGCAAAGAAGTCTGCGAAAAAAACAAAACAGGCAGGCTCCTTTATTATACGGCACAGACGAGGGATTGCGATTCTGATTGCTCTCTCTTTAATATTCATTTTGATTTTTACCGGTTTATCATCCTGCTCCTCTCTTTTATCCGGAGGCTTTAACGGCGTTTTAGGAACAAGCTATACATCAGAGGACAGCGATCTTGTGGCGGTGGAAAATGCCTATGCAGCTATGGAAAATGAGCTGCAGGGAAAAATAGACAATGTGGAAAAGGATTATCCCGGCTATGACGAGTACAAATATGAGCTTGACGGTATCGGGCACAATCCTCATGAACTTGCTTCCATTCTTACGGCAAAGCACCAAAGCTACACCCTTTCCAAAGTGCAAGCAGACCTACAGAAAATTTTTGGAAAGCAGTATTCTCTCACCTTAAAAGAAGAAGTTGAGGTGCGCTACAAAACGGAAACACATACCGATCCCGATATGGGAGAAACCACAAAGGAAGAAGTCCCATATAACTATTACATTCTTCATGTCAGGCTGAAAACGACACCACTTTCTGATATTGCAAGAGAAATCCTAAATGAAGATGAGCTGAAAATGTACCGTGTCTATCTTGAAACCAGCGGAAACAAGCCCCTTGTATTCGGCGGCGGTTCTCCTGACGGAAGTGCTTCGGAGGATTTAAGCGGTGTTCATTTTGTAAATGGCACCCGTCCCGGAAATCCGGAGCTTGTAAATCTTGCAAAGAAACAGGTCGGAAATGTGGGAGGCTATCCTTACTGGAGCTGGTACGGCTTTAATGGACGTGTGGAATGGTGCGCCTGCTTTGTATCGTGGTGCTACCACAAGGCAGGAAAAAGCGAACCGCGCTTTGCGGGCTGTCAGTCGCAGGGAGTACCATGGTTTACCTCGCGCGGACAATGGGGAGCAAGAGGCTACAAGAATATCGCTCCGGGAGATGCCATTTTCTTTGACTGGGACGGCGACGGCGGAGCCGATCATGTGGGAATTGTAATCGGAACGGATGGAAGCCGTGTTTATACCGTTGAAGGAAATTCCGGTGATGCCTGCAAGATTAAAAGCTATGACATAAATTCCGGCTATATCAAAGGCTACGGTCTGATGAACTGGGATTAAAAATCGAAAGGAGAAAATATTTATGGCAAACAAAAGAATCTTAAAAATCGAAAAGGAAATTCAAAAAACCCGTGAGAAAATCACGGAACAACAGAACAAATTAAAAGAACTTGAAGTGCAGAAAACGGAGGCGGAAAATCTTGAAATCGTACAGATGGTAAGGTCGCTTCACATGACCCCTGCCGAGCTTTCCGAATTTTTAGCAAAGGGTGTAATTCCCGACAATGAATCTATTACAGAAAATGAGTATATGGAGGATATGGAAAATGAAGAATAAAATCATAATGAGAATAACGACTGCTCTCTTTGCCGCCCTGATCCTTATGGGCGGCTTTTCAATTCCCGCTTATGCCGGCGGAGGCGGTGATGCCACGAATGACAGTAATGTAAAAACAGAGGAAAAGAAAGAAGAAAAAAAGCCCCTTACTCCGGACGGCAACATGAGCCTTATAGATAATATCAAGGGCGATGCCGCAAAGGATAAGGAATTTATCATTGTAAAAAGCAGGGGCGGAAATTACTTCTATATCGTGATAGACCATGCTGCGCAGGGAGAAAACACCGTTCATTTCTTAAATCAGGTGGACGAAAAGGATCTGCTTTCCATTATTGATGAAAAAGACATCCTGACCGCAAAACCGGAGCTTCCGAAGCAGGAACAGCCGAAACAGGAAACGGAAAACCCTAAGCCCGAAGAAAAACCGGAGAAAAAGAATCCTGCAGGAATGATTGCGCTATCCCTTATTCTCATTCTCGGACTTGCCGGCGGAGCGTTTTATTATTTTAAGTTCCTAAAGCCGAAGCAGAATGTAAAAGGAACAACTGACCTTGACGAGTTCGACTTTGAGGATTACGAGGACGATTTTACAGAAGATGGCGACGAGGACGGCGAAGAAATTTCAGAGGAAACAGAGCCGGATGAAACAGTATGACATGGTTTACAGACAGTATTTATGAGCGACTGATGACGGAAAAACCGAAATGCGGGCGGTTCGAAAAAGAGCCGCCTGCTTCTTTTTCCTCAAAATGCGAGGGCTGCCCTTACAGGGGAAAGACCCTCTGCATCGGGTACTGTATCAGGAAAATAAAAGAAAAAGACCACTGCCTATAAAGCAGTAGTCATAATTTCTAATATTCTTCCGGAATTGTTTTGTGGAAAGTTAAATCATATCTCAATGAAAGTGTGCTGATATTATCACGAAAAACTGTTCTGAATTTTTTCATTGACGAAGAAAATGTAGCGTTTTCCCAATCGCCATTGTGATTTTTATAGATGATTCCTGTTTGCTCCACTTTACTTACATCATCCAAAAAGTCATTACATGCAGCTATCATTGCACGCAAAGAATTTTTTGTATCATCGGAAAATTTATTTTTTGCAAGAATGGAAACAATTCCATTTTTTATTTCAAGAGCCTACTGTTCACACCATGATTTAACTTCCATTTCAATGGGATTTACCAACAGCCTTTTAGATTCAAGAAAGAAGAATATTTCTTGAATGCTATTTTTTTCTGCTTCGGTATATTCACACGATATGCCACCTAAAGGTGTATCAATGCCAGTGATTCTAACTCCCATTTCATCACCACCTATTACGATATATTTTGTTTTTTATTATACCACGAAGGAGGTATTTTATGCGGTTAATTATATGTGAAAAACCGAGTGTCGGAATGACAATAGCGTCCGCACTTGGAATAGAAACGAAAAAGGACGGATACATGGAGGGAAAAAACTTTCTTGTATCTTGGTGCATTGGACACCTTGCGGAGCTATCCGAGCCGTCCGCATACGGAAACAAGTACGAAAAATGGAGCCTTGAAGCCTTGCCTGTTCTTCCTGAAAACTGGCAGCTTACCGTATCAAAGGATAAGGAAAAGCAGTTTAATGTTCTAAAAAAACTTCTTTTCAGAAAGGATGTTACAGAGGTTATCAACGGGTGCGACGCAGGACGCGAGGGAGAACTTATTTTTCGCTTTGTTATGGAAAAGGCAGGTTGTGAAAAACCTGTAAAAAGACTTTGGATTTCTTCTATGGAAGAATCCGCAATAAAGAAAGGGTTTAACAATCTAAAGGACGGAAAAGACTATGACAATCTCTATTTTTCCGCCCTGTGCAGAGCAAAGGCAGATTGGCTTATCGGAATCAATGCGAGCCGCCTGTTTTCTCTTATATATAACCATACCATAAATGTGGGACGGGTGCAGAGCCCGACCTTAAAAATGCTGACGGATCGAAATGATGCGATTACCAATTTCAAGAAAGAAAAGTATTACCATGTGCGCCTTACCTCAGGAGACGCAGAAGCAGTCAGCGAAAAGTTTTCAAGCAAGAAAGAGGCGGAAGAAAGCGCCGAAGCCTGCAAAGAAAAAAGTGCAGTCTGCACTTCCGTTACCCATGAAAAAAAGGAAATACTGCCGCCGAAGTTATTTGACCTTACCGCACTCCAAAAGGAAGCAAACCGCATTTTCGGTTATACGGCAAAGCAGACCCTTGACCTTGCACAGAGCCTTTATGAAAAGAAGCTTCTGACCTATCCGAGAACGGATAGTAGTTACCTGACGGACGATATGGAGGAAACGGCGGAGACGGTTATTCGCGTACTTCTTTCAAAACTTCCATTTATGAAAGGTGCTTCCTTTATCCCTAAAGTAACGTCCGTTCTTAACAGCAAAAAGGTGTCGGATCACCATGCCGTTATTCCCACAACGGAGCTTGAAAAGACGGATCTTTTCATGCTTCCAGAAAGTGAACGAAACATCCTCTTTCTTGTAGGTACAAGGCTTCTCATAGCAACCGCTTCTTCTCATGTATATGAAACGGTTACTGCGATATTTAATTGCACAGAGCTTACTTTTACGGCAAAGGGAAAAACCGTGTTATCTTCCGGATGGAAAGAAACGGAACAGCTTTTTCTAATGAGCCTAAAGGAAAAACCGGACAGTAAAGTTCAGGAAGAAAAAGAACTCCCTGTGTTTAGGAAAGGACAGCATTTTGAAAACTTCCCTGTAAATGTTACAGAGCATGACACATTTCCCCCAAAGCCATATACGGAAAGTACACTGCTATCTTCAATGGAGCACGCAGGAAATAAGGAAACTACAAAGGACGCAGAGCGTAAAGGCTTAGGTACTCCCGCAACCCGTGCAGCCATTATTGAAAAAATCATCAAGGCAGGCTTTGTTACAAGAAAGGGAAAGCAGCTCATCCCTACCAAAGACGGAATGAATCTGATTTCTGTACTTCCTGAAACGCTTACCTCTCCGCTTCTTACAGCCGAGTGGGAAAATGAACTTTCAAGGATTGCAAAGGGTGAAGCAAATGCAGACGACTTTATGCAAAAAATCGAAATGCTGACAAAAGACCTTATCGAAAATATAAATGCCGAAAAAGTGAAAACGGGCTTATTCAAGGAGGAAAAAACGATAATCGGCGTATGCCCGCGTTGTCAAAATCCCGTCTATGAGGGAAAGAAAAACTATTATTGCAGTAACAGGGATTGCCGCTTTTCCATGTGGAAGAATGACCGCTTCTTTACGGACAGGAAAATCACCTTTACGCCCAAACTTGCAAGGGAACTTCTGAAAGATAAGACAGCTAAAGTAAAGAATATCTACTCTCCCAAAACAGGCAAAACCTATGACGGCAATGTGGTTTTTTCCGATACCGGAGAGAAGTATGTAAACTATCGTATTGAGATTCCAAAGAAGAAAAAGTTGAATAGCAAGCATAGGAAAGGGGTACCCTTTCCGTAAAAAACTCCGTTTTCCAAAGATACGAAAGCGGAGATTTATATTTTCTGGGATAGTCCCAGACCCTTAAAAAATGAAAGGAGAACAAACCATGCCATATATGGAAAAAACGGAAGAAACAAAAGAGGTTCAGCCGATTATCCTTACCTCTGAAAATCAAAAGGACAGGCTTAAGGAAATTACGGATCGTTTGGAGCAAGGTATTTTAGAAGTTTTTGAAAGTGAAAGGTACAAGGAATATCTTCGCATCATGTCAAAATTTCATCATTATAGCTTCAATAATACTATGCTGATTGCCCTGCAAAAGCCGGACGCTTCCCTGATTGCAGGCTTTGGTGCATGGAAAAACAATCACGGAAGAACTGTCAAAAAAGGAGAAAAAGGAATCCGCATTATTGCACCTGCTCCCTTTAAGGTAAAGCAGGAAATGGAAAGGCTTGATCCGAAAACCAATATGCCTGTCATCGGAGCAGACGGAAATGCACTGACCGAAGAAAAAGAAATCACGATTCCCGCCTACAAGGTGGTGTCCGTTTTTGATGTATCGCAGACGGAAGGAAGAGAGCTTCCCTCTATCGGAGTAAATGAGCTGACAGGCAATGTGTCGCAGTATGAGGACTTTTTTGCAGCACTGAAAAAGGCTTCTCCCGTTCCTATTGCCCTTGAACATATCGAGGGAAGCGCTCACGGCTACTATCACCTTGCAGAAAAAAGAATTGCCATTGACGATGATATGAGTGAGCTGCAAACACTAAAAACTGCTATTCACGAGATCGCCCATGCAAAGCTGCACGATATTGACCTAAATGCTCCAAAAGAGGAAAAGAAAAAAAGACCTGATCAGCGTACCCGCGAGGTTGAAGCGGAAAGCGTCGCCTATACCGTATGCCAGCACTATGGGCTTGATACTTCCGACTATTCTTTCGGATATGTCGCCAGCTGGAGTAGCGGCAAGGAGCTTACCGAGCTGAAAGGCTCTCTTGAAACCGTCCGCCTTGCCGCTTCGGAGCTAATTGACAGCATAGATGAGCATTTTCAGGAGCTTCAAAAGGCAAGAGAAAATGAGCTTTCAGAAAATAAAGCGGAGCCTTTCCTGCAGGAAGAAAAACAGGAAGCCGCTTACCATCTTGAAAGCGGAAATTATCTCTATATCCAAGTTTCTGAAACAGGCTATGACTATACACTGTATCAGCCGGATTTTACAGACCTTGACGGCAGACAGCTTGATACCCCGGAAATCTCCATTGAAAAAGCCCGTGATGAAATTCTGAAAATGCACGAACTTTCAGGAAAAGAATCAGAAGAAATCTCTGTAAATGACTTTGAACAGATGCAGGAAGCTATTTCACAGGAAAGGCAGACAAGAGAAAAAGTAAGATACTATCCTATCAATGAAGCAGCGGCAAAAAGGGCAAAGGAAATGAACAGTTTTTCCGACTATACGCTGGGAAGCGCAACTCTTGAATACAAAAGTCTTGTGGATCAGGCGACGGAAATTGCTAAAAGCCAGAAAGAAAAAGTTGATCCGTCCTTTCACGATAAAATCGATGCCTTGCTTGATACCTATGCGAAAAGACTTGCAGCAAATATGAATAACGGCTTTGCCATTGACGCACGCGTTCCCTCTGTACTGATTGCGGGAGGTTCCAATTTCCCTGTGCGAAAGAAGGAAAAGCAAAACGCCGCCCGTGATAAGAACTTTAGTGAATGGAAAGAGATTCAGGGACTTCTTGAAAAAATCAGAAGCACCGGAATGGGCGGAATCAGTGCAGATGATCCGGACGCCGTAAAAAAACTGAATGCAAAGCTTGAAAAGCTGACAAAGGCACAGGAAACCATGAAAGCGGTCAATGCTTACTACCGAAAACATAAAAGCCTTGATGGCTGCCCGGAGCTTGACAGGGAAGCAATCGAAAAGCTAAAGGCAAGAATGGAAATCCGAGGCATACAGGATAAGCCCTATCCGTCATGGGCTCTTTCCAATAACAATGCGGAAATCCGAAGAATTAAAACCCGTATTCAAAGCCTTTCTGTAAATAAGGAAACGCTTTATACAAGCTGGGACTTTGCGGGAGGAAAGGCGGAAATCAATATAAAGGATAACCGTCTGCAGCTTTTCTTTGAAGAAAAGCCGGATAGTAAAATTCGTGATGAATTAAAGGCAAACGGCTTTCGCTGGTCGCCGAAAGCTTCCGCATGGCAAAGACAGCTAAACAGCAATGCGATGTATGCGGCAGATAGTATCAGCAGCATAAAGCCCCTTACGGGAGAACGTGTTACAGAGCTTCAAAGAAAGTTCAGAATGAAAGGTAAAAAAGAAGCTGCCCATGAATATATCTATAAAATCAGAGAAGATCCGGAAAAGGAAGATAAAAAAGAAAGTTGCCGCCTTGAAGCCTATCTTGTAAAGGAAGACGGTAAGACAAGCTGTGAGATCTTATATTCCGGCACAAAGGAATGCTGCACAGAGCTTTTGGATGAGGTGCATTCCGGGAAGCTGACAAGGGAGCAAGTCAAAGAGCTTTATGCAAAGACCGAAAATACCGAGCCTGAAAAAGATACTTTTAGAATTTATCAGCTGAAACGCGGTGAAAAAACAAGAGAGCTTCAATTTGAATCCTACGAGTGCCTGAAAGAATCGGGACAGGTTCTTAACCCGGAGAACTATGTCAAGGTATATGAGGCGGAGCTTACGAAAGGACTTTCTCTTGAAGATATTTACACCCGCTTTAATGTGGATCATCCAAAGGATTTTTACGGGCACAGTCTTTCCGTTTCCGATGTGGTCGTACTTCATAAGGACGGCAAGGACAGCGCTCACTATGTAGACCGCTTCGGTTACAGGGAAGCACCGGAATTTCTAAAACCGGAGAACTACCTGAAAGCTGCAGAGCAATCCACAGAACAAAACTACAATATGATTGACGGAATTGTGAATAATACTCCGCCTGCGCCAACCGTAGATGAGCTTGAGCAGAAAGTAAAGGCAGGAGAATCCATTTCCCTTACCGAGCTTGCAAAAGCAGTGAAAACAGAGAATCGCAGTTCTGATGAACCGGAGGAAAAACCGTCTATCAGAGCGCAACTAAATGAAGCACAGAAAAATCCTGCACAGAAAAAACACAACACGAAAACAAAAAATCATGAATTGGAGGTATGAAAATGAATCCTTTTACAGTAGAAGAAATGAATTTACTTGCTATTTACAAGGGAGAATCCAAAGAGGAAGTAACGGAGAAAATAGCATTCGCACTTTCTTTTATGGATAGCGATATGCGGGAGCTTGCAAAGCGCACAGTCAAAAAGGTAAACAGCTTATCCGATAAGGAATTTGCCACGCTCTCCATTGAACCCGCCGATGAAATATGAGAAAAGCAAAATCGCTTTCCCCTAAACAGGTAAAGCGTGTCCATCGTCTTGTAAGAAAAGAATGCTGTAACTTTGATAACGGAAACTGCATTTTACTTGATGACGGAGAGCCTTGCCCCTGCCCGCAGCTGATTTCCTGTTCGCTTCTTTGCAGGTGGTTTTCTGATGCGGTTCTTCCGCTTGACAGGGAACTATTTGCAGAGCTTTATGCCCCGGAAGAAAAACGCCGCTGCACAGTATGCGGCTCCCCTTTTGCTTCAAAATCCAATCATGCGAAATATTGTCCTGATTGCAGAAAGAAAATCACAAGAAAGCAGGCGGCGGAGCGTATGAGGAAAAAGCGTAGCCTTGTTACTAAATAGAGAGTGTAAATACCTTGCACAATCTTGTTTTTTAGGAGCTTTTCAGCTTAAGACAGGGATTGATACCTATACCCTTAAAAATGAGGTTTTACTGCGTAACATAAAGAAAATCTATCCAAAGAAAAATGGACACGACAGCTATGAACTTGTGGTTGCCGTGTCCGCTATTTTTATTTCATAGATAAAATAATTTTAACCTTTTCAATCTCATAAAAATTTGCAGTGAAGTGAATAAAAGCTAAACATTTTCTCTCGGATTTCTCTATTAAGGACTTTAGTAGTGATATATTTTCTCTCTGCATATCATTTAGTCTTATAGTTTCGTTTATAATTTCCGAGTTGCTTTTAGAATTTGCATATAGAAACAATTTTCCTAAAAGACCAATAATGACATCAGATAATTGAATCCATTGATTGCTTTCAGATTTAACGAAAACGTAATTGCGAAGTATTTGATTATCAATGCTAATAGGAAAAGCCTTTAATTTATTTATTATCTCTACTTCTTCATCAAAAATATGTTGTGAATATGGGAACATATAAATAGGCTCAATATATAGGCTTTCATATCCATCCATTAAAATCAAATCTTCATTGTTGCTTAAAAAGCAAAGATTTTCCTTTTTCTGAGAGGCTTTTAATAACTGACGAACTGATTCTAATCCAAAATCTTCTTGTTCATTTTCAACATTTATGTTTTCTATCCAAGCAATTAAGTCTTCACAAAATGGCTGCACATTATCAGACTGTATATTCGGATAATTATATTTCAGAAAAACAGAATGAATATAATCAATATCTGCATTGATATATTTATATAAAGTGTTTTTCATGAGATTGATGTAATCAGGTGGAAGCATAGAAAACTTTGTATCATCAACTAATGAATCAATTATATCTACAATACCGAAATATAAATTATTCATTGCCATAAAATGTACATATACTTCATTTTCAATAATCCATTTTAGTAAAAGTTGTAATTTAGGTGATTTTACACATTCAAGGAAAGTTTTACCGGGTGCGATATGTTGACGTTTGATCTCTTTTACATTGGATTGCAATTTGAACGACTGAAATAATTTGTCAAGGCTAAACTGTCTGTTTTCACCTTCATAAACAAGCCCACCTATAACAAAATCTTCATCTTTTGATGAGTTGAAATCTTTTTCAGTAATTCTAAACTTTCGAGAATTATTAGTTTCATCATAATAGAATGTATAGGTATCATCCATTCCTGATAAACCTGAAAATTCTATTGCTAATTTACGGATGTCAGTATAGTCCATAAAAACACCTTTCTGAAATTTATTCTTTTACAAGCCTGTATATCGTAAGAGGAATATACCACGCTGCAACAAGAAGCTGCCATACAATCACGATACAGCCGATCAGTCCACCTACAATGATATTTACGGCAAATATTCCTACGGTTGCGGTGAAGTCATGATTTACAGGAATCAGCCATAAAAACATTCTTCTAATGCCGAATGGAACGCCGCAAAACAACCATATATAGAAATAGTTTGTTTCTCCGTTTTGAGTAAATATATTTTTCCCAAAATAAAAGAGGATGGCTATCAGAATAACAGGTATTATTACCTTCTTAAAAAAATCTTTCCATATTTCTCCACGTGTCATAATATCAGCTCCTTTTTCTGCGGGAACTGTTTTCTGTCCTTAAATGTATTGTCTATCCCGTTTCTTTAGTTAGTCTTATCATACCATGAAATATATATCCCATCCACAGAAAGAATCATTCAAGGCTCTTTGTAAGTTCTCTGCCTGTATCTTCTCTTTGAATAATCCGGTCAACATTCTGCTTGATCCGCTGATATTCTTTGACTTTCTTTTTCAGCTTTCCGTATTCGGAATACAAGGTTTCTTTTTTCTTTTGCAGGGAAGTATATTCTTTCTGCAAAGCGGAAAGATCCGGAAGTTTTGTAATTCCTGCTTTCTTTAATGCCTTTGCCGCAGCTTCATAAAGAATCAGGTTGCTTTCGTGCTTCTTCCTATATGCTTCCTTATCCTTTGCCTTGATATATCCTCTGTAAACATTCTTTGTTTTTTGATAAGTAGAAAGGTGTTTTATCATAACAGCCATATCGAAAAGCTTCTTTTCCGCCTGCTTTAAGCTGTCTGCTGTCTGTTCACTGTCAAGAACCATTTCGTCTATACGCGTTATTAAATCCTCATACTGCATAATGTTATTTTCTGTAAGGAAATTCATTGTCTTTGCCGCCTGTTTCAGATTGTGGTTCTTCGCCCAATGCTCATATCCCGTCGATTGCTGTGCCTTGATATTGTTTTCCATGTCAATCAACAGAGATATTCCGTTCTCCTGTGTCAGTTTCTTTCCGGTGTGGTTCTTAATTCCTGCAATGCGTTTTCTGATTGCTTCTTCCGTATAATCTGCTCCGAGCGTTTTCAGTCTTATAAATCGTTCTTGTCCGGGTGCTCTGCAGGAAACATATTTACCGCGTTTGATTTCATAGCCGGAAGCTTGAAGCTTATGTAAAAGCTCTTCAAAATCCGTTACCTGAGGAATAAGGAGATTGACCGTTTCTTTAAGCTTTCCTTTCCAGTTTGTACCTGTCTTTGCCGTTTGATACTCAATATAGCTTTTTCCTTTTCGTCCTTTTTCCGGAGTGATAACCGATAAGCCGTTTTCATAGCATAGACGGTCGCTGATATTTCTTATTCCGTAATAGCTTCTTTTATTGGAATTATATTTGTGATAGTCCACGAAATTTACGGCACAAAAAATAATGTGATTATGGACATGACCTTTATCAATATGGGTGGTAAGAACATACTCATACCGACCTTTTGTTACGGCGTCTGCAAGCTGTTTTCCAATCTCATGGGCTTTCTCAAAACTGACTTCTCCCGGCTCAAAGGACTGTATCAGGTGATGGGCTAAATTGTTTCCTTTATCAAGTGCCTGTGAAAGTGTAAAGGCAAATTCTATATCTGCGGTTTCATAGCTGCATCCGAAAGAAGATACAAGCATTTTATCATCGGTTTTATCGGGGTTTTGGATATATTCAAGAGCTTTTTTCAGTGTGCTTTTAATAGGCTTAATCTTTGTAACCGCCATATCTCTTTTAATGCTCCTTTGATTTCTTCTATATCTTCCGGATACACGTTCCCCGTTGTATTTGTTCTCCTTGCAATCTGATTGATATTAACCCCGATTTTTTGAAGCTCTGCTGTCATTTTCTTTATATCGCTGTGGTCGATTTGAATGATATATCCGTCTATTGCCATTTTCCGAAGGTACGCTTCCATGTTGCTTGTAGGCACCTGTTTCATCTTTTCTTCTATCAAAGTGCGTTCTTCTTCCGTAACACGGAATTTAATCTGTATATTTCTTTTTCTATTTTCCATAGGCAAAATTCCTTTCCGTTTTCATAGAGGGTTTGGGATACTTCCCAACAAGCAAAATCTCTATCTCCGGAACTGCGGAAAAAAGAGATTTTTTACGGAAAGGGTACCCCTTTCCTATGCTTGCTATTCCACTTATTCCTTAATCTCTACAACAATGGAAAGTTGCTTTTTGCCAAAAATTCAAAAATCCAAATTTCTTGAAAAAACTTCAAAAGGTAGGTATGGAGAAATAAAATTTCATAGAGAGTTGGGATGATAATCAAACTTGATTTTCGTGCAAAGATTTTTATGATGATAGTTTTCATTGATAAAGTTTGTAGGTTTGTCAAATAAAAATAACACTGCTATCTTGACAAGGGGGTAAATTTAGGTATAATAAAAATAGCACTGCTATTTTTATAAAAAGGAGTTCATAATGAGTAAAAGCGACGATACAAAACAATTGATTTTGGATACGGCAAAAATCGAGTTCATGGATAAGGGTTATAGTGATGCTTCGGTTCGTAACATTGCAAAACAAGCCGGACTGACCACCGGAGCAATCTTTCGATATTTTGCTGATAAGGAAAGTTTGTTTGCGTCACTTGTTTCACCTGTAGCAGACCATATGTTGGAGTTATATCGCAAAGGTGAAAAAAGAGGATTTGATTCTCTAACAGATGGATGCCCTGAAAACATGTGGAACATTTCGGAAGAGGTCATTTCTATGCTGGTGGAATACATTTTTGCTAACAATGATGCATTCTATCTGCTCATCAGCAAATCAGCGGGAAGTGCTTACGAAAACTTTGTAGATCAGCTTGTTGCGGAAAGAGAAAAGCAAACTTATGAATTTCAGCAGGAGATGATCCGGCGTGGTTACCCTTGCCGTGCGTTAACTCCGGATGAAATCCACGTTCTACTTAGTGCACAGTATTATGCGATCTTTGAGATTGTACGTCATAAGCTGGAAAAAGAGGAGGCACTTGACAGAATACGCCTCATTGCGGATTTTTTTGGCAGTGCATGGAAATTGTACTTTGCGTAAGGAGGTGTTTTTTTGTACGTTAGTTAGCCTAATCTAACTTATCGCTTTGTGTATCCTACAGATCTATTTTTTGAAAGGAGTTATCTATATGAATACTACGACTGAAAAGAAAAAATTTGTTACACGAGATGTGATGGTGATTGCAGCCATGATGGTCTTGACCTTTGCAGTATACGGAGCCGTTGGCACGCTGACACTACCGTTTCCATTTTTCTACCTCTACCTTGCTGCCGGCATTCAGGAGTTTTTCTGCGCAACATTTTACCTCGTTGTTGCCAACCGTCTGAACAAACATGGGATTTTGCTGATTTGGAGTACTGTGTTTGGCATCATCAGCGCTCTCGGAGGTTATGTGTTCCTGCTTCCTTATTTCTTGCTGGTAGGCGTTCTTTGCGAGCTTGTTATGCTTGGTAAGGACAGTTATCGGAAACCTTTGCGCAACGCTATTGGTTGGTCTTGCTACGGGCTTGGTATGATTATCGGAAACGCTGTTCCAATTTGGGCAGCATGGGAAAGCTATGTGGCGAAGGCATCTACGGAGGGATTTTCAAAGGAAGTATTTGATATGCAACTGGGTATGCTCTCCAATCCGTGGCACATGATTGGAGCCTGCGCTATCACGGTGGTTCTTGCCTTACTCGGTTGCCTCTTCGGACAGCGGATTTTGAAACGCCATTTTCAAAAAGCCGGGATCGTGAAGTAATGGGGGAAATAATAAACAACGGAAAAATAATTCGCCGTGTCAATATTTTTACATTGCTGATACTGTCCATCTGTGTTTGTACCGTAGCCTTTTTCTGCAAAAATATGTGGCTGCATATTGCTTATACGACTGCGTTGTTTTTGGTGATGGCGATATTCGGATGCTTAAAAACGGGATTAAAGTTTTTAATCTCTTTTCTCATCAGCTACGGATGGCTCATTTTCAATGTGCGATATGGGATCAATATACCCTCTCCAATGCTCTTTACCTTTCTGATTGAGTTGATTCCCGTTTTTATGGCGGTCTACCTGCTTTCACAGGCACCGTCTGGCAAACTCACAACAGCGCTTCGGCAACTGCCGTTGCCATCCTCTATAAGGTTGACGGTGATTGTTATCTTGCGTTTTATTCCTACGGTCGCTTCGGAGTTTTCCGATGTGCTGGACGCTATGAAAACACGAGGACTTATGCGTTCTCCTTTTCAAGTCATCTTACATCCTCTTAATACCTTTGAGTATGTGATTGTACCTATGGTCTTTCGTTCGCTAAAAATTGCGGACGAACTTGCCGCATCCAGTGTTGTCCGTGGGATTGAGAGCCCATATAAGAAAAAGGGTTACTATCTGAATAAAATGGCTGTAAGCGACGGCATTATGATCGTTTTGTTTGTATCAACAGCGATAATATGTATCTTATTGTGAGGTGAGAAATTGAATCCGACAATTGAAATAAAAAATCTCAGCTTTTCTTATACAAGCACAGATGACCAGTTAAAAAATATCAATCTCAACATAAGACCGGGAGAGGTCATTGTACTTACAGGTCCATCCGGCAGTGGGAAGAGTACGCTAACCCGCGTAATAAATGGTTTGATTCCATATTTTTTTACAGGAGAATTGAGTGGCGAAGTCAAACTTTTCGGAAAAAACATGAATGAAATTCCCTCTTGGGAACGCGGCAAATATGTGGGGAATGTATTTCAAGATCCACGCAGTCAATTCTTTGCCAATGAGGTGGCCGGAGAAATTGCTTTCGGCTGTGAAAATTACGGTATCTCCCATGATGAAATTGTAAAAAGAGTTCAGGGTGCAGCGGAGACGCTGAGTATTACAAACCTGTTAGAACAAAAGGTCAGGTATCTTTCCTACGGTATGCGTCAGCGTGTAGCAATCGCCTCCGCCGAGGCCATTGACCCAGATATTTATGTTATGGACGAACCCTCTGGCAATCTGGACATGGGAGCCACGGAGGATTTTGCTGCATTTGTACGTCTTTTGAAAAAGCAAGGAAAAACGATTCTGATTGCGGAGCACAGACTCTACTATCTTCGTGATATTGCGGATAGGTTTGTCTATATGAATAATGGCGAAATTATCAGCATAATGACTCCGCAGGAAATGAAGGAATTATCCTACGAACAGATTTCGGAGTGGGGGCTTCGCGGTATGGAGCTTTTACGTTTGCCGATTTCTGCACAGATCTATAAAGAAACTGCATCCGGTCCGGTACTGAAAGTGGAGAATCTGTGCAAGCATTTTGGAACTCAATCGGTCTTGTCGAATGTTTCGTTTTCCTGTGCACCGGGAGAGATCGTTGCAATAATCGGTCCAAACGCTGCGGGAAAAAGTACGCTTGGGAAACTGCTGTCCGGACTTTTACAGGAGGATGCAGGTATGATTCGTTTCGCGGAAAAACCGATGAAAAAGAACAAGCGACGCGGACTAATCTGGTATATCATGCAGGATTTGGACAGTCAGCTGTTTGGAGAAAGTCTGACCGATGAGCTTTTGATCGGCAAAAAGGAGACATCCGCTTTGATGCAGCGGGCGAATAAGCTGTTGGCGCTCCTGAATTTAGATGAATTCTCAGAGCGTCACCCGGCTACCCTATCAGGTGGACAAAAACAGCGTCTTGCCTTGGCGATCGCGCTTTTGAATGAAGCTCCGGTGATTGTTTTGGATGAACCTACCAGCGGTCTGGATGGTCGCAATATGCACGCTGTAAGTGAGCAGCTTCACGCACTTGCGGCAAAGGGACACATCATCCTTATGATTACCCACGATCTGGAATGTGCTCTTGCCACTTGTAGCAGGGCTCTGGTGATCCGTAATGGTACTTTAATTGATGATTTTCAAATTGAGGAGGCGGCGAAGCTAATGGCTGCCATGCGGGAATAACAGGAGGAAATATGGAAAAGAAAAGAAAATCCGGCGCTGCTTACCTAATGCAACTGGCCGGGAAATACAAATTACATCTATTTGTATCTGCGTTGTTTGGAATAGCCAGTGCATTATGTACATTTTTGCCTTATGTTATGGTGTACCGAAGTATTCTGGTTTTGCTGGGTGGTGAAGGAAATGCCCTGCACTATGGTCTGATTGCCACAGTATCGATCCTTGGGAAGTTTATTTTCTCCATCATTTCGGGAACATTTTCTCACGTTGGAGCTTTTAATACGCTTTACAATGTTCGCGTGCAAATTAGCCGTCATATTGCGAAGATAAACTTGGGATTCTTTACAGATCATGCTTCGGGAGAAATCAAAAAAGTCATCATTGAGGATGTGGAACGGATTGAAAAATTCTTGGCTCATCAGATTCCGGATGTGACCGCAGCCATCTGCGTGCCGATCATTGTCTTTATTCACCTGCTGACAATCAATATCCCGATGTCCTTATCTCTTCTGGTTCCGGTGATATTGGGGCTCATCATCCAAGGCACGGCTATGGCGATTACCGGCAAGCAAATGCCGACCTATCATCGTCTGTTGGAAAAATTGAACACGGCAATCATGCAGTTTATCAACGGAATGCCTGTTATGAAAGCCTATAATATGACGGCAGAGAGCTATCGTGATTATGCAAGCACCGTAGATGAATACAACGCCTTTTGGAAGCAATGCACCAAGAGTCAGGGCTATACCTATGGACTTTTCGTCGCTCTCGTAGAAAGCGGAATCCTATTTGCACTGCCATTGGGCGGTATGCTCTACTTCCGTGGAACACTACCTAAGCAAGATTACCTTTACTTTATGATTATGAGCATAGTATTTCTCTCCGGCTTGCTGAATTTGTTAAACCTCGCCATGATGTTCAGTCAGATCATGAGCGGCGTGGGACGGATACAGGACATCATGGAGTTGCCTTGCACGACCGAGGGAGACAGTACACTAGACCGCACACAGCCTCATGGCGTAAGCTTTGAGAATGTTACTTTCCGCTATGATAAGTCCGACGTGCTAAAAAATATCAACCTCACCATGCCTGCGGGCAGTCTAACCGCTTTTGTGGGAGCTTCCGGAGCAGGAAAAACGACCGCCGCACAGCTGATTCCCAAATTTTGGGAAGTCACCGACGGAAAAATTTGCATCGACGGCAAGAATATTTTGGATCTGAAAAATGAAAATCTGATGGACTTGGTATCCTTCGTCTTTCAGGAAACCTTTACTTTGCACGACAGCATTCATGAGAATATCGCCATAGGAAACAAAAATGCTACTCGCCAACAAGTGGAGGATGCCGCTAAGGCTGCGCAAATCCATGATTTTATTATGAGTCTTCCAAACGGCTACCAAACCAAGCTGGGCGAGGACGGAGTGAAATTATCCGGAGGTGAGAAGCAGCGTATCTGTATTGCACGAGCAATCTTAAAGGATTCGCCCATCATTATCTTTGATGAGGCAACAAGCTTTGCAGATTTGGAAAATGAGCATAAGATCCAGCTTGCCCTGTCACACTTGTTGAAGGGGAAAACAACCATTATGATCGCTCATCGGCTTCATACAATTACCGGGGCGGATCAGATTTGCGTATTCCACGAAGGACAGCTTTCAGAAAAAGGAAAGCATGATGAGCTCCTGTCCGAAAACGGGCGATATGCTGATATGTGGAAAAGCTATACTCAGGAGGTAGCCATATGATGTATATATTCAAAATGATTCAACAGGTCGCCGGCAAAAACAGCAGATCTTTGTATTTACCGGTTGCATTGTCCTGCGTGGACGCTTTGCTTCACATGGGGATGTTCAGCACGATGATATTGACGATTATTGAACTGATCGGCGGCATCTTTACAGTGGAAAAACTGACTTTATACAGCATTGTCCTCGGGATTCTGTTTTTGGTGCGTGCGATCCTCTTTTCTATAAACTATACACAAGTTCAATATCGGGGTGCGGATATTTCGGCACAACAGCGTCTTTTCCTCGGAGACCATATCCGCAGCTTAAATCTCGGATATTTCAACAAGAACAGCATTGGACGACTGATGAGCACATTGACAACCGATATTACGGACTTTGAACAGATCTTAACCCATTCTTTGGCAAGCTTAATTAAAGTGCTGTTTTTCAGTGCTTTGACGCTCTTGTTTGCCTTCATGGTTTCGTGGCAATTCGGATTGACTGCTACCGTGCTGATTCTAATTGCTTTTCCCTTGATGCAGCTCAGCGGAAAAATGTCTCAGAAGTACGGCGGCAATCAGCGCACGAGTATCAACCGAGTGATTTCTCGAATCGTGGAATACATTAACGGGATCAAGACATTTAGGCTCTATAATTTGACCGGAGAAAAATTTGAACGATTGGATGACAGCTTTACCACCTTAAAAAGAGATTCTGTAAAATTGGAGCTTGCGATTATGCCGTTCTCCGTTTCCTTTGGCTTTGTGACATCGTTGATTCTTCCTGCCGCATTGATTTTGGCTCCCGGTTTGTATCAATCGGGAGTGATTGACACAAACCGGATGGTCGCTCTTCTGATGATCGGCGTTTCTCTCTCCAGCATGATGGCGACACTGGGCAGTCTGTACCCGGAATTAAAATATTTGAGTAAGGCGGCAGAAAATATCTTGGCGGCTCGTCAGGAGGAGCCCCTATCGTATCGTGACGATGCGGTACAGCTCAAAGCATTTGACATCAGTTTTTCTCATGTAGATTTTTCATACGAGAAAAATGTTCCTGTGCTACATGATGTCTCTTTTTCTGTAAAACCCGGAACGACCACGGCTTTGGTCGGTCCGTCCGGCAGCGGTAAAACCACAATTATCAGTCTGATTTCACGGTTTTGGGATGTGACGAAGGGCACGATTACCATCGGAGGCTGCGATATTCGAGAACAATCGCCGGATACACTCGCTGAGAATATCGCTATTGTCTTTCAGGATGTATATCTTCTACACGATACCATTGCAAACAATATCCGCGTCGGAAAGCCGAACGCTACGATGAAGGAAATTGTCGAAGCGGCAAAGGCGGCACAGTGTCACGAATTTATTTCCGCACTGCCGGACGGCTACGATACGATGGTGGGTGAAGGCGGCAATACACTTTCCGGAGGGGAAAAACAAAGGATTTCCATCGCCCGCGCTTTGATTAAAAATGCACCCGTCGTTTTACTTGACGAAACCACTTCCAGTCTGGATGCGGACAACGAAAAAGAAATTCACAAGGCATTGGACGCGCTGATGAAAGACAAAACGGTAATCGTCATCGCTCACCGTCTGAACACGATTATCGGCGCCGACCAAATCCTTGTGCTGGACAAGGGGAGAATCCGTGAACAGGGAAATCATGAGCAACTGTTAGCACAAAATGGCTGGTATGCTCGCATGATTGCGGAGCAAGCCAAGGCACGAAACTGGAGTATCGAATGAGTACAAAAAATATACAATGCAAAAAGAGAAAAATTGTTGTATGGATTATTTCTATCGGCATTATCGCGGCATTGTTCTTTGGTATAAGTAAGTTTATCTCATATCGAACGATGCCACCTTTTGCTGCGGAACGGGAAGCTCTTGAAATAGACTATGGTGATTATTTAGAAATCGATGGCTTCAAACTTTGGTTTGAACTTCTGAATGAAGATTCAGATAAAAAGCCAATTATAGTGATTGCCGGAGGCAGTGGTTTATCTTCGGATTACATGGAAGATTCACTTTGATTTCTATCTATTGACCATCCTCTTTTATTTTACGATGCCAGAGGATGCGGGCGTTCACAAATAAAAAAAGAATTATCATATTACAGCACAAGCAAGTTTGCTGACGAGTGCAAGGCAATTAAAGATTACTTTTTCCCCGATAGGAATGTCATTGTTTTAGCACATTCTTTTGGTGGACTTATTGCTATGGAATATGCCGCAAAATACGAAACTTCACTAGAGGGATTGGTTTTAATATCTTCTGTTTATACGGATTATAAACCACAGAACACATTTGCATTTTTGAAAACAGAACTTCCACCAAAAAATCAGATCGATGCAAATAAATGGTATATGGAGAATATAGATGCTTTTCTTGGTGGATATTTTTATAACACTCAAGCAAAAAACATCTTTTCAAATACTGTAACATCTTATTCGGTGAGTGCTCATGTAGGTGGAGCAAAAAATGATATTTCCACAATGGTACGGGGATTAGATATTCCAACTCTGATTTTGGTTGGTGAAAAAAACGAACATCCTCTTACTACAATTGATACAGCACAAAAGCTCAATCGTTTATTTCTAAACTCAGAATTGCAGCAAATCAAAAATTGTGGACATTTCATGTTTGCTGAAGCTCCCATAGATTTTCAAAATATTGTGCTGAATTGGATTAAGCAATATTGATAGTCACATAAGATGAAGGAGAAGGCAAACTCAAGATAAACAGTTAAACAAAGGAGATTATACAAATGACAGATGTAAGAGAGCGTCTATTGACGGAAAATCCATGGAAGCTAATGATAACATTATCGCTTCCTGCAATTTTGGGACAGTTTGTGGTAGGGCTTTATGCCTTCGTCGATTCAATTTATGTTGGGCAGATGGTGGGAACATCTGCCATGAGTGCAGTTTCGGCTGCATCACCTTTTGTCCTTATCAATAATGGCATTGCCGTTTTGATAGGTATAGGCTCCAGCTCGGTACTTTCCCGTGCCATTGGGAAAAAAGATATGGACACAGTAAACAGAATTATGGGAAATCTTACTTTTCTCGTGCTGTTACTTTCATCTATCAGCATGGTGGCGGGAATTACTTTTGCTCCTATTTTGCTGAGTCTTTCTGGTGCAGAGTGAGCTGTTCTGGAGATGGGTGTGGTATATCTGCGCACCGTATTTTTGGGTTCTATTTTTGTCAACTTCATGCAAAGTGCCAATATGGTTATACGTGGAGAGGGTCGGATGGGTCTTGCCATGGTAATCATGGCCGGTGGCGCGATATTAAATATCGTTTTAGATCCGATCCTTATTATAATTTTTCCTGAAAGGGGACCTCAGGCTGTGGCGATTGCAACAGTTATCTCCCAGTTTTTCCAAGCTACTGTCACCCTTATTTACTTTCTGAAAAAGAGTCCTATCGTTCGTTTTCATGGGGTGCGTCCGGCAAAAGATTTGATTCCTGAAATTCTCTCTGTCGGAGTCAGTGCCATGTTTATGCAGGTCATGATGTTGATACAGATGACAGTGGTGTATAATACAGCGGTAAAATATGGAGGAGAAACGCAAATTGCATTGATGGGTGCCTCTCAGCGTGTTATGCAGCTTGCTTTCGTTCCCATTTGGGGGATGAGTCAAGGTCTGCAGCCTGCTGTCGGCACGAATTACGGGGCAAAAAATTATACGCGAGTAAAACAGCTTACTAACATCTTCATTATTGGCTCTACTGTCCTTTCCGGAATATTCTTTGCCGTAATTGAGCTTTTTCCAAATCAAATATTGTCGGCATTTATTACAGAATCAGATATTGTTGAATCAGGAATTTCATTATACCGTTTGATGTTTTGTGCATTTTTTACTTACGGTCTGCTGATTATGACACTTACCTATTTTCAAGCACTTGGGCGAGCAAAACTGGCCGGTTTCATTGTCGTATTTCGCCAGTTAGTTTTGGTAGTTCCTATGGTTCTTTTGCTTCCTGTCTTGATGAGAGGGAATGTCTTGGGAGTATGGCTTGCTCTTCCGCTGAACGATATAGTTATCCTTTTTATCGCTGTCATCCTGCTTATGCGTGAATACAGACTTCTAAGAAAAATGCAAAGCGAGCTCGTATTGGACACAATGTAATTTATATCATGGCGATGATAAAAATGAATTTATAGATTAATCTAACGATAAGATATATGAGCTTATAAAATGAACGTAGAAGGATTACGCAATGAAGAATAAAAAAGTTAAAAGGCAATGGTTACTCTGCCCTGTTTGCAGAAATAAAACACGATTGCAAATCAGAAGCGATACAGAGTTAAAAAGCTTTCCCTTGTTTTGTCCGAAATGCAAACAAGAATCTTTAATCAATGTCAAACAATTTAATGTATCAGTTATCAAAGAGCCAGATGCAAAGACACAGAGCCGGTGATTTACAGCTACGAAACTGTAATTACCGGCTTATTTTATTTAAGGAGAGAACCATTTATGCAAAAGATAGAATATATAATATTAAACCGCCTATATTATTCTGCTTGAATAAGGGAGTGAAGACTCAAAATCAATCATAACTTACGAAAAAACATGGCGGTATCAAAGGAGGTATCATCGTGTTCGTTTTTTATTATGATAAAGCATTATTAAAGGGAATATGTTCTATTTACATGTTTCTATGCTTATATAGATGATCTGTTAAATCATATTTATATAGCTATCTTTTCATGTCCAATCCCGGCTGCCTTATGCAGTCGGGATTTTTTGCGTCTACAAAAACTTTTTTTCAAAAATATTCGCTTTTCTTTGGCAGTTTTCATCTGCCCGTTGTTGAGGGTTTGTGAAAGGGGAAATTCTGCCCGATTTCGCGGCTGCGAAAGGAGGTGAATATCATGAATGAGCCTGAACGGACTGATACTATTCTTCAATAGAAGTATGGTTATATCTATTTTTCGACCACAAAAATTCGTGTATCTTCTGCGGACTACAAATTGTTTATATCCATAATTCAAAGAAATAATAGTATGAATGGCAGATACGCTGCGCATTTAACGGTTTTTGTAAACGTGCATTGAAAAACGAAAGTATCAATGCACATAAGGAAATCAAAAGAAGGCAGGCACGAGAAATCAGCTTTTCCGACCTGACACCGAAAGAGGAAAATCAGCTTTATACCCGTGAAGATTTCTTTGTAGGCAGTGAAGAAGAACAAACCTTTTTCGCAGGCGGTAAAGAATGGGATGCAAAGACGATTGCCGATGCGATCCACAGCTTGCCGGAAGAAAAACGCAGAGCCGTCCTGCTCTATTACTTCTTTGATATGAGTGATGCGGAAATTGCGAAGCTCTATCAGATTCCAAGAAGTACAGTGCAGTATCGGCGTACCAGCTCTTTTGAGCTATTAAAACGCTATTTGGAGGAACATGCCTATGACTACCCTGACTGGTAAAACAGGAAACGATGAACGCGGCTTGTTGCCTTATCCGGTAATCATAGCCGCAACTAAAGGAGAGCCGCAGGCAATGAATATTGTCTGCCAGCATTACGTAGGCTATATCG
>CAUVKI010000007.1:0-72546 GCA_963552605.1 uncultured Tissierellia bacterium
AGGCGTGTCTCAAACGGCACCACAACAATGCAGCTCCCGATTGAGATAGATGGAGAGTTAAACCATGTGAATGTGGTAATTCCAAAGACTAAAACAAAGTCGGATATTTCAATATACCTCTCCATTGAAACAAAGGAGCAGGGACTCACGGAGCTCGACTTGAGATTGGTCGGAAAGAATCTATCCTTGTCGGTGAAAAACGCTTCCGATTCTATTGTCGAGGCACTTCCTGAATATGAGGAGGGGCTTAGGGAAAAGGGAATAAATCTTTTTATTAAGAATTGAAGGATTTGGAAATGAAGCGTTTGATATCAAAGAAACAGCTTGAAAGAGCCTATCAGCAGGAGCCGGTTCAGAATTTCAGCTCCGATCTTCCGATAGAACCGGAAGAAGAAGTGAATAATATCAGCGACGAGCTTTCCGCTGTAATAGGCGAAACCATAAAACTTATATCCAAGGGGGAAACCAAATGAAAATCAACATCAACTTGCCGGCACTCTACACTCAAAAGACTTATCAAAGGAATATAACGAATTTGTCAGGCTCACTCAAGCGCCTTTCGTCGGGTTTTCGTATAAACGAAGCCGCAGATGACGCTGCGGGAATGTCAATATCGGAGAAAATGAAACGCTCCATAAGGGGAATGAAAAAGGCAAGGCAAAACACCCTTGACGGTGTTTCTTTCATACAGACCTTTGAGGGAGCTTTGGACGAAATTCACGCAATGCTTCAAAGAATGAGGGAGCTCTCGGTGCAGGGTGCGTCCGAAACATATAAAAATCAAGACAGAACGAACATACAAAAAGAAATCAAAGAGCTTAGAGAACAGGTGGATAAAATTTCCAAGTTCACCCAATTTAATGATGTCCATCTTCTAAAGCCTGACAATCTCATTGAATATGGAGAAAAAGACTCCGGCGGAAAGCACAGCAAAAAGACCGAGGATTATTATTTCCAAACCGGCGGAGAGCAACAGGAGCATATCAAGACCGATATTTCCGACCATAGAGCCGACTCGTCCACCTTAGGACTTCCAATTATGGAATCTAATGGAGACAAGCTTAACTTCTATAAAGAAATCCCGATTTATGGAGCATTTAAGGATTTGAATGGCGACGGAAATAAAGATGAAAAAGACATACCGAATAAGATTCCGAAAAGAGAATATTTGGTGGCTAAGGACACAGATAATAACGGAGTAATAGATCATGGTGAGCTTACTACGCAATTCCCTTGGCTTGCAGGAAAAATTCCTCCCAATGCGGAAATCAGAGATACAAACGGCTATGGGAACGCCGATGCAAAAGATCATGTTCTCTTTGCAAAAGTGCCTACCCTTGGGGACTCAAATGATGAATATAAAGAAAATAAATATTTTTATAAAACTCCCTCAGGAGAAAGACGCTACTTTAATGACGGAATAGGGAAAATTATGGAGCGTATTGTTGGTAATAATGAAAGTACGCCTATTGAGGATGTGACAAAGGGATTTATGGAAGGTGAGTATAGAGATTCTCTGAACCTTACTCAAGCTGAATTTGATGCGCTTAAGGCGGCATATAACAGTACCGCCGGTACTCCCCCCACGCTCCCTCCGAATCCCACAGAAGCTCAAATTACCGCTTACAACACAGCTTTTCAAAACCACTATCAACATATAATAGGGGTTATAAACAACCATCGTTTGGAAAAAAGGTTCAATTGGATTAAAGGTGCGTCTGAGGCTCACACCGGAGTATTTGACGGCACGGGGAAAGAGGTAATGCGTAAAACAAACGACTTGGCGGAATTCTTAAAAAACAAGATGAAAGAAATGAACGATGATACGAATAATGCGACCAAAGTTGCCAAGTATAAAGAGAAAGTTGAAGATATTCTTGAGGACGGAAAGGGAAAGGTTGCTTTTAATGAATCCATAAAATCTATTGATCTTGCCATTTCCACGATATCCGAAAGCCGTGCAAAGCTGGGTGCAATTCAAAATCGCTTGGAAAGCATTATAAGAAACACTGATACTTCCATTGAAAATCTTACGGAATCCCGCTCAAGAATTTTTGATGCGGATATGGCGGAGGAGTTTTCGGAATACACCAAAAACAAAGTTCTTCAAGAATCCTCAACCGCAATGATAGGACACGCAAATCAAATGCCTCAGGCGGTTCTTAAGCTCCTTGACAGGTAGAAATGAACAGCATTGAAAAACGCATATTAAGCGAAGATGTTTGGGGATTGTGCGCCATTATGCACGAAGCGTTTATTGAAGATTTGGCAGATGCGATGGAGCTTATGAAAAGGGGTGCGACTTACGGACAGCTTTCTCCTATATACTCACACCTTAGAGAAATTCTTATGGAGCTTATTAAAACTTTCAGCGAAAATCATCCTCTAAGCTTGGATTTGAAAGAGATTTATCTCTTTCAATCTAAGCTTTTGGCGGAGGGATTCAGAAAATCGGAAGTTGAAAAAATAGAAAAGTCAATCTCCATAATGTACCCGCTCTATGACGCCTTTAAGACTCTGTCAAAAACTTACTCGCCCCTATCCTGTGAAAACAATTCGGCATCTACTTATGGAAAAACGGCGTTGATAGATAAAAGCGTTTCACAAGGATTTGATTTAAAAAGCTGACGGAAGGTTTATATGAAAATCTATACCAAGACGGGAGACAAAGGTCAAACAAGTCTTTTTGACAATGTAAGAGTTGATAAGGACGACATCAGGGTTGAAAGTTACGGAACGATAGACGAACTGATGAGCAGTATGGGAGTTGCAAAAAACTTTATAGATGACGAAAAAACCGTAGAAGAAATTACGGATATTCAAAATAAGCTTTTCACGGTCGGCGCACAGCTTGCCACTAGAGACGGTTCAAAATTGAAATTCAAAATCACCGACGAAGATATTTCAAAGCTCGAAGCTTTGGTTGATGAATATATGGCAAAAGTTGGGGGCTACAAGGGCTTTATAGTTCCGGGTACGAATAGAGGGTCGGGGTTTTTGCACCTCTCAAGAACCATTTGCAGAAGAGCGGAAAGACATATAATAACACTCGGAAAAACCGAAGAGGTTGACGAAAAAGTTCTTTGCTATATAAACAGGCTCTCCGATGCGCTCTATGCAATGGCATCTTATTACGAAACAGAAAGGAATAGAGTACAATACAAATAAATATACCGAAAATTCGGTGTATAAATTTTTTTGTTGTGATATACTCTTGGTGTCAGTAAATCAAAATAAAAGGAGAGGCATATATGATTGAATTTCGCTATGACACCCAACTTTTAATTGACGGGGAAAATTTGAGCGAGGAAGAAGTTAACGATTACTTTTTGAAAAATCTCAAAGGAGATTGCCTGCTTGCGGTTGGAGGGGGAGATATGATAAAAATACACTTCCACACCAACGAACCTTGGAAGGTTTTGGAATATTGCGCATCTCTGGGTGAAATCTATGACATAGTGGTTGAAGATATGGACAGACAATCACGAGGGCTTCAAGGTTAAAAAAAAGACTCCGGCGGAGTCTTTTTTTAAATGGTGTTCCAATTTTGCAAGTCGGGAGGATTTAACGGAGAAAGAAAAAAAGTTTTTGCTTATACATAAATTGTGATATAATGGCTCTCGTAATGAGAGCGGATGTAAAAAAAACCATAACATGGAAAGTGGAAAATAAAGGCGAGACTGTCAATTCTCAGGTTGTATCGTTTCTTGACGGAAGAGTATATAAGGCGAGCTTGGAGGTTGATAAAAGACGGTTTGAAGTAGTTGATGCCGTTCTGTCCATAACAGGGAAAGAAACACATACAAATAAGAATTTGGACTGTCTAAAGGGAATTGAAGCATACATACCGGGCAAAAAAATCATACGATCGAAGCTTGAAGGTTATGAAAAATTTGCAATTGAATGTTTTTTGCAATGCGTATCGGCACTTGTACAGGCGGAGACATATCTTTATGTAGAGAGAGGGTATGTCTCAAAGACGGAGTATAATGTTTATTGGGATATGCTTGAAAAGAACGGCTGTAGATTTTACAGCGATTCGAGGCAATATCTCAGGGAAGGTGCGCTGACATGGATGGAGTATGTGCCTGACAGATATGGTGCGGATATTCTGTTTGAAAGGAATAAGGAATACAATGTTTTTCGTATTGGCGAGATATACGAGCTTTATGCACACTTGAAAGACACTTTTCATGAGATGAAAATGAGTATCAAGCTTGATTGTGACCTGACAGTAAAGGACGCGGTTTTGGAAGTTTTGAGAGCTCCCGGAGCTGCATGTATGACAAATCGGGAAAACGAGCACAAGCTCATAGGCGGAGATTTCGGTAAGATTACCAAGAGGGAGATAATTGAAAAGCTTGGAGGAAGTGACGGCTGCTATCATCTGGTTGAGATGGGAATAGAATTGCAGGAACTTATCAAGGGTCTATATTGACAGGAAAGATTTAAGCGAAAAAAAACAGCGCCTTTTGTATTTTCAAAGGGCGATGTTTTCGTTTGGAAGTTAATCAGCTGATTGTAAGGCTTAGCAGGTGTATTTAATCGGGTAAAGTTTTCAAAATGTTTTTTGCGATAAAAATATCTGCAAAAAAAATAAAAAAGTTTTTTTGCTTGTTGCACATTTTTCGCATTGTGGTATAATGCCCTGTGTTGTTGAAAAAAGTGCAACAGTGGGGAAAAGAGGTAAAAGAAAGATTGTCGGTTTTCGGATTGTGCGATTATTCAGTTCAGTGGTGGAAAACCGAGAAAATCTATTTATGAGATGTGACGGACTTGCAAAGCGTTTTTCGGCAGTGTTGCGAACGGCGAGGATGTTTTGCAAGTCTCACTCAAGTGCTTGCTATGTCAGTGCGGCGCTTGATTTGCATATACGCAAGGTGAGTATGTTTTTTACAAGTATGAGAAAGAAAGGAGTGGCTGAATATGCAGAATAGATTCAACAAAATAAAAACTGTTGAAGAGGCCATGGAGTATGTTAAGGATGGTTGCACCATAATGATTGCCGGTTTCGGCGGTATAGGTTCATCTTATGACTTGATTCAAGCAATAATTAAGAAGGGGGTTAAGGATCTCACATTGATTTCCATTGATGCGGGAGATCCCGATGTCGGTCCCGATCATATTGTTGCCAACAAGCAGTGCAAGAAGCTTATCACCAGTCATATAGGAGCTACAAAGGCTGCAGGAGAGCTTCTTAATGCCGGAGAGTTGGAGATTGAGTTTTCGCCGCAAGGAACTTTGGCAGAGAGAATTAGAGCAGGCGGTGTAGGTCTTGCCGGTATTCTTACCGATGTAGGTATGGGAACGGTGATTGAGGAAGGTAAGGAGAAGATTTCGATAGACGGAAAGGAATACCTTCTGGAAAAAGCTTTGAGAGCTGACGTGGCAATTATTCTTGCGGAAAAAGCGGATGAGTTCGGCAATCTTGTGTACAGTAAGACTGCAAGAGGACTTAACCCGTTGATGGCAAGAGCTGCGGATGTAACAATCGTGGACGCAAAGCATATTGTGCCGCTTGGCGATATTGACCCGGAGGATGTAATCACACCGGGAGCGTTTGTAGATGTAATCGTTCACGGGGAAGGAGATTGGAAATGGGGATGGCAATAAAGGAAATGATGGCCAAGAGGGCTGCGGAAGAAATTAAAAATGGAAATGTTGTCAATTTGGGATTTGGAATTCCTCAAAAGGTTGTAAATTACATACCTGAGGGTATGACAGTGTTTCTTCATGCGGAAAACGGCATCTTGGGAGCAGGACCTGCTGCGGAAAAAGGTAAGGAAGATCCGGATATTGTTGATTCGGGTTGTGTTCCTATCACTGCTGTTCCGGGTGCGTCTTATTTCGATAGTGCGGACTCTTTCGGTCTTGTCAGAACGGGGAAACTTGATATTACGGTGTTGGGAGCCTTAGAGGTTGCGGCAAACGGAGATTTGGCGAATTGGATGGTTCCGGGCGGTTTGGTTCCGGGAATGGGCGGAGCTATGGATCTCGCAAAAAAAGCAAAAAAGGTAATCGTTATTACGATGCATACAGATAAGAGCGGGAACTCGAAGCTTAGAAAGAAATGCACCTTGCCGTTGACGGCGGATAAATGCGTGTCGCTTATAATCACCGATATTGCCGTTATGGAAATTACTCCGAATGGTGAATTCCTGCTTAAGGAACTTTTTGAGGGACACACAGTGGAAGAAGTGATCGAAAAGACGGATGCGCCCGTCAAGGTTTCGGGTGAAGTAAAAATTATCAAAAGTGAGGAATAAATATGAAAGAATTAAAAGAAGCGGTAATTGTATCGGCAGTAAGAACTCCCGTCGGGAAATATGCAGGATCGTTATCCGGTTTTGACGGATATCAATTGGGAGGAATAGTTGTCAAGGAAGCTGTAAAAAGAGCGGGAATTGATCCTTCGGAAATTACGGAAGTTTATATGGGCAATGCAGAGGGTGCTCCCGGAGACATAGGAAGAGTTATAGCTTTGGAGGCTGATCTTCCCGTAACCGTACCGGGGATCCAGTTTGACAGACAATGCGCATCGGGATTGGAGACAATTTGTATGGCGGCTGCGATGATTGAGAGCGGTCATGGTGAGATATATGTTGCCGGCGGTGCGGAAAGTCAAAGTAATAACCCTTACTTCCTGTCAAAGACCAAAAGACCTTATAGCTATGCTTTCCCGAGTTTCAGCTATGTTCAGATGGCTCCCCCTAAATATGGGAATCCGGATATGGGCATTACTGCAGAGAATGTGCTGGAGTCGCATCCGGTATCAAGGGAAAAAATGGACACTTTTGCTTACGAGTCACATCAAAAAGCTCTCAAAGCTATAAAAGCCGGTGTGTTCAAAGAACAAATTGTACCTATTACGGTAAAGTCCAAGGGCAAAGAGATAGTTATAGATACTGATGAGTGCCCGAGAGAAGAGACTACTTTGGAAGTTTTAGCAACGCTTAAGCCGGTGTTTAAGAAAGACGGTTCCGTTACGGCAGGAAACTCTTGCCCGTTAAATGACGGAGCGAGTGCGGTGGTGCTTATGAGCAGCGAGAAAGCTGAAAAATTAGGCTTGAAACCGCTTTTGAAAGTCAAGGGTTTCGCTTCCGTGGGTCTGGATCCGCACGTTATGGGTTTCGGTCCGATCGGGGCTGTCAGAAAGCTTTTGGAAAAGACGGGTGTTACCTTGGATGAGGTTGAATTGATTGAATTGAATGAAGCTTTTGCTTCTCAGTCAATAGCTTGCATTGAAGAACTTGGTCTTGATCCTGCAAGAGTTAATCCTAACGGCGGAGCTATAGCGTTGGGTCACCCTTTGGGAGCTACCGGTGCTATTTTGACGACCAAGGCGGCATATGCAATGAAAAATGCAAAGAGAAAATACGCAATCGTTACGATGTGCGTAGGCGGAGGAGAAGGTTCCGCAGCTTTGTTTGAGAAAGTGTAAAAGTACGGCGAAAAGTAAGATCGCCGAAATTTAAGAATATAATGGGGGGATAAAATGTCGGATAGCAATTGTGTATTGAGTTTGGATTTTCATCGCAAGTATCCCAAGGTAGTCAGGGGAGAAGGCATATATATGTACAAGGAAGACGGCACCGAGATTATAGATGGGGCTTCGGGTCCCGTATTGGTAAGCTTGGGGCATGGCAATAAGGAAATTGTCGAGGCTATGAAAGAGCAGGCTCTTAAGCTGGCTTTTGCTCACAGGGATGACTGTGTAACTCCTGAATTGGAAGAATCCTGCAGAATGATTGTGGAAGCTTCCGATTTTGACTTAGCTAAGATTTTCCAAGTTTGCGGAGGTTCCGAAGCTACCGAGATGGCAATTAAGATGGCGAGAAAGTACCATATTCAGAAGGGAAATTCCGGGAAATTCAAGATTATTTCAAGATGGCAAAGTTATCATGGGATTTCAAACGGGGCTCTTGCAGTGAGCGGATTTGCAAAGAGAAGAAAAGGATACGAGCCGTATCTGCCTGAGATGGGTCATATTCAGCCTGCTTATACTTATAGACCTTGGATTGCCGACGATGAGAATTATGGCGTCAATTGTGCCGCTGCTTTGGAAAATGAAATTCTTGCGCAAGGTCCGGATACTGTGGCGGCTTTTATTGCTGAGCCTATTTCGGGAATGTCGCTTTGCGCAGCTGTGCCTCCGGATGATTATTTCCCTGAAATTAGGAGAATTTGTGATAAATACGATGTTCTTTTGATTTTGGACGAGGTAATGGCGGGAATGGGAAGAACCGGAAAGATGTTTGCTTATAAACATTTCGGTATTGTGCCGGATATTGTCACTATGGGCAAGTCTATTTCGGGAGGTTATTTCCCGTTGGCAGCGGTAGGTATAACTCAGAAAGTTTACGATGGAATGGCCATGAACGGCGGAAATTTCCCGCCCGGATTTTCTTGGTCGGGAAATCCTTTGGGCGCAGCAGTAAATATCGCCGTGATGAAGTATCTGAAAGAGCATAAGTTGGTAGAGAACTGTGCGGCTATGGGTGAGTATCTGAAGGAGCAGTTATTAAAGAGACTCTCACATCACCCGACAGTGGGAGATGTGAGAGGAAAAGGTCTATTGGTCGGTATTGAATTGGTAAAAGACAAAAAGACCAAAGAATCATTCCCCATGTCGGAGGGTGTTGCACCCAGAGTGCAGGATGCCGCATTGGAAGATGAGAATATGCTTATTGAAGCGAGCCAAGGCTGCAACAGAGGACAGGCGGGAGACGGTTTGGTTATTGCGCCTGCGTTCATTGTGACAAAAGAGCAGATAGACGAAATCGTTACACGTTTAGATAGAGCTATTTCAAAAGTGGAAAAAGAGTTGGGATATTAAAATCAACTTTTGATTGATTGTTTGTGGAGGAAAAAAATGTTAAGAGATGCATTGCCCGAAATTAAAACAAGCACATTGCCGGGGCCTAAGGCTGCCGCTGTTATCAAAAAAAGAGCCGAGGTTATGCCTGCCGCTATAAAGTGCGGATATCCTTGCGTTATCAAGCGTGGCGAAGGCGCTATGTTTGAAGATGTTGACGGAAACATCTTTCTTGATTGGATTGGCGGCGTGGGCGTATTAAACATCGGATATACAAATCCGGAGTTGGTAGATGCCGTCAAAGAGCAATCTGAAAAGTATTTCCATGCGATGATGAATATTGTTACACATGAGAGATATATCGAGTTGGCTGAAAAAATGAACGAAGTCGTTCCCGTTAAAGGTACGGAAAAACAGACAATGTTTGCAAATTCCGGTGCTGAAGCACTTGAAAATGCGGTGAAGATTGCAAAGGGTTACACTAAGCGTCAGAATATCATAGTGTTCACAGGTGCTTTCCACGGTAGAACACAAATGACTATGACGATGACGGGAAAGAAGGCTTATGCACTTTCGATGGGACCTTTCCCCGATGGAGTTTACAGGGTGGAATTTCCCAACATGTATAGAGCTCCCAAGGGCTTTACCGAAGATGAAGCTATCCAATATTTCGTAGGAAAATTGGAGCATGCATTCATTGAGGCTTGCCCTGCGGAGAGTGTTGCGGCTATTGTTTTTGAACCCGTTCAAGGTGAGGGAGGGTTCGTTCCCGCTCCTATAGCTTGGGTCAAAGCAGTAAGAAGTATATGCGACAAGTATGGGATTATGATGATCACGGATGAAGTTCAAAGCGGATGGGCAAGAAGCGGCAGATTATTTGCTTCAGAGTATTTCAAAGAGGCAGGAGCGGCTCCGGATATTATGGCGACAGCTAAATCCATTGCAGGAGGTATGCCTTTGTCGGCAATAACCACCAGAAAAGAGGTTATGGACGGAGTTCCCGGAGGAACGATTGGGGGAACTTACTGCGGTAATGCAGTTTCCTGTGCTGCTGCTCTGAAAGTTTTGGAAATTATGCAAAGAGATGATTATCCCGGAAAAGCTCTTAAAATCGGTGAGAAGGTTACCAAAGCATTCAATGATATGGCTGACAAATATGGAGTCATCGGCAACATAAGGGGTATGGGTTCGATGTTGGGGATTGAATTCGTTAAGGATTTAAAAACCAAAGAGCCTAATCCCGAGTTGGTAGGTAATATGGTTTCAACTGCAGCTAAAAAGGGACTTTTGATTGAGTCGGCAGGAACATATGGAAATGTTATCAGATTCCTCTGCCCGCTTTGCGTAACTGACGAACAGTTGGATAAGGGGCTTGAAATCTTTGAGGAAACATTGAAGGAGTGCGTAGGAAAGTAGTTTGTTCGGTTAAATCTTGATTTTTACGATTAATCCCGCAGAGAAAATTCTTTGCGGGATTATATCGGATTGAATTTAATTTGAGGAGGATTATCATGTTAATGACAGGTGAGCAATACATCGAGAGTTTGAGAAAATTGAAAACCAGAGTGTATATGTTTGGTGAAAAGGTTGATAATTGGGTAGATCACCCCATTATTCGTCCTTCCATTAATTCCGTTGCGATTACCTATGACTTGGCGCACCAAGAGGAATATAAGGATCTCATGACCGCAACATCAAATCTTACAGGAAAGATTGTAAACAGATTTTCACACTTACATCAAAGCACCGAAGATTTGAAGAAAAAGGTTAAGATGCAAAGATTGTGCGGTCAAAAGACTGCGTCGTGTTTCCAAAGATGCGTCGGAATGGATGCTTTTAATGCGGTTTATTCCACAACATACGAGGTGGACGAAAAGTATGGGACGAATTATCACAAAAATTTCATCGAATACCTTAAGCATGTTCAGGAAGAAGATTTAACCGTTGACGGAGCTATGACCGATCCCAAAGGAAACAGAGGTCTTGCACCGCACGCACAAAAAGATCCGGATTTGTTCTTGAGGATTGTGGAGAGAAGAGAGGACGGAATTATTGTCAGAGGTGCAAAAGCTCACCAAACTGGTTCCATCAATTCGCACGAACACATCATTATGCCTACTATGGCTATGGGAGAGGCTGATAAAGATTATGCGGTGTCTTTTGCATGTCCGTCGGATGTGGAAGGTATTTATATGATCTATGGCCGTCAGTCTTGCGACACCAGAAAAATGGAGAAAGACAACGACATAGACGTCGGTAATAAACGTTTTGGCGGTCAGGAAGCTTTGGTGGTATTTGACAATGTGTTTATTCCGAATAATATGATTTTCTTATGCGGTGAGTATGATTTTGCAGGAATGATGGTGGAGAGATTTGCAGGATATCATAGGCAATCATATGGCGGCTGCAAGGTGGGTGTCGGTGATGTTATCATAGGAGCGGCTGCGGTTGCGGCTGAGTATAACGGAGCGGATAAGGCTTCCCATATTAAGGATAAGCTTATCGAGATGACTCATTTGAATGAGACTCTATTTAGTTGCGGACTTGCATGCTCGACTGAGGGTTGTCCTACAAAGGCAGGAAATTACCAAATCGATTTATTGTTGGCCAATGTTTGCAAGCAGAACGTAACCAGATTCCCTTATGAAATCGGCAGATTGGCGGAAGATATTGCCGGAGGTTTGATGGTAACCATGCCGTCGGAAACGGATTTCAAGTCGGATACGGTAGTAGGTTCGGAAGGGGAAACTTTGGGAGAGATTTGCAATAAATACTTTGCAGGAAGCGATGCTGCAACTACGGAAGAGCGTCAAAGAATTTTGCGTTTCCTTGAGAACGTGTGCTTAGGTACGGCTGCAGTGGGATATAGAACCGAGTCAATGCATGGTGCAGGTTCTCCGCAAGCACAGAGAATTATGATTTCCAGACAAAGTAATCTCAACAACAAGAAGGAATTGGCTAAGGAAATCGCCGGAATAAAGAAGAAAAAGTAGTCGTCAGGAGGCGTTATGAGTTGGCAGGAAATCTTTAAAAGCAGATTAACTACGGCAGAAGAGGCGGTTAAGCACATCAAATCAGGGGATAAAGTGGTTTTCGGGCATTGTGTGTCCGAGCCTGTGGCATTGATAGATGCCATGGTGGAGAATGCGGATAGCTATAGAAATGTCCAGATTTCGCATATGTTTTCTCTGGCAGAGGATAGGTACTGCGAAGAAAAATACAAAGAGAATTTTCATCCGGTTCTTTGGTTTTTGAGCGGAAAAACCAGAGAATGTGTGGAGAAGGGATGGGGAGATTTCGCACCTGTCTTTTTCCATGAAATTCCAAAGTTGATGAGAAACGGCACTATCGGTGTGGACGTAGCTATGATAATGGTCACACCTCCGGATGAGAATGGAAAGGTTTCCACGGGGGTATCCGGCGATTATACCGTTCAAGCTGTGAAGTCTGCAAAAACGGTAATTGCACAGGTTAATGAGAATCTCCCGTTTACCTATGGAGATGCGGTTTTTGATGTTGATGAAATTGATTTATTTGTAAAGGCGGATACTGTTTTACCTACTTTGCCGGAATCCAAAATAGGTGAAATTGAAGAGGCTATCGGAAAAAATTGTGCCGAGCTCATTGAAGACGGTGATACATTACAGTTGGGCATAGGTGCTATTCCCGATGCGGTTTGTCATCAATTGAAACACAAGAGACATTTGGGAATACATTCGGAGATGCTCGGAGATGGAGTTGTTGCACTTTACGAATCGGGTGCGGTGGATAACTCCCTTAAGAATATTGACAAGGGCAAATTTGTATTCAACTTTGTGATGGGTGGAAAGAAGTTGTATGATTTCTGCCATAAAAATGAAAATTGTTTGCTCAAAGCGGTTGACTATGTGAATGATCCGGCTGTCATTGCAAAAAATCCGGGAGTTATCAGCATAAATGGCGGACTTGCAGTTGACCTGTATGGTCAGATTGCAGCTGATACCATTGGATACAAGCAATTCTCTGCGGTTGGAGGACAAGTTGACTTTGTCAGAGGTGCGGCAATGGGATATGACGGCAGAGGAAAAGCTATTATTGCAATGCCGTCGGCTACCAAAAAGAAAGATGGAACGCTTATTTCCAAAATTTCTCCGATACTTCCCGAGGGGCAGGTTGTTACAACTTCCAGGCATGATGCGGACTATGTGGTGACGGAGTATGGAATTGCCAAATTGAAGGGAAAGACAGTTAGAGACAGAGCAAGAGCTTTGATTGACATTGCGCATCCCGAGTTCAGAGATGAGTTGAAGAAATCATTTAAGAAGATGTTTAATGTTGAGTATTAGTTGTGGAGGTTTATCATGCAAGCATTAAGAATTGTCCCTAAGATTTTTTACTTCGACAATTTTGAAGAATTTCATAAAGAATTCAAGTTGGGTAAAGGCGACATTGTTGTAACTAATGAGTGGATGTACACACCGTATATCAAACCTTTGGGTGTTGATGTTCCCGTGGTATTTCAAGAAAAACACGGAAAAGGCGAGCCGTCGGATGAGATGATTGATGCTATGGTCGCGGAGATGAAGAAGTATGAGTATAACAGAATTATAGCATTCGGTGGCGGAACGATTGTGGACATCTGTAAGATTCTTGCGTTGGAGCCCGCAAGAAAATCCGAAGATTTGTTTACGGGGGTAAAAAATCCGGTTAAGGTTAAGGAATTGGTAGTAATTCCTTCAACTTGCGGAACGGGTTCGGAAGTGACCAATGTTGCCATTGCGGAACTCAAGAGTCTTAACACTAAGAAAGGGTTGGCGGTTGAGGATACTTATGCAGATATCGCGGTTTTGATTCCTCAGTCTCTTGAGGGTTTGCCCGATTATGTATTTGCAACCAGTTCGATAGACGCTCTTATTCACGCGTCAGAGTCTTACCTTTCGCCTAAGGCTACTCCGTTTACGGAAATGTATTCCATAAAGGCGATGACAATGATAATGGAAGGTTATAAGGCTTTGTTGGCTAAGGGATCTAACGCTGAGAACAGAAAGCCGTTTTTGAAGGATTTTCTTCTTGCGTCGAATTATGCAGGTATAGCTTTTGGAAATGCAGGCTGCGGAGCTGTTCATGCACTTTCCTATTCGATAGGCGGTGTATTCCATGTTCCTCACGGTGAGGCTAATTATCAATTCTTCACCGAAGTTTTCAAAAAATACTTGGAAAGAAATCCCGGTGGCAAGATTAAGTCAATCAACGAGATTTTCGCAGGGATTTTGGGATGTGATGTTTCCGTTGTGTATGATGAGTTGGAGAAATTGTTAAATCAACTTATCATAAAGAAACCTTTGAGAGAGTACGGAATGACTGAAGCTCAAATTGATGAGTTTACGAAGATGACCGTTGATAATCAGCAAAGGCTTTTGGCGAACAACTATGTGCCTTTGTCGGATGATGAGATCAGGGGTATATTTGCAAATCTGTACTAGTTTTGCGCATTTCATAGAAGAATAGAATTCAGTTTGGCGTTGCTCCGAGATTTTACAAGAGTTGTTGCAGATTTCGGAGCAACGTTTGTCTGAAGTAAAATGTTTGGATTTGCCATTTATAAAGAAGTGTTTGGCATAGGGTGTTGTTTGGATTTTTCGTTTGATTGGATAAGATGAGATATGACAAATGTGATAGGAATAAAGTATTGTGGCGGATGTAATCCCAGATACGATAGAAAAGAAATGAAGGAGAGCTTGCAAAAGAGGATTGAAGATTATTGCTCCTCTAAAAATTTGGAAGTGTCCGTCAGTTACGCAGAAGAAGGGGTAGCATACGACTTTCTGATTGTTATAGGGGGTTGCGGTAACTGCTGCGCTTCATATGAACAGTATGATGCGGTGCATGTGCTTAAAATCAGAAGTGAAGATGAGGAAGACAGCGTTATAAGATATATAGAATCTAAGTGCGGAGATTAAAATCTTCGACTCATTTCGATTTGATTATTTATTGGCGGTTGGATAGCTATACATAAGAGAAGGGATTATTATGAGTGAATTTAGAACAGGTGACGGCTGCATCATACATTATGAGGAAAAAGGGAGAGGGGAGCCTCTCATTTTTGTGCATGGTTGGTCTGCCACAAGTGAGTTTTTTCATAGGCAAAGAGAGTATTTTTCCGACTATTACAGGGTTATCACTTATGATTTGAGAGGTCATGGAAAATCGGATAAAAGGGCTGAAATAATAAAAAAAGATTTGACTATGGAAAGATATGCAAAAGACATAAAGGAATTGGCGGATTATCTTGGTTTGAGTGACTTTAATATCTGCGGTTGGTCGATGGGTGTCAGCATATTGCTTTGCTATATTCAGATGTTCGGAGATAAGGATTTAAAAACATTATCGCTTATAGATATGACCCCCAAGCTTTTAAACGAAAATGATTGGACTCTGGGGGATTTCGGTGCGTATGAAAACCTTGAATTTTTGAGAGATGTGGTTACCGATTGGAAGGGTGTGGCTGTAAATATTGCACCGGAGTTGTTTGCAAGAGGTTTTAGCAGAGAATCGGAGCTTTATAAGTGGGTGCTTGATAGAGCCTTAAATAATGAGCCTTATGTTATGGCGGCGATGTGGCTTGCTATGGCGTTGGGTGATTACAGAGGTGTTTTGTCCGATATAAGTATTCCTACTTTTTTGGCGTATAGCTCGGGGGGAGATATGTACGGTCCTGAGCATGGTGAGTATATGAATGAAAGAATACCGAAATCGGAGTTGGTTTTGTTTGAAAATTGCGGACACGCACTTTTTTTGGAAAATCCGGATAAGTTCAATCATGACTATCATGAGTTTCTAAAGAAACATTTAGTTAAGTGATGTTTTTTTGGAAATCCGAAAAAATGCGATAAAAAAGCGCGCCGAGCTTGCGTGCTTTTTTGTTGCGAAAAAATAAGTTTATACTTTTCCACACGGCTAGCTCGGGCGGATTTGGACGGAGACGGTGTGCTTGACACCATAAGTCTTTCTTATGAGAGAGGAAGAATTTATATTTCAATATCTTCTCTGAATAAAGTCTTGGTAAAAAAAGATTTTACCGCAATTAAGCTTGAGAGTGTTAAGGTTTGTGAGATAGACGGGAAAAGTCCGAAGGAGGTGAAGTTGCGTCCGTAAAAAATATAAAAAAAACTATTTAATTTACTAATGAATTAAGTCGTTTTTTTATTATACACAATAGAGTATTTCTCCGCTTTCTCCTGCCATTATACACCGAAATTATAAAAATAAAAATTTAGTTGCATTTTCTGATATAAAGGAGTATAACCTCGCTTGAGAAGTAGGAGAGGTGATATGATGAATTATATGAATCCTCAGAGGTATAGGAACGGCGATTGAGTCGGGCGGATTTAGTCCGCCATTTGAGAGTTTTTAAAGGAGGCGTGTTATGAAAAGAAAAATCAGTATAGTTATGGTTTCGGTGATGACTGTTTTGTTTTTGGCTACGGCTATAAATTATGCAGCCAAGGTGGAGAAGTTTGAACCTCCCATTGCAGAACCTTTCATGAGTTATTTGGTTATCGACAATGAAGCCATTGGAAATAGCGGGAGGTACTGGAGTCAGCCGGCAGGTTTCCCTTATTACAGGGTGTGGGTTAGAAATGATACCAATGAAACCATGCGGGTCACCGTTTCCTATACCTATGGAAATGGTAATGAGGGTTCTCACAGAATGGTCATCGGCGCAAATTCAGAAGATACGTTGAAAATAGTTGATGCTCGACCCGGGTTTCACTATATAGACTTTATGACCAGCAGCGGGATCGTGGAAGGAAGAGTGTCGGTGAGAGTTTCCAATAAATCGTCATACTAAGAACTTTCAAACAATAAGTATATTTAAGCTTCTCTGAAATCTGAATAAAGTCTTGGTAAAAAAAGATTTTACCGCGATTAAGCCTGAGAGTGTTAAGGTTTGTGAGATAGACGGGAAAAGTTCGAAGAAAATATTTCTTGCGGCAAGAAAATCCACTCTGTTCCATAAGGAGGTGAAGTTGCGTCCGTAAAAAATATAAAAAAACTATTTAATTTACTAATGAATTAAGTCGTTTTTTTATTATACACAATAGAGTATTTCTCCGCTTTCTCCTGCCATTATACACCGAAATTATAAAAATAAAAATTTAGTTGCATTTTCTGATATAAAGGAGTATAACCTCGCTTGAGAAGTAGAAAAGGTGATATGATGAATTATATGAATCCTCAGAGGTATAGAAACGGCGATTGAGTCGGGCGGATTTAGTCCGCCATTTGAGAGTAGGTTGTAAGTTTGAGTTTTTAAAGGAGGCGTGTTATGAAAAGAAAAATCAGTATAGTTATGGTTTCGGTGATGACTGTTTTGTTTTTGGCTACGGCTATAAATTATGCAGCCAAGGTGGAGAAGTTTGAACCTCCCATTGCAGAACCTTTCATGAGTTATTTGGTTATCGACAATGAAGCCATTGGAAATAGCGGGAGGTACTGGAGTCAGCCGGCAGGTTTCCCTTATTACAGGGTGTGGGTTAGAAATGATACCAATGAAACCATGCGGGTCACCGTTTCCTATACCTATGGAAATGGTAATGAGGGTTCTCACAGAATGGTCATCGGCGCAAATTCAGAAGATACGTTGAAAATAGTTGATGCTCGACCCGGGTTTCACTATATAGACTTTATGACCAGCAGCGGGATCGTGGAAGGAAGAGTGTCGGTGAGAGTTTCCAATAAATCGTCATACTAAGAACTTTCAAACAATAAGTGTATTTAAGCCTCTCTGAAAGAGGATAAAAAAGCGCGCCGAGCTTGCGTGCTTTTTTGTTGCGAAAAAATAAGTTTATACTTTTCCACACGCTATTGCTGTGATAAAATATAAGCGGGAGGGGGTATATGAGAAAACTTTTATATTTTCTGATTATTGCCGCAGGTATTTTTATATTAAATTTTTTTATGCCGAAGACCTTTTCCGAAGCTCGGGCGGATTTGGACGGAGACGGTGTGCTTGACACCGTAAAGCTTTCTTATGAGAGAGGAAGAATTTATATTTCCATATCTTCTCCGAATAAAGTCTTGGTAAAAAGAGATTTTACCGCGATTAAGCCGGAGAGTGTTAAGGTTTGTGAGATAGACGGGAAAAGTCCGAAGGAAATATTTCTTGCGGTAAGAAAATCCACTCTGTTCCATAAGGAGGTGAAGTTGCGTCCGTTTTTTTTGCAGTATGACGGGGAAAAAATTATAAGAAAGTGGACGGGCTCCAAATTCGGAGAAGATTTCAAAGATGTGTTTTTTATTGACTGCGATAGAGACGGGAGAGATGAAATCTATACTATCGATATGAAGAAAAACGGAAAAGAGAGCATAAGTCTGCATTACTGGTTTTTGTTCGGTTTTATCAAGGCAGGTGAGAGCGGTGAATATGAAAAAATACTTTCCTGCGTTGAGAAAGACGGTGAGCTTATGACCCGATTTGAAGAGAACGGAAAGGTTATGGAGGAAAAGCTTCAGTTGATTATAACTGAAGCGGCAAAGGAAGATGAAGAGATGATCTGATCATCAGAATTTTGAGGGGGTATTTTTATGAAAAAGGCTATGTCATTACTTTTGATTTCGGCAATGATTATTGCTGTTTTTAGTTCGTGCGGAGATACTGCAAATCAGAATCCTAAGAGTAAAGATGAAGTGGAGAACACCGAAAACTCCGACGGTAAAGAAGAAAGAGCGGACATACGAACCGAAAATCCGGCAAATTTCAAATCTCTAAGTTATTTGGGAAAACCTGAGGTTACTTATAAGAAAAGCGACTTCTTGGCTCAGGTAAAGCCCTATGAAATCAAGAGCGATTTGAGTGATGTGGTAAATATGGATAAGTTTCCAACCTTTTCCGCAGAGCAGAAGAAAAAACTTGCCGAAAACGGATTTGTGGTGATGAGTCCGAACAAAGAAGATGTAATGAGGAAGATGTATTCAAGGTATGAGGTGAACGAGTATCAGGAAATTCCGAATTTCATCACAACCGATACGGCATTGAATATGTATCATATATTCTTTGAAAACACTTTGAAAAATTTGGAAAAGGATAAGCTTTCAGAAGAGCTTTTGCGCCTTTCGGAAAGTATGAGGAAAAAAGCTCAGAAGGCATTTGAAAAAGAAAGTGATGCAGCCATAAAAGAACATCTTTCAAAGATAACCGCATACTTTTATGTGGCGGAAAATCTGCTTTCAGGAGATAAATCCGAAATCCCCGAGCCGATTTTGAATCTTGCAAATCAGGAAATAAGCTTGATTACGGAATTGTCAGAAACCACAAAATCTCCCTTATTCGGATATGAATTGAATTATGAGCAGTTCAAACCCAGAAGTCACTATGCGGGAGATGAGGTTTTGGAACCCTATTTTAGGGCTATGATGTGGTACGGATTAACAGGCTTTCCGTTTAAGGATATGAATGGGGAAATTATAAGGGAAAATATCGGCTCAGCTCTCACAATTACTTATTTGACCTATTTGGAAGGAGAGAATGACGATCTTGCTTCGTGGGATAAGATTTACGAGCCAACCAACTTATTTGTGGGAGAGTCGGACGACCTTTCTATTTTGGATATGAAAGATTTTATTTTGTCGGTATTCGGAGAAAATTCCGACTATCATCACTATTATGATGACGCTTTTTCAGATAAAATTAAAGAAGAAGTGGAGAAGCTGAGAAAACCTGAAGTTAAGGCGGAACTTATTTTTGTGGATACTCCGACCGATCTGCAATTCAGGTTTATGGGGCAACGCTACACCTTGGACGGAGATATAATGCAGGATTTAATCGCTCCGATCGAGCGTCCGGCTCCTTCGGCACTTGATGTTGCGGCGGCTTTAGGAAACAAAAGGGCGGAGAAATATGTAAAGAAAAATTCGTTATGGTATATGGAACCCGAAAAATATGACGAGCTTATAAGCAAGGTTAGGGAAAAGGTTGAAAAACTTCCGGAAGAGTCGTGGTACAAGAATTTATATAATGCCGTCCTTTGGTGCTTAAAAACGACTTGGCAGGAAAAAGATATGAAAGGATATCCCGTCTTTATGCAGTCAGACCCTTGGAAGGATAAAATGCTTCAGACGGGGCTCGGGTGGTATGTGGAATTAAAGCACGATACCCTCCTATATTCAAAGCAGCCGGCTGCGGAAAAAGGTGGACCGGATCTTGAAGAACCGGATACTCCGAGCTATGTTGAACCCAATGTTGAACTTTATGACAAGCTTTTGTTTCTGACAAAATACACAAAAGAAGCTCTGCTCAAAAGAGGTTTGATTGAAGAAGAAGACGACGCTTATTATGACGAAAAAAGAGCTACGGCAATCGCATTGAAAAATATGGAGGAAATCTATACCAATCTCCTAAACATTTCCATAAAGGAGCTGAAAGAAGAACCCCTCACGAAAGATGAAATTTTAATGATTGCTCAGATAGGGGGATATTTTGAGCATATAGAACATCTGATGTTTAAGGATGATTACAGATCGGATCTTGCATCGTCGATTGTGGCGGACATTTCAAATATAGCTGATACGGGAGAATTTTTGGAAATAGGAACGGGTTTTCCCGAAGATATATTTGTGGTTTTAAGCCATAAGGGGAAGAAGTATTTGGCAAGAGGTACAACTTACAGCTTTTATGAGTTCTTGAGTGAAACCGCTCTTACGGACAATGAATGGCTCAATATGTTGGGCTTTGATATTGAAAAGACGTCTGAAGATATGCCGTTTAAGTTCTATACTTTGGACAGCAAAAATGTAAACCGAAAGACTCCCAAGCAATATGATTGGATTTACAATTTTAAATCCAAAGAGCCGAATAATGTTTTGACGGAATATCCGGAATTCAGGTAACACAATGGAATTGCCTGAAGCTGTAAAAAACTTAATCTCAAGACTTGAAGAAAAAGGTTATCAGGCTTATCTTGCAGGCGGCTGTGTGAGGGATTTTCTGCTTGGGAAAGTCCCTCACGACTATGACCTCACCACTGATGCGGTGCCTGATGAAATAGAAAGTATTTTCGAGGATTATCATACTCTCGGAGTGGGAAAGGCATTCGGCACGATATTGGTTGTAACCGAAATAGGGAATGTTGAAATCACAACATTTCGTGCAGACGGAACCTATTCGGACGGAAGAAAACCCGATTCCGTATATTTTTCAAAATCCTTGGAAGAAGATGTGAAGCGCAGAGATTTCACGATAAACGCTATGGCCTATTCGGAAAAATGCGGGCTTATTGATTTTTTCGGCGGAAAGTCGGACTTGGAAAAAAAGATAATACGCACGGTGGGAGATCCTTACGAAAGGTTTAAGGAAGATAATTTGAGAATGCTAAGAGCCGTGAGATTTGCAACGACGCTTTCTTTTGAAATTGAGTCCGAAACAATGTCCGTAATAAAAAAACTCCACGAGAAGCTTTCGGGAATAAGCCGTGAGAGAATTCGAGAGGAATGGATAAAGATCATAACTTCCGAAAATCCGAGCAGGGGATTATTTTTATTAAGAGATAGCGGGCTTTCAAAAATTGTCTTTCCGGATTTTGATTTGTGGGCGAATGAAAATTCCGAGTCTTTAGAAAAACTCTATTGCGATTTGGACAGAGGTCCTAAAACTTATTTACACAGAATGCTTATTTTTTTCCACGCTGCCAAGTCGATGAAAGATCTTGAAGGAATAAGACCTACCGTAAATGAGCGTTCTTTGTTGAAACAGCTTTTGGATTTCACTTACCCTGAGATTATAAACTCTTTTTATGTAAAGAAACTTATGGCAGGCTTGACACTTGACAATCTTCGCTATATACTTGACGTGAGATGCTTTCTGGAGGGCGAGGATTCCAACGCAAAGAAAGCAAGAGTGATAATGGAAAGAGTTTTATCGGACGGTGAGCCGTATAGCATTGGAGATCTTTCCATAAACGGAAAAGATGTGATTGAGAGAGGTTTTCCTGAGGGAAGGGCTGTGGGAGCAATTTTGGAAAAAGTGCTTTTGAAAGTTCTGGAAACTCCTTCCCTTAATGAACGGGAAGTGCTGTTGAATTATATAGATAAATGCGGGAGAGAATATGAGCAGATATTTCGGAACTGACGGAATCAGGGGAATTGCCAACAAAGAGCTTACTCCGGAGCTTAGTTATAAGACTGCAAGAGCGCTTGCCGTAGTTTTAAAAGATGAGCCTTCAAGGGAAATTCTCATAGGTAAGGATACGAGAAAGTCCGGAGCTATGCTTGAGGCGGCGATAAGCTCCGGACTTATGAGTATGGGGTTCTCCGTAAAACACTTGGGAGTCATACCAACCCCCGGAGTGGCTTATCTCACAAAAAAGACAAAGAGTGCTGCGGGGATAGTTATTTCCGCCTCTCATAATCCGGGAGAGTATAACGGAATAAAAATTTTCAATCGAAACGGCTTTAAGCTTACAGATGAGGAAGAAATTAAGATTGAAAGTTTGATAGAAAGAGAAGTTCCCGATCGTCCGGCAGGATATGATATAGGAACGGATTTTGATTATGAGCAGGGTGTTTTTGAATACGGGGAATTTCTAAAGGAATTTGCCGAAAACTCTCTATCGGGTATGCGTGTTGCGATAGATGCGGGCTGCGGTGCTCTCGGAATGCTTGCTCCTTATGTTTTGAGGAGTTTGGGAGCGGAGGTTTATTCCGTAAATACCGTGTCTGACGGTATGGATATAAATTTTGGAACGGGTTCAACAAACCCTTCGATAATCTCCGAGCTTACTAAGCAAAAAAAAGCCGATATAGGGCTGTCTTTTGACGGTGACGGAGATAGAGTTATAGCGGTTGACGAGAACGGGGATATAATTGACGGGGATAGAATTCTTGCGATTTGTGCGATATCCCTTTTGGAGGACGGAAAGCTTAAAAAGAACACATTGGTAGGCACGGTTATGACCAACCTCGGACTTGAACTCTATCTTAGGGAGCGGGGAGTGAAAGTTTCCCGTACAAAGGTCGGAGACAGGTATATATTGGAAGAAATGCTTTATCACGGATATAATTTCGGAGGGGAACCCTCCGGTCATATAATTTTTTTGGACGCCAATACCACGGGAGACGGTTTGCAAACCGGACTCTTTCTCCTAAAAGTTATGAAAGAGAAAAAATTGCCCTTATCTCAGCTCGGATTCTCGTTTTCAAAAGTGCCTCAGGTGTTGGTGAATGCAAAGGTCAGAAATGAAAAAAAGACTTCCTATCTTGAAGTGGAAGAAATCAGGAATGCCATAGAGGAGATAGAGAAAAGATTTGACGGAAGAGGCAGGGTGGTAATTCGTCCGTCGGGAACTGAACCCTTGGTGAGAGTGATGATTGAGGCGGATACGGGCGAGGATTTGCAGGGAATTGCGGAAAAACTTGCAAAACTTATGGAAGAAAAGATAGGGTAGTTAAGGAGCGAGAGTATGGCTGAATATAGATTTGTGGCGGACGGTGCATTTGAAACGGACGAAAGAATTATCAGTGAAAACGATTTATCTTTGGTAGATTTCAGTATTTATATTGACGATGTTCTCTATAAAGATGAGGATAAGTTTGATAAAGACAGGCTTATAAAAACTATGAGACAAAGTAAAAAAGGAACAAGGAGCGCTTGTCCATCTCCCGAAGATTTTTTGAAGAGCTTTCAGGATTTTGGGGATATATTCGTGATAACTATATCTTCCGCTTTGAGCGGAGCGTATAACAGTGCCGTTTTAGCGAAAGAGTTTTGCTTAAATAAAAATTCAAACAGGAGAATCCACGTTTTTGATTCCAAATCCGCAGGTCCCGGAGAAACTCAAGTATATTTCAAGTTAAAAGAGCTGATAAAAAAAGGACTTCCTTATGAGAAGATAGTTGAGGAGACTGAAAAATTCATTGATTCAATGAAAACTTTTTTTATTTTGGAGAATTTTGATAATCTCGTTAAAAACGGCAGAGTTTCGAAAGTTAAGGGGTTTTTGGGCTCAATACTTCATTTTTATCCGATTATGATCGGAAAAAACGGAGTAATAGAGCTTTTGGAAAACATAAGGGGAAAGAAAAAATCCATAGAAAGGCTTGCACAAATCATAAAAGAAATGGCGAGCAAGATGGAGCAAAGAATACTGACCATTTCCCATGTGAATGCTTTGGAGTCGGTTGAATACTTCCTAAAGGAAGTCGGGTGCTTGGATTTTTTTAAAGACGTCAGAGTGTTTGAGGCGGGAAGTTTGGTGACCACATATGCCAACGAGGGAGGAATGGTGGTTTGCCTTTAGAGCGAGTTCTTTTGGGAATGAGCGGAGGGGTTGACAGTTCTTCGGCGGCTTTTCTCCTAAAGGAGCAGGGCTACGAAGTGGTGGGTATTACCCTTTGTCTGTGTCCTGATGATTATAATTCGGCTTTGAAAGTTGCAAACGTTTTGGGAATTGAGCATTATTTTGCGGATTTCAGGTCTGAGTTCAAAAGAGAAGTGATAGAGCCGTTTATAGACGAATATTTTTTGGGAAGAACTCCGAACCCCTGCATAGTTTGCAATTCAAAAATAAAGTTCGGATTGATGTCGGGACTTATGGAGAGGTATTCCTGTTCAAAACTTGCCACGGGGCATTATGCTAAGATTGTTAAGAAAGATAACGCCTATCACTTGTGCAAGTCGAAAAACTTAAAAAAAGATCAAAGTTATTTTCTTTATGCAATTCCGAAAGAAGTGCTTTCAAGGGTTATTTTTCCCCTATCGGATTACGATAAGATAGAAGTGAGAAATGTTGCGGAAAAAGCGGGAATACCTGTTTATGAAAGACCCGAAAGTCAGGAGATTTGTTTTGTTCCCGAGGACGACTTTGTGAAGTTTATGAGAGGGTCGGGAAGAAAATCTAAAGATGGAAACATAATTGATAAAAATGGCGAGATTTTAGCTTCCCACAAGGGGATTGAGTGCTATACCATAGGTCAGAGGAGGGGGTTGGGGGTTGCATTGGGACATAGGGTTTTTGTCACCGACATTGATTTTGAAAAACGTACCATAACCCTTTCGGAGGAGGAAGATTTATGGAAAGATACGGTTGAAGTCGGTTGTGCAAAATTTTTAGAAAACTGCTCGGGAGATTTTTTTGCTCAAGGGAAAATTCGCCACTCTCATGAGGCATATCCCTGTGAGGTGAGGAAAAAGTCGGAAGACGAGTTTTTGGTGAAGTTTATCTCACCTGTGAGAGCGCCCGCTCCGGGTCAGTCATTGGTGTTATATGACGGAGATATGGTGCTTGGCGGGGGTGTTATAAAAAGTGCGGGCTTCGCCCTTCGGTGATATTATGAGAGGCGGATTTTTATTTTAAGGAGGACAAATTGGCTACTATTGAAAAGAGAAACGGGAACATAGTTCATTTTACTATGGAAATTCCCGCTAAAGATTTTTCCGAGGCGGTTCAAAAAGCATATTTAAAAAATCGCAAGAATATCGTTTTTCCGGGTTTTCGCAAGGGAAAAGTCCCCAGACAGATAATTGAGAAAAATTACGGAAAAGACGTTTTTTATCCCGATGCGGTTGATGATATCGTTTCTAAGCGGTTTGTGGACGATGTTCGTGAAATGGATATAATCCCCTTGGATTTACCTAAAATCGAGGAGGATTTTGAGGTTGAAGCGGATAAGCCGATAATTCTTAAGGCGACAGTGGAAGTGGCTCCGGAAATCGAGTTGAAAAAATATAAGGGGCTTGAAGTTGAAAAACCCGATTACAAAGTTAACGATGAACTTGTTGATAAAGAGATAGAAAAGGCAAGGGATAAGAACGCAAGAATTATAGATGCGGGTGAAAGACCCGTAAAGAACGGAGATTTGCTTAACATAGACTTTGAAGGGTTTATCGGAGATGAACCGTTTGAGGGAGGAAAAGCGGTAGGAACGTCGCTTGAGATAGGTTCGGGAACTTTTATTCCGGGGTTTGAAGACGGTCTTATAGGTAAAAACAAGGGGGAAACGGTTGATGTCGAAGTGGTTTTCCCTGAAGATTATCACGAAGAAACGCTTTCGGGAAAGCCGGCAAAATTCGTTGTAAAAATCAATGAAATCAGAGAGAAAAAACTTCCCGAATTGGACGACGAGTTTGTAAAAGATGTGAGCGAGTATGATACATTAGATGAATACAAAGCTCATATAAGAGAGAGCCTTGAAAAAGAGTTTGAGGAAAAGGAAATATTGGACACCGATTCCGCCATATTGAAAGCATTGATTGAGGAAAATGATTTTGAAGTTCCTCCGACTATGCTCCGCAATCAGGTGAATGAAGAATTAAAAGATTTTTCATACAGACTTAAGTTGCAGGGTATGACCCTTGAGAGTTATATGGGGCTTTTCAACCTGAATATCGAGATGCTTAAAAAACAACTTGAAGTCGGAGCTTTGGTGCATGTGAAGGAAGAAATGCTCCTATATCATATCTCAAAGCTTGAAAAGATAGTTGTGACCGATGAGGATATCGAAAAGGAATTGGATATTGCGGTTAAAGATACCGAAGAAGAAGGCAAAGAAGAACAAAAAAAGAGAATATTGGGGTCAAATAAGGAGTTCTTCAGGGATAAGCTGAAATTGAAGAAAGCTTTTGAAGTTGTGAAAGATTCCGTAATATTCACTAAGAAGAAGAGCGAGGAGGAATAATGGCTTTAATTCCTATGGTGGTGGAGCAGACCAACAGAGGCGAACGCTCCTATGATATATACTCCAGATTGCTGAAAGAAAGGATTATTTTTTTGGGCGGCGAAGTGGAGGACAATATGTCAAACCTGATAGTTGCTCAGCTGCTCTTTTTGGAGGCGGAAGATCCTGAAAAGGATATACAGATTTATATCAACAGTCCGGGAGGTTCGGTATCCGCGGGGCTTGCGATTTATGATACCATGCAGTATATAAAGCCTGCAGTTTCCACGATTTGCGTGGGGCTTGCGGCAAGTATGGGAGCTTTTTTGCTTACAGCCGGAGCGAAGGGAAAACGGTTTGCCCTTCCCAATTCCGATATAATGATCCACCAGCCGCTGGGAGGTGCGAGAGGACAAGTGGAAGATGTCCGCATACAAGCGGAGAAGATGATAAGGACTCGTCAGAGGCTCAATGAAATTTTGTCAGAACGCACGGGTCAGTCGCTTGAAAAAATTGCAAAGGATACGGACAGGGATTTTTATATGACTGCACAAGAAGCGAAGAGCTATGGAATAATAGATGATATTTTGATTAGAAAGAAGTAGGAGGGTTAAGTGGCGAAGTTTGAAGAACGAATGATCAGATGCTCCTTTTGCGGAAAACCTCAAAATCAGGTAAAGAAACTTATCGCAGGACCGAATGTCTATATATGCAATGAATGCATAGGTCTTTGTAAGGATATTGTTTCGGACGGAACGGAAGAAGTTCCGAAGGAGGATTTTAAGGATATCCCGAAGCCTATGGAAATAATGGAAGCGTTAAATGATTATGTGATTGAGCAGGACGATGCAAAGAAAGCACTCGCCGTGGCAGTCTATAATCACTACAAGAGGATAAAAGCCAATGCCGACGGAAAGAGCAAGGTGGAGCTTAGAAAGAGCAATATCCTCATGCTCGGTCCGACCGGTTCGGGAAAGACTTTGCTTGCGGAAACTCTTGCAAGAATTCTTGATGTTCCTTTTGCCATAACCGATGCTACCACTCTTACGGAAGCGGGATATGTCGGAGAAGATGTGGAGAATGTTATTCTAAGGCTTTTGCAGAATGCGGAATTTGATGTGGAGAAAGCGGAGCGGGGCATAATATATATCGACGAGATAGATAAGATTTCTAAAAAATCGGAAAATGTTTCCATAACCAGAGATGTGAGCGGTGAGGGAGTGCAGCAGGCTCTTTTGAAAATGCTTGAGGGAACTGTCAGCAATGTTCCCCCTCAGGGAGGAAGAAAACACCCCAATCAGGAATTTATTCAGGTCAATACCACAAATATTCTCTTTATCTGTGGAGGAGCATTCGACGGTCTCACCGATATAATAAGACGCCGAACGGATCATAAAAATATGGGCTTCGGAGCGGAAATCAAAGCAAAGCACGAGGAAGATATAAAAGAAATTTATAGTGCGCTTGAGCCGGAGGACTTGATAAAATACGGACTTATTCCGGAGTTTATAGGAAGACTTCCCGTGGTGGTTTCATTGGAAGAGCTTTCAAAAGAAGCTATGGTGAGAATTCTTACCAAGCCAAAGAACGCTTTGGTTAAACAATACAAGGAACTTTTCAGACTCGATGGAATTGACTTGGAGTTTGAAGATGAAGCCTTGGAGGCGATTGCGGATTTGGCGATTAAGAGAAAAACCGGTGCAAGGGGATTGCGTACAATTCTTGAAAAGATGATGTTAAGCACAATGTATGAGAGTCCTTCAAGAAAAGATATAGAAAAGTGTATCGTTACAAAAGAGGTTGTGTCGGATAATAAAGAACCGACTTTGGTGTTGTCGGAAAAGAATAGAGATCATAAGGGAAACAAAAATAAATCGGTTTCCTAGCTCACTTCGGTGAGCTTTCTTTATTAGGAGGTGATTTTGTGGATTACAAATCAGAAAATAAAATATATCCGCTTATTCCCTTGAGGGGAATGACCGTTTTTCCTCATATGGTTGTGCATTTTGACATAGGAAGAGAAGCATCGATAAAGGCTTTGGAGGAGGCTGAGTTAAGGGACGGGCTGGTGCTTTTGGTGGCTCAAAAAGATCCTAAGGAGGAAGTTCCCTCTTCATTGGAAGATTTGCGAGGGGCGGGTACAGTTGTAAGGGTTAAACAGCTTTTAAAGATTCCCGGGGGAAATCTTCGTGTGCTGGTTGAGGGAGAACGTCGTGCAAAGCTTTTGAAGTTGACTTCCGACGGTTCTCCATTGGAGGCGGAAGTTGAGGAGATAACCTATCAGGAGATTGAGCCCGATAAAAAAACGGAAGCGAGAATGCGTCTTATAAGAGATGATTTTGTCAAACAGATGAGCTATGTCGAGGGGGGTTCTCCTGAAATGCTCGCAACTCTTTCCGATATCAAAGATCCCGGGCAGCTTGCGGATATAATTGCCTCTACGGCGTTATCCAAACAGGAAGATGCTCAAGATGTGCTTGAAGCTTTCGATATAGTGAAAAGACTTGATTTAGTGCATGTGAAACTTCAGCAGGAGTTGGAAATAATCAAGCTTGAGGATAAGATAAGCAACAGATTGAAAAACCAGATAAACAAAGTTCAAAAGGAATATTATCTGAGGGAACAGCTAAAAGCCATACAAGATGAGCTCGGGTACGAGGACGAGTTTGAGGAAGAAGTCTTGGAGTATGAGCAAAAACTTTCCGAAAGAAAACTTCCGGAAGAGGTGGAACAGAAATTTAAAAAAGAGCTTTCAAGATTGATGTATCAGACGGATGGCTCATCGGAAGCCGGGGTTATACGCACCTATTTGGATTGGATTTTGGACTTGCCGTGGGAGGTTTTAACCGAGGATAAAATTGATATCAAGGAAGCAAGAGATGTGTTAAATGAGGATCACTACGGGCTTGAAGATGTTAAGGAAAGGATTTTGGAGCATATCGCACTAAGAAAGCTTACGAAAAAATCCAACGGGGCGATTATCTGTCTGGTAGGTCCTCCGGGGGTGGGAAAGACTTCCGTTGCAAGGTCAATTTCCAAGGCTATGCATAAGAATTTTACGAGAGTGAGTCTTGGAGGTGTGAGTGATGAGGCTGAAATCAGAGGTCACAGAAGAACCTATATCGGAGCTATGCCGGGATGTATTATTAACGGATTAAAAAAAGCTAAGTCAAAAAATCCCCTTTTTTTGCTTGACGAAATAGATAAACTGGGAAGGGATTATAAGGGAGATCCCACAAGTGCATTGCTTGAGGTTTTAGATCCGGAGCAAAATTCTTCTTTTACGGACCACTATCTGGATTTGCCTTTCGACTTGTCGGACGTGATGTTTATTACCACTGCCAACACAACTCAAACTATTCCCGGACCGCTTCTTGATAGAATGGAAGTAATTGAGATAAGCGGTTATACCTCTGAAGAAAAATTCAATATAGCGAAGAAGTATTTGGTGTTGAAAAATTTGGAAAAATTGGATTTGAACGCATCTCAAGTGAATATTTCGGACGCAGTTTTAACCGAACTTATAAATCATTATACGAGAGAGTCCGGAGTGAGAAATCTGGAAAGGGAGATAAAGTCGATTATTCGTAAATCCGTAAAGAAAATGCTTGAGGAAGAGGCTAAGTCTTTTCGTGTGTCCAACAGAAATTTGGGGGATCTTCTCGGTGCTCCTAGATATCATTATGACAAAAAGAATAATCGCAATGAGGTCGGAAAGGTTGTAGGACTTGCGTGGACTTCGGTCGGCGGGGAAACTTTAACGATTGAAGTTAATGTGATGGACGGGAGCGGAAAGACATTGCTTACGGGAAAACTAGGAGATGTGATGAAGGAGTCGGCTATGGCCGCGATTTCCTATGTGCGCTCCAAACGCAGCAAGTTAAAACTCAATAAGACTTTTCACAGGGATAAGGATATTCACATTCATGTGCCGGAGGGAGCAATTCCAAAAGACGGACCTTCGGCGGGAATTACCATTGCGACCGGAGTTGCCTCGGCTCTTACCGGCAAAAAAGTCAGAAGTGATGTCGCTATGACGGGGGAGATTACAATTAGGGGTGATGTGCTTCCTATAGGAGGACTTAAGGAAAAACTTTTGGCTGCCAAGAGAATGGGGATTATGGAAGTTATTATCCCTTCGGAAAATCGTAAGGATTTTGATGAGCTTAAAGATAATATCAAAGAGGGCTTGAAGGTCAACTATGTTAAACATATGGACGAGGTCATTAAGCTTATGTTGGTGGAATAGAAATGATTATAAATAAATCCGACTTTGAGCTCTCCGCAGTTAAAGAAATTCAATACCCCTCGGATGATTTGCCCGAGATAGCTTTATCAGGAAGGAGCAATGTGGGGAAATCATCTTTTATCAATGCTATGCTCGGGAGAAAAAATCTCGCAAGGACTTCTTCCACTCCGGGTAAGACAAGGTTAATAAATTTTTACCGTTTCAATGAGCGATACCGTTTTGTCGATTTGCCCGGATATGGTTATGCCAAGGTGTCAAAGAGTGAGCGTGAGAGTTGGGCTAAGATAATAAACAGATATCTTTCCCTTAGAAAAAATCTTAGAGAGGTGGTTTTGGTAGTTGATATCAGGCACCCTCCGACGGATAACGATATGGAAATGTATAGTTGGATTTTGGATTCGGGATTTTCAGGTCTTGTGGTTGCAACAAAACTCGATAAGCTTCGGAAAAATGAGATTAAAAAGAATATTTCCGTGATAAAAACTTCTCTAAAAATATCCGACGATTCGCTTTTATTCCCTTTTTCAGCGGAAAAAAAAATCGGAGTCGGGGAGGTGTGGACTGCGTTAGATCGCATCTATGATGATAACAATTATACCTAGGCAAAAGGAGGACGAGAAGTTTTTGGATTATCGTTCGAGAGTGGGACTTACGGCGGGATTTACGGGTTTGTTTCTGAATATTTTTTTGTTCTCCGTTAAACTTGCCATAGGTTTTTTTATAGGCTCGCTCTCGGTGATAGGAGAAGCTGTGAATAATCTTTCGGATGTGGGAAGTTCATTGGTTACGATTTTGGGATTTTGGATAGCAAAAAAGCCTGCGGACGATGAACATCCGGCAGGTCATGCACGGTGGGAGTATTTATTTTCTTTGGCTGTTTCCGTAATAATAATTTTTATAAGCTTCTCCTTGGGTAAGGAATCAATCATTCGTATAATAAATCCGAAGCTTCCCAAATTCAGCACGATTACTTTTTTTGTGCTGATTATTTCCGTGTTGATGAAACTTTTTTTGTCGTCCTATTATGAACACTTAGGGAAAAAAATTCAATCCACGATTTTAATTGCACAGGCGGTGGACAGTCGCTCGGATATTTTATCCACGGTGGCTGTATTGATAGGAGTGGCGGTTCAAAATTTTGTTTCATTTCCTGTGGACGGTGTTTTGGGTCTGGTGGTTTCGATTTTTATTTTTCGTTCGGGATTTGAAGTTATAAAAGAGCCGCTTGATCATTTGATAGGAGCGGCAATTAGTGATGAGGAAAAGGAACGGATTACAAATTTCATTTTGAGTGAGAAGAGAATTTTGGGTATTCACGATCTTATCGTTCACGATTACGGTCCTATGCGCACCTTTGCTACGGTTCATGCGGAGGTGGACAGCGAGGAAAATCTGTCGGAAATAAATTTGGTGATTGATGAGGTTGAAACCAAAGCTCTTGAGGAACTCGGATTGGAGCTTACAATTCACGTTGATCCTATTGTCATCGGAGATGAGAGAGTTGACGCTATGAAAGAAGATGTGAGACTCGCCCTTATTAGGGTAGATGACAGATTATCTTTTCACGATTTTCGTGTGGTTGAAAATTCCAAGGTAAACTTAATTTTCGATGTTGAAATTCCTACGGGAGTTAATACCGAGGCAGAGGAGATTAACGGGAGAGTTGGGGAAGAGCTTAAAAAAATAAATCCTCTTTATAACTGCATAATCACTTTTGACAGAAAGTATTATAGATACAAAGTTAAGGACAAAAGGTAGGCGGATAAAATACGCCTATTTTTTTTGTGGATTATACAGCTCCAATTCAAACTACATAACAGGACAAAAGGTATATTGAAGCATTGATTTTTTTATCTGCTGATATATAATGATTTCGATATAAATTTTAGGGTAGGCAAAGTAATGTATATTAACGTCGATACTTTTTTCTTTATAGTGGCTGTGATTATATGGATATATGCAATTGGAAAAATCTCCAACGTTTTTAAATTAAATTACAGACTGTATATTTTCATAATGGTTTTCAGTGTCATTTGTCTTGGTCTTTCGTATCGGCATTTTCACTTTTTGAAAATAAATTCCATTCCTGAAAATGGTGAGGATTATAGGATAAAAGAAGTTTTTTTAGACTACTCTTTTAATGAATATGGGAGTGCAGATGTAGGACATAAGTTGTTATTTAAAGCGAATAAAAAATCCCGTTCAAATAAGAAATCTATGCTTCAATTTTTTGTTGAATTGATACTTGATACGAAATTTGAAGCGGAGAATAAAAAATCTTACCCAAAAAACTCTCTGGCATATGTTTTTTATGAAATGGATAAAATAAGCTCTTTAGAGGTTTTACTGAATGGCAACTCAATCAGTCCTTCAGATTTTAATATTCCTAATACCTATGAGCTTAAAACTGATGCCGATAAGAATATCCTTACTGTTTATCTTCCCCATGATGATTTAAAAAATATGGACTTATCCATAAATTATTCCGTTAAGAATGCCCTTGGTGAAGATAACGGTGTTTTGGTTTATTACAATACTTTCTTTCCAGAAAGAACTAACTTTAGTTTTAATACCAATACGAGGGGAAAAATTACCTTCCATTATCCTGACAGCTCTATCATAAAAGCCGGAGCCAATTCTAAAGATTTTTGGGTGAATATAGGGGATTCAAACAGAGCTTCATTCGTAGTAGACTTTAAAAATAAGCTTCCTTATGAAAAACATCCTTTTGGAGGAGGTCATACGCTTATTTATATGGAAGAGTTATCATATGATGATGCGGATTTTTACAAGAACTATAACAAAAACTTTTCTCTAATCACAAGACTCGATTTTTTACCTGCTCCATTTAAATTTAGAAGAGCACCCGATCCTATTTCAACTGAATTTAGTGACCAAGGTTATTCTGTTTCTGAACTGAAATCATTAAATAAAGAAAATAATGAAAAGTTTTCAGATTTCAAATTCGTGTTCGGTTTTTTTCATAAGATCTTGGAGTCGGGCGATCATCTTGTTGTTACTTATATAATTTCCCTTTATTTATTCATACTATGAGGATAAAAAAGAGGGGGAGCTTATCCACAAGTTAGGTCTTTTAGAAGAATCGGAAAAATAAAATGGCTAAACCTCAATATTTTATTTGTTGAGTTTAGCCATTTGTTTTGCTCTTAAAGAGATTTTGGGTTGTCCAGTTCTCCTGCTATTTAATCATTCTTACATACCCGCATACCTCATAAACCTTAATGCGAAACGAGGGCGCGCGGTCTGTGCCATAGCAAGTCATTTTCTTCGCATAAAAACCATAAAATTACAAAAAATAAAAAAAAGACTTGCATTTTTTATTTTAATTGTGTAAAATGTCGTTCGTCGCCGAGCGAATAGGGTGACGAATTAAGTCGGGGTGTGGCGCAGTTGGAAGCGTGCATGGTTAGGGACCATGAGGCCGGAGGTTCGAACCCTCTCACTCCGATTTTTTTATTAAATCAATAATTAATTTCGGGGTGTAGCGCAGTTGGTAGCGCGCGTGGTTCGGGACCACGAGGTCGGGGGTTCAAGTCCTCTCACTCCGATTTTTTTTTGCTCTTAAATCATATATTAAGGTTATTTGAAGGCATTGGGAGATGTGAAATACACTCTCAAAGCGTTCATACTTTCTTAAGCGGTAATCAGAAGTGTTGTGACTTTTGTAGGGGAAATTGGGTGGATATTTACATCTAAAAATTTTTTTGTTTTTTCCAATGCTTGTGTTAGAATATAGAAAATTTGAAAAGGGGAGTGGTCTGTGTGTTGGTGAAAGATTTCCTGAAAGAAAGAAAATCTTCAAGAGAGTTTCGGGAAAAAAATCTCGCTTCGGACAAATTGATTGAAGTTGAAAGAGAACTTATTAAGGCATCAAAAAAAATCGACGGTAAGATTGGGCTCAGATTGATCCTTGACGGAGAAAGCATTTTTGAGGAGCTAAACGGTTATGCGGGATATTCGGGCGTGATGATAAAGAGTCCTCACTATGTGTCAGTTATGGATTTTACCAAATCCCCCGGCGAGAAACCTTTGCTTGCAATCGGAATGGAGGAGTGTGTATCGGCACTTAGTAAATTGGATCTTGCAAGCTGTTATATCACTCTCTCAGATGTGCCTTCCGACATAATGAAAAAAGTTTTCGGAATTCACGGCGACAGAGTGCCATATTTGATAGCATTCGGAGAGGCGAAGTCGGGTTTTTTGAACTTGGAGAATCCGACCAACTCAAGGTTGGAGATTTCCGAGATTGTCTTTAAAGACGAAAAAGGCACTCCGGTTGAACAGGAAGAACTTAAGCAGAGAGCCTTGGACGAGGTTTTCTACTATGTGGATCTTGCACCCTCATATAAGAATTTGCAGCCTTGGAGGTTTATTGTTAAGGACTCGGAGGTGGTGCTGATGACCAAGAAATCTGAAATTCACTCTTCCACTTATGTTGATTTGGGTATAGCTATGTATTATTTTGAGAAACTTGCGGAATTGGCAGGACATAGAGGAAAATGGAAACTTTCCGAGGGGGAAATTCTTGGTGATTATGAGGTGATCGCCCGATATAATTTGTAATTTTCAATAAATCAGGAGCATAATATGACCGTACGAAAGAATAGGCAGCGAAAAAAAAGAGAAAAAATAAAAGGCTCTGATATAGAGCGTATGTTTTTATTATTTGCATCTCTAAGTTCTATGCTTATTCTTTTTGCAGGTCATTTTTTTGTGTCGGAAGAGGAGTCTCGTGTTGCCGTCTGTACGGGTGCGCTGGTTATGAGCGGAATTTGGATTGCATATGATTTTTCTGTGGGAGTTGTGAAAACTCCAAAGAATTTGGAAGCTTTGTGGGTGATTATTTCATCGGCAATTCTTCTTCTTTTGGACGATTGGTGGGAAACCGCAATTATGTGTATCCTTTTTTTGTTTATAAGACTTCTCGTTTTATTTGCGGTCAATGATTTTAAAAAATCAGGTGTGAAATTCGGACTTTCTCCCTCCGATTTTAAAGGCGTATGTGAGCAGTGGGTTAAACTTGCAAATTTACTTATTATCCCCATGGCGATAATTTTAGGCGCAGTTTCGTTTTTCCTCAACAAAGAAGAGCCGAAAGCGGGTGCATATTCATTGGCTCTTGCGTTTTTGGCTCTTTCTCCTTTCCGTTTTTGCGATTTGCTCTCATTCTTATCTTATTTTTCAATGATAAGACTCACGAAAAAAGGCATATATCTTTCATCGTATAAAAAGCTCAACCTAAAACATTTTGATGCGATTTTGATGGAAGATGAGGGCGTTTTGACGGACGGCAAATACGAAGTCTCTGCTATTGTTCCGCTCTTGGATTATACGAAGGAAGAGCTTATTGAGCTTTCAGCTTATGCGTTTTATAATTCGGAAAATCCGGACAGAGAGTGTTTTATAAATGCCTATGGAAAAAAGATAGCACCGGAATATATAACGGATTTTTCGGAAGATGAGAAGTTGGGAGTATCACTAACTCTTGCAGATGACAATTATCGCATAGGAAGAATAACTCTTATGCACCACATAAGAAAGAGATCTTTGGAGCCTGACAGCGCTCAAATAGTCTACTATATTCTGAAAAACGGAGAACAAATCGGAACGATAGAGCTTATAAGCCATATGAGTGGAGATTTGACCAATACGGTTGAGCGGCTCAAGTCAAATTATGCGGACAGGTTGATTTGCTTTTTAGGAAGAAATTCGGGGCTTACCAAGCGTGTGTGCGCGGGATTGGGTATTGAAACATTGTCGGTAAATGACAAACAGGATTGCATAAAACTTTTAGAGCAGGAAAGCGTAGGCGATTTGCTCTATATAAACGGTTCCGATTTGTCGGAGGCGTGTGATGTGTCGAAATTTTCAAGGACCGTTTCCGCACGCATAGGCAAAAGTTTGGATCAAACCGAAGACTATGACGCTTGGATTCCCGACGGTTCACTTGATTTGGTGCATATTTGGATTGAGGAGGGAAACAGATATTCCTCCGCAATCAAGCGAAGTATAATTTTATTTATTGTAATAAAGATAGCTATGGCGGTGCTCGTTATGACGGGAGTTGCAAAAGCCGCTTTGATTTTGGGGTTTGAGATATTGTTTTTGTCGGGATTTTTAATAACGCTGAAGGTGATTTTTAAGGATATATAAAATGGCTGTAAATTCTAAATTATTTAATTATTTGATGCTTGCGAAAAATTCAGGTTCCGCTGACAAGGCGTTTGCTTTTCTTTTAAGAGCCTTGCAGTTTTCAAATACTCTTGAAGAGAAGGGCAAGGTTTATAGGGAACTTTTGCCCATTTACTTTGAAAGAGAAGATTATAAAAAGGTGTCGGACTTGATTTACGAACTTAAGAAAAACGGGGTTGAAATTTCCACCACGCACTATTTTCAAGGACTTTTGATGGAAAATACGGGAAAGTATAGAAAAGCCGAGAGCGAGTATATGTCGGCTATTCAGTCCGACCCTTCAAATTCCGCTCCCTATTATTCTTTGGGGTGTCTTTATGACCAGTTGGGATATTCGGATCGTGCTTTGGGATATTACATAAAGTATGTGGAGAGGTTAAGAGACGAGGGGTATGATGATCCCTCCGCTCTAAACGATATCGCTTTGATATATTTGGATCGTGTCAATCCCAAAAAGGCAAAGTATTATCTTGATGAGAGCTTGAGAGCCGATCCGTCGTTTTTCAGTGCGCATTATAGTTATGGAGTGTATTGGGAGGAAGTCGGAGACGATGATAATGCTCTTGAGGAATACAAAAAGGCCGTGATTTTGAATAAAAAATTCGTTCCGGCTTATTTGAACCAAGCCAATATATATATGTGGAGAGATGATTATCATAATGCCTTAAAAACTTTAGATGAAGGACTTTCGGAAAATTACAACAGCGACCTTTTTTATAGAAGGGCTGCCTGTCGCATAAAAATGGGAGATGAAGCCGGAGCGACAGAAGATTTGCGGGAGGCTATAAATATAAGTCCCGCTTTGATTACCGAAGCTTCAAAAAACAAGGATTTTGAAAAAATCGATTTCACAAAGTTTTTTTAGGGAGGACTGTTATGATTTTTATTAAAAGTTCAAAAGAGATTGCCAAGATGAGAGAGGCAGGAAAGATTTTAGCGTCGGTTTATATGGAATTAAAAAAACGCATAAGACCCGGAATTACCACTATGCAGATAAATGATTTTGTCGAGAAATATCTTAAGCACCACAGAGCAATCCCGGAGCAAAAAGGTTATCACGGTTTTCCCTATGCCATATGCGCATCTTCCAATGACGAAATTTGCCACGGCTTTCCCTCAAGACGAAGGGTAGAGGAGGGAGATGTGCTTAAGATAGATATGGTTGTGAATTATAACGGCTGGCTTGCGGACTCCGCCAGAACTTTTTTGGTGGGGGAAGTGTCCGAAGAGGCGAAAAAATTGGTTCAGGTCACAAAAAAAGCTATGTTTTTGGGGATAGAGCAGGCAATTTCGGGAAACCGTCTGGGAGATGTGGGGTGTGCGATCCAAACTTATGTAGAGGGTTTGGGATATTCTGTCGTAAGAGATTTTACGGGGCACGGGATAGGCAGGCTTATACACGAGGATCCGCAAGTAGATCATGTGGGAAAAAAAGGCAGAGGACAGAGAATAACGGAAGGAATGGTTTTTACGGTGGAACCGATGATAAATCAAGGGGATTATCATACAAAAATTGACGCAAACGGCTGGACCGCACGCACGATTGACGGAAAGCTCTCAGCTCAGTTCGAGCATACCATCGCCATAACGGAAAACGGCACCGTAATTTTGACCGATTTGGAGGGGCTTGATGACTAGGATAAAACCCTCCGTTCTTGCAGGTTTTATGGAACTTAGTCCGAAAGAACAGATAGCTTTTAATGAGCTTAAGGATATTATAAAGAATGTTTACGAGTCTTTCGGATTTTTGCCCATAGATACACCCGTCATAGAAAAGTCGGAAGTTCTTTTAGCTAAAGGTGCGGGGGAAACCGAAAAGCAGATTTATCGCTTTGAAAAGGGAGATACGGATATGGCTCTTAGGTTTGACTTGACAGTTCCCCTTGCAAGGTATACGGCTCAACATTTTTCAGAGCTCAATTTTCCATTCAAACGCTACCAAATCGGGAAAGTGTATCGTGGAGAACGAAATCAAAAAGGAAGGTTTCGGGAGTTCTATCAATGCGATGTGGACATTATAGGAAATGAAAAGCTCGCAATTGGAAATGATGCCGAAATGCCTGCAATAATCTATGAGATTTTCAGTCGTTTTAACTTTGGCGCTTTTACCGTAAAGGTAAATAACCGAAAGCTCCTTTCAGGTTTTTATAAATCTCTCTCCATAGAGGATCCGAGTGCCGTTATTCGCATTGTGGATAAGCTTGAAAAGATTGGACTTGAGAAAGTCAAGGAGGAGTTGAAAAATCTCGGACTTTCCGAGAGCGTTATAAGTCAGATTATTTCTCATATATCACTTTCGGGCACGAATGAAGAAATTATTTCCGCTCTTAAGGATAAAAATATAGAGAATGAAATTTTCAATCAGGGGCTTTCGGAGATGGAGGAGTTTCTTTCTCTCATTCCCTCGCACGGAGTGCCGAAGGGAATTGTGAAGTTGGATATGGCTCTTTCCCGAGGTTTGGATTATTATACCGGAACCATATATGAAACCGTTTTGAACGACTTTCCCGAGGTTGGAAGTGTTTGTGGCGGAGGGAGATATGATAATCTTGCGGAGTATTATACTGAAAAGAGTTTGCCGGGGGTGGGGATTTCAATAGGACTTACCAGACTTTTTTATAAGTTGAACGAGGCGGGACTTCTTCTTGCAAAGGAAAGTCATTCTGCAAGGGCTTTGATATTGCCTATGAAGGGCTTTGAAAAGGAATGCAATGTTTTGGCAAATGATTTGAGAAAAGAGGGTGTTTCCGTTCAGACGGATTATGAACTCGGAAAGCTCGGAAAGAAATTTGCCTATGCGGATAAATCGGGTATTCCCTTTGTGATTGTAGTGGGAGAGGAAGAAGTCAAAAATTCCCGCTATACCGTAAAAAAACTTTCAGAGAGCGAGCAGATTATTGTTGACAGAAAAGGATTATCGGATTTGTTGAGGAATAGATGATGATGAAAATTTCAAAACTTTTGGTTGAGGAGGGAGTGCTCACCTTTGGAGATTTCACTCTCAAGAGCGGTAGAAAAGCTCCTTATTTTCTAAATTTCGGAAATATAAAGACGGGAAAATCCATATCGGAGCTTTCGGATTTTTATTCAGAGATTTTAATTAAAAACGTAGATCTTAAAAATCGAATACTTTTCGGACCTGCGTATAAGGGAATACCCCTCGTTGTGGCGGTGGCTTTTTCTTTAATCGGGAAGGGATTTAATGTTCCGTTTTGCTATAACCGAAAGGAAGCGAAAGACCACGGAGAAAGAGGAAGCCTTGTGGGAGCCGTTCCGAAAGCGGGAGATAAGATAACCGTCATAGAAGATGTGATGACCGCAGGTACAGCTCTTAGGGAAACCATGAAGCTTGAGGGATTTGAAGAGTCGGTGGACAGCTGTATAATTGCAGTGGACAGAATGGAGCGGGGAAAGAGTAAGGAATCAGCCGTTAGAGAGATGGAAAGAGAATTCGGAATAAAAATATATTCGATTTCGAATATTAGAGATATAGTTGATGACCTTTACGAGTCGGGGCAAATTCAAATTCAAACAAAGAGTGGAATTGAGGACTATTTGAAAGAGTTTAGAGGGGAATGATTTGTTTTTATCCTCGACGAGCTGAGCTTGTCGGGGATTTTTTGTTGCAAGGGGAGTTGTGTATGAAAGAGATATTAAAACGCTTGTTGAAATTTTATTCCAGCAAAGAAATAGACATAACTGAAGAATATGAAAAAATCAGAAAGTTTCAGGGGATTATTTCTATGAATATCGAAATTGAAGAAAGAAATAAAGATAGGATTTTGCCTGTGGGAGAGGGAATAAGGGTGAGACTTTTTGAGCCGGAGAAAATGGAATCGGAAGAAGTTATCTGCTATTTTCACGGCGGAGGTTGGGTTATAGGGAGCATTGATTATTTCGCTCAGGCTTGTATGAATATAACAAAGGCTACGGCAAGAAGAGTGATTTCCGTAGATTACAGACTTGCACCCGAAAATCCTTTTCCCGCAGGTTTTGATGATTGCTTTAATGCGGTTGAGGCTATCTTGGGGGGGAGTGTGTTGAAAACCTCTCCTGAGCATTTAATTCTGATGGGAGATAGTGCGGGGGGGAATATTGCCGCCGCCATTTCATTGAAAGTCAGAAATTTGAAAAAGCCCTTGCCGAAAGCACAGGTGCTTTTTTATCCGGTGCTTTACTGGGATCACTCCGAAAATTCGCCGTTTCCGTCCGCAATTGAGAACGGATTTGATTACGGACTTACGTCAAAAAACGTGGACGAATACTATTCCCTTTATGTAAAAAAGGAGGAGGACAGAAAAAATCCCTATGCTGCCCCGCTTATGGCAGAGGATTTTTCAAATCAGCCTCCCACCCTGATTATCACCTCGGAGTTTGATCCCCTAAGAGATGAGGGGGAGGCATATGGGGAGAGGCTTAGAAGTGCGGGAGGATTGGTGCGGGTTGAAAGAATGAAGGACGCCGTGCACGGATTTATAAATTTTCCATGGCTCTTCTCCGCCGTCAAGGAGTCGCTCACAATAGTGAGAGAATTTTTGGACGGATTGAATTGAAATCACAGGGACATTTTCTTTTTAATCTCTTCCAAAATTATTTCCCCGTAAAAAATGGCTATTCCCGAAATCGCAATTACGGAAGTCCCCACGCATAAGACCGAGGGGATAGGATTTTCGGTGAGTTTCATAAGCAGAAACAGAAACGGTAAAAGCCCGCTAAAGCCCGCAATTAAAAGATAGATTAAAAAATCTACGGGTTTTGAGCGGGTTATTTTTGCCGCCACAAACATTGCAATCAATGCCGAAATATTTAAAATTGGAATTGCATAGCTTATTGACCACCCCCTATAGTCGGTGGCGAAATCCCATATCACAAAGAGAGCTGAAAAAGTTAAAATCTGATTAAGAAAACTTTTTATAATGCTCCTCCTCTTTTGTAGCATACTTATGAGCACAATCCACATCGTGGCTATTATGCAAAGAGAAAAAAGAACCGCCCTTAGGGATATTTTTATTATATATCCCGCAGAAATTAAAATCACCGCAATTATCACCGAGATGAACATAAGGAGCTTTATTCCCTTTTGAGAGGAATATCTGAGAGGAATTATCGGGTAGGCATAATCCTCACTTCCCTCGGTTTCCTCGGAAATTCTATAACAAAGCGGGCAACGGTTATCGGGTGAGGAAAAATTCACCTTGCAATGACTGCATTTTTTCATACTTCATCTCCCATTTAATCCTTTATGTTATTTGAATACAACTCAATCTTTACGCCTCTGTCAGTAAGAAATCTTACAAAATTTTTATAGATGGCGGTTTCCTGAAAGGGATCTGTAAATCCTATTGAGAGGATCTTGCCGAAAGTGCAGGCAACGAACTGCGGGCGCACCGCCGCCACCAGATATGAGATATGGTGGATAAATTTTTCAAGTTCGGGATTTATGAAAATTGTTCCGACATTCGAGGCGGAAACCGTTATCTTTTTATTTGCGTGAGCGTTTATTATCCTGAGTCCGAAGTCTTTCATAACTCTAGGAATGAGTTTTACAATTTTATTTCTCTCATATAGAAGAATGCTCTGCTGTTTTGCCCTTAGCGTTTCGGGTTTGGTGTTTTCTTCAAACTGGGTCTTTATGGAAGCCGCCACGTCTTCAATTTTTTCATTTCCCAAAAAAGTATAGGAAACTATCATAGTTGAAAAAAAATTTCTTGCACTCTCCGTCGGGAATTTTTTTCTGAGATTTACAGGAACCGAGGCGGAAATTGTCAGACGCTCTCTGCGTGGGGCGTTAAGATATACCGAGTATAAAAAAAGCGAAGTGAGAAACACGGTAAGCGATACTCCGAACGATTTGGAGAGTTTGAGCATCTCCTTTGAGTCTGTCAATACTTCCAGAACTTTCATTCTCAAATCAGGGGTTTTTGTTCCGTGAGCATGATACACATGGGGAGTTTTTCCCGTTCCCGTAGCATCTCCGATTTTTTGTCCGAACAGAGATTTATTGTTTTCAAAGTGTGCAAAATGACTGTCAAATCCATCCCGCATTAAATCTTCATCGGATTCAGCTTTCGGTTCTTCTATTGAAGAAGCCTCATTCGGATATTTCATCTTGCAATAGAAATATAATATCAGTTCAAAAAATTTTATTGCGCCTGCGCCGTCCGAAAGAGCGTGAAAAACTTCCAAATTCAGTCTCTTTTTGTGGTATGAAACTCTAAAGAGCAACTCCCTCATATCCGGATCATATATTTTTGAACAAGGGGGGTCGGTTTCTTCTTCAATGACAGGTCTAAGAGTGCTTTCTTCCAAATAATGCCAAAACATTCCTCCCCTTAACACATAGTGATAGAGAGAAAAATTTTCATATGCCTTATCGAGAGCTTTTTGCAGAATATCTTTATCTATTTCTTCATAAAAAGCTGCGCTCAATCTGAAAACCTTGCTGTCTACGGCGCTTCTTGCAGCAAGAAAGATATTTGAGGCGGTGTCGAGTTTTTTCCAATTAACTTTTTTTGCATTCATAAAATGCCCTCTTCTTAAAAACTTTAAGTTTTTTTGTATACCGATTATTATTTAACGCTTCGATTATAACATAGATTATACATAAAATCCCAATCGGAACATCTCAAAGCGCTCAAACAAAAATGAAGCGTATAAAAAAATAAAAAAGAATGAATGAATAAAAAATTTGATGTAGTAGCGGCTGTGATTTGAAATTTGCTAAGCTTTGTGTTATGTGCTAAACTGTACATATCGTCTTGAATCGTTTTGCGTGAACGATTAAAAAAACGGGTATAGCAGCACCACGCCATTTATATGAAAGGGGATTTATATGGATTATGACAGGCAAGTTTCACTTATTGCCGATTACTTAAGACGAGGAGAAAAAGACAAAGAGAGTTTAAAGATAGGAATGGAGCTTGAGCACTTCATAACCGAACAGGACGGAAAGAATGTCGCTTATGAGGGAGAGAGAGGCGTTTGTGCAATACTCAAAAAAATAGAGGCTATGGGTTATGAGGGAATTTATGAGGGAGAGAATATTTTAGGCATAAACCACGAGGATTTCTCAATAACGCTTGAGCCGGGCGGTCAGATTGAATTTTCCGCAGTTCCTTCTTCGGAGATTTCCGTGCTGAAAGGACGCTATGAAGTTTTTTACGGCATACTGAACCAAGTCGTTTCCGACTATGGATTAAGGATTCAAAACTTGGGATATTTGCCGAAGGATAAAATTAAGGATATCAGTCTCATTCCCAAAAAAAGATATCAGGTGATGTATAGGTATTTTGAAAATAAAGGCTGCTATGCACATAATATGATGAAAGGAACCGCAAGTCTTCAGGTGGCGGTTGATTACAGGTCGGAGAAAGATTTTCACAAGAAATTTTATGTTGCAAATGCACTCGTACCTATGATCTATGCAATGTTTGACAATTCCCCGATGTTTGAGGGAGAACCCTATAAGGGATTTGCGTTACGCTCCATGATTTGGAATAACACCGATCCGGATCGCTGCGGGATTGTGGAGGGTGCGATGAACAGTTCATTCACCTATGAAGATTTTGCACAGTATATTCTTGATAAGCCTCCGATTTTGATTTTGGAGGATGGAGAGTTAAAGGAAACGGGAGATAAAAAGGCAAAAGATGTGTTTCGACCTGATAAGGCTGACGAAAATGGAATTGAACATTTGCTTTCTATGAATTTTTCAGATGTGAGGGTGAGAAATTATCTGGAAATAAGGGTTCCCGACAGCGTGCCCGAGGAATATGCCTTGGGGCTATGTGCTATGTGCAAGGGGATTTTTTATCATAGAGAGAATTTGAATGATTTGTATGATTTCTTTAGAAATACAACCGAGTTTCAGATTGAGGAGGCAAAAAAAGATATTCTCAAAGAGGGTATTCATACCGAATATGCGCAGATGGAGCTTGTGGAATTATTCGACAGGATTATTACCGACGCACGCTACGGATTGGAACAGGAAGAACAGGTTTATCTGAAACCTCTTGACAGTTTGGCGCGCTCGGAGATGACGCTTAGGGAGAGATATGAATAAATTCGATGATGATTTTTTTGAAGTCCTTAACGAAAACCCGAAGCTTTATGCAAAAGATTTTTTGAATGCTCGGGAAAAAGCGAAAAACTCAAATGCTTATTATCACGGGGAGGTTGTACCCTTTCTCCTTCACCCCATGTTTTGGAGTGAGGAGGATATTTCGGCTTTCAGAGAGATAGCTTTAATGATTGCCGGAATTACCGACAAGCTCACCGATTTATATTTAGACAACAGAGAAATCAGAGAGCTGTTTGGATTTCCTGAAGCTTTGGAGAATTTAATCCTGAGGGAAAAAGGTTATGCAAGCAATGCACCGATAGGAAGATATGATTTGTTTTATAATTCTCCGAAAGATTTTTGGTTTTGCGAGATAAATACTGACGGTTCTTCGGCTATGAACGAAGATAACGAACTCGGTGGGATATTAAAGCAAAGTCTGGCATTAAAAAATTATGAAGAACATTTTAATTTAAAACTTGAGAGTTTTGAGCTTATAAATTCCTGGGTGGATAAACTGCTTTCTTATTACGAGGAGTGGGGAGGAAGAAAAACTCCCAATGTTGCGATATGTGATTTTATAGAGAGCGGAACTTCGGCGGAGTTTGAGGTCTTTAAGCGTGCAATTGAGAATCGAGGGTTATCCTGTGTGATTTGCGATCCGAGGGATACCGTTTTCAAAAACGGAAAACTTTTCTATAAGGGGGAGCGGATAGATTTACTATACAGAAGAATTGTGACTTTTGAACTTCTGGAAAAAATTGATGAAATTCCCGATTTCATAAAAGCCTATATGAACAACGCAATGTGTACCGTGGGAGAAATTCGCTCACAGCTTATACACCATAAGAAATCGTTTGAAGTCTTGGAAAAACTTTCATTGCTCAATGCGTTTTCCAAAAAGGAGCGGGATTTTATAGGTGAACACTTTCCAAAGACTGAAACCCTCACGGATAATAAATCCCTTATTCAAAGAGTGATTGAAGACAAAGATAAATTTGTGATAAAACCCTACGACAAAAATGCCTCTCAGGGAGTGTTTATAGGGAAGGATTTTAAGAAGGCGGACTGGGAACTTCTCGTTGAAACCTATAAGGGCACGGGATATCTTGCTCAAAATTTTATAGAACCTTATGAAAGACTTCTAACAGTGTTTGAGGGAGAGAAGGCAAAAAGGCGTTCTTTCAAAACCGTAGTGGGATTGTTTTTATACGGAGGCAAGTTTCAGGGGCTTCTCACCAGAGGTTCGGAAAAACTGCTTATTTCCGGAATTAAAGACTCGGTCACACTTCCCAATTTCTTGGTGAGGGAGCAATGAATTATTGATGGTTAAAAAACACAGTGCGTTATTCAAGTTTTTCTTTGTGTTTCTCATTGTGACGGCTATTGTAGCGGCGGCGATTTTCAGGGTTGAAGAAAATAGGCTCTTGATTTCAAATTGGATAAAAGGAGGAGTTCATCCGATAAGGGGAGAGCTTTCGCTGATTTCGGTTACCCCAAAGGTGCCGGCTCATACGGATGCTTTTTTGTGCGGGCAAAACTTGGTTTTATGGCAGGAAAACAAAGTGATTTTCCTCACTAAAGATAATGAAGTGCTTAATGAAAGGGAAGTTATTTTTGAAAATCCGAAAATTGTGCCGGGAAAGGGGCGCTGTGTGATTTTCGGAAAGGGAGAAAAGGAAATTTTTATTTTCAACGAACGGGGAAACCGCACGCATATAATAAAAACTTCAAATCCCGTCGAGGCTGTTAAGGATTTGGGGGATTATATCGGGGTCATAGAGAGAGAAGAATTTTCCGAGTTTTTGGAGCTTTTCTATCCCGACGGAACTCTTTTATTTTCAAAAAAGAGGCGTGTGGGACACTTTGGAAATTTTTCTTATGACAGAAAAAGCGGCAGGGTTTGCTATATAACTTTCTCGTACTTGGACGGAAAAATTACGAGTAAAGTTCATTTTGTGGATTTAAGCGGAAAAGAAATTGAAGATTCTTTGCTGCTTGATGAGCTTATAATTGATGCCGCCTTTAGGAAAGACGCTTATGTCTATGCCCTAAAAGATAATTTATTCTTTAGTAATAACACTTCAAAAAAACTTTTCGGAGAGGTTTTGACCACCAAGGGTGAGATAGGCGGGGGGGAAATTTTAAGCATATCTATTGGCGAAACTGTGGGGATTTTGACGAAAGATCGTTTTATCGAAACCGATTTCAACGGGAATTTACTTTTGAATATTTCTCACAGCATGGGCGAGGGAAAAATTGAAAAATTTGATAAAGGGTTTTTGGTTTCCGGAAAGTCGGGATTTTTTATTGTGGAAAACGGAAAGTTAATGCTTGAAGAAAAGGTTGATATTTCAGAATGTATCACCAACGGGAGACTTATATTGCTCTTCTCCGAAGAGGGGGCAAGGTGGAATGATCTTAAGTATGTTCCGGAGTAGTTCTCAAATAAAAAACGGAGGGATGATATGAACATTGTAGATGCGAGGGGTTTTGAATGCCCAAAGCCCGTGATTATGACAAAAAAGGCTTTGGGGGAAATCGGTGAGGGGTCGATAAAGACAATCGTTGATAACGAGGTTGCAAAAAATAATCTTGAGAAACTTGCAAACTCCATGGGATATGATTTTTCATCTCAAAAGATTTCAGATGAAGAATTTCACACGATAATTACGATTTCGGAAGGAGCAAAGGAAAACGGTCAGGAGGGCGCAATTCTTCTGTTCGGACAGGACAAGCTTGGTGAGGACGAAGAACTCGGGAAAATCCTCATTAAGAGCTTTATCTACACCGTGAAAGAGACAAATCCCCATCCAAAGACAATGATTTTTTATAACACCGGAGTTAAACTGACCGTTGAGGGTTCTGAAGTGCTTGAAGACTTGAAAGCTCTTGAGGATTTGGGAGTTAGAATTATCTCCTGCGGAACTTGCGTGGATTTTTTTTCCATAAAGGAAAAAGTCGGAGTGGGGGAGATAGGAAATATGTACCTGATATACGAAACTATGCTTTCCGACGGGAAGGTCATTTCAATCGGATAGTATGAAAAGCCATTATGTACTGACTTTCGCCACCACTTCATTTGCAATTTCAGCCGAATCCGCATTCAAGTCGCTCGGTCTTAAGAATAAAACCATACCTACCCCCAGAGAAATTTCCGCAAGCTGCGGATTGGCGATAAGATTTGATGAAGATATTTTGTCGGAAGTAAAGAGCTTAGTCCACAAAGAAAAAATTCACCCTTTCGAGTTGTGGCGTTTTACGGTTGGCGATGAGGGTCAAAAGGCGACGGAAAAATTGGAGTCATGGAAAATTTGATTTCGTTTATAGAAAACGGGAAAAACGAGTTTGCGGGAAAACTTCTGTCATTCACGGTAATTTTGCTTACGGCGGTGATTTTTGTTTTTTTGGTGAGAAAGCTTTTGGAAAAACTTTTTCAAAGCAGCCGAGATGTAAAGGACCCCAAGCGTGCAAGGCGGGTTAAGACGCTTTTAGTCCTCACAATAAATTGCGTCAGGGGTTTTGTTTATTTTTTTGTGACGATTTTTTTCTTGGATATGATGGGAGTAAAAACGGGTTCTCTGATGGCTGCCGCAGGATTGGTGTCGGTTGCTGTGGGATTTGGAGCGCAATCGCTTGTGAAAGACGCTTTGTCCGGAGCGTTTATAATTGCGGAGGATCAATTCGGAGTCGGGGATTATATCTCGGTAAATGCGGACACCAAGCACGACGGCACGGTGGTGAATTTCTCAATGCGTTCAACAAGGCTTAAAGACGGGCTGGGTTCTTTTCACACAATTCCGAACGGAACGATTACTTCCGTAATCAATTTCAGCAGAAGTCCCTACACCTGTCATTTGTCATATCCGGTTTCGATATCGGTTCCGGTAGATGACACAATAAAAATCCTGCGTGAAACCTTAGATGAATTTTATGACGAGAACAAAGAAGCGGTAATTGAAATACCGATTGTACAGGGGATTAGTGAGTTCACCGACACATGTTATAAAATTCAAATAGCTTTTATCTGCGATGTGAAAGACCATTGGAGACTCTCCAAGGCACTTAACAACGCTTTGCTTTCAAAGTGGCAGAAAGCGGGATATAAGTGTCCGAGAATATCGGTGCTTGTGGAGAAAGAGGGGGGATTTGATGCTTAAATATTCTAAAGGAGAAATAGTGAAATTAAAAAAGCCTCACGCCTGCGGAGCGAATGAGTGGGAAATTCTCTCAACGGGAATTGATATCAAGCTGAAATGTAATGAATGTAAAAGACTCATCAACCTTTCTCGTTTGGAGTTTGAAAGAAGATTAAGGCGTGTGCTGGAGTCGGGAAAGTGGATTGCGATTGTGAACAGAGAATAAAAAATCCGTCTGAGGTTATGTTTAACCTCTTGGCGGATTTTTTTGTTTTAAGTTTTTTTGAAATTCGCCGATAGTGCTCTTGTAGGTCTTGATGTATAGGGGGGGGATATTATGAAAATTGAAAGCTCGGAAGTTATGCTTAAAAGCTCAAACAGCGTGAGAACAAAAAAAGAAACATTCGTGAGCAACAGCATTAAGAATTTGGGTACGGGAGCTGTAACCCGAACCGTGGGAAAGTCTATAACACATTCGAATATGACCTTGGAGGAGTCTAACTATAAGTATCAAAAGAAAAATGACAAATCCGAGAATGTGAAAAAATTCATCGAGCCGGAAAAAAAGGCACAGCCACAAAAATCGCAGGATGCGGAAGATATCAGTAGAAGACTTCAGGACTTGAATGAGCAGATTGCAAGAAACAGGGAGAGTATGGACACTTTTGCAGATGCAATTAAATCTTCTCAAGAGATGATAAAAAATCTGTTTGAGCTGTTCTTCGGTAGCAGGAGCGAGCGAACCGGTATTGAGCTTTTTGTGTTCAAAGCGGAGGCGTTTCAACTCAACTTAGGCTTTAGGGGAGTACTCAGTCTTGGGGGAATAGGTCTTTCAAGCGGGCAGTCGCCCGTTTCAAATTTGGTTGAGTATTCTTACTTCTCCGAAGGGTACGAGCATTCCGAAGAGAATGTGAGATTTCAGGCGGGAGGTGTTATAAAAACTTCGGACGGCAGAGAGATTTCTTTAAGCTTGCAGTTTTCTTCACGCTCGGAAAAAACGGTCTATTTCAGTTCGCACGAAAAGGGAATAAAGAGATTTGTCGATCCTCTGGTTTTGAACATAAAGGACGCTCCGGCAGGACTTTCCAAAGTTCGCATAGATTTTGATCTGGATGCGGACGGAGTGATGGATAATATTTCATTTGCAGGAGAGGGTTCGGGATTTTTACATCTGGACAAAAACGGAGACGGAAAAGTAAACGACGGCTCGGAATTATTCGGCACGAAGAGCGGAGACGGTTTTAAAGATCTTGCGGCTTATGACGGCGACAAAAACGGTTGGATTGATGAAAACGATGCGGTATTTTCAAAACTCAAGCTATGGACGCTTGACAAGGACGGAAAACCGAGCCTGATTAATCTGAAAGAAGCGGGAGTGGGTGCTATTTATCTCGGAAGAACCGCCACCAAGTTATCTCTTATGGACGGATCCGAAATGCGGGGAAAAATGAGAGCGAGCGGAATATATCTCAAAGAAAACGGCAAGGCGGGTACGATTAACCAAGTTGATTTGATAGGATAAAATCGAATATTTTTATTGAAAGCGGCTTAAAATCATTTTGCTTTTTTGGGAGCAACTGTTTTATAATGAGTTAGGTCGCTTTTTTAATTCGCCTGTTCTGAAAAAAACTAAGAAATGTGAAGACTGAAGATTTACCGTCAGACTTATCTCAATATGGAAACATACGCCGCAAAGCGCACAAAAGAAAAGCAAAGGCTATTAAACCTTTGCTTTTTAAATTACTCTCCTGAAGATTTTTTTGCGGTAATAACCTCAACTTCCCCGGCTTCAACTTCAGTTTCCGTTTCATTAGCCATAGAAGGAGGGTTAAGAGTTGCAACTACATCTTCCGCATCTCTCAAAACAGTCACTTTTCCATCTTTGAAAATATCCAAGTCCTTGACGAGAACAGGCTGATCAAATGTCATATCCTCAACATTGACTTCCCCCCCGTTATTGGGAATATCTTTGGGAAGACATTCAATGTCAATCTGATCCAAAACTTGAATTAAAATAGAGGGCTGAAGTTTTATCCTGTCCCTTCCGTGCAAAATAACAGGCACAGTCATCTTCACTTTCTCATTCATATTCAAGAGCTGAAAATCAATATGCAAAAATCCCGTCTTATAGGGATGCTTTTGCACATCTTTGATTATCGCAGGTCTTTCCTCTCCATCAATTTTAAGGGTAATCATACTTGATGTGCCCGCCTCTTTAAACACACGATTGAATTCCTTCTCCGATACCTTAACGCTCGAGGCTTCATCACTTGCCGAATAGATAACGGCAGGAATTTTCTCCTCGGCACGAACTTTCTTTACTTGGTTTTTCCCCAAACTTTCTCTTTTCTCAAGCTCCAATGTCCACGATTGCAAAAAAAACACCTCTCTCTATATTTATGATATTTTATACAAACCACAAGCCGCCAAACAACACGATGGTCAATATAGGACTCGAACCTATGACTCCCACCATGTGAAGGTGATACTCTACCAACTGAGTTAATTGACCAAAACTATGACCGCTAAATTTTACGACATCTTTTTTTAAAAATCAAGCCCTTTTAGAAAAAATTTTCAATCCCGCAATTTTCCATAATCATTGGTAATATTCTTTCACTTCGTGCGTTTGTGATGTGCTTGATAGAATTTTTTCTTGAATATTAAAATAAATTGGTGTATCATCAGTGAGCATATTATTTTTAGAAATGAGAGGTCATTATCTTGAAAAGGTTTATTATTTCTTTTTTGTTGACATTGGTGATTGCTTCAGTGGCGTATACGGTATTTGAAAAGGTTGCGCTTCCGAAAAATCAGCCCATTCAACCGACAGAAGCTGAAAATGAGTCTGATAAAAGTAAGGCTGAACCCAGCCCCAAAGAAGAGAAGAAAAATTTTCCGAGGGAGCTTTTTTTTGTGGTGCTGGGGGTAGACGGAAACGGGTTGGACATAGAGAAAGGATTACGCTCCGATGTCATAATAGTAACCCGTGTGATGCTTGAGAGCGGTGAAATCAAAATGCTCCAAGTCCATAGAGACAGTAGGGTTCCCGTAAAAGGCGAGATGATGAAAATAAATGCGGCTCACTCCTACGGAGGTCCGGATCTTGCTATGAAGACAATCGGAGATTATCTGGGAGTGAAGTTGGATTATTATGTTAAGATTGATTTCAAAGGCGTGATGGATATAGTGGATTTGGTCGACGGGGTGGACTTTGATGTGCCGGTGGATATGAATTATGACGACCCCACTGCCAAACCTCCGCTTCATATTCACTTGAAAAAAGGTATGCAGCATTTGGACGGCAAAAATTCTCACGACCTCCTAAGGTTCAGACACAACAACCGCACCGATTATTATCCTTGTGATTTAACAAGAGAGCAGGTGCAGCTTATGTGGCTTAAGGAGTTTGCAAAAACGGTGCTTCAGCCCAAAAACATTTTAAAACTTCCCGATCTCATAAGGACGGGATTAAATTCCGTAAGCACCAATATTCCCGTAACCACAATTCTTTCTTCCGCAACTGCGATAGGGAATATAAACATTGAAAAAATGGATATGCAGACAATAAAGGGAGATGGGCATAAGATTAAGAGCGGCGGCTGGTATTGGTTTAACGACGAAGAAGACAAAAAAGAAAAGGTGGATACCCTTTTCGGTGATTATAAGTTGGAATAGGGGGAGCTATGTCTATTGAGCGAAAGAGAGAACATATAGAAAACTATCTTAAGATTTGCGGTTCGGGAGATCCTCTTTACTCCGATATTTTCATTGAGCATAACGCCTTACCCGATACGGCGTTTTTTGAAATTTCCACAGAAACCGATTTTCTCGGAAGACGTGTTTCATTTCCTCTGATGATTAACGCAATGACGGGAGGACCCGAAGAAGCATATGGAATTAACAGGGATTTGGCACTCCTTTCAAAAAAATACGGACTGCCCATGGCTGTAGGCTCCGAGTCCGTCGCTTTCGGAGCAACGGACGAGATAAAGGCTTCTTTTAAGGTGGCAAGAGAGATTATAGAGGATGGCATCCTGATAGGAAACATCAACGCAAAGAAACCTTTGGAAGAGGTTTTGGAGGCAATTTCTCTTATAGATGCGGACGCAATAGAGCTTCATCTCAACCCGCTTCACGAATTGGTGATGGAAGAGGGGGACAGGGATTTTCGGGGAATAGGAGAAAATATTTGTGAGATAGTAAAAAAATCTCCGGTTCCCGTGATTGTAAAGGAAGTGGGTTTCGGACTTTCGGGAAGCGTTGTGTCAAGACTTTCGGAATACGGGGTGGAGATTGTGGACATCGCAGGAAGCGGAGGCACCAATTTCGTGGAAATAGAGGATTTGCGCTTTGGAAATTACGGATATGATGAGCTTCGCGGAGTGGGAAATCCCGGAGCTTATGCAACGATTACCTCAAGAAAAGCCGCTCCGTCGCTCTATATAATAGGGAGCGGAGGAATACGAACAGCTTTGGACTTGGTGAAATCCTTAGTTATAGGTTCGGATCTCACATCTATTTCCGGAGAAATTCTCTCTTATCTTTTATACGGTTCTTATGATAATGCGGATAATTATCTTGAGAGCATAGTTTATAAAACAAGACTTATAATGTGTGCGTTGGGAGCAAAAAATATCAGTGAACTTAGAAAAATTCCTTACAGAGTTACGGGAAGGTTAAGAGAATTGATGTATGATTAAGGTGTTCGACTCGCTTCCCTCTACCAACGACTATATAAGACAAAATCTCTCGGAGCTTGAGGATAGAAGTTTTATAATTGCAAGAGAACAAACCTTGGGTAGAGGCAGGCTTGGCAGAAAATGGCTCTCCACAAAGGATAAAGGGCTTTATTTTTCAGTCCTGTTGCGTCCGAAAAAATTGGAAACGGTTTTAGCACTCCCCATCGTAATGGGTTTAGCTCTTGCAAGGGCATTTGTTCTGTTGGGATTTTGCCCGAAGATAAAGTGGCCCAATGACCTCTTGGTAAATGACAGGAAAATTTCGGGGATACTTACGGAATTTGTTTCCGATTCGGTTATTGTAGGAATAGGTGTAAATGTATCCCATAAAGCGGAGGATTTTCCCGACACTTTAAGACTCCCCGCAACCTCCATCCGAATGGAGGGCAAAACCTTTGACACTATGGAAGTTTTTTCCATAATCAAAGATGAATTGCTAAAAGCCTATGATGAGTTCTTATTGACCCAATCGGTGAATGAGGAAGTAAACAAATACCTTAGCTTAAAACCCTCCTTAGCAATGATTGAGGGAAATTTCAGAGAAGTCAAAATAAAAAAAATCACCGCTTCGGGACGCCTGTTGGTGTCCATAGACGGTGAAGAAAGAGAGCTTGAGAGCGGAGAACTCTGTTAGCTCTCATTTTTTTAATTGACATTCAGCCAAAAAACTATTATAATCGGTGTATGTCCCAATAGCTCAGATGGATAGAGCGTTCGCCTCCTAAGCGAAAGGTCGGAGGTTCGAATCCTCTTTGGGACGGTTATGAGCCAAAATTCTGTTTGGGAATTTTGGCTTTTTATATTCTTAGGGAGGAATTATGAGTAAGGAACTTTCATCTAAGGGGAAAAAATTTTTAAAGCGAGGAAGAAATGGCATATTGTCGCTTATATTCAGTCGATTCGGAATGATTATGCTGATTTTTTCAATTCAGTTTTTTACCATAGTTTATTTTTATAATGTCCTGTTAAGAAAATTTCCTTTGCTTTTTACCTTCTTCTATACCCTGTCCGTTATAGTGATTTTGATGATAATAAACTTGCATATGGAGCCTACCGCAAAGCTCACATGGTTTGCCGTGATTGCAATATTTCCGATTTTTGGAGCAATTCTTTTTCTATATACCAAATTCAATTTTACAAATCTCAGAACAAGAGGTCGTATCGAAAGAGTGAATAAAATATTGGTAGGTATCTTAAGAAAAGAGAAACACGCCGAAAAAGAATTTTCAAACCACGACCCGCAAGCCGCAAGACTTGCCAAATATCTTTTTCGTCAAGGAGAATTTCCAATCTATAAAAAAACTCGAGCGGAATATTTTCCAAGCGGAGAATCTCAATTTGAAGCAACAATTGAGAGTTTGAAAAAAGCCAAGCGATTTATTTTTATAGAGTCGTTTATCGTGGAAGAGGGGAAGATGTGGGGAGAGGTTTTAGCCATTTTAAAGGAAAAAGCGGAGCGGGGACTTGATGTGCGGGTGCTTTATGACGGAATGTGCGAATTTTTTCTACTTCCTGTAAGTTATCCAAAATATCTTGAGAGTTTGGGAATTAAATGCAGAATTTTTTCAAGGATAATACCTCTGCTTTCCGTGAACTATAATTATAGAGACCACAGAAAGCTTGTGGTAATAGATAATAAAATCGCATTCACCGGAGGGAGCAATTTCGCCGATGAATACATAAATGAAAAGGAACGCTTCGGGCATTGGAAAGATGCGGGAGTGATGATATCGGGAGATGCTGTAAAAACTTTTACTCTGTCATTTCTTGAGATGTGGGAAATGGAAAGAAAAAAATATACAGAGAAGAGTATGTCGGAATTTAAAAAAGAAGCGGCACACTTTCTATCCCACGATTCTCTGGGAGAGGATACGGAAGGGTATGTTTTGCCTTTCACCGACAATCCTTTGGACGATAACAAGATTGGAGAAAATGTTTATCTGTACCTATTCAACACCGCAAAAAATTTTCTCCATATCACAACTCCCTACCTAATTTTGGATTATGAGATGGAACAGGCTTTAAAGTTTGCCTCTGAGAGGGGAATTGATGTAAAGATAATTGTCCCCGGGATTCCTGATAAAAAAATTCCCTATGCCATAGCCTACACCCACTATAAAAATTTGCTAAGCTCCGGAGTGAGAATTTTTGAATATACCCCTGGGTTTATTCATCAAAAATGCGTATTGCAGGACGGAGATTTAGCCGTGATAGGTACGATAAATTTAGATTACAGAAGTCTTTATCACCATTTTGAAAATGCGGTGCTGGTACATGAGGGGGAATTTTCCAGAAAAATGGAAAATGATTTTTTAAAAACTTTGGAGGACTGCAAGGAGATAAGATTTAATAATCTAAACACCGTTTCAATTTTCAGACGAATCATAGGGTCTGTTGCAAAAATTTTTGCACCGCTTATGTGATTGAAGCAGAATTTTGTTTCTGAAAAAAATAAAAGGGTATCAGGTTCGGGCGGAGGTGGTAATTATGATAAGCAGTACAATTAAATCAGGAGATTGGAAAGGCGAGAAGCATGTTCCCGTGATCAAGGCTCCCGAAAAGGTAAAAAAGGGAGAATTGATAGAGGTTAAGTTGAGTGTGGGAGAGGAAATCGCTCACCCCAACAACTACAAGCACCACATCGATTGGATTAAGGTGTTTTTCCAACCGCAGGGAAAGCCTGCATTTGAAGTTGGATCTCTAAGCTTTTCATGTCATGACGAGGATAATCAGATTTTTTCGGAGCCGAGAGGTAGCGTCTATTTTAAGGCGGAAGTGTCGGGAACAATTCATGCACTTTCGTTTTGCAATATTCACGGGCTTTGGGAAAACGAAGCGGGAATTGTTGTGGAGTAATTATAAAAAATGCGAACCGATTGCGGTTCGTTTTTTTTTGCAGGACAATAAAGACGGCTTGAATTTATGCCTATTTTTATTGCAAGCCTTGAAAAAATTATGAATTTGCTATTGCAGTTTTCAAAAAAAATAATATAAAATAGCCAAGCGAAAGACCGAGCATAAAATCTTTGCGGGGGAATACCGATGAATATTTTGGAGTATATAAAAACCGAGAACAGAAGCTTTAAAGATTTTAATTTTAATCCGGTGGACGCTTTAATTTTTTCAGAACTTTCCTATGCAATGCCTGAAAAAAAATGTCCTCTCCTTTTAAAAGAAATGGGCGAGTCGAAATTTGCCGACGATTTCTTCAACGAGCACAATAATAAAAAACTTATTTCCCTAATAAAGGACAGTGAAAGATTTTCGGAAATTCTTCTCATCTCATCGGAAACGGTTATTGAGTCAGGTACACCCGAGTTTTTTCGTGCAATGACATTTCGCATTTCGGAAAATTTATATTTTGTCGCAATGGGAGGAACCGGAGCGGAGGTCGCCGATTGGAAAGAAGATTTTGAGATGGGATATAAAATGCCCATCAAGTCCCAAGAGGACGCACTTTACTTCTTGGAAAAGGAAATGACCAATCTTGAGGGCGAGTTTATAGTGGGCGGACATTCCAAGGGGGGAAATCTTGCGATTTATGCGGCTATGAGTCTTCCCGAAAATTATCAGGAGAGGATTGTGAGCGTCTACTCCTTCGACGGACCCGGATTTAAGAAAGCTGTCTTTGATGAGAAGGGTTATAGAAATATAAGGGATAAGATTGAGAAATATATTCCGACTTCTTCAATAGTCGGGTTGATTATGGAAAACGATACCAATGCAAGGGTTATACAAAGCAAGGGTGTAGGATTGGTGCAGCATAGTGCGTATAATTTTGTGGTTAGAGACAAGGAGCTTGTGAGCGGAAAACTTTCCAAGTTTGTGTTGGATTTAAACAAGCTTCTTTCAATGTGGTTTAAACCGAAGTCCGATGAGGAACGCAGGGAATTTGTGGAAACATTTTTTTCGCTGGCGGAAAAATCCGGAGTCGTTTCCATAGAGGAATTTAAGACGGATTTTTTGAGTATACTTCCCAAAATGCTTGAGGTATATAAGTCTATGGATACCGACAGAAAGGAAAATTTTGAAACGGCTCTGAAAGAACTTCCTAAATTGTGGATTGAACATTTTGTGTCGAAAAAACAGGAATAACAAAGGCGGGTGTATTATGTTTAGTCTGGTCGCAGTGCTTATCACGGAGCACGGGAAGGGTACGGCATTTATTTCGGAGCTGAAAAAACACGGAATCTCCGAGGGTATTTCCCTCAGGGGAGAGGGCACCGTCGACTCGGAAATTCTTAAACTTTTAAACCTGAATTATTCCTCAAAAGATGTGATTGTGGTGCCGGTGTCGGAAGAAGGAGAAAAAATTTTTTATGACATACTCAAATCCCAAGGGAGCTTTATAGATAACAGTGCAGGCATAGCTTTTTCAATTCCCTTGGAGAAGTATGAATTTTCCGAAGTTGAACAGAGCGGAAGAGGATTTTCGGAGGACTTGGTGATTTTGATTACCGATAACGAAAATAAAAATAAAGCCCTCTCAATCGCAAGGGAAAAAAATGTCAGAGGCGGCACCATGCTTACGGGGAGAGGAGCGGGGGTACCGAAAGATTTCTACTTTCCCATTACAATAGAACCCGAAAAACTGATTTTTCTGTTTCTGGTTCCAAGAGGAAAACCTAAAGAACTTGAAACCGCATTTGTAAAAGGACTTAAACTCACAAACCCCGGAGCGGGAATGCTTTTCGTTCTGCCCGTTGCACAAACGATTGGTCTTAACGAAAACGGGAGTGTCGGAGCGAGCGAAAGGACTGAAAGGAAGAAAAATGACGGTCTTTCATGAAAAACTCAAAGAGGTGGGAACTTCTCTCTTTCCTATTGTCATATTGGTACTTCTTTTGACGCTTTCGATAGCTCCCGTGCAAGTTGCGGTGCTTGTCAGATTTCTGATAGGGGCTGTGTTTTTGTTGATAGGACTTTCGATATTTCTTCTGGGCGTGGATTTATGTATGCCGCATATAGGGGAGCATATTTCCGAAGAAATTGCCACTTCACATTCTTTCTTAAAAATCATTGTGCTAAGCTTTCTTGTGGGATTTTGGATAAGTGTTGCGGAGCCTGATCTTATTATTTTGGGTGATCAGATATCCTTTGCGACCGGCGGTGCGATTTCGGGAAATGTTTTGGTTTATTTGATTTCGTCGGGCGTGGGTGTGATGGTTACCTTCGGAGTGTTCAGAATGATGAAAGGACTTGCACTGAAACACTTTATGGCATTTTCCTATTTTTTAATTCTGATTTTGTCTTTTTTCACCTCCGAGGGATTTCTTGCCATATCCTTTGATTCCTCCGGTGCTACCACCGGCGCACTTACAACTCCGTTTGTTCTGACGCTTTGTGCAGGACTTGCAAAGATTAAGGGCGGAAAGGGACTTGAGGAAGATTCCTTCGGGCTGGTGGGAATTATGAGCGTGGGACCTATTTTCTCCGTAATGCTTATGTCCGCTTTTACCGGACAATCAAGGATTTCGGGAGAAGCTCCGCCCTTTTCTTTGGAATTTAAAATTCTTGACCCCATACTGAAACTTTTGCCCAAGGTTTTCGTTGAGTCTCTGTTTTCATTACTACCGCTTTCCGTATTGTTTTTTGTATTGAACTTTATAAAGTTCAAAATCTCCAAAGATGAACTTAAAGATGTGCTTTTCGGGTTGCTCTATACCCTGCTTGGACTTACGGTTTTTTTGACCGGAGTCAATGCGGGTTTTATGGATATGGGAAGACTTATAGGAATAAGCTTTGCAACAAATTTCCGCCCGTTTCTGCCGATATTGGGATTATGTATGGGATTGATAGTTGTTTTGGCGGAACCTGCGGTGCATGTGTTGGGAAAACAGATTGAAGAAATTTCCGGAGGGCACATACCCGTCCGTCTGATTAGGCTTATGCTTTCCATAGGAGTTGGAGCGGCGGTGTCTCTCTCTATGGTAAGAATAATGATACCCGAGGTTAAACTGTGGTATTTTTTGCTTTTGGGCTTCGGATTATCGGTTATCCTTTCCTTTTGGTCCGACCCTTTGTTTGTCGGGATAGCCTATGACGCCGGAGGAGTCGCTTCCGGTCCTATGACTGCAACTTTCATACTCGCCTTTGCTCAAGGGTCGGCGGAGATAATAGAAACCGCTGATGTGCTGATTGACGGATTCGGAATTATCGCAATGGTCGCTATGAGTCCGGTTTTATGCCTGATATTTTTGGGTGTGATTGTAAAGATAAAGAAAGATAGAACCGGCTCAACGGAAGAAATAATTCCAAAGCTCGAACCTACAGCCGTGCTTCCGAGTTTTTCAAAGGTTGCGTGCTTGGGGTTTGTCTGCAAAAAAGGGCAAGCTGATGCTTTGGTTGGAGCAGCTCGCCTTGCGGGAGCAAGAGGCGCTACAATTCTTCACGGCACGGGATTTCACGGCACGGAGGTTCTATCCTTTGAATTGCCGGAAGAAAAAGAAACGGTGTTTATGGTATTGGAAGAAGAATTGCTTGACGGAGTAATTAAAAAACTTTCCGAAAACAATTTGCATTCCTATTTCGTAATGCCTGCCGCCGCCGTAGGTTACAGTATGCCCGTTGATAATTAGAAAGGATCATATGAGAATTTTAGCCATAGATTCGTCCACGGATTTTTTGAGCGTCGGACTTTCGGAGGACGAACGAATTTTGTTTGAAGAAAATATTTTATGCAAAAAAAGTATGGGTGAAAAATTACAGGCAACGCTCTCCTCTCTTTTGAAAGAGCAGGAGCTTGATTTTTCATCAATAGATGCCTATGCCACAGCGGTGGGGCCCGGCTCTTTCACGGGGCTTAGGATAGGAATTACTGCCGCAAAAACCTTTGCTTATGTCTTTAATAAACCTGTAATTCCCGTCTCCACTCTGGCAGCATTGGCATATGTGTTTGAGGGGTATGTATGTCCGATTTTGGACGCAAGGCGAAACAGAGTTTACGGTGCACTATACGATAACAAATCGGAAGTAATTAAAGAAAATGCCTATGATATTGAATTGCTCGCAGAAAAACTCTCCAACTTTTCCGAAATAACTCTCACGGGGCTTGGAGTGGAACAGTATGGAAAATTTTTTGAGGAAAAATTGGGAAACAAAGTGAAAATCGCCCCCTTTGCATTTCGTCAACCGAAAGCCTCGTCGGTTTTGGCATTGGCAAAACACTTAATCGAGTTGAATAAAACCGAAAGCGCCTATGCCCTAAAGCCCAACTATCTTAAACCCTCTCAGGCGGAAATGGATAAAAATGGCTAATTTCAGAAGAATGTTAAGAAGCGATGTGCCCTTGATTGTGGAGATGGACAGAAGAAATTTTGCAGACCCGATAACCGAGAAAATTCTGATGGCGGAATTAAATCGGGAAGTAAGTTATTACGTCGTGTTGGAAGAGAATGAAACCATATTGGGCTATGCGGGGATGTGGGAGATTTTGGGAGAAGCGCATATCACAAATGTCTGCGTGGATATCCCTCATCGCGGAAAAGGTTTCGGAAATGAGATAATGGCTCATCTTATAAAACGCTGCGTAAAAAGACATTTTTTTGCTATGCTTCTTGAAGTAAGAGTTTCCAACGAGGCGGCAATCGCTCTCTACACTAAGCATAAGTTTTACAGTATAGGCGTTCGTAAAAATTATTATTCAAACAACGGTGAAGATGCGCTGATTCTTTGGCGCGAGCTTGATTCGGAGGATATTATATGATTCATCTTGCAATAGAAAGCTCCTGTGATGAAACTTCCTGTGCGGTCTTAGACGACAGGAAACTAATCGGACTTTCGATTTCATCGCAAACGGATATACACAAAGAATATGGGGGGGTAGTTCCCGAAATTGCCTCACGCAAGCATCTTGAGGCTGTATTACCTATGATTGACGAGGCTTTGAATAAGGCGAAAATAAATCTTTCAGAACTCGAACTTATAAGTGTCACCCAAGGACCGGGACTTATAGGTGCACTTCTGGTGGGTATCTCCGCCGCAAAAAGTCTTTCGGCGGCATTGAGAATACCGATAAAAGCCGTAAACCATATGACGGGTCATATAGCTGCAATTTATCTTAATTATCCCGACTTGAAGCCTCCATTTATCTCTCTGGTGGTTTCGGGGGGGCATACCTATCTGGTGGAAGTGAAAAGTTTTACGGATTTCAACCTCATAGGTACGACCCGTGATGATGCTGCAGGCGAGGCATTTGACAAAGTAGCCCGCTCAATCGGATTGCCTTATCCGGGAGGGGTTGAGATAGATAAAATAGCCAAGTCGGGAAACAAGGAAGCTTTCAATTTCCCAAGAGTTATGGTAAAAGAGAGGAATTATGATTTCAGTTTCAGCGGACTTAAAACTGCAGTGATAAATGAGCTGAATAAACTTAAGAAAAAAGGCTACAGGAAAGAGGACGTGGCGGCAAGCTTTCAGGAAGCTCTATGTGATGTGCTGGTGGAAAAATCTTTCAGACTTGCGGAAGAAAAAAAACTCACAACCATAGCTATGGTGGGAGGAGTTGCGGCAAACTCACGGCTTAGAGAGAAAATGCTCTCCGAGGGATTTGAAAGAAAAATCAAAGTTATCTATCCCGAACCTCTCTATTGCACGGACAACGCCGCAATGATAGGTGTGGCGGGTTATGATTTTTACAAAGCCGAGGGAGAAAGCTCTCTTGACTTCACGGCAAAACCCAATCTGGAATTACCTACGAACGAAGGGAGAACGGCTTGAAAAAGTTTTTTCCGTTTTTTTTGTGCCTGTTTCTGCTCGGTTTCTCACCTTTGGAAATGAATGAAGTCTCAAACGGATATATCCTTATCGACACGGAGACGGAAGAAGTGCTTGAGAGCCACAACATAGACACTCCCCTATCCATAGCTTCCACAACAAAGCTTATGAGCTATCTTATCTTCAAAGAGGCTCTGGACAAAGGGGATTGGACTTTCGATACGATTATCACCGCTTCGAGAAAAGACAAGAGGTCAGGCTCCTCATACGGCATAGAACCCGAAAAAGAATACTCCGTAAAAGAACTTATGACCGCCTCGTTGGTTATCTCCGGAAACGATGCCACAGTGCTTCTTGCAAGACATCTTGCAGGCTCGGAAGAAAAATTTACACAAATGATGAATGAGCGTGCAAAGGAATTGGAGCTTACCACAGCCAAATTTTATAATTGCACAGGACTTCCCGTCTATCCTCAGGATGTGCAAAATCAAATGAGCATAAGAGATCTCTCAAAGCTCTCACTGTACCTTCTTAAAAAACATAAGGAGATTTTAAAATTCACAAGCATTGAAGAAATCCCTATGCCCAATACGGAAAAGTTTGAAAAAAACACCAATCCCCTTTTAGGCACGGTGAAAGGAGCTGACGGATTAAAAACCGGATATACAAAAGCAGCCGGAAGATGTCTTGTATGGACGGTGAAATGTTCCAACTCCAAGACGAGACTTCTCGGAATAAATATGGGATTTAAAAAATTGGAGGAAAGAGATCGCTTCATAATTGACTTTGCAGAATATTCAAAAAAAAATTACGCCAAAGATGTGTGGGTTTCAAAAAAAATGCCGATTGTTCTTTATGTAAGGGAGAGCAAGGAAAAATTTCTAATATGCCATCCCGATAGAAATTTTGAGGCGAGGAGAAAGGACAGCAAAAACTTTAAACGCTCGCTTCGCATAAATGAAAATAAATACCCTTTTAAAGAAGGGGAGGTGGTCGGCAAGGTCTTTGTGAAAGACAAAAACAGAGTGATTTTTGAAACTGAGCTGAGAGCCGAGTAAGAAGAAAAAATAAAGGAGGAAGATTATGGACTTTATATTAAAAGACATATTTGACATCAGAGGAAATCTAATTATCAACAAGGGGACTCCTATCAATGACGATTTGATAAGGAGGTTAAAAAAGCACGACATCACAAGACTTGAAATAGGCACGATAGATGTAGCAAAGATTGCCGACCCTGTTGCGGACATCATTAAAGAAAAAGATGTAAAGAGTGATATGGTGGAATATCTCAACACCCTTGAACCGACCGCCTATAACTATTCCCTATATACGGCAACTCTCACTCATATGCTTGGGGAATGGATAGGACTTGATGAGACTAATCTTAAGAATGCGACGAATTTCGGTATGATGAAAGCTTCAGGATTGGAAACGGAAACCGATTTTGACGGTGCAAATTATGAAAGTATTGCAGAAGTTGCGGAAAGCTATGTAAAGAAAATTACCCGCGAGGGAAACAGTGTGTTCTTAGCACTGCAAAGAATGTGGGAAGAAGATCTTTCAAAACTTGATACGGGTCTGGTTGTTCTTTTTGTCAAGAGATTTTGTACGATGCTCCTTGGCTCCGATGTGTTTATTGATGGAGAGAAGTATAAACTCATCTACTTAAGTCCCACCGATCTTACTCACCCGATTGTCCAAAAAGAGAACGGAGAAGTTTGTGTGATTTGATTTCAGCTTTACAATTCCACCTTTCAGTGTTAGAATACGAAAGGGAGGAGGTGTTTAGCTATGGCAAGAAAGATTGACGATATGTCCTGCGTATCCTGCGGAAGCTGCCAGTCGGAATGTCCTGTTGATTGCATAATGGAGGGTGCTCCTTATTCAATTGACCCCGACAAGTGCATTGACTGCGGAGCTTGTGAGGCTGCCTGTCCTGTGGGAGCGATTCACGAGGCATAAGAGAAAAACCCCTGAAGAGGGGTTTTTTCTTTGTCTTTCTATAATATTTTGGGTTTGCAAACCGGCGCAATAATTATATAATTTAACTGTGAGCTTAATAATAACCCTAAGGAGGAAAAAATGACCGATTCAAACAAAGAAAAAGCATCACCCCTCGTATTCAAAAATATTTTCACAAATCCTGAAAACAAAGATCTTCTAATAGACTTTCTCTCGGCAATACTTTCGATACCCGATTCAGAAATGGTTGATTAGGTTAATTGACTATATGACTATTTTAGGTTTACAAAAACTCACTCTTTTAGATTTTCCAAATAAAGTGGCATGCACCGTATTTTTGGGAGGCTGCAATATGCGCTGTCCCTTTTGCCACAATCCGTCGTTGGTGTTTTTGGACGACGGACTTGAAAAAATTTCAGAGGATGAGTTTTTTTATTTTCTTGAAAAAAGAAAGGGAGTTTTGGACGGGGTTTGCATTACCGGAGGAGAAGCTCTTTTTAGCGACATCTCGGACTTTATAAAAAAAATAAAGGAAAAAGGCTTTGCCGTGAAATTGGATACCAACGGGAGTTTTCCCGAAAAACTTTCAAAACTTTTGGAAGAAAATTTACTGGATTATGTGGCGATGGATTTCAAAAACACCTATGAAAAATATCCGCAAACCGTAGGGATAAAAAATTTTAATGCAGCTCCTATAAAAAAATCCGTATCGCTTTTGATTGATCATTCAAAGAGAAAAGATGTGATTGTCGAATTCAGAACAACTTTGATTAAAAGCTTCCATACGGAAAAAGATCTCATTGAAATTGCCGAGATGACAAGGGAAGCAAAATTTTCAATTCAAAAATTCAAAAATAATGAGCCGCTAATTGGAGATCGTTTCCAAACTCATCTCGAAAAATTTTCCGAGGAAGAATATGAAAAAATCTTAAAAAAAATCAAAACCATTCACCCGAGCGTAATTATTAAGGGTTGAGCTAAGTTGCAAAAAATACTATATATTGTACTTTGCTTTTTTTTGATTACAACATATTGACTTATTCTCCGACTGTGGTATCCTTTCTGCGCAGGAGTTTTTATCAAACAGGAGGAAAAAAATGTTATCAGTAATCAAAAGAAACGGAGCAAAGGAAGCTTTTAGGATTGAAAAAATTCAAAATGCGATTCAAAAAGCCTTCGACGCTCTTGAAAAATCCTACACTAATGATATTTTGGAGTTGATTTCTTTAAGAGTAGTGGCAGACTTTCAAAAAAAGGTTTCGAATAATTCCATAGGTGTGGAGGATATTCAGGACAGCGTTGAGGCGGTGCTCCCCGTGTCGGGATTTTCCGATGTGGCAAAGGCGTATATTCTATATCGCAGAAAACGCCAAAACCTGAGAGAACTCAATGAAACTTTGCTTGATTATAGAGATGTGGTGAACAGTTATCTTGATGTTATGGACTGGAGAGTAAAAGAAAATTCCACCGTGACGTATTCCGTCGGAGGTTTAATTCTTTCAAATTCCGGAGCGGTAACCGCAAATTATTGGCTTTCGGAAATATATGATGACGAGATCGCAAATGCTCACCGAAATGCGGATATTCATATTCACGACCTTTCGATGCTTACGGGATATTGTGCGGGTTGGTCTCTTCGGCAGCTCATAATGGAGGGATTGGGAGGAGTTTGCGGAAAAATCACCTCAAAGCCTGCAAAGCATCTTTCATCTCTTTGCAACCAGATGGTTAATTTTTTGGGAATTATGCAAAACGAGTGGGCAGGGGCACAGGCATTTTCCTCATTTGACACTTATCTTGCTCCTTTCGTAAAGGTGGATAATCTCAGCTACAAAGAGGTCAAACAGTGCATTGAGTCCTTCGTATTCGGAGTAAACACCCCCTCCCGTTGGGGCACTCAAGCACCGTTTTCAAATATCACTTTGGATTGGACGATACCGTCTGATCTCTCGGATGAGCATGCAATTGTCGGCGGAAAAAAGCAGGCATTTTTTTATAAAGACTGCAAAAAAGAAATGGATATGATAAATAAAGCTTTTATTGAGGTTATGCTTGAAGGCGATGCAGAGGGGAGAGGTTTTCAATATCCCATTCCCACCTATTCCATTACAAAGGATTTTGATTGGAGCGAAACCGAAAATAACCGCCTGCTCTTTGAGATGACCGCAAAATACGGCACACCCTATTTTTCCAACTATATAAATTCGGATATGGCTCCCTCGGATGTAAGAAGTATGTGTTGCAGGTTGCGTTTGGATTTGAGAGAGCTTAGAAGAAAATCCGGAGGGTATTTCGGAAGCGGCGAATCTACGGGTTCGGTAGGAGTAGTAACTATAAATCTGCCGAGAATTGCCTATCTTTCTTCAGATGAGAAAGATTTTTATAAGCGTCTTGATCATATGATGGATTTGGCAGCAAGGTCTCTTGATATAAAACGCCGAGTGGTTTCAAAATTTTTGGAAGCCGGGCTTTATCCCTATACGAAACGCTATCTCGGAAGTTTTGAAAATCATTTTTCGACAATCGGGCTGGTCGGAATGAATGAAGCGACTTTAAATGCAAATTGGCTCAATGTGGATTTGACGCATAAACAGGCGGGGGATTTTGCAAAAACCGTCCTGACTCATATGAGGGAAAAACTTTCGGATTATCAGGAAAAATATGACGCACTCTATAACCTTGAAGCTACTCCTGCGGAGTCTACCGCATACCGTCTTGCAAAACACGACAGGGAAAAATATCCCCTGATGAAAAGTGCAAATATGTCCGGTACACCCTATTACACCAACAGTTCGCACCTCCCCGTGGGCTATACCGATGACATTTTCTCGGCCTTGGATATTCAAGATGAGCTACAAACTCTATACACTTCCGGTACCGTTTTTCATGTTTTTTTGGGAGAGAAGCTCCCCGATTGGAAAGCTGCGGCAAAATTGGTAAAAAAAGTGGCTGAAAATTATAAACTTCCCTATTACACACTATCACCGACCTATTCCGTTTGCCCTCATCACGGATATATCACCGGAGAAGCTGAACTCTGCCCCAAATGCGGAGTAAAGACCGAAGTATATTCAAGGATAACGGGTTATTATCGTCCGGTGCAGAATTGGAATGAGGGAAAAACTCAGGAGTATCACGATAGAAAGACTTACTCTTCTCCGGCAATTGCGGCGAAGAGGGCATAAAAAAGAGGCATATCGCCTCTTTTTTTTTTACCGTAAAAAATAATAACACTATTATTTATTTGAATTGTTAATATCAACGATTTGTCCTCTGCGGAAGATGCACGAATTTTTGTGGTCGCAGGCTTGTGGTTTTCCGAGCCGACATCGAATTGGACATTTTTATTTTCATCTGATAGAATGCTCGGATAATAATGAAAGGTGGGATGCGATGAGACCTTTATCAGTTATTTTAATCCTTATGTTGCTTTGTGGCTGCGGAAGCGTGTTGGTTAAAGAAGAGGTGGTTGACTCAAAGGAGATGACCGTAGCAAAAAAAAATTCCACAAAATCGGAAGATACAAAACCCGTGCTCTACGAGGGAAGTCTCCCATCTTCAAAATATTCCGACTCAATTAAGTACCCTGTTTTAAATCTCAACACCAAGTATGCGGATAATTCCAATCAGATGATTCAGCTTTTACTCACTCGTGCTTTGGATATTGCGCAAGAGTCATCAATAAATCCGGTGATGGAATTTTTCTCTTCGGAGAACCAATCCTTTACAAGTCTTCTTGTAGCTCTTCACACCGAGTCGGGAGATGATTCTTTGTGCTTTAATTTTAATAAAGAGAGTGGAGTCGGCACGACTGCTGATGAGATAGATAAAGCACTGGGATTTGAGGAGGCTCTTCGAACCTGTGCTGAGGATTCCGCCGTTTCGATATATGCAAATGAAGATAATCCGTACGGAGTTGCAAAAACGCTCTTCGAGTTTTGGGATATGCAAAGCAAAGGCTTTCCTCAATTTTGGGTTGACGGAGAAATTTTATATGGCTGCTTTTCCCATTACAATGAGAAAGGCGAAAAAAGATCCGAACTGATTCCCATAGAAAAATCCTCCAGCTCAAAGATTCCTATAAACGCACTTTTTTTCAGTCTCGGAGGAACGGAGAGTGCCGATCTGTTGATTGCAAAGATAGATTGCGATAATAAAACTCTCCTCGGCATAAGGACAATGTTGGAAAGAAAACTTTATGAAATGGGGTACTCCGGAGAACTTTCGGCAATAGGAGAAATAAAAGAAAGATCAAAAGTCTATTTTATAGTTCCGAAGTATAGAAATACAATCCTAAGATATTTTTCTGAGGATTCTCCCTCAGGCAATTTGGAATTTTGCCAATGCTATCTACTTTCCGTATCTCCGAATGAAAAACCTCCGGAATTGATATTTCGTGCGGACATATCTCCTCTTTCGATGTTTCTTGAGAATAGAAAAAGAGTTATAGATATTTCCGACAGCTTTAAGTGATCTATATGACCAAGCCTCCGTTCGGAGAAACCACCTGACCCGTGATAAAGCTTGCCGAGTCGGAGCAGAGGTAATGTACAAGTTCGGCTATTTCCTCGGCTGTCCCCATTCTTCCAAGCGGAGTTTCTTCAATCAAAGTTTTTTCGTCCAAAGGGGAGAGTTTGACCATATCGGTTCTTACTGCTCCGGGCGCAACCGCATTGACTCTTATGCCCGACGGAGCAAGCTCTTTTGCAAGAGCACGACTTGCCGATATTACAGCTCCTTTGGTTGCACTGTATTGAACCTCTGTTGCCGCTCCGCTTATCCCCCAAACGGACGAGATATTTATTATCACTCCGGACTTTTTTCCGAGCATTTTTTTTACTGCTTCCTGTGTCGTGAAAATCATTCCGGACACATTCGTCTGCCAAAGCTCCTGCCAATTTTCAAGAGATAAATCCTGAAAGAGTGAAGTATAGGAAATTCCTGCATTATTTACCAGAATATCTATTGAATGAATTTCTGAAAGAGCGGCTTTAACTTCTTGATAATTTGACACATCGAAGGGCACAAGAACAGCTTGTGCTCCTTTTTTTTCGGATAACTCCTTGACTTCTCTTGCGGAAATTTCGTCGGATTTGTAGTTTATAAAAATTCTGTTTCCGTTTTTGGAAAATTTCAAGGCTATCGCCCTGCCTATTCCTCTGCTTGCTCCGGTAATTAAAATATTTTTCATAGTCCCCCTCCGTTTTTTCATTATACATCTTTTTTTAGACACTTTACAAAAATCCGATAAAAGATTATTATTATGGAGGAATATGACTTAATAAGGAGGATTAAGAAATGGTTAAAATCAATAATTTTTTGGATAATGACGATATTTTGATTAAGGAAGAGATGGGTGCTTTTAAGGTGCTGGAGTTTAAGAGGGATTTGTCGGTTACTCCTTTGGAAGCTCCCACCAAGTATTTTATGTCGCAGATGAATGTGAGAAGACGACAGCTTATGTGCGATGTGAGCAAATCCTCAATAACCTGTCAGGCGGGGGCTATGCAGTGGACTGTCGGTTCCGTAAGCGCTACAACGGGAATTAAAGGTGCAGGAGATTTGCTTGGGAAGATGTTTAAGGGAGCGGCTTCGGGAGAGTCTGCAATCAAGCCCGAGTACGAAGGAGACGGGTTTTTGGTACTTGAGCCGACCTATAAACATATACTGCTTGTAGATGTTGATGATTGGGGCGGAAAGATGGTGCTTGAGGACGGGTTGTTCCTAGCTTGTGATAGGGAGCTTAAGCATCAGTTGGTTATGAGAAGCAACTTTTCAAGTGCCGTGGCAGGAGGAGAGGGGCTTTTTAACATTGCCCTTGTAGGCGGCGGAATAGCCGCTTTGGAGAGTGATGTGCCCAGAGAAGAACTGATAGAGATAGTTCTGGAAAATGATGTGCTCAAGGTGGACGGGAATATGGCGATTTGCTGGAGCGGTTCGCTGGAGTTTTCAGTCGAAAGATCCGGAAAATCCCTTATAGGTTCAGCAGTAAGCGGAGAAGGATTGGTCAATGTATACAGAGGAAGCGGAAAGATTTGGATGAGTCCGGTAGGAGAAATAAAGGTGGCGCAAGGATAAAAAAACGACCTCAAACGGTCGTTTTTTTTTATAAGATTGTTTTGTAATACAAATCGTGATAAAGTCCTTTCATTTTTAACAGCTCCTCATGAGTTCCCTCTTCTTTTATACCGTCATCGGTAAGCACCAAAATGCGACTGGCGTTTTGTACGGTGGAGAGCCTGTGGGCAATGGTTATGGTTGTGCGCCCTTTTTGCAGTGCCTCAAGAGATTTTTGCACTATTGCTTCGCTTTGATTGTCAAGAGCGGAGGTCGCCTCGTCCAAAATGAGAATTGGAGGATTTTTCAAAAAAACTCTTGCAATACTTAACCTTTGCTTTTGACCTCCTGAAAGCTTTGTGCCTCTTTCTCCGATATAGGTATCAAATCCTTCGGAAAGCTCCATAATAAAATCATATGCCCCTGCGAGTTTTGCGGCAGTTTCTATCTCCTCATCGGTTGCACCGATTTTTCCGTACGAAATGTTTTCTCTCACACTTCCCGAAAATAAATATACGTCCTGTTGAACTATTCCGATTTTATTTCTGAGCGACTTTTGTTTAATGTCTTTTATATTCACTCCGTCCAAGGTAATTTCACCGCACGACACATCATAAAATCTTGGGATTAAATTTGAAATGGTGGTTTTTCCCACTCCGGAAGAACCCACGATTGCAACATTCTCTCCCTTTTTAACCTCAAAGTTCAAATTTTTCAAAACATTTTTATCACCGTCGGGGTAATGAAATGACACATCTTTAAAGGCTATATCCCCTTTTACCTCTCCAAGCTCCAAGGCATTCTCTTTGTCGAGAATATCATTTTCCGCTCTCATAATCTCCAAAAATCTTTCCATTCCGGTCATTCCCTTTTGGAATTGCTCCACATAGTCGACTATTCTCTTAACGGTAGCAAGCAGCATATTGATGTAAAGAGTATAGAGGAACATATCCCCCGGAGTAATCTTTCCGTTTATCATCAGATAGCCCCCGTATAAAATCACAATCAGATACATTGCTCCGTCAAATATTCTGTTTACAGCCTGCATTCCGGCAACGCTCACATAAAAGTGCTTTTTGATTTTTAAAAAATTGTTATTCTCCGATTGGAATTTTCCAAGCTCATAGTCTTCATTTGCAAAGGACTTGACCACCTTTGCACCCAAAAGATTATTCTCAACTCCGCTGTTAATTTCCCCAACCAAAAATCTTTGCTTCTTTTGGCTTACTCTCATAGAGAAATTAAATCTTGAGGCGCAGATAATCATTATGGGGAGCATTGCAAAAATAAAAATGGTGAGAGGAACATTGATATTTATAAGAATTAAGAACGAGATTAAAAACTTCACGATGCCTATAAAAAATTCCTCGGGACAATGGTGAGAAAATTCCGTCACATCGAAAAGATCGGTGGTAATTCTTGCCAGAATCTGTCCGCTCTTGTGTGTATTAAAATAGGAATAGGGGAGGGACTGCACTTTTTTAAAAGCGTCATATCTCATATCCGTTTCAATTTTCGCCCCCATAACGTGTCCCACATTTTGCATAAAAAAATTTGCCATAGTGTCAAAAATTCTCAAAAAGAAAAAAAGAGCCGCACACTTAAAGATCAAATCCATAGTAAGATTTAAGTCCTTTGCGGTGTTGGTCAAAAATCTAAGCATTACCGGCAAAATTAAATCGCAAAGCGTTGAAAATCCGGCGCAGGCAAGGTCGAAAAAAAGTATATGAAGATACTTTCCATAGTAGGGCAAAAATGCCTTGATAAGTTTTATTGATGAAGTTTTTTGCGGCATAGCAACCTCCTTTTTATTTACCGAAACTATCACTCCAATTATAAAATATTTCACACGGGTTTCAATAGCAAAAGATAAAATTTCAGGCTTTATTTTCTTTCAGAGAAAGGGATTGTATAGTATTTTAATTTTACACACCATATAAGATATGATACAATAGGAGTATGAG